>JABRVZ010000128.1:0-27952 GCA_039961775.1 Chloroflexota bacterium
GTGCGTGGGCAACGGGGCGGGCAGAGGGGAGGGCGTCACAGCCGCAATCGGTAAAGCGGTTGGGATGGAGAGGGTTGTTGTCGGTGTGAAAGACGGCGCCGGGGCAGGCATGCTCTTGCCGCTGCAGGCGGCGAGCAGCATGGCAGACAATAAACCGATAAAGCGTCTCATCCGTTCCAGTATATCCGCGAAAATTAATGGGATATGATTTTATGCTAAACTTGCGCCCATGATTTACCAGGGACTTCTCCACAAATACGGACATTTACTCGACCTCCCGCCTCACACACGGACCGTCAGCCTGCTCGAGGGCAACACGCCTTTGATTCGCGCCGACAATTTGTCCCGCCAACTCGGCGGCGGATTCGATTTGTTCATCAAATACGAAGGACTCAACCCAAGCGGCTCCTTCAAGGATCGCGGCATGACGGCGGCTGTGAGCGAGGCATTTGGGCGCGGCGCACAGACGGTCATTTGCGCCTCAACGGGCAACACCGCCGCCTCCGCCGCGGCGTACGCGGCGCGCGCAGGGATGAAATCCATTGTGCTGATTCCGCAGGGAAAGGTCGCGGCGGGAAAACTGGCGGGAGCAATTGCCTACGGCGCGCAGGTCATTCAAATTGACGGCTCCTTCGACGACGCGCTGACGATGGTGGTTGAAATCACGAACAAGCATCCCATCTGCCTGGTCAATTCCATCAACCCCTACCGCATCGAAGGGCAGAAGACCGCCGCTTTTGAGATTTGCGACGCGCTCGAGTCCGCGCCGGATTGGTTGTGTCTGCCGGTAGGGAATGCAGGCAATATCACCGCATATTGGGCAGGGTTCAAACAATACAACGACTTGAAATCCAGCGGCTTGCCGCGCCTGCTGGGCGTGCAGGCGGCAGGCGCCGCGCCGCTCGTGCTGGGACATCCCGTTGAGAGACCCGAAACCGTCGCAACCGCCATCCGCATTGGCAAGCCGGCGCGCGGCGAACAGGCTCTTCAAGCCGCGCAAGAATCCAACGGCAGGATCATCGCCGTCAGCGACGAACAAATTTTGAACATGCAAAAAATGCTGGCAAGCCTCGAGGGCATTTGGGTGGAGCCGGCTTCGGCGGCGGGACTTGCAGGGCTGGCGGATCAAGTGCAGAGCGGTAAATTGAACGTGGAAGGGAAGCGCGTGGTTGCAGTCTGCACAGGTCACGGGTTGAAGGACCCGGAAATCGTCACCCGAGAGATGCAAAAGCCGCTCGTTGTGCCGCCGAACCTGGATGCGTTGGAAGGGGTGATTTTGGGATGAAGCGTCCAGCGCCTTCAGCCTCCCGCCCCGCGCGGGTGGTTGTCAAAGTCCCTGCCACCACAGCCAATCTGGGGCCGGGCTTCGACGTGCTCGGTCTGGCGCTCGATTTGTGGAATCGGGCTGAATTCCGTCCCGCCGCAGACGGGAGAATCAAGGTCGAAGTGAGGGGCGAGGGCAGGGAGGTACTGCCGCTGGATGAGAGCAACGCGGTGGCAAAAGCGGCATTGTTGATTTACAGGCGGGCTGGCACACCCTGCCCGGGTCTGCAAATCAGATGTATGAACCGTGTGCCGCTGGGATCGGGGCTGGGTTCGAGTTCCGCTGCCACGCTGATGGGGCTGCTCGGCGCAAACGCGCTGTTGGGGAATCCCTTTTCGCGCGAGGAGATTCTCAAATTTGCCGTTGAACTGGAGGGACATCCCGATAACGTGGCGCCTGCCCTGCTGGGCGGGTTGGCGGCTTCGTTTGCCCAGGATGACCATATTGTCTCTTTGCGGCTGACGCTTGCCAGCCGGCGGTCTCCCATCCATGTCACTGTTGTACTGCCCGAGTTCGATTTCCCCACCGCCCAGGCGCGCGCCGTTTTGCCTGCCCGCATCGAGCGGCTGGACGCCATCCACAACCTCAGCCGCGCGGTGATGGTGACCGAGGCGTTTCGCCGCGGCGACCTGCGCATGCTGGGCGAAGCAATGGATGACAGACTTCATCAACCGTATCGCCTGCCGTTGATTCCCGGCGGGCAGGATGCCATGCAGGCAATGAAAAAGGCTGGCGCTTCGGCTGTGGCATTGTCGGGGGCGGGTCCGAGCCTGATTGCGTTTTCGGCGGCGGCGGATTCAGCCATCGGCGAGGCGGCAAGGCGCGCCTTCGCGCAGGCGGGATTGAATTCGCGGGTGTACTGCTTGCGAATCAGCCGGCGCGGCGCGGACGTGAAAGAGTCAGCCGTTCCATAGTTCGGCAAACTTCAGGATGCGCGGCAGGATATAAAAGGCGTACGGGTCGGCGGCGGGTCGGCGGCGGACGATGAGGTCCATCGCCTGGCGCGGGTCGTATCCCTGGGCGATGAGGATGCAGGCGCCCATCGCCACGCTGCGGTGACGTCCGTAGGCGCAGTGGGCGAGGACGCCGCCTCCCGCGCGGATGGTTTCGAGGGCGGCTTGCGCTCCGCGAATCAGTTTGCGGATGGAGATGGGGAAGAACGGGCTGTCTATGGAGGGGAGCCAGAGCGTGGAAATGGGTTGGGGGTGAGAATCAGGCTGAGGTCCGCGTGAGAAGCGCATGTTGATGATGAGTCGAATCCCGAGTTCGCGCAGGCGGTCATAGTCTTTCATCGAAGGCTGTCCGCCGATGAAAAGGTGGTCGGTGATTTGCGAAACGTTCATGGCTGAAATCGTATCATAAAAATTTTGTTATACTTTGTCCGTTTTATGGACGAGACAACGCTTCCCAAATTTTACGTGCGCGATGTGCCTGTGTATGGCGATACGGTTCTGGCGCCAATGGACGGTTACTCCGACTGGCCCTTCCGCTCGCTGTGCCGCCGGCTCGGCTCTGCCATGAGTTACACCGAGTTCGTGAAGGTGGAGAAGATTTTGAGCCGCTCGAAGGAACCCGCCAAGCGGTTGTATTTCGAGGAGGCGGAGCGCCCCATCGTGTTTCAGATTTACGGCGACGACCCCGACCTGATTTTGAAAGCCGCGCTCAAGGTGCAGGAGTTGAACCCCGATATCATTGACATCAACATGGGGTGCCCCGCCAAAACCATCGCAGACCGCGGCGCGGGCGTGGGCATGATGTTGACGCCGGTCAAGGTGGCGCGCACGTTCCGCAAACTGGTGCGTGCGCTGCGCGTCCCGGTGACGGGGAAAATGCGCCTCGGCTGGGAGAGAAACAAAAACTATAAGTTGATTGCCCGCATTGTGGAGGAAGAGGGCGGTTCGCTGGTTGCCATTCACGGGCGGACGAAGGAACAGCGCTACAGCGGCAGCGCCGATTGGGACGCGATTGCCGAGGTCAAGTCGCTGGTGAAAATTCCCGTCATCGGCTCGGGCGATGTGCGAACCCTCGCCGACATCCAGCGCATGAAACAGCACACGAACTGCGACGCGGTGATGATTGGGCGCGGCGCAATTGCCAACCCGTGGATCTTTGCCGGGCTGGACCGCGAACAGGTGCCGCCGCAGATGGTGCAGGAAACCGTCCGCGAGCATTTGCAGAAGAGTGTGCAGTTCTATGGCGAGGAGGACGGTCAGCGGTTGTTCCGCAAGTATGCGGTGCAGTATCTTCTGCTCCGCACGCTCGACCGCGACTCGCGCAAGGAGATTTTGAAGGAGCGCCCGGCCGGGGAGTTTTTGGAGTTGTTGAATCAGGTCTATGCGGCAATGGGGTGAATGAAGGTGCTATAATACTTTTATCGTTACGGAGTTTTCATGCCTGTTGTCCTTCGCGTGGCTGGCTACAAATTCTTTTTTTATCAGGCAGATTTGGTCAATGAGCCTCCTCACGTTCACGTCACCAGGGAAGGTAATGAAGCCAAATTCTGGCTCGACCCTGTGAAGATTGCACGCGAAGGTAAATTCCGAAAAAGCGACCTGCGCGATATTGAGCGAATTATTCAGGACAATCTGGAATTTCTCTTGAGCGCCTGGAGTGAGGAGAAAGGCAAATATGTTAACGGTTAAAGCGAAAATTCCCGCCCATGCAGGCTACGAACCCATTCTTCCTCTGGCAGTTCCCGATTTGAGGGAAGTCAAAGCCTTTGCAGAGCATCTGCACAAATTAGGGAAACATTGGCGGGGAGAACTTTTCGGCTGGCAGGCGGAATACACACCCGAAAGCGACAAGATACCCGCCGACTCGAACATGACATTTACCCCCGCCGACTTCTGGATTGGGGAAAGCGGCATCTGGTTTTATTCCCTCATGTGGGAACACGGCAAAGATAAAGACCCCGTTGAGTTTTTGGACGACCGGGGAATTATCAAATAACCAGCAAATGGATTTCCCTTTTCCTGCGGAAAAGGGGGAGAAGTGACATGCCAAAGACTCAAACACGTTACGTCTGTCAGCAATGCGGGCGGGTTGCCGCCTCCTACATGGGAAAATGTCCCCAATGCGGATCGTTCAACAGCATGGTGGAAGAAGTCGTCCACGACGAATCGGCGCAGAAGACAAAGACGGTTCGCGGGCTGACGGGGAGGTCTGTTCCCCGCCCCATTAGCGACGTCTCCGCTGACGCCGAAGACCGCATCCACCTGCCCATCGGCGAATTCGCGCGCGTGCTGGGCGGCGGCATCGTGCCCGGCTCCATCGTGCTGGTCGGCGGCGACCCGGGCATCGGCAAGTCCACGCTCATGCTTCAAATGGCGATGGAAATGGCGAACCGGGAGCGCGTGTTGTACGTCTCGGGCGAAGAATCGGAGCGGCAAATCAAGATGCGTGCGGTGCGCCTGAACGGCAAACGAGACCTGCCGACGAACCTCCTGCTCGTCACCGAAACCAACCTCGAAGTCATCCTCAACCACATCAACGAAACCAAGCCCGACCTGTTGATTATCGACTCCATTCAGACGGTTTACCTCTCCGAACTGGATTCCTCGGCCGGGTCGGTCAGTCAAGTGCGCGAGTGTTCCTCTCAACTGCGCGAATTGGCAAAGACCAGCGGCATCTCGGTCTTCATTATCGGGCATGTGACCAAAGAGGGCGCCATCGCCGGCCCGCGCGTGCTGGAACACATCGTGGACACCGTCCTCTACCTCGAAGGTGACCGCTTTCAAGCATACCGCCTTCTGCGCTCGGTCAAGAACCGCTTCGGCGCCACCTCCGAAGTGGGCGTCTTTGAAATGCGCGAGGGCGGGCTGATCGAAGTGCCCAACCCCTCCGAGGCGTTCCTCGCCGAGCGGATGGTCAACGCGGCGGGCTCGTCCATTGCGGTGACGATGGAAGGCACGCGCCCCATCCTCGTCGAAATTCAAGGGCTGACCTCGCCCACGCAATTCGGCAACGCCCGCCGCACCGCCAACGGCGTGGACTTCAACCGCCTGCTCCTCATTGCCGCCGTGCTGACCCGCCGCGCCGGGTTCAAACTCGCTGAACAGGATATTTTCGTCAACGTGGTGGGCGGCTTGCAAATTGACGAACCCGCCGCCGACCTTGCCATTGCCGTTGCCATCGCCTCCTCGTGGCGAGACATCCCCGTCAAAGCGGATGCGGTGCTCATCGGCGAGATTGGGCTGGCGGGCGAACTGCGCATGCCCGGTCAAATGCCGGCGCGGCTGAAGGAAGCCGCCAAACTGGGGTTCAAAACTGCCATCGTGCCGAAGGCTTTACGGAAAGGCGAAGGCTACCCAAAGGGCATCGAGGTCGTCGAGGTACGGTCAGTGCATGAGGCGCTGAACGCGGCGTTGAAATCGCCTGCATTGTCGAAGTGACGAAAATGACGAAAAGCCGCCCTATTGCCCTCTTCCGCTGGGAGAGGGTTTTTCTTTCCTTGCAACCAATGGCACTCCCGCCCGTAATTAGACGCAGAAGGAGATACATCATGAACGCAAAAATCGTTTCAGCAATTCTTATACTTGCCCTTGCAAGCCTGGCGTGCGGCTTCGACGTCAACCTGCCTGAAAGCGTCACGCCGGGGGCGGAGGTGAAGGAATCTATCGCGGTGGCAGGTTCGGGGTCCAGTGAGATGCGTTTGACCCTCTCGTTCGGCGCGGGCTCGTTGACTCTATCCCCCGGCGCGAAAGGTCTTGTAGAAGGCACAGCGGTCTATAACGTCCCAAGCCTCAAGCCCGAAATCATCCAAAGCGAGGGCAGCGTCGAAATCAAGCAGGGCAGCCTGAAGAACATCGCCAATTTCAACGACATCAAAAACCAGTGGGATTTGAAACTGGGCAGCACGCCGCTCGACCTGAGCATCAACGCCGGCGCATACAGCGGCAGATTCGAACTGGGCGGGCTGACGCTCACCAGCCTGACGGTCAAGGATGGCGCGGCGCAGGTGGAATTGTCTTTCTCGGAGCCGAATCTCAGCGAGATGTCTGTTCTGCGTTATGAGACGGGCGCCTCCAACGTGACCCTGAGCGGACTCGCCAACGCGAACTTTTCCACGCTGATTTTTTCCGGCGGCGCCGGCGACTATAGACTCGACTTCAGCGGCGAGTTAAAGCGTGACGGTACAGTGGACATTTCGGTGGGGGCGGGCAGTGTGCAGTTGGTCATCCCCAAAGGCGTAAATGCCAAAGTGACGGTGGATAGCGCGCTGACGGGCGTCAGCCTGAGTTCCAACTGGTCGCAGAACAGCAATGTTTACACCCAAAGCGGAGAGGGTCCCACGCTGAACATCATCGTCAAGATGGCGGCTGGCAACCTGGCAATTACCGATTAGTTGAGAGCGGGTTTTGCCCGCTCTTTTTTTGGGTGTTACGCGGGGTTGTTCCGGTATAAACCGCGGCTCATCTGTAAGGAATGTGCAAAACCGCCAGCGCGCAGTGAACGTTCTCTAACGTCTGCGCACGAATTCCCCATGAGCCTAAATCTCTTGTCTCACAAATGAAGATTGCACACAAACGCATTTCATGTTATTTTAATTTGGAGTAAAAGGTCATAATTCGTCTGTGACCTCTATCACTTGTTTGTCGTTTGCATAAACCATAAAATCGTGTTAAGAGACAGGGATTATCTACTTTTTAGCACGAAATGGAAGGAAGGTTGCCATGCAAATCACTCGTCAGGCAGATTATGCGGTGCGTGCGGTGTTACACCTGGCGCGCTCGGGGAATTCTGAACGTTCTGCCACCAGCGCAATTGCCAAAGAACAAAACATCCCGCCCTCATTTCTGGCGAAGATCATTTCACAGCTCTCGATTGCGGGGCTGCTCCACACTTCGCGCGGCGCACGCGGCGGCGTGACGCTCGCCCGTGACCCCAAAGACATCACCCTGCTGGAAGTGGTGGAGGCGATTGACGGTCCCATCCAGTTGAACGAATGCGTGGGAGAGAGCGGAGCCTGCGCCTTCGACAAAGACTGCCCGATCAAGCCGGTCTGGTGCGACGCGCAGGAGGAACTGGTACGGCGCTTGAAAGGCACCAACTTTGCCGACCTGCTGGCAAAACCGGCATAAACAACGTTTGTCACTCCTCCTCCGGAAGGGGCGGAGGGGGGATTATTTTTTTAAGAACAGGAGAAATGAGGTTGCGATGAAGAAAAAACATCTATTCCGTATGTTATCCTTCTTGGGCGTCCTGGCGCTGACCGCACTATCCTGCGGAACTGTTGACCTGGCGAACATATTAGCCACCCAAACGCCCACTCCCACCCTCACCTTCACCCCCACTCCTACATTCACGCCAAGTCCCACGCCTACTTTTACTCCCACACCCACAAAGACCCTAACTCCCACACCCAAGCCGACGGGCGTCCGCAGCGAAAAACAGGCAGACGGCTCGACCCTGTTCACAGACTATGATAACAAATTCCAAATGGTCATCCCGAATAACTGGGCGGCAATTCCCATTACCACAGAAGATATTGCCGGCATCCTTCAGGAACTTTCCAAAGACAACCCGGATATCAAAGGCATCGCCGAAACCTTCAGCCAACTGGACCCGAATGTCGTTCGATTGATTGCCATCAACAAGAATAACAAATACACCACGAACGGTTTTGCAACCAACATCACCGTAATTGCCATTGAGGATCGCCTGCTCTCTTCCATGCCTCTGGACTTTGTCAGCGGAGCATTGGAAGAGTCCGTGAAGCAGGGAGGTGCAAAAATCGTCTCTGCCTTCGAGCCTGCGGCGTCAAACCCGCAAGGCGTGGAAGTTGCGGTGTTCGAATTCGAGCAGGCTTCCCCCACCGCAGTCGGGACTCGTGTCCGCGTGCGCTCCGGCACACTCTTATTCCAATCGGGCGGCAAGTTGATCATGGTCCAACTGGCGACCCTCCAGCAATTTTCCGCCGAACTTATGCCTGTTTTGAAACAAATCGGAGATTCGGTTCAGCGTATTACCCCATAACATATTCTGCAGATGGACATCCCTCCCGTCGTATAATTGCCGGGAGGGATTTTTCATTCGACAAGGAGACGCATCATGTCTGGACCTAGAACTGTACGCGCCCCGAGGGGCATTCATCTCACCTGTAAGAACTGGCTCAGCGAAGCCGCCTACCGCATGATTCAAAACAACCTCGACCCCGAAGTGGCGGAAAAGCCCGAAGAACTCGTCGTCTATGGCGGGCGCGGAAAAGCCGCGCGCGACTGGGAATCGTTCGACGCGATTCTCGAATCGCTCAAAAACCTGGAAGAGGACGAAACGCTCCTCGTCCAATCGGGCAAACCGGTGGTGATTTTCAAGACGCACAAAGACGCGCCCCGCGTGCTGATTGCCAACTCCAACCTTGTGCCGCACTGGGCGACCTGGGAGCACTTCGACGAACTCGCCAAAAAGGGACTCATCATGTACGGGCAGATGACCGCCGGTTCGTGGATCTACATCGGCACACAAGGGATTCTGCAAGGCACCTACGAGACCTTCGGCGCGCTCGCCAAACTCAAAGGCTGGGGCTCGCTGAAAGGGAAGTTTGTCCTCACGGCAGGTCTCGGCGGGATGGGCGGCGCTCAGCCGCTGGCAATCACCATGAACGAGGGCGTGGGTCTCATCGTGGAGGTGGACCCCGAACGCGCCGAGCGCCGCCGCGCCATCGGCTACGTGGATATGGTGTTGGACAATCTCGAAGAAGCAATGACGCTGGTGGAAGAGTTCAAGGACAAACAGGTTCCCAAATCCATCGGTCTCATTGGCAACGCGGCAGATATTTATCACGAACTGGCGGAGCGTGGAGTCGTTCCGGATGTGGTGACAGACCAGACGTCCGCGCATGAGGCGTTGATGTATGTGCCGTCGGGTTTGTCGGTCATTGCTGCGAACGAGTTGCGCAAGTCTGACCCCGAAAAGTACAAAAAGATGGCGATGGACTCGATGGCGCAGCACGTGCGCGCCATGTTGAAATTCCAGCGCGCCGGCGCGGAAGTGTTCGACTACGGCAACAACATCCGTCAGCAGGCGTACAACAACGGCGTGACGGACGCCTTCGAGTTCCCTGGCTTCGTGCCAGCCTACATCCGCCCGCTGTTTTGCGAAGGCAAGGGACCCTTCCGTTGGGTGGCGCTCTCCGGCGACCCCGAAGATATTTACGTCACCGATCGGGCAATCATGGAGTTGTTCCCCGAAGACGACCATCTCAAACGCTGGCTGACGATGGCGCGCGAAAAAGTGCCGTTCCAGGGGTTGCCCGCCCGCATCTGCTGGCTGGGATATGGCGAACGCGTCAAGGCAGGTTTGAAGTTCAACGAACTGGTCGCCAGCGGCAAGGTCAAAGCGCCGATTGTCATCGGGCGCGACCACCTCGACTCGGGTTCGGTCGCTTCGCCGAACCGCGAAACCGAAGCGATGAAAGATGGTTCGGACGCCATCTCGGACTGGGCGATCCTCAACGCGCTCATCAACGCCGTCGGCGGCGCGACGTGGGTGTCGTTCCATCACGGCGGCGGGGTGGGGATGGGGTACAGCCAGCACGCCGGGCAGGTCATCGTGGCGGATGGGACTCCCGAAGCGGCTCGGAGGTTGGAACGAGTCCTGACGACCGACCCAGGCATGGGCGTAGTCCGACACGCCGACGCGGGCTACGAAATCGCCATCGAGGCGGCGAAGCGTCACGGCATTAAGATGCCGATGTTGAAGTAATCCAATGAAAAAAGAACTTTGGGCGGGGGGTTCTGCACTGATATTGGGCGTGCTTGCCTGTCAGCCTGTGCTGGCGATTGGCTGGCGGGAAGCGGTGTTGATTCTGCTTCTCGTTGCATGGTTGATTGGACCGCCCGTGTACAGGTTTTTGCGCAGGCTGGAACAGTGGCGCGAGAAAAACGATAAATGAGATTTGCCCAACGTCCCGAAGATTCAAACCTTCGGGACGTTTTGTCGCCCTGTACTTTCACCCTTGACATACTGTATGAAATACAGTATTATATGAACCGTAAGGTGACCTATGGAAAACGATGAACTTGTACAAAACATGTTGTTGGAACTGCGGCGCGGCATCCTGTCTCTGGCGGTGTTGAGCCAATTGAGCGAGGAGCAATACGGCTACTCTTTGCTCAAGGCTCTCTCCGAGCAGGGGATGGAGATTGACCAAAGCACGCTCTACCCCCTGCTCCGCAGGCTCGAGTCGCAGGGACTGTTACAGTCCGACTGGCGCATCGTGGACGAAGCCCGTCCGCGCCGGTATTACGTCATCAGCCCGCAAGGCAGGGCGGTGCTGGCAAAACTCAAAAAAGAATGGTCTGCCCTGGCGGCGACCATGCAAAAAATGTTAGCGTAATTGACGTTTCCAAACGTCAGAGGAGGCAAAAATGAATCTCTTGGATAAATATGTGGCGGAAGTCGGCAAGCATTTGCCGCGCAGTCAGCGTGCGGATATCGAGAAGGAGTTGAAGTCCACGCTGGAGGATATGCTCGAGGAACGGGGGCAGGCTGGGGCGGCGGATGAGGCGGCAGTCATCCAACTGCTGAAGGAATACGGAGAGCCGCGCAAAGTCGCCGAATCCTACGTCGGACCGCGCTATCTGATTGGTCCGCGTCTCTACCCGACCTTTGAACTGGTCCTCAAAATTGTCATGGCGGTTCTCTTCGCCCTTGCTCTGGCGGGGCTGGCGTTCAGCCTGTCGCGCTCCAGCCTGACGGGACCCGAATTTCTCAACACGCTTGGGCGGTCTGCGCTGGATTTGTTCAGCGGGCTGATTGCCGCGTTCGGGAACATCGTGCTGTTGTTTGCCATTTTGGAACGGGTGCTGCCGGCAAAGGATTTCGAGAAAGATGCGGCGGAATGGAACCCTGCCGACCTGGCGAAGGAACCCGACCCGGATCGCGTGAGTTTCGGCGAGCAGATTGTGGGCATCTTTTTCCTGACGCTGTTCCTGATTGTCTTCAATCTGTATCCCGGTATCATCGGCATCGGTTTTTTCGACGAAAACAACTGGGTGTTCATCTCGCCCGTCCTTTCGGATGCGTTCTTTGGTTACCTGCCGTGGATCAATGCCCTGATCCTTCTGCAAATTGGCTTCAGCGTGTACCTGCTCCGTCAGGGATGGTGGAATGCGGGACTGCGGATTGTCAACATCATCCTGGAACTGGCGGGGATAGCGCTGGCGGTGATCATGCTGAAAGGTCCCGACCTGGTTGCCCTGAAGGCGGAACAACTGGCTGGCACGCCGCTGGAAGGTTCGGCGCAGTTGTTCACCACGCTGGGGAATGTCATCCCCATGCTTGTGCTGACCATCATCATCATTGTCTCTACGGTGGAGGTGGGGCAAATGGTGTACCGCTTGTTGAGCGCGCGTCCGTCATCGCGGTAAGCGCAGTTGCCTGAAAGACGAACCCCGGCACAAACCTGTGCCGGGGTTCGTTGTTATCCAAAGTTTTACGTACCGTGAGGGGGTGAAATATCGCCTGCCGCCATTTCGAGGCGATTAAAAGGCGATGGACATTTTGCCGAAGACGAACATGGCAAGCATGCCAAGCAGAAGCACCGTAAACATCAACATGACGGAAAGAACGAAACGCTGAGGCGCCGTCATGCCGAGGAACTTGCCCTGTCGTCTTTTTTTCGGCGCAGGTGTGGAAACAGGCGTCTCAATTTCCCCGGCATCTTCGAAGAGCGCATCCTGTTTTTGATCTTCTTCGTACAGGTTATCGTCAGCAAGGTCACGCAGGTTATCGAACATGATTTACCTCGGCGCAAAGTATATCATGCGAACAGCCGCAGACGCACATCCCCGAAACGTACTGGAATGATTTTGCCATTGTCGTCGCGAATCTTCAAACTGCCATCCGACTCCAGCCCAATCACCTTGCCTGAGACGGATTTCTCGCCTCCCATCTCCACCCGCACCTGTTTGCCGTAATATGCAAGTTTTTTCTCCCACGAGGCGAGGAACGAATCGGTGCCCATGTGCGGGCGCAGGGCAATGATGTTGGTGAGGATGGCATGGAGCAGAACAGTGCGGTCGGGGACGTAGCCGAGCATGTTTTCCAGGCTGATGGCGGGAAACCCCAAAATGTCGGTGGCGGGAACCGAGCCCTTTGCCACATTGACCCCCATGCCAATCACGATGCTTTGCACCTCGTCTTCGAGCCAGGTGGCTTCAATCAGGATGCCCGCCACTTTGCGCCCGTTCAGGAGGATGTCGTTGGGCCATTTGATTTGCGGATCCAGCCCGAGCGTTTGCAAAACGTCCGAAAAGGCGAGCGCGGCAAGTCCCACGGTCCGCGAAAGAAGCGGCTTTTCTGCAAAGGTGGGGCGCAGAATCAGGCTGAATGCCAGAGCCGTTTGCGGCGGCGTGAACCAGCGGCGGTCCAGTCTGCCGCGCCCCAGGGTTTGTTCATCCGCGACGATCAGTGAGAGGTCTTTGGCGCCCTGCTTTGCCCATGTCAGCGCTTCGTCGTTGGTGGAACCGATGGAGTCGAAATAGCGGATTGCGCCCAGGTTGAGGTTGGCAAGTACCGATTCGAGTTCCTGCTGATTCATCGTCATTGTTGATTAGGGTAACACGAACCAAGGATTGATGAACCCGCCTCCCTGACGCACTTCGAAGTGCAGGTGCGCCCCCTGCGAGTTGCCAGTGTTGCCTGCCGAGCCAATCCACTGACCGGCGAACACGCTCTGGCATACGCCCACGCCAATCACGCTCAAGTGGGCATAGACCGTTGAATAGCCGTTGCCGTGATCAATTTGAATGACGTTGCCGTAGCCGTAGTTCCAGCCGCCCGCCGCCATGGTGACCACGCCGCTGTCTGCCGCGTAGACCGGGGCGCCTTCGCCGGCGGCAATGTCAATGCCGAGGTGCCCCGACCAGTAATCGTTGCCGGAGAGGAAGTGATTATCGGCGGGCCAGACAAATGCACCGCTCCCAACCGCGCCGCCCGGGCAGGCGCTCTGACTGGTGGATGACGTGCCGGAGGAACCCTTTGCAATCGTCGGCACCAGCCACTGAACGAATTCACGCTCGCCGCCGGGAATCATCACCCATGTGCCGGAGGTGATTTTAGGGTCGGTCAGGTCAATATCGTTGCCCGGAAAATTCAGGATGTCTTCCGGGTTTGCCTTGAATTCCCTTGCCACCGCTTCGAGCGTATCCGTTTCCTTCCACTGGTAGAAGATGCCGTCGGTGGGAGGGATGCGCAAAACCTGCCCGGGCTTCAAACTGTGCGGGTCATCCTGCAGCACATCGTAGTTTGCCCACAAAACGGTTTCGGGTTTTACCTTGAATTTTTCGGCAATGGCAAAGACCGAATCGCCGCGCACCACGCGATATTCGACCGGCTTGTAGCGCGGCTTGTCGGCGGGGGAATTCGTTTTGAGTTGAATATCTCTGGGGATGGAAGTAAACGCCTCGGGACCGCCCAGGGCTGGCATCGTCACCTCGGGCGGATTCTCGTCTGGAGCCGCGGTGGGTACCGGCGCGGAAGCCTGCACCACCGTGGTGGATTGTTTCCACGCAAACGCGCCAAAGATGATCCCCCCCACGATGGCAAGGGTCACCAGCCAACTGAGGATATTGAAAGCGTTATTTTTGAAAAATACAACGAGTTTTGTCATTCAAACTTTCAAAACGCCCGCAGGCTAATCGTCCCGTCCCAGGTTTTCGAGGAATTCCTGATTGTTGCGGGCGCGGCTGAGACGGGTGATGATGGCTTCGGTGGCAACCGCCGGGTCCATGCCTGCGCCCTGCGGCTGCGGCGTGGTCATCTGAATATACATGCGGCGCATCAGCCAGACGCGTTGGAGCAGGTCCGGTCCCAGCAGCAGGTCTTCGCGGCGGGTGGAGGAGCGTTCGATGTCCACCGCCGGGAAGATGCGGCGTTCCTGCAAGCGGCGAGAGAGGTGCAGTTCCATATTGCCGGTGCCTTTGAACTCTTCGTACACTACATCATCCAGGCGCGAGCCGGTGTCCACGAGACAGGTGGCGATGATGGTCAGCGAGCCACCTTCTTCGATATTGCGCGCCGCGCCGAAGAAACGTTTGGGCGGGTAGAGCGCCGAGGGGTCCATACCGCCGGAAAGCGTACGCCCAGACGGGTTGACCACCAGGTTATACGCGCGCGCCAGGCGGGTGATTGAGTCCATTAAGATTACCACGTGGCGTCCGATCTCCACCAGCCTCTTAGCGCGCTCTAAGGCGAGTTCTGCAGTGCGGACGTGTGAGGTGACCGGTTCGTCGAACGTGGAGGCGACCACCTCAGCATCCACCGAGCGGTCCATGTCGGTCACTTCTTCGGGGCGTTCGCCGATGAGCGCAACAATCAAATGCACATCGGGATATTTGGTTGAAATGGAGTTGGCAATCTGTTTGAGGATGGTGGTTTTCCCCGCTTTGGGAGGCGAGACAATCAGTCCGCGTTGACCGCGCCCGATGGGGGCAATCAGGTTGATCAGGCGCGGGGCGATGGTGTCGTGGTCGGTTTCGAGGTCGAAGCGTTTGTCGGGAAAGATCGGGGTGAGGTTTTCGAAAACAGGTCTGCGGGATGCTTCTTCTGGTTCCAGCCCATTGATTGATTCGACTTTCAATAATCCATAATGCCGTTCGCTTTCACGGGGAGGGCGTACCTGCCCAATCACGAGATCGCCTGCCCTGAGTTCGTACCTTCTCAACTGCGCCTGTGAAACATACACGTCCTGGTCGCTGATGCGGTAGTTGGTTGCCCGCAGGAAGCCGATGCCCTCGCTCATAATCTCCAGAATGCCGCCGCGCAGTTCGATGCCTTCCTTCTGCGCCTCCGCCTCGCGGATTGCCATGGCGAGGGTCTCTTTTTTGAGGCGGTTGGCATTGGGTATGTTGAGCGCCTTTGCCATACCGCGCAGTTTCGAGAGAGGTTCGTTTTCTAATTCGAGTATTTTCATGATGTTTCTCTTTGGATGGGAATGATGGGTGAATGGATTAACCGCCCCGCTGCCTGAGCACAGGCTGGGGATGTTTTTGCTTTTATGGGTTGTTGGGGGAGGGGTATTCGGTCAAGTTTATTTCACGCGCCGCCCGTGCGGGGTAAGTCGCCCTGATGACGGATTGCGCAATTCAGAAGTTGTCAATCAACGGGGGAAGCGCTCGTATTATAGCACTTTTGAGAATGCCGGGCAAGCATACGCCGTTACTGTTTCTCCAGCCGAATTTTCAAATTTGACAGGAGAGCGCGCTGTGCCTGCTTCGCCTGCTCGACCACAAATGCTTCGAGCAATTTGTTCAATTTCACAAATTCCACGGTTTGGGTAATCTTTGTTCCGACATCGTTGAAGTGTTCCAGACGGTAGGTGAAGACAATTTCGATGCGCGGCTTGCTGTACACATGGAATTTCAATTCGTCTTTCGGCCTGGTAAGATGAATCACCGAGTAGATGCGGTTACGGTACACGGGAAGCCCCAGCAGGCGGAAGGTCTCCACCGTGTAGAACGGTCTCAGCAAAACGCCGTCCGCGTTCCGCCGCTCTTTCAACACATCCATTTCTGTGAGCAACGGTTGAAGCCCAATCATGTTGAGGGGCTGGGAGAGATGGTCGTAAACGGTCTCTTTGGGGCGATGGATGAAAACGGTCAATTCGAAGGACTGCATGGGTTAATTCCGTATATCATACAGCATTCGATTTTGCAAATCCCACAAACGGCGGTACACGCCCTCGCTCTTCAGTAATTCGTCATGCCTGCCGCGCTCCACGATGCGTCCGTGATTCAGCACGAGGATTTCGTCCACGTTCTCCAACCCGACCAGGCGGTGTGTGATGAGCAGAGACGTTTTGCGCCGCATGATCTCGAACAGCGTATCCAGCACTGCCTTTTCGGTGAGCGGGTCGAGGTTGGCGGTGGGTTCGTCCAAAATCAGGATGGGCGCATCCTTCAGCAGTGCCCGCGCAATCGCCAGCCGCTGACGTTCGCCGCCCGAAAGCCGCAGCCCCTGCTCGCCGATGAACGTGTCGTACCCTTTGGGCAGGCTGACGATGAAATCGTGAATTTGCGCCGCCCGTGCCGCCGCTTCCATTTCTTCCTGCGTGACTTTGGGACGCGCCAGCCGCAAATTCTCACGGATGGACGCGTTGAAGAAATAACTATTCTGCGAGACGAGAGCGAATCTTTTTCGGACCTCGTCCTGATTCAGCAATTTGAGCGATTCTCCGCCCAAGCGGATTTCTCCCGACTCGTACTCCCAGAAACGGAACAGCAAATTGGCAATCGTACTCTTCCCCGCCCCGCTCGGACCGACGATGGCTATCGAGGTCGAAGGCTGAAGGTCGAAGGTCACGTTTTGGAGGGCTGGCGTGGTTGTGTTGGGATAAGAGAATGAGAGATTGGAGAATTGGAGATTGGGGAGCAGATCGCTTTCCACTTTCTTCTTTCCAGCATCTCCCACAGCCGGCTCTGTATCTACAACATCAAATAATCTCTTCGCCGCTGCGCGGGAGGCGTTCCACATCTGTGCGGCGAGGGGCAGGGGGGTGACCGCTTCGAACGAGGCGAAGGTCATCAGGGCGAAAGTTCCCAGCATCACGCCTTTGATGTTCCCCGCCGTCACTTGAGGGATGACCAGCACGAGCATCGTCCACAAGCCGAGGTTGGTAAGCAATGTCCCCAGCGCTGAATGGATGCCGTTGATGCGCGCCATCTGTTTCTGCGAGTCGCCGTAGGCTTTGCCTGTGGCGGCAAGGCGGGCGGCGCGGTCTGCGGCGTAGCCAAAGGCGAGTAAATCGGCGAGACCCTGAATGCCGTCCACGAGTTGGGCTTGGAGGTCGGCGCGCTGGGTGATGAGTCTTTGTCCAGGCTTGCGGCTGAGCAGTTGGGCGAGGAGTGGCAGGATCAAGCCCAAAGTGAGGAAAAAGCCGAGGAGGGTGAGAGCAAGCGTCGGGTGGAAAGAGGCGAAGAACAGGGCAGTGAAGAGTCCCACGAGGATGGCGGTCAAAGAGGGCGAAACGACGCGGACGTAGAAATTTTCCAGAGTCTCCACGTCGCCGATGACGCGGGCGAGCAGGTCGCCGCTTTTGTAGTCCATCAGGCGGGCGGGGGCGAGGGGTTCGAGGCGTTCGTAGAACCAGACGCGCAGACGGGCGAGCAGGCGGAAGGTGACGTTGTGCGAGACGAGGCGTTCGAGGTAGCGGAAGACGGCGCGGCTGATGCCGAAGAGGCGTGTGGCGACGACGGATACGCCGAGGTCGGCGACGGATGTGGCGATGGCGGCGGTGGAAATGAGCCATGAGGATACGCCGATGAGCGCGACGCTGGAGCCGATGGTGAGGGCGCTGAGCAGGACGGAGAGGGCAACCCAGTTCCAGGAGCCGTTGAGGAAGGAGAGCAGGCGGGGGAGGATGGGCGATTTACGATTTACGATTGACGATTGACGATTGACGATTGACGATTGACGATTAACAGTTGGTGATTGGTAATTGGTGATTGGTGATTGGTCGAAGGGTTGAGCGTCGAACGTCGAAGGTCGCAGGTCAGATTTGACGTTTGACGTTTGACCTTTGACGTTTGTCTGGGGTATTTGATAGGCTTTGACCATCTGCGCATACGCGCCATTTTTCGCCAGCAGTTCGCTGTGCGTGCCTTGTTCGATGATGCGACCTTGATCGAGGACGATGATGTGATCTGCCTGGAAGATGGTGTTGAGGCGGTGAGCGATGGTGATGACGGTGCGTCCCTGCATGAGGCGGCGGGTGGATTCTTCGAGCAGGGATTCGGTTTCGGGGTCGAGGCTGGAGGTGGGTTCGTCGAGGATGAGGAGGGGGGAGTCTTTGAGGAAGGCGCGGGCGAGGGCGAGGCGCTGCGCCTGTCCGCCGCTGAGGCGCGCTCCGCTTTCGCCGATGACGGTCTCGTATTGGTCGGGGAGGGTTTCGATGAAGTCGTGCAGGTGCGCGGCTTTGGCGGCTTCGATGACTTCTTCGAGGGTCGCTTCGGGTTTGCCGAGACGGATGTTGGCGGCGATGGTGTCGTGGAAGAGGTGAGGGCGTTGGGGGACCCAGGAAATCAAATGCTGAAGGCTGAAGGATGAAGGATGAAGTGGTAATTGGTGATTGGTAATTGGAGATTGGAGCGAGTCCTCCTGTTTACCTGTGTACGTGTTTACGAGTGTACGAATTTCACCCGAAGAAGGCTGAATGAATCCTAACAGCAAATTGACCAGCGTTGATTTCCCCGCGCCTGTTTTACCGACGAGGGCGATGTGTTGACCTGCTTTGATTTCCAGGTTGATGTTTTCGAGGGCGGGGGTGGATTCGTCGGGGTAGGTGAAGGAGACGTTTTCAAGTTGAACGTTGAACGTTGCACCTTGAATGTTCTTGCTGGACGTTTGACGCGCAACGTTCGACGCAGGAATGGGTGCGTCCAAAATCTCGAATATCTTCCTCGCTGCGGTCGTGCCAGACATGCCCGCGTGGAATCTCGCTCCGAGGGCGCGCAGCGGCATGTAAAACTCTGGTGCGAGGATGAGCAGGAAGAAGGCTTCGCGGAATTCCATCACTTTGTAGAGCAGGCGGAAGCCGATTTCGACGGCGATGATGGCGGTGCTGACGGTTGCCAGCAGTTCGAGCGCGAGGGCGGATAAAAACGTAATGCGTAAAACGTTCAAGGTCACATCGCGGTATTGGTCGCTGACCGCGGCGATGTTCCTGGCGTGGGATTTGGAACGCCCGAACAGTTTGAGCGTGGTCAGTCCCTGCAGGCTATCGAGGAAGTGGGCGGAGAGACGGGAGAGGGTCTCGTATTGGCGTTTGGTGACGAGCTCCGCGCCTTTGCCGATCATGATCATGAAGAAGGGGATCAACGGCGCGGTGATGAGCAGGATGAACCCCGAAAGCAAATCCATCGGGAAGACGAAGAGCAGGATGCTGATGGGGACGAGCGTGGTGATGACCAGTTGCGGCAGGTACTGGCTGTAATACGCGTCCAGCGCTTCGATGCCCTCGACGGCGGCGGTGGTCAGTTCGCCTGTGCGTTGTCCACGCGTGTAGGCGGGACCGAGTTTGAGGATGTGGTTGAAGAGCCGCTCGCGCAGGTCGGTTTTGATGCGCACGGCGACGGCGTTTGCGCTGACTTCCGTGACCCAGGTGAGGAGGGCACGCCCCGCGATGATGAGCAGGATGAGGCGGAGCCAGTCCGAGACTTGCGCGAGGGTTTGCCCTTTGAGGAAGACTCCGTCCACGGTGGAGGCGACGAGGTATGCCTGGCTGATGGTCAGCAGACCAGCCAAAAGTCCAGAGAGAACCGTGAGGAGGAGGGGGAGACGGGTGTCGCGGGTGAGGGTCAGAAGGCGGCGGTGCATGTTAGAGTGTCAAGTGTCAGGTGTCAAGTATCAAGTATCAAGTATCAAGTGTCAGGTTAAAAAGTTGGAAGGTTGGAGGCAGTATATCCTTCAACCTTCCAACTATCAACCTGAAACAGTTCAGTAGACCAGCGTCTTCTTATCGGTGCTGATGCGCTTGCGGAACATGTAATACGTCCAGCCCTGGTAGGCAAGCACGATGGGGACGAAGATCAGGGCGACGATGGACATGACCGTGAGCGTGTACTGCGAGGAAGAGGCGTTGTAGATGGTCAGCGACCAATCGGGGTTGAGGCTGGAGACCATCACGCGCGGGAACATGAGCATGAAGAAGGTGACCTGCGTCAGTACAATGTGCGCGGCGACGCTGATGAACGCCCAGCCTTCCATTTTGCGGTTGATGAAGTAGATGGTGATGAGCAGGGCGGCATAGGAGGCGATGGGCGTAATGCCAGGGTTGATGCCCAGTTTGGTGCGGATGTCGGTGTAGATGTAGGTGGCGATGAGCAGAAGGGTGGTGAGGACCGCTGCGGCAGCGTAGAGTTTTTTGGAGAGGGCACGGGCGCGTTCGCGCAGTTCGCCTTCCAGTTTGAGGGTCAGGAAGTTTGCGCCATGGAGCAGGAAGACGGTCACGGTGGTCAGACCGCCGATCAAGCCGTAGGGGTTGAGCAGACCGAGCGTGGTCATGATGCCGTTCGGGCTGACGTAGTTCATGTTCGCGTCAATCGGGACGCCTTTGGCGAGGTTGGCAAAGGCGGTGCCAAGCAGCAGCGCGGCGAGGAACGAACCGACGGCAATCATCCAGTCGAAGCGGTTGCGCCATTGCGGGTCGGGGTTTTTGGAGCGGTACTCGAAGGAGATGCCGCGCAGAATCAATCCCACCAGCAGGAGAAAGAGCGGCAGGTAGAAGCCGCTGAACATGGTGGCATACCAGTGCGGGAAGGCGGCAAAGGTCGCGCCGCCTGCGGTGAGGAGCCAGACCTCGTTCCCATCCCACACAGAGCCGATGGAGTTGATGATGGCGCGGCGTTCCTCGTCCTTTTTGCCGAGGAACGGCAGGAGCATGCCGACGCCGAAATCGAATCCTTCGAGGAAGTAGAAGCCAATCCACAGGACGGCGATGAGAATGAACCAGAGAGTTTGAAGGGTTTCGTAAGACATAATTTATCTCCTGTCATTGCGAGGAGCGTTCTTTGCGACGAAGCAATCTCCTGGTATCAGGAGACCGCCACGCGCCAAAGAGCGGCGCTCGCGGTGACATACTTAATCGTCCGCGCCGACGAGGGCGGGAACAACGTCCACCGATTCGTGCATGGCGGCGTCGGGACCCGCTTTGGCGTATTTGAGCATGAGTTTGACCATCGCTACCGCCAGCGCGCCATATACGACCGTATAGCCGATGAGCGAAATCCACAGGTCGAGGACGGTGAGATTCGGGGAGACCGCGTCCTCCACCTTGAGCAAGCCGTACACGATCCAGGGTTGGCGTCCCATTTCGGTCAGGATCCAGCCTGAGGCGTTGGCAAGATACGGAAGGGCGAGGGCGCCGAAGGGGACCAGTTTCAGCCATTTGGCGTTTTCATAGTCCTTTTTGCGGGTTGCCCACAGGAAGAAGGCGGAGGCGCCCATCATGATGAATCCAAAGGTCATCATGATGCGGAATGTCCAGTAGGTGACGACCATCAGCGGGATGTAGTCGCCAGGACCGTATTGGGCGACGGCTTCGGCTTGCAGTTGATTGACGCCCTTGACTTCGCAGTCGAAGTTGTTGCAGGCGAGGAAACTCAACACCCTCGGCATGCGCCACGACCAGACTTCCCGTTTGCCGCTCAAGTCGCCGATGGTGATGATGGAGAAATCGGCGGGAGCGGAAGTTTCCCAGTGCGCTTCGATTGCCGCGAACTTCATCGGCTGGGTCTCATACATATACTGACCCATGGTGTGACCGCCGAGGAAGACCAGCGTGCTGGCGACCAACCCGACCAGCGCCCCCATCTGGAACGAGCGCTTGAAGAATTCCACGTTTTGTTTGCGGACGAGATGCCAGGCGCTGACCGCCAGGATCAGGAACGACGCCATCGCCAGACCGTCGGAGATGGTATGCCAGAAGAAAATCCAGCCTTTGGGATTGCCGATGAGCGCGAAGAAGTTGACCAGTTCCGCGCGCCCGTTGGCTTCGTTGATGACGTAGCCGACGGGATGCTGCATCCAGCCGTTCGCCAGCAGAATCCAGAGCGCAGACAGGTTCGAGCCGAGCGCAACGAGCCAGATGGAAGCCAGGTGAACCTTCTCGGGGACGCGTCCCTCGCCGAAGATCCAGACGCCCAGGAAGGTGCTTTCCATGAAGAACGCCAGCAGGGCTTCAATCGCAAGCGGTGCGCCGAAGATGTCGCCCACATAACGGCTGTACTCGCTCCAGTTCATGCCAAACTGGAACTCCTGCACGATACCCGTCACCACCCCGATGGCAAAGTTGATGAGGAACAACTTGCCCCAGAACTTCGCCATCTTGCGCCAGGTTTCGTCGCGGGTCTGATAATAGCGGGTTTGCATGAACGCCACGAACCAGCCCATCCCCAACGTCAGGGGGACGAACAGCCAGTGATAGATTGTGGTGAGAGCAAACTGCAATCGAGAAAGAATGATTGGGTCCATAGACTCTCCTTGAAAATTTGTACCGCCCCGAAAGGTAAGTGAGAGATGCAAAGTCTCTCGCGTCACCCTTCGGCGACGATGTTTCTACACCAAACTCGGTACCATCATGGGGATACCAAGCGATTCCTTTGCCAGATCTTCAAACGAGATGGACGCCATCTCGCGCATCATTGCCGCCTGAACGCGTCCCCACTTTGACCGAACCGGGCAATTCACCTGAAACGGGCAGTCGTCTTCGCCCTTGACCTGCAAACACTCCGAAAGCAGGATCGGTCCCTCGAACGCTTCGACCACATCCCTGAGCGTGATTTGCGAGGCGGGACGCGGGAGCATCAATCCGCCATCGCGCCCGGGGAAGGTGCTCAACAGTCCCTCGCGCGCAAGTTGCGCCACGATGCGCGGCATGAACGCCCTGGGAATCAGCATTTCCTGTTGAATTTCAGCCGTAGAGAGCCGCGCTCCCTCGCCGCGTTTGGCAAGGGCAAGGATCACACGAACGGCATAATCGGTCTGGCGGTTGATTTTGAGCATAGCGGGCATCCTGTAAAACTATTACACTAAAGGTAAACGTTAACTCGAATTGTAAACATTTGAGATTAAGGGTGAATGTGTAATCTGTCACAAGAATTGCGTTACACATGTAATGTGCATAATTGGCTGGTTTTTCTCCTCTTTGGCGGCTTCCGCGCTTTCGCCCAATGTCAGATGTTATAATCCGTCAAAACTTCCCTCGAGGTGTGCATTGATTGACCCCGTAATTTTTACGATTGGCAATTTCTCATTGCGCTGGTATGGCGTGATTGTGATGACCGGCGTCATCGTCGGCTCGTTAATAGTGGAGCAGACGCTCAAACGCTATGGCGAAAACCCCGATAACATTTGGGACGCGCTGGTGTGGTGGGTGTCCTTCGGACCAACCATCAAGACTCCCATTGGCAATTTCCGCCTGGGGCTGCCGCTCGGCGTCCTGCCGATGGGCATCATCGGCGCGCGGCTGTGGTATGTGCTCAACGACATTTTGGGCGGCAACACCCGTTATCTGGACGACCCCTCGCAGATTTATAAAATCTGGGAAGGCGGGTTGCACATTTACGGCGCCATTTTGTTCGGCGGAGTGACCCTCATCCTGTTCCTGAAACGCCGCAACCTCGACCCCTGGCTGTTCCTCGACGCGGCGGGTCCGGCGATGTTAATCGGGCAGGGGATTGGGCGGATTGCCAACTTCATCAACCAGGAGTTATACGGTCCGCCGACGACGCTTCCGTGGGGGATTCCCATAGACCGCCTCCACCGCCTCCCGCAGTTTGCCAGCCTGCCCGAGTCCACGCGCTTCCACCCGACCTTTGCCTACGAGCTGCTCTGGAACTTTGCCGCCGCTGGAATTTTGCTCTGGCTCTGGAAGCGCTACAATGACGAGATCAAGCCTGGCACCATTTTTGCCGGCTGGATGGTGCTGGCAGGGATTGGGCGCGTGTGGATTGAGTTCTTCCGCCCGGACCAGCCGAAAATCGGCAACACTCTCATCAGTTATTCGATGGTTGCCGCGGCTTTGCTGGCAGTTGCCGGCACAATCCTGCTTTTGGCGCGGTATAAGGCGATTCCTCTTGCGTTTGCCGAAACGTGGGAGGACGAATACCGCATCGCCGGGCAGGAGCGGCTGGCTGAAGAAGCGGAAGTTGATGAAAACGAAGAGGAGGAAGAAGAGGAGACCCCTCCTGCAAAACGAAGCGCCGCAAAGAGAACGCCGCCGCGCAGAAAAACCGAGTAATAGACGAACATCGCCCGAGCAATCGGGCGATGTCGTTTAATCTGTTGTGGGGATTTGAGCAGGTTTGACCTGTGCCGCTTCGTGTTCGCGCTTGTCGAAGCCAAAGCGCTCGAAGATGTCTGCGTACAGTTCGATGATTTGTTCGCGTGTGAAGCCCATCTCTTCATAGGAGTAGGAGTGGTCGCTGCGGAAGGTGAGGGTTTCCTTGACGGCTTCGTCCACGAGCAGGTCGAGGCCGGGTTTGTCGGGGTAGCCGAACTGTTCGTAGAATTTGCGGATGACCGCCTCCGGGCGTTGGATCAGGTCGTCGTAGTTGAGGATCAGGCGTCGGGGGGAGGGATGCGCGTCGAGGTAGCGGAGGGGGTAGCGGTACCAGTGCTGGGTCAGGTCCAGGATTTCGTCAATGTACAGCCATCTCTCTTTGGGGTCGGTGAATTGACGCCGGGCGTAGTTGATCCATGAAATGGTGGAGGGGAGCATGTCGAGCGGGTTGCGGGCAAGGTAGATGATACGCGCGTCGGGGAAGAATTCGACCAGCGTTTCGATTTTGGGACTGAAGGCTGGGTTCTTTGCCACGAAGTGTTTTTTTCCTCCGACGGCGTACAAATGCCGCTGAAGCATGGATTTGTAGAAGGTCATGATGCGGCGTTTGTGTTCGGGGCTGAGCGCTTCGTCAAAGTGCTGGTAGTTGGGGAACTCGTCCATGAAGGGGAAGAGGAAGGTGACGAAGTAGCCGTCCCAGATGTGCAGATGGATGTTTTCGTCTTCTTCGGGCTGGAAGAAGGAGATGGGATGGATTTTGATTTTGCCGAGCGTGGCGCGGTCGAAGGCGTAGAGGACGCGGTGCAGGAAGCCGCCGAGGTACTTTTTGTCGAGGCGGGAGACGAACTGCGTGATTTTTTTTTGTGTGACGGAGGGGGTCAGGTAGATGTCCCAGGTGGTGAGGCTGGTGAAGGTGGTCGAGTCGCGGGAGAGCAGGCGGTGAAGGAAGGTGGAGCCGCTGCGCAGGTTGCCGAGGATGAAGAGCGGCTTTTCGATGGGCTGGTTTTTGTAGGCGGGGAAGAGGAGGTCGTCGAGCCAGAAGAAGAACCAGTGGAGGAGCGAACCGGGAATCCAGACGATGTAAAAGAGGAGCAGGAAGATGAGTCGTTTGCGGGTGAGACGGGCGGGGGTGTTTTTCGAGTCGAAGAAGGAGCGGTAGAAGGTGCGCCAGAACAGGCGGAAATTGTAGTGCATTGTGATGGAAAACCTGCTTTCATGGAAAAAGCCCGCGCAGGGCTTTCGATTTTTGTTATTTTATCAGGAAAGGCGCATTTTGACCGGAATTAATTTATCAATCCACGAAGTTCACAAAGCACACGAATTTTCTTTACGCCAGTGCGTATTGGGCGGTCTCTACAGGTTTCCGGCGATTATTTATTTGGAAGGGGGCGTATTGTTTTCGATAAAACGTTTGATGCGTTTGAGCATTTCTTCGTGGGCGGCGCTTGCCTGTTGGAAGGCGTAACTGAAGAGCAGGTCGGGCGCTTTGAGGGTGATGGTTTCGTGCAGGAGGACGCCGTCCTCTTTGGGCGTGACCTTCGTGATGTTGGTGACGTAGGTTGCCGGCGACTGATACGCCTCGGTATGGACGGTGTCTTCGGTGACGGCGAGGATGTCGGCGCGGTATTTGATTTTGAATTTGAAGGGTCCCCATTGCAGGCTGTCGGTGATGTAGTAGCGGCGCACGCCGGGTGGGGCGTCGGCGGCGCGTTCTACTTTGACGATAAGCGGATGGATTTTGTGGTGCTGGCTGTAGTCGGCAATGGTGTTGATGACGGTCGCCGCATCGGCGTGGATGAAGATTTCTTTTTCGAAGGTTCCCTGTCTCATGGCGGCGATTATACTTGCGCCTCCCTCCGGGGTGGAAGGTTTCAACTTTAGACTTCAGGCGTTACGGCGAGACCAGGATGCGGATGTAAATCAGGTCGCCGAAGGGCTGACCATTGGGGTCGAATGCCTGCCAGGCGGATTCGTACACGCCCTCCTCGAACGGCGCCGTGAAGAGGATTTGAATGACAGCCTGTGCGCCGGCTTTGGCAGGGTAGAGGGCAATCTCATCGGGAGCGCCGAGGGCGGCTCCGCCCACGCGCCGCAGACGGTACGCTGAAGTCCAGTGGCAGGTTCCGCTGTTGGCGACCAGCCATTGTTTGTCAATTGCCGTGCCGAAGGGGATGAAGGAATTGTCGGGGATGGTGAGGTCTTCGACGAAGGTCAGGTTGTTGGTGCAGTTCGACTGGTCGAGTGTGGGGACGACGGTGGGCAGAGGGATGACCTGTACCTGCGGCGTTGCGGTGGGTGCGGGACGGATGATGAGGGTCGGCTGGATGAGCGGGGGAGGGTTGGTCGGCGGAATGAAAGGCGTGGGGGTGGAGGCAGGAGAGCAGGCTGAGGCGAGGAAAATGCCGATGAGGCAAAGCAGGCAGCGGCGGAGAATGAGGCGGAAAGTCATGTCTATATTTAACCACGAAGACACGGGGACACAGAGAATCAACAGGCTCTGTGCCTCCGTGTCTTTGCATTTTGGCAGTTGGAGGGACTTACACTTCGTCTTCCACGCCGGCGTCGCCTCCGCCGATGTCGAGCGGGAGGGCGATTTCGCCGCTCATGGCTTTCTGGCGGATGATGGCTTCGATTTCCGCCATCAGGTCGGGATTTTGGCGGAGGTAATCTTTGGCGTTTTCGCGTCCCTGACCGATGCGGATGTCGCCGTAGGAGAAGAAGGCGCCGCGCTTCTGGACGACCTCGAACTTGGTCGCCAAATCGAGGACATCGCCTGCCTTGGAGATGCCTTCGTTGAACATGATGTCGAACTCGGCGGTGCGGAACGGCGGAGCAACCTTGTTTTTGACGACTTTGACGCGGGTGCGGTTGCCGATGACCTCGTCGCCCATTTTGATTGCCTGAATGCGGCGCACGTCGAGGCGGACGGATGCGTAGAATTTGAGCGCCTGACCGCCGGTGGTGGTTTCGGGGTTGCCGAACATGACGCCGATTTTCTGGCGCAGTTGGTTGGTGAAGATGACGGCGGTTTTGGTCTGGTTGATGGCGCCGGAGAGTTTGCGCAGCGCCTGGCTCATGAGCCTTGCCTGCACGCCCATGGTGGCGTCGCCCATGTCGCCTTCGATTTCGGAGCGGGGAACGAGCGCGGCAACCGAGTCAATGACGATGACGTCAATGCCGCCGGAGCGGACGAGGGTCTCGGTGATTTCGAGCGCCTGTTCGCCGGTATCGGGCTGGGAGACGAGCAGGTTGTCAATGTCCACGCCGCAGCGCGCCGCGTAAACTGGGTCGAGGGCGTGTTCCATGTCTATGAAGGCGGCAACGCCGCCCATCTTTTGCGCTTCGGCGATGATGTGCTGGCAGATGGTGGTCTTGCCCGAGGATTCGGGACCGTAGATTTCGGTGATGCGCCCGCGCGGCACGCCGCCCACGCCGAGGGCAATGTCGAGCGAGAGCGAGCCGGTGGGGAAGGTCTCCGTTTGCATGTGCTGCGCTTCGCCCAGCCGCACAATGGAGCCGTCGCCGTAGCGCTTGAGGATGTCGCCGACGGCTTTATCGAGCACGGCGCGCTTGGCGCCGTTATCGCTTGCAAGGGGTTGTTCTTCCGCCGCGGCGGTTGCTTTTGATTTTCGAGGGGGCATGGGGTTTCTCCAAATATCAGTGTATGAACTGAAATCAGCGGGTTGCAATTTTCTGCGCAGTGTGCGTTCTTTCGCGCAAGTCCGGCGGTAGAGACCGCCACGCGAAAGACTGCAAAGAGTGCGTTGCGAAGCAGTATAGCACAAATGTTCAGTGCGTCAAGGTGTCAGGGGCGCGGCGTGCGGGTGGGCGTGGGGGTGGGGGTGATG
>JABRVZ010000129.1:0-9057 GCA_039961775.1 Chloroflexota bacterium
GTTTGTCCAAAGGCGCTTATCAAATAGTCGCTGTACAGGTCAAGAAGTTTGTCGTTTTTCATGCACCAAGTTTACTCAAATCTGCGTAAGGTGAGTTAATATATCCTGTATCTGGCGAGTCTGAAGTCGTGCTATCGGGAGTACACAATGCAGATCCCAGATGGTCGCCCGATGGTAGAAAAATTGCCTTCCTTGGTTATGTTGAAAATGGCTTATCAGATTACCAAGGCAATGAACCATACGGGTTATGGGTGTTTGACGTTGAAACGCGTATGTTGCAGCGAATAGCAGCGGATAAATATTTTGAGGGTGCTGCCTGGTCGCCCGACTCAAAACGAATTGTTGTGATTTGGTGTAATCGGTTGGATTGCTCAGAGAGCGAGAAGAGAGAGATAAGAGAATACAAACTGCCAGAGTAGTTCATAACCATCGCAAGGGCAGCGCCATTACCAGGTATTAACTTCGACTTGCTCAGTGCAATCTTTACAGGCGCATCAAGGATTGCGATACCTGCACTTGCGCCAGGTGCAAGTGTGCGCAAGGACACCATCCCGCAAAACATGACGGTAGAATACATCCTCGGCGACCATCTCGGCTCAACGAGCCTCACCACCGACGCCAACGGAGCGAAGGTCTCTGAAATCAGGTATAAACCCTGGGGAGAGATTCGCTACGCCTGGACATCCAATCCATCCACCGCGCCTGCCTACACCCTTCCCACCTACACCTTCACGGGGCAGTACTCCTATATGGACGATCTGTCCACCAGTGGCGTGACGGAGGTCCCTTCGGCAGGCTCAGGATGTCGCTTCGGGTTGATGCTGTCAACAACGAAATGAACTGTCCGCAAATCATCGGTTCAAAAAGTCCGCTTTTGCAGCTGAGTTGTTGCAGGGCGCGGTCGTTTCGTCCGCCGTGAAGAAAATCGCCGCGCGGGTGAAGAGAGAGGGAGCGTAAAGATAGGGGGCAATCTCTAAATCTGGTGGTGCGATAAACGATTTTTATCTTGCCAACCTTTCGCAATCCAAAAGGCATTGAGTTGCGAAAACAGGCTGTTTTCGCTGCATAATCCGTGCTTTGCCCCCCAGTTATCCCCCAAAAAATTCGCAATCCAAGTTACTCCAAATTCTCCACCGCCCGCTCCAAGTCCCGCTCGCCCGGGGCGACGTAGATGCGGGTGGTGTTCAGGTTGGCGTGTCCCAGCAGCGCCGCTACCCGCTCCAGCCCGACCCCGGCGTCTATCAGGTTCTTGGCGAAGGTATGACGCAGTGTGTGCGGAGATCAGAACACCGCACTGATGCTGATTGTCCTGCTGGCCCTGCCGCCGCTGGCAGAAGCCCTGGCTGCCTGAGGGAGCAACTACCCTGCATCTGCGCCTTCGCTTCGGCGGCTGCCGATCTCATGGCGCGCTGAAGTTGGCGCCGAAGGAAGATAGTATCCACCCCAAAGTTGTTGGGAACCTGTAGGACAACCCTTGAAGGGTTGTCCTGCAACCTTTGCAGGACGTGCCGCTGCTCGTGGGGCTCGACAGCGGTAATTTTTTTGCGGTATACTTGCGATTAAGTTTTTCCTTAATTGCATGCAAAAAGTCCAGCCCCTTCACGATTTCGAGCAAATCAAACAACTGGCAGACCCGCGCCGTCTGCAAATCCTTCGTCTGCTCATGGCTGAGCCAGCCACCCTCTCGCAACTGGCCAGCGCGCTGCGCCAATCGCCAGCCTGGGTACGCCATCACATCCTGGCTTTGCAGGCAGCCGACCTGGTCGAACTGGCTGAGATTCGCAAGACCGGCACGGTCACCGAGAAATACTATCGGGCGAAAGCGGGCGCCTTCTTGTTGCAGGAACTGGCGCTTCCCAAGAGCAAGAAACCGGTGGTAGTTTTCTCCGGCAGCCACGACCTGGCGCTCGAAGCCGCCGCTGCGCATCTGGAACGTCACGCCCTCTTGCTCACCCTGCCGGTCGGCTCGCTGGATGGGCTGGTCAACCTGCGCCAGGGATTGTGCCAGGTCAGCGGCACGCACCTGCGCGACGAAAACGGCGAATACAACACGCCCTACCTGCGCCGCCTCTTCCCCGACCGCGACATGGAAGTGATGACCCTCGCCCATCGCGTGCAGGGACTCATGGCCGCGCCGGGCAACCCGAAGGGAGTCCGAGGCGTTTCGGACCTCGCCCGCGCCGGACTCCGTTTCATCAACCGCAATCCCGGCTCCGGCACCCGTCTCTGGCTGGACGCAGAACTGGCGCGCCTGGGCGTCCCCGCCGAGCAGGTGGACGGCTATTTCCAGGTCGCCTCCACCCATTACGAAACCGCCCGCGCCGTGGCGGAGGGGCGCGCCGACGTTGCCTTGGGCTTGCAAGCCGCCGCCCAAAAATACAACCTCCATTTCATCCCGCTCTTCGAGGAGCGCTACGACCTGGTCTTCCCGCGTGAACTGGCTGGGCAGTTGAGCATCTTGCTGGATTACCTCCAGTCAGCCGACTTTCGCCGCGAGGTGGCGAGACTGGACGGTTATGAATGCACCCATACGGGGGAACAGATTCAACTCCACTAACCATCACGGGCAACCCCGTTGAACTTTTCTACAAGGAGAAAACAATGAAACTGAAACTGCTTACCCGATTCATTTTCAGCGGCGTGACGCTGGCAGCGCTCGCCTTTGGCTTGACTGCATGCCTGCCCCCGACAGGAGGTGGAGCGCAAACCCCAATCACGCCGGTTGAGACAGAAGCCCCCGTCGAACCGACCGAGCCGCCTGCTCCCCAATCCCCTGCCAACCCGACCGAGACGTCTGCTCCCCACCCCCCTGCCAACCCGACCCTGATCCTGGCTACCACAACTTCTACCCAGGATTCCGGTCTGTTGGATGTGTTGGTGCCTCTCTTCGAGGAACAGACCGGCTATACCGTCCAGACGATCGCAGTCGGCACCGGCGCAGCCCTCAAGATGGGCGAAGAAGGCAACGCCGACGTGCTGCTCGTCCATGCGCCTTCCGCTGAAAAGGCGCTGATGGAGGCTGGTTGGGGCAAGGACCGCTTCCTGGTCATGCACAACGACTTCATCCTTGTCGCCCCAGCGGCTGACCCGGCGGGCGTCAAAGGGAAGACCATCGTGGACGCTTTCAAAGCGATTGTCGCTGCCCAAGCCCCCTTCATCACGCGCGGCGACGATTCTGGCACGCACAAGGCTGAACTGGCTCTGTGGAAGAAAGCCGAACTGGACCCGGCGACCTTCTCCCCCGATTTCTATATCTCCACCGGGCAGGGCATGGGCGCCTCGCTGACCATTGCCAGCGAAAAGGGCGCTTACATCTTCACCGACCGCGCCACCTACCTGGCAAATCGGGGGAATCTCAACCTGGAGATTCTGGTCGAAGGCGACGCGGCGCTGCTGAACGTGTACCATGTCATCACGGTCAACCCGGAAAAATGGCCCAAAGTCAACTACGATGGCGCTATGGCTTTTGCCAAATTCATCACCCACCCGGATACGCAAGCCATCATCGGCAAATTTGGCGTGGATAAATATGGTCAGCCGCTCTTCTTCCCCGATGCGGATAAGACCGACGCGGACCTGGGACTGGAATGATGGTAAGACGTTGTACGACAGGGCTTTCTAGCCTATCTGAGTGCAACCGCCCTGCCTGGACAAGCCAAAGGCTTGTCCTACGTTAGACGCCATGAATGCTGAAGTTTTTCAAATCACCCTTCTCTCACTGCAAATCTCAGCCCTGGCAACCGGGGTGAGTCTGTTCATCGGCTTGCCGTTGGGTACCTTGCTGGCATTGGGGAAATTTCCCGGACGTTCGTTTTTGCTCAGCATCGTCAATACCGGCATGGGGTTGCCGCCTGTCGTCGTCGGTCTGTTCGTGGCGATGATGTTGTGGCGCTCGGGCCCGCTGGGCGATTTGAAGTTGATTTATACGCCCGCCGCCATCGTCATTGCGCAAGTTGTCATTTCATTTCCCGTTGTGACCGGCTTGACCGCCGCTGCGCTCCAATCGCTGGACCCGCGTCTGCGCTTGCAACTCTACGGTCTGGGCGCTTCGCGCTGGCAGATGGTTTGGGCGCTGTGGCGCGAGGCGCGCCTGCCGCTGCTGGCGGCGTTGATGGCTGGCTTTGGCTCGGTGATTTCCGAAGTCGGCGCGTCTATGATGGTGGGCGGCAACATCCGTTACCGCACGCGCGTGCTGACGACCGCCATCGTGCTGGAGACCAGCAAGGGCAACTTCGACGTCGCCATCGCGCTCGGCCTGCTGTTGTTGACCATCACCTTCCTGGTCAATTGGGCGCTGACCTGGATCCAGCAGCGGAGCGTGAGAAGATGAGCGATCTGGTTACGGTGAAAAACCTGGTCGTCGAGCGCGAAGGACGGATTGTCCTTCAGGTAGAGCGCCTTTCGATTGCGAAAGGCGAGACGCTGGCGGTGGTAGGTCCCAACGGCGCCGGGAAAAGCACCCTGCTCCTGGCGCTGGCGCGTCTGCTCAAGCCCCAGCGGGGAGAAATCAAGTTCAACAGCCAGCCCACTGCGGCGGAGTCCGATACGGCTTATCGCCGCCGCCTTGCGTTGGTGATGCAGGACCCGCTCTTGTTCGACATGTCTGTATTCGAGAACGTCGCCGCCGGGCTGCGCTTTCGGGGGCTGGAGAGGGACGAGATTGAGCGGCGGGTGAGGCTCTGGCTGGAACGTCTGGGCGTGGAAAACCTGTCGAAACGGCGGGCGGGCCAGTTGTCCGGCGGCGAAGCGCAGAGGGTCAGCCTGGCGCGGGCGCTGGCGCTGGAGCCGCAGTTGTTGTTGCTGGACGAACCGTTTGCGGCGCTCGATCCGCCCACCCGCAGCCGTCTGCTGGACGACCTGGGCGCGCTGTTGCAGGAGACCGCCGCCACCACCGTCTTCGTGACCCACGATTTGGATGAGGCTGTGCAACTGGCTGGGCGGATGGCGGTCATCGTGGGCAATCGGCTGCGGCAGGTGGGGAAGCCGGAAGAGGTCTTTGGCTCGCCCGCGGATGCGGAAGTGGCGCAATTCCTGAATCACAGGAGCCGGGTGACGCCATAGGAAAGTCTTGAAAGGGGCTGTGTTTTTGCAGCAGCAGCGTTGCCGAAAAGTCTGCGTGGCGCAGCAAGGCGCTGGTGGTTGCGCTGGGGAGTCTGGCGGCGGGCAAGGGCACGCAGGTGGTCGGCGGCAACAGTATGACAAGGCACGGAGCCTTGTCCTGATCCCAAGCCAGTTTCTGCGACTCCAGACTGCGCACATCGAGCGTCTCGCCGCGCAGCCAGTGGACGTAGGCGCGCAGGGCAGCCAGGCGGCGGTTGACGCTGGACGGAGCCGCCTGACGGCTGACCAGCCACTGGCGGTACTCGCGCACATCGGTGGGCGTCAGGTGTTCGGGGAGGAAGGTCTCGCCGTTGGGCAAGATTGGATTGCGAAATTTTTGGGGGATAACAGGGGGCAAAGCAAGGATTATGCAGCGAAAATAAGTCGTTTTCGCAATTCAATGCCTTTTGGATTGTGAAAGGTTGGCAAGATAATTTTCTCTCAATGACAGACTTCCGAAGTCTGGGAGACTTCGGAGGACTCAAAGGCTGAGCCTTATCTGGCTTACTGCCGGCCTTTTCTCCAGCGCCGCGCCAGGAATGTCGCCGCGCTGAGGAGCGCCAGCGCCAGGAGAAGCCAGAAAGAAGAGGGAATCGCTTGGGAAGGCGCTGCGGCGGCAGGGGTGGAGGAGGCAGGCAGCGAAGGGGCAGTCGGCGAGGGAGGCAGGGTTGGTGAGGGGACCGCGCTCGGCGTGACGCTGGGCGCTGCCGTGGGGAGGACAGGGGTGGGCTGAGGCTGGTACACCGCGTTCACATCCGCCGTATCGAATCGCAGCGTCTCACCGGGGGCAAAGACATCCAACAGGGCGTTGGCAATGACGAAGCCTTCGTTGTCCCCCAGGGTGCGCTGGGCATGGCGCAGGTCGAACACGTAGATGCCGTTCTCGCCCAAAACACGCGCGCCTTCGGAGGTGATTTCGATGGCAGTGTTTTGGTTTAGACCGATGGCTGGCAGCTCAGGATGGTTATAAGCCAGGGAGAAGAGCCGCCCAAAGCGCAGGTCGGACACCAGTTGCGGTTCGAGCGTGACCTGCAGCCAGCCGAGGCCGGGCTGGATGACGGTGCGTCCCTGCCAGAAGGAGCGCTGAACGGCGATTTCCTCCTGTTCCGAGTCGGCGGGGGTGGGACCGTGCGCCGAGTAGAACGCGCCAAAGAACGGCGCGGCGGCGTTATCCGCCAGAATAGGCTTGCCGGCCAGCCAGGCTTCTTTCAATCCAAAAAGAGGGTGCATTTTGGAGGCGTCTTTGCCGGCGATGAGGAAGGCGGTCGCTTCGGCAGGGAGCGCGCCATGGAAAATGCCATTCGCATCGGGGGTCCAGATGCGGGTCTGCGCGCCGCGCGCGGCGAGGGCGTCGGCGTACTTTTTGGCAAAGCGTTCGTTGGCGGCAGTGGAGGCGCCTCCCTCCGTCATCACGACGATGACCGCGTTCTTCCCGCCGCTCAATTCCACGAAGCGGTCGAGGATCGGGCTGTCCTTGAGCGTCTCGCTCAGGTCGCCCGCCAGAAGGAGGGGGCCGGCGCCCTGGGGTATGGAAAGGTCGAGCGTGCGCTCTATGGTGGGTGGGGCAGGCTTGCCGAAGGAAAAGGCGCGCGTCTTCAGGTTGTAGGAAAAATCGCCGGGTGACATCAGGTGGAGCAGGACGTTGCGAACGCTGAGGATTGGCGGGCGGTTTTCGGCAAAGGTGACGTAGCGCACGGCGTCGGCGGCGTGGTAGGTTTCGGCGTCCAGCACGGTGACGGTGTACAGGCCGAAGACATCGCGCAGCGTTTCGTCGTCCACGACCAGGCCGGTGTAGGCGTCAATGCCCACGCCGAGGTGCGGCAAGCCAGGCTGGGTGATGACCGAAAGCAGGCGTCCCATGCGGGCGCGCTGCATGAAGTGCTGGTCAATCACGGCGTTGCGGACGCCGAACTCAAAGCCGTGCCGGGTTTCGGAATTCCAAAAGCGCATCGAGCCGAAGAAGAGGCTGCTTTCGGGTCCGTAGTTGGTCGCCAGGCCGAGGAGCATCAGGCGCGAGAGCATGGCGGCGCCGGCGCTGGTGCCGGCAATGATAGTGCCTTGTGTGTGCAGTTCGTTGATGCGCGTCTCGACCGGCGTGCCGAGGATGGCGCCCATGCCGGGTTCCTGGTCTCCGCCGAGGATGTAAATCATTGCCACGTCATCGGTGAAATACGCCAGGTTTTCGGGGCTGCGGGCGTCCTCCTGGGTGAAGATGGGCAACAGTTCCACTTTGCAGGTCAGGGAGGAGCCGGGCGGCAGGCTGCGCTGACAGGCGCCCTCCAGCTGCAAACGACGCTCGCCGGCGTCTTTCATGTTCTGTTGGAATTCAGCCTGGGTGATGTGTTCGGCGTTGGTGGAGTAGGGCGATGCCAGGACGAGGATATGAACCGTGTCGCCGCGCGCGTTCGCCACAGCGTAACGCCCGACGGCGTTGTAGGTGTCGGTGTAGCCGCCGCCGATGGGCAGGAGCAGGCCGGGGCGGGTCTGGGCGTGGACGGGCAAAGCGGCGGCGACAAAGGCGAGGAGGATGAATGCAACGAGCCAGGGTTTCAGTGAGCCAGTGAGGAAGTGTATCGGTGATTCGGTGGGCCGGGGAGGGATGGAGAGGCAACGATTCATGGAGGACTCCTGCAGCGCAAGATTAATCTTGCGGTACGGATGGATTATTGAATCGAGCGCGGGTCGAGGGCGTCTCGCAGACCGTCGCCCAGGTAGTTGATGGCGATAACGACGATGAAAATCATCAGGCCGGGGAAGATGGCTGTCCAGGGGGCGGTGCTCATCTGGCTCTGGGTGTTGGAGAGCATGTTGCCCCAGGTAGGGGTGGGCAGCTGCACGCCAAAGCCGAGGTATGAAAGCCCGCTTTCGCTGATGATGGCATCCGCCATGCCCAGGGTGGCGGAGACGATGATCGGGCTGGCGATGTTGGGGAAGATGCGGCGGACGAGGATGTGCAAGTCCGAGGCGCCCAGGGCGCGCGAAGCCAGGACGAATTCACGCTCGCGCATTTCCAGCGTGGAGGCGCGCACCAGGCGGGCAGTGCCCATCCACGAGAGCGCGCCGATGACGATGGCAATCGGCAGGAAGGAGCCGGCCTTCAGCCAGGGCAGGTTGAGGGTGCGCAGGAACATGCCCAGGGCGATGAGGATGAACAGGCGCGGCGTGGAGAGGAAGATTTCGGTCATGCGCATCAGGAAGGCGTCTACCCAGCCGCCGTAGTAGCCGCTGATCAGCCCGATGAGCGATCCCAACCCGATGGAGACCGCCATAGCCACCAGCCCCACGCTGAAGGAAATGCGCCCGCCGTAAAGGACGCGCGCCCACAGGTCGCGCCCCAGATCGTCGGTGCCCATCCAGTGTTCGGCGGAGGGGGGCTGAAAACGGTTGAGCAAGTCCTGCGTCATCGGGTCGTGGGGGGAAAAGAAGGGGGCAAACACAATCAGCAGGGCGAGCAGGAGCGTAATTCCACCGCCGAGCAGCGCCATGCGGTGCTTGCGGAAGCGCCTCCAGAAGAACAGGAACAGGGAGGGGGAGTCGGAGCGGGGCATTTCGTCGGGTAGTTAGTCGGATAGTCGGATGGGCAAGGGGATCAAATTCAAGAGAGGCGGATGCGCGGGTCGAGGATGGCGTAGAGGAAATCCACCAGCAGGCTGGAGAGGATGATGAGCGCGGCTTCGATCATCAGGACGGCCATCACCATCGGGTAATCGGTCTTGAGCGCGGCGTTGAAATAGAGCCGTCCGATGCCCGGCCAGGCGAAAATCGTTTCGGTGAAGAGCGCGCCGCCGAAGAGCGAAGGCAAATCCAACCCGACGAGCGTTATCAGCGGGATGAGGGCATTGCGCAGGCCATGTTTGTAACTCACCTTACGCAGATTTGAGTAAACTTGGTGCATGAAAAACGACAAACTTCTTGACCTGTACAGCGACTATTTGATAAGCGCCTTTGGACAAACCA
>JABRVZ010000130.1:0-6025 GCA_039961775.1 Chloroflexota bacterium
AATCATTCAAAAATCTTGCGTATTTTGCGCTCTCTAGCGCAACTTTGGGCGTTAGAGAACGCCCAGTACGCTTCAAAACACATCCTTGCAACAGAGCAATAGTATCTCGATTTTTGTGTAAAAGCGGCGCGAGATTAATCTCGCGGTACGAATTTACACAAATTTCGGCATACACCGAGTCAATTGCTGTTGGCAGGCTGGCGGAAAAATCCTATAATGGACAAAACCATCAGGGAGATGCCATGAAACCCACCCCGTTCCAGCGCCTTCGTTACCGCTTCGATACCTGGATGTCGCGCGGCACGCCCGCCATGATCCTCATGTTGTTTGTGCTGTCTGCCGTCATCGTGGTTCTTGCAGGCGCTATCATCACGCTGACCGGCGTTTCGCAAGACGGGGAACGCATTCCATTTTTGGAAGCCGCCTGGGAAAGCCTGATGCGCACGCTCGACCCCGGCACGATGGGGCAGGATACGGGCAGCGGCTTCCGCGCGGTGATGCTGATGGTGACGCTGGGCGGAATCTTCATCGTCAGCGCGTTGATTGGCGTGCTGAACAACGCCATTCAGGGACAAATCGAACGCCTGCGCAAGGGACGCTCGCGCGTGTTGGAAACCGGGCATACGCTGATTTTGGGCTGGTCGCCGCAGATTTTCACCATCCTCAACGAGTTGATGATTGCCAACCAAAACCAGCCGCATGCGCGCATCGTCATTCTGGCGAACGAGGACAAGGTGGAGATGGAAGATAAAATCCGCGAACGGGTCAAGGTCCGAGGAGGGACGCGCATCATCTGCCGCAACGGCAATCCGCTCGACTCGAACGACCTCGAGATCGTCAGTCCGCACACCGCCAAATCCATCATCGTCCTGCCGCCCGAAACCGCCGACCCCGATGCGGATGTCATCAAAACCGTCATGGCAATCACCAATAATCCGAACCGCCGCCCGCAGCCTTACAACATCGTCACCCAGATCCGCAAAGCCGAGAACCGCGACATTCTCCGCATCGTCGGCGAACGAGACAACGTGCAGACCGTGTTCACCGAGGAGATCATCGCCCGCGTCGTGGCACAGACCTCGCGCCAGTCGGGGCTTTCGATGGTGTACGCCGAACTGATGAACTTCGAGGGCGACGAAATCTACTTCAAGAACGAAACCGAACTTGCCGGCAAGACCTACGGCGAAGCGCTCTTGATGTACGAGGATTCCTGCGTGATTGGGCTTCGCAAGGCAGACGGCTCGATCCGCGTCAACCCGCCGATGGAGACAAAAATCGAACGCGGCGGCCAGGTCATCGCCCTCTCGGAGGACGACGACACGATTCAACTCTCCGCCTACGCCGCTTCGCTCGCTGCGGACCGGGGGCTGATTCCCATCAACGAGCAGGTCATCCGCTCGAGCCGAATCCCGCAAAAACCGCCGCCCGAAAAGTGTCTCATCCTCGGCTGGAACCGCTCCGGCGTCATCATCGTCCGCGAACTGGAGCGCTACGTCGCCAAAGGCTCGATGTTGACCATCGTGGCGGATGTCCAGGGCATCGAGAAACAACTCAAGGCGCAGGGCGTCAAACTAAAAAACCAAAAACTGGATGTGCGCGAAGGCGATACCGCCGACCGCGCCCTGCTCGACAGCCTGCACATCCACGAATACAACCACGTCATCGTGCTGGCATATAACAGCACGCTCGCCCCTCAGCAAGCCGACGCCAAAACCCTCGTCACCCTCCTGCACCTGCGCGACATCGCCGGGCGCGATTCCACCCCCTTCTCCATCGTCAGCGAAATGCTCGACCTGCGCAACCGCGAACTCGCCGAAGTCACCCAGGTGGACGATTTCATCGTCAGCGACCATTTCATCAGCCTGATGCTGACACAACTCTCCGAAAACCCCGAACTCTACGGCGTCTTCCAGGACATCTTCGACCCCGAAGGTTCGGAAATTTACCTCAAACCCATCAGCGACTACGTGGCAGTGAACACCCCCGTCAACTTCTACACCGTCGTCGAAGCGGCGCGCCGCCGCGGCGAAACCGCCATCGGCTGCCGCATCGCCTCCGAAGTCAAAGACGCCGCCCGCGCCTACGGCATCCACACCAACCCGCCCAAATCGCGCCAGTTTATCTTCTCCCCTGCCGACAAAATCATCGTCCTCGCCGAAGACTGATCACAGCGCCCTCACCTCGATCCCAGCCGCTGCCAGCGCATCTCGCACCCGCCGCGCATTCTCCGCCGCTCGCGGATGGTCGCCGTGCAGGCACAGCGTCTCCACACGCACGCGCCGCCCGCCGAAATCTACCCCTCTTTCGACAAGTTCCAGCGCATGAGCCGCCACATCCTCCGGCGACTCGATGACCGCATGCGGCTCGCGGCGTGAGACCAGTGTGCCATCGGGATTGTAGTTCCGGTCGGGGAATCCCTCGCCCGCCACCCTCAACCCAGCCTCCATCCCCGCTTCGACCAACCCGGAGCCTGCCAGCCCCACCAAAACCAACCCCACGCTGACACTTTTCACCGCCCTCGCAATGGCATTTGCCAGTTCGCGATCTTTCGTCGCCTGGTTGTACAGCGCCCCATGCGGCTTGACGTGACGCAACTCTACGCCCTCGGCGCGCGCAACGTTCGCCAGCGCCTCCACCTGCTCCCGAACCAGCGCCTCCACCTCTTCGAGCGGCAGCGACATCTCCCGCCGCCCGAAGCCCTCCCGGTCCCGCCAGCCCGGGTGCGCCCCCACCGCCACGCCGTGACGCTTCGCCAGCCTTACCGTCTCGCGCATGGTGAATGTGTCGCCGGCGTGGAATCCGCAGGCAATGTTCGCCGACGTGATGTACGGCATGATGTCCGCGTCGCTGCCGATGTTCTCGCCCATGTCACAGTTAAGGTCAATGTTCATTTATTCATCCACAATCCTCTCCAGCCCGCTCATCAACTCGCGGTATTTCTTCTGCGCCCTGGCAACTGTCGTCCTCCGAAAGCAGACCTTGCTCCTGCCCGGCGCACACTGGGCAAGCAGAGGCAGGTCTGCGCTGATGACCGTCCCGATTTTGGGATAGCCGCCTGTCGTCGGCGCATCCGCCATCATGACGATGGGCTGTCCGCTGGAGGGGACTTGTACCGCGCCCATCGTCATCCCTTCGGAGAGGAGTTCGGTTTCCACGCGGCGGCTCAACGCGGGACCTTCGAGGCGGTATCCCATGCGGTCGGAGGTTGGGCTTATCGTGTATTCGTGCGACATGAATGTCGCGGTACTTTCCTCTGTGAAATACGCTCCCTGCGGACCCAGGATGACCTCCAGCGTTGGGCTGTCGGCGTAAGCGGGGCGCGCGGATTCGGGCAATGTCCGCGCGGCGAGGTCGGTCAGCGGGCGGGAGGGAGCGCCTGACCGCAGCACGTCACCGGCTTGCAGATGCCTGCCGTCGAGTCCGCCAAAGGGACCTCGAAGGTATGTCGAGGCAGAATCAAGCGTCGGCGGAGCCTGAACGCCGCCTGAGACGGCGAGGTATGCCCACATGCCGGAGTCCAGTTTGTCGAGGCGAATCGTCCATCCGCCGCGGACGTAATACGAACTCCAGAGCGGAAAATCCCAGATGTAAATCGAGAGGGTGAAGCCCTCGCCAGCAACTGCAATCACGCAGTCGCGCAGGGCGCGGAGGGTCATGCCGCCCATGCCGATTTCGACCGCGGCGGCGCCGGGGTCATTGCCCGCCAGCAGGTTTGCGGCGCGGAAGGCGAACCAGTCCATGGGACCCGAGGCTGGCACGCCGAACTTCCTCCAGCCGATGCGCCCGGCGTCTTGTATCGTGGCAAGACCGTTGACTTCGAGGATTTCGAGTGACATTGGACTTTATCTGCAATAAGCCTCAGTTCACTTTTGCATCGAATTTTCCGAAGAAAATTTTCGGCATTCGTGTCATTCGATGCAGAGTCAGGACTTACGCGTAATCAACGTTCTCTAACGTTGATTATCCAGCCTGCGCGTAAGAGAACGCGCCCTACGCGGATTTCTCTTCAACAAATTTAACCTGATCGCCCGGCGCAAAGAGAAACGGCGAGTCGGAGCGGGGGTCGAACAACGTGAGCGGCGTCCAGCCGATGAGCCGCCAGCCGCCCGGCGAATCGAGCGGGTAGATGCCGGTCTGCCAGCCGGCGATGGCGACCGTCCCGGCGGGGACGCGGGTGCGCGGCGTCTCGAGGCGCGGCACGACCAGCGCGTCGTCGAGTTTGCCCATGTAAGGGAAGCCCGGCGTGAAGCCCATCATGAAGACCGTGTAGGTTCTGTCGCTGTGCAGGCGGATGACCTCCTCGACCCGCAGGCGGAGATGACGCGCAACCGTTTCGAGATCAACGCCGCGCTCGCCGCCGTATCGCACCGGGACCTCGACCCGCTTCGGGCTCCGCGCCGCTGCCGCCTCCGCCTGGGAGAGTTTCTCGCGCAAAAAATCCCTGACCTTCGCAAACGAAACAAGGAGCGGGTCGTAGTGAACGAGCAGGGTTGCGTACGCGGGGACGGTTTCGATGACGCCGTCCATGGGAGAAGCCTCGATGAGATTTGCCAGCGCGTGAACGCGTTGATTGACCTTGAAGTCCATGTCATTTCCCCATTGAACCAGCATGGCAGAGTCGCCGAGCGGCAGGAGGCGCGGCTTCATCGCTCGAACAGGCTGACGCTCTCGATGTGATAGGTCTGCGGGAACATGTCGAACGGCGTGACATCCTTCAGCCTGTAGCCCCCGTTGACCAGCCGCGCCGCGTCGCGCGCCAGCGTGGACGGGTCGCAGGAGACGTAGGCAATGAGGCGCGGACTCAACTTCAGGATTCCATCCACGACAGCCTTATCCAAGCCCGCGCGCGGCGGGTCCACCAGAACGATATCCGGTTTCGCTTCGAGATGCGGAATCACCGCCTCAGCCTCTCCCTCGTAAAGTTCCACGTTGTCGAACTCATCCAGATTGACGGCGAAATCCTCGCACGCGGACTCGGACGCCTCGATGCCGATGACCCGTTTGCATTGGGGGGCGAGGAAGGCGCTGAAGAGACCGACGCCGCAATAGACATCCAGCAAAGTGGTAGATTGGGTAATTGGTAAATTGGTCATTAGATGTTCGACCATTTTCTCCGCCATGACCGTGTTGACCTGAAAGAACGAGGCGGCGGAGACTTTGAAGCCGCGTCCCAGCACGCGCATGAGGAGGTGGTCATTGCCTGCGAGGACGACCGCGTTCCCTTCGTACACATGCGCGATGGAAATCCCCGCCTCGATCTCCAGTTCGGGCGGCTCGGGCGAGTCCGATTCGAGGACGAGCATCAGGTCATCGTCCGCACCGAGGCGCAGGGAGACGCGCTCGATGTCTGTTTGCGGATCAAATTCGAGTTGGGTCCAAAGTTCGTTGATGGGAGGTTCGGGGAGGTGGCATTCAGTAATCTGTATCACCCTGTTTGAATTGGGCGCCTGAAATCCCAGTTTCCCCATATTGTCCAAAGAAAATTGGACATGGTTGCGGTAATTCCAAGGGCTGGGGCACGCGACCATCGGCTGGACGGGCGGATTCTCGATCTTGCCGATGCGTTGAAGTTGGTCAATGAGGATGTCCGTTTTGGCTTGGAGTTGCTTTTCGTAGGGAAGGTGCTGGTAATGGCATCCGCCGCACCACCTCACCCCCGCCCCCTCTCCTTGCAGGAGAGGGGAGAAAAAATGTTTACATTTCGCTGTAATTCGCTCCGGCGAAGGCTCGATGATTTCAACGATTTCCCCGCGTGCGAAATTCTTTTTCTCTTCCACCAGCCGCACGCGGACTCGCTCCCCCGGCAGCCCAAACGGGACGAAGACCGCGCGCGAGTCGGGCAGGCGCCCCATCGCCTCGCCGCCGTAGGTGAGTTTTTCGAGTTTCAGGTCAAAGGATTCAGGTTGAAGGTTCATGTGAACTCATTGCTCTGTTGCAAGGATGTGTTTTGAAGCGTACTGGGCGTTCTCTAACGCCCGAAGTTGCGCTAGAGAGCGCAAAATACGCAAGATTTTTGAATGATTGC
>JABRVZ010000131.1:0-17659 GCA_039961775.1 Chloroflexota bacterium
CGCCCAGCCCGTGCCCGGCAGCACCACCTTTACCCCCGGCGAACCGGGACGTGTGCTCGACATTCCGCGCGCCGTGCGCCTCATCGAAGACACCCTGCGCTCGCCCAACAACCGCACGGTGGTGATTCCCTTCCAGCAGAGCGTGGCGGCGCGCCCCACCATCCAAAACCTGGAAATCCTGCTCCAGCAAAACATCCTTGCCGCCGGCTTCGACGGCGTCATCGGCGTGTACCTGCTCGACCTGCAAAACGGACAGGAAATCCACTTTGCCATGGACAAAGGCGAACTCATCCCGGTCAACCCCGATGTGGCGTTCACCTCCTCCAGCACGGTCAAAATCCCCATCATGGTCTCCTACTTCATCCACAACGGCTCTGCCGCGCTGGACGAGACCTCCACCGCCCTCATCCTCGACATGATCCGCAAATCCGAAAACCCGCCCGCAGACCGCCTGATGAGCGCCCTGGACCCGGCGCGCGGTCCGCTGGTGGTGACCGAAGACATGCGAAAGATCGGACTGGAAAACACCTTCCTGGCGGGCTTCTTCTGCAGCGCCGAGGCGCCCTGCCCGCTCCTCCAGCGCATCAACACCCCCGCCAACCAGCGCACCGACGTCTTCACCGACCCCGACATCTTCAACCAGACCACCCCCTCCGACAGCGGCATGCTCCTGGCAGACATCTACCAGTGCGCCGAAAACGGCGGCGGCGCATTGATCGCCGCCTTCCCGCAGACCATCACGCCGGAAATCTGCCGGCGGATGATTGACTTTTTGGCGGCAGACAAGATCGGGGTCCTGATCGAAGCGGGCGTCCCCGAAGGGACGCGCGTCGCCCACAAACACGGCTGGATCAGCGAACCGTCCTCGGGCATCATCAAAAACATCAGCGACGCCGCCATCGTCTACACGCCCGGCGGCAACTACGTGCTTTCCATCTACGCCTATCATCCCGTGCAAACGGTCTGGGAGCCGGTCTCGACCCTGTTCGCGCAACTCTCACAAGCGGTTTACAACTTTTACAACCTGCCGGGTCAATAAGATATAATCGCACCATGAGCGCAGCGCTGGGACTTTACCGACTCCAACAGGTGGACAGCCAGATGGATGCAATTCGGGCGCGCCTGGCGGTCATCCGCCAAACGCTCGAAAACGACCTGGAACTGCGCGCCGCCGCCCAAGCCCTGACCGCCGCTGAAGCCCTTCACAAACAAGCCGCCGGCGCTTTGAAACAAAGCGAAGCCGACGTGGAAAAACAAGAACTCAAAATCAAGCAGACCGAAGCCAGCCTTTACAGCGGCAACGTGAAAAACCCCAAAGAACTGCAAGACCTGCAATTGGAAATCGCCTCGCTCAAAAAGCACCTCGGCACGCTGGAAGAACGCGAACTGGAAGCCATGCTCCGCGCAGAAGAAACGGAAAAAAGCCTGGAACAGGCAAAGGCGCAACTGGCAGACATCCAATCGAACGTGCTGGCACAACACCGCGACCTTGCCGCAGAAAGCGAAACCCTGAACAAAGACCTGGAACGCCTCGAATCCGAACGGCAGGCAGTCATCCGCAACCTGGACGAGCAATCGCTCAAAACCTATGAGGGACTGCGCCAGCATAAGCGCGGCATTGCCGTTGCCGCCCTCAGCGAAGATTCCTGCTCCGCCTGCGGCGCCACACTGACCGCCTCTCAGCAGCAGTACGCCCGCTCCGTCCAACTCTTCTACTGCCCCACCTGCGGACGCATTTTGTACGCCGGATAAACCAAAGCAATGAACACCCCCACTGCTTTTATCATTGGGTTTCTCCTCGGAGTCGCCGCGACGATTCTCGTGGGACGGGTGCGCCCATTGCTCCGCCAAATCCGCGAAAACGCCCGCGAACGGCGCGAAGAGGCAAAGATTCGCCGCACCAGCGGGCTGGAAGACAACCACCGCCGCCTCACCCTCCGCCGCGCGCAGGGGATGCATCTTGCCGCGCCGTTGTTCGCCCTCGATGAGATTTTGCAGGAACCAAAACTCATCGCCCCGCCCGCGCAGGTACAGCCCGGCAGGGTGAGCCTCACCGAAGACATCGTCTCACAAACCCTGCCCTACATGCCCGAATGGACCGAACTGGCGGCAATCTACCGCGCGCCGACCTTGGGGCTTATCGAAGCGGTGACCGGTGAGACGAACGTGGTCATCGTGGGCGCGGCGGGAGCAGGGAAAACCGTCGCGCTGGCGCATCTCGCCTCGCTGGCGGCAAACTCCAGGGTCCGGTTGGAAGCGGAGAGGGAGGCTGTCCCCTTCCTCTATCACATCGCCGACCTGCAACTCCCGTTCGATCCCGCCCAAGACCCGCTGACCCTCGTCATCAACGCCGCCGCCGAACACACCCCCGTCTTCGACCTGCGCCGCCTTCCGTCATTCGTCCGCCAAACCTTCACAGACGGCAGCGCGCTCCTGCTGGTGGACGGCTTCGACGAAGCCGACCCGCAGACTCAAAGCGACGTGACGGCATGGTTCAAGGCGCTCGGCGAAGCCTACCCGCGCGCCCGCATCGTCACCACCGGCGAACCCGGTCAATTGCATGGCTTGATCGGGCTGGGCTTTCACCCGCTGGCGCTCATGGCATGGGATGAGCGCGTCACCGCCAACTTTATCCGCAAATGGGGCGAAGCCTGGACGCGCCGCCTCCCGCAGACTCCCCTCAGCGTGGACCCGCTCCTGCTCAACGAATGGCTGGCGCTTGACAATACGGGTCTGACTCCGCTCGAACTGACTCTCAAAACCTGGGGCGCCTACGCCGGCGACAGTTTGGGCGTGCGCGTCCTCGACTTGATCTACGCTCACATCCGCCGCCTTGCGCCGCTGGGAACGCCCCCTGCCGCGCTCGAACTGCTCGCCCTGCAGGTTGTCTTGAACAGCCAGCCCATCTTCGATCCGCGCAAAGCCCGCACATGGGTGCGGCAATTCGAACCGGCGGAGGCGCAAGCCTCGGGAGCAGAACCAGCCTCCAGCGGGGAAGGGGAACCGCTCCCCGCCGTCGAAGCGCCGGCAACCGGGCGCAAAAAATCCAAAACAGGGGTTGCCATCCCCGCCTACGGCTTGCTCAGCAAACTGGTCGAAAGCGGGCTGCTGGTGGCGCACCCCAATGAAAAGATGCGTTTCCTGCATCCGCTTTTCAACGGCTACCTTGCCGGTCAGGCAGTGGCTGCCGCCAACGCCGAAAACGAACTGCTCGCCCAGCCCGACTGGAACGGCAAGACGGTTGCGCTTCACTATTTTGCCGCCCGCGGCGACGCCGCCAAAGTGGTGGACGCCCTGCTCAAACAGTCGCACCTGCCCTTCCACCGCGAAACCTTCCAGGCGGCGCGCTGGCTGAAGGATGCGCCCAAAGAAGCGAAATGGCGCGCCAAAGTGTTCGCCAGCCTGCTTTCCATCCTTCAAGCGGAGGGACAGCCCGCCACCCTGCGGGCGCAGGCAATGGCGGCGTTCGTCGCCAGCCGCGACCCGGGCGCCGCGCCCCTCTTCCGCCAGCTGCTCACCTCGCGCTCCTTCGAAGTCATTCCGCTCGCCGCGCTCGGCAGCGGCGCTCTGCGCGACCGCAAAGCCGTACCCATCCTTGAGGAAGTTTTGCAGGCGCCGTTTGCGGCAGTGAGAAGGGCGGCTTGCCTTGCCCTCGTCGCCATCGGCATGGACAAAGCCATCGAAGCAGTCGCCCGCGCCCTGCTTCAGGGAGATGAAGAACTGCGCCGCGCCGCCGCTCAGGCATTGGCAAACGACCCCGCCGAAGGCTACGAGATTTTGCGCGAAGGCGCCACCCTCGCCGACATCATGGTGCGCCGCGCCGTCGTCCACGGGCTTGCCCGCGTGGAGGAACCCTGGGCGTTCGAAATGCTCCAGCGCATGCAAACCGACGACGACCAGTGGGCGGTGCGCAACCTGGCAAACCAATACGTGGAAGAAATCTCCAACCGCGACCCGCGCGTCCCCCGCAAACTCACCGCGCCATCCGAAACCCCATGGCTGGTGGAGTTTGCCGGCAAACAAGGCGTCGGCATCCCGCGCGGCGGTCCCGCCACCGACATCCTGCTCAAGGCAATGCGCTTCGGCAGCACCGAAGAACGCCTCGCCGCCATCCCCTACCTCAAACAGACGCCCAGCGAAGGCGTCATTGGCGCTTTTTACAACGCCATCTACGGCGAAGACCCCGAAGTCCGCGAGGCTTGCTTCCTCGCCCTTCAGGAACTCGCCGCAAACGGCACCCCCATCCCCCAACCCAACCAATTTGGACTCGGCTGACATGCTCATCACAAACGCAACCCTCATCACCTGGGAGGCGGAGAACCGCGTCCTCACAGACCACGCCCTGCTCATCCAAAACGACCGCATCCGCGAAATCGGCTCCACGCAGGCGCTCGCCGCCAAATACCCGGACGAAGAAAAACTCGACGCGCGCGGGCAATACGTCATGCCGGGCAGCATCTGCGCCCACACCCACTTCTACGGCGCGTATGCCCGCGGCATGGCAATCCCCGGCCCCGCGCCCAAAGACTTCCCGGAAATCCTGCAAAAGTTGTGGTGGCCCCTCGACCGTTCGCTCGACGCGGAAAGCATCCGCTACTCCGTCCTGCCCTGCCTGGTGGACGCCGTCAAACACGGCACCACCACCCTCTTCGACCATCACGCCTCCCCCAACGCCATCGCCGGCTCGCTCGACATCATCGCCGAAGAAGTGGAAAAGGCAGGACTGCGCGCCGTGCTGTGCTACGAAGTGACCGACCGCGACGGCGAAGCGAAGATGAAAGCCGGCATCGAGGAAAACCTCCGCTTCCTCAAACGGACCAAAAGCCCGCTTCTGGCTGGGACCTTCGGCTTGCACGCCAGCCTCACGCTTTCTGACTCATCCCTGGCTGTGTGCCGCCAATCCGTTCCCGAAGATGTCGGCTTCCACATTCACACCGCCGAACACGAAGCCGACGAATACGACAGCCTGAACAAATCCGGCCTGCGCGTGATAGACCGCCTGCACAAACACGGCATTCTCGGACCCAAAACCATCACCGCGCACGGCGTCCACTTCGACGCGCGCGAAATCCAACTGCTCGCCGAAACGGGAACCTGGCTCACCCACCAGCCGCGCTCGAACATGAACAACGGCGTCGGCGTGGCGCCCGTCGAATCGATGATGCGGGCGGGGGTCAAGGTCTGCCTCGGAAACGACGGCTTCTCCAACGCCATGTGGGAGGAATGGAAAGCCGCCTACCTCCTGCACAAAGTCCACCACCGCGACCCGCGCCGCATGGGGGGATACGACCTTCAGCAGATGGCAATCTACAACAACGCCGCGCTGGCAAACGTCTTCTTCCCCTCTGCAACGATAGGGCAACTCGTCCCCGGCGCATTTGCAGATATGATTTTCGTGGATTACCATCCCAACACCCCCCTCACCGCCGGCAATTTGCCTTGGCACGTCGTCTTCGGCTTTCAGCAAAGCATGGTCACCACCACCATCGTGGCGGGCAAAATCCTGATGAAAGACCGCCAGTTGCTGACCCTCGACGAAAAGGAAATCGCCGCCAAAGCCCGCGAAATCGCGCCGAAGGTGTGGGAACGCTACCAGAAAGAAGTTGCAAAGGTCATGTAGCCGCACAGCAGACGTTCTTCGGTACAAATCTCCGCGCAGCGGACGTTCTTCAACCCAATCAACTGCGCAGCGGACGTTCCTCAACCCAATCAACTGCGCAGCGGACGTTCTCTAACGTCCGCTGAAACAAAGCCAACAGGAGTATTCATGGAAGAAAAAGCCCCATTGCTGTTGACCATCGCCGTCCTCGGCGGCACCGGAAAAGAAGGCAAAGGACTTGCCTACCGCTGGGCAAAGGCAGGTTACAAGGTCATCATCGGCTCGCGTACCCCCGAAAAAGCCGTCACTGCCGCATCCGAAATCATCGAACAACTGGAGGGCTCATCCTCCGTCGTCGGCGCATCGAACCTCGAAGCCGCCCAACAGGCAGACATCGTCGTGCTGACCGTGCCGTATGCCGCCCACCGCGACACGCTCGAAAACGTGAAGGACGCGCTCAAAGGCAAACTGCTGATTGACGTCACCGTGCCGCTCGTGCCGCCCAAAGTGACGAAGGTGCAAATGCCGCCCGCCGGGTCCGCCGCGCAGGAGGCAAAGCAAATTCTCGGCGAAGATGTGCAGGTGACTGCCGCCTTCCAGAACATCTCTCACGAACACCTGCTGACCGACGAAGAAGTGGAATGCGATGTGCTGGTCACCGGCTCGAGCAAGGAAGCCCGCGCCGAAACCATCAAACTTGTCGAAGCCGCCGGGCTGACCGGCTGGGACGCTGGTCCCATCGAAAATTCCGTCGTCGTAGAGGGGTTGACCAGCGTGCTGATCAACATCAACAAGCAGTACGGCTCCACCCATGCGGGAATCAAGATTACGGGGGTCAAGAAGTAAACAGTAATTGGTGCATGGCAATGACCAATTACAAGTTACCGAACATGACACTCACCCTCACCCCTCTCATCCGCATTCCCCTCATCCGCCACGGCGACAACCTGGCGGATATTATTGTCCGCTCATTGTCTGAGACGGGCATCGAACTGCAGGACGGCGACATTCTCGTCCTCGCGCAGAAGATCGTCAGCAAAGCCGAAGGGCGCATGGTCAACCTGACAACCGTTACGCCGTCTCTCCGCGCCCTTGAACTGGCAGAACAAACCCAAAAAGACCCGCGCTTCCTCGAACTCGTTTTGCAAGAAAGCAATGAAGTGCTCCGCACGCGTCCCGGCACCATCATCGTCGAACACCGGCTGGGCTTCGTCTGCGCCAACGCGGGGATTGACCATTCGAATGTAGCGCCCGCCCCCACCCCTGACTCTCCTCCCCCAACATTGGGAGAGCGGCTGGGGGTAAGAGGCGAAGAGTGGGTTCTCCTCCTTCCCCTTGACCCCGACGCCTCGTCCCGCGCGCTTCGTGAAAAAATCGAAACCGCAACAGGAAAGAAAATCGGCGTCATGATCATCGATTCTCACGGACGCGCCTGGCGCAACGGCACGGTCGGCGTGGCGATTGGAGTCGCGGGGTTGCCCGCCCTGCAAGATTTGCGCGGCACGCCCGACCTGTTCGGATTTACCCTGCGCATCACACAAGTGGGCGTTGCCGATGAACTCGCCGCAGCCGCCAGCCTCGTCATGGGGCAAGCCGCCGAAGGCACGCCCGTTGTCCACGTGCGCGGGTTTCCGTATCCCCTGCGCGAAGGCTCGCTCAAGGAACTCCTGCGCCCCAAAGAACAGGACATGTTCCGCTAACGCCCCCTCACACCGAAACACTGGATCACAAAATGAACGCATTCCCTTCCGAATACCTCGACCTTCTAAAAGACGAAACCAAAGCCTATCTCTACCTTGCCACCATCATGCCCGACGGCTCCCCGCAGGTTACGCCCGTCTGGTTCAACACCGACGGCGAATACATCCTCATCAACACCAACGAAGGGCGCGCCAAAGACCGCAACATGAAAGCCCGTCCCAAAGTAGCAATGGTCATCCAGGACCCCGCCGACCCTTACCGCTACCTGCAAATTCGCGGCGAAGTGGCGGAATACACCCGAGAAGGCGCCGATGAACACATCAATCAACTCTCCCTCAAATACGACAACAAACCCTGGACCTACCGTCCCGGACAAAAACGCATCATCTACAAAATCAGACCGCTCCACTTCGACCCGCACTGACCTGCACACTTTTTTGCGGACCCGCCGCTCGATCCGCTGCTTCAAGCCGGACCCGGTACCTGAGGCGGTCATCTGGAACATTCTCCACACTGCGACCTTTGCCCCCTCCGCCCACAACCTTCAGCCCTGGCGGTTTGCAATCGTATCCCCGGCGTCAGCCGGCAGGGAACGCCTTGCCCTTGCGCTCACCTCCGCCATGCGCCGCGACATGACCGCCGAAGGCGCGGCATCAGCGGAGATCGAAGCGCGGGTGGCGCGCTCGGTCAAACGTCTGAAAGAAGCGCCCGTCCTCATCCTGCTCTGCCGCGATGTGACCGCCGTCCGCGAAGGCAAACCGCAGGACACGGTCATGTCCATCCAGTCGGTTGCGGCGGCGGCGACCTATCTCCTGCTCGCCGCACATGCCGAGGGGTTGGGCGGCAACTGGATTTGCTGGAGCCTCTACGCCCAGGAAGAGACTCGCCAGGCGTTGAACCTGCCCGAAACGTGGGAGCCGCAGGCAATGTTTTTTTTGGGGTATGCGAATGAGGAACCGAAAGAGAAAGTTTTGACCCCGCTGGAGAAAATCGTAGCACAAGTTTAAGAAAGCATCTGAAAAGTCATCAAAAGAATCCTTCGATGCGAAAGATGCGCTCTCTAGCGCCGGGCTTTGCGCTGTAATACTAACTCACCTTACGCGGTGGCGTGAGATTCTCGCTCTGAGCCTGCCGAAGGATATCTCGCGTTTTCAGGCGCATGAATGAAATGCGTAACGTCAAACACTGAGATTTGCGCTACGCAAGTGAGATAAGCCTACGGCATGGCGGTTTCCACAAAGCGTATCACGCCCACTTGATATGTCTCGCCGCGCGAGATGTGTATGCGTATTTCATTACCGCCGTTTTCTCCAAGGAGGATGAGCGACTGTTCGCCAGCGGGGACATTTTCGAGACGGAAACTGCCGTCCGCGTTGGTGCGTACTGTCTGATTGCTTCCCAATATCAGCACTTCACCCTGAAACGGCTCACCGCTGGAAGTCAACACCACGCCTTCCACTGCGCCTTTTCCCGACACAATTTGCGCGCCGGGGGGTGTATTCGCCAGGCTGAGGAAACCAAGAAACAACACCAGCACGGCAAGCGCGCTGATCAAGCGGCGCATCCTCCGCTTTCCTGCCTCATTGTCGGAGGGCAGCTCGGGCAATCCATCCCGAAATTCGTCCAGAGAGGGGTCTTTTTCAAACATGGCTTCCTCCAGTTAGGGAACGGAAATGCGGAAATTACCCACGCAGACCTGAGAAGAGTCCCAGGAGCGCAGCCCTGCGCCGCCTTCGGCATAACTTGAGTCCGACGCCGTCAGCACGGGGACGCCGTCTATGTAGGCGGTAAACTGATTGCCCTGTACTGAAATGGTGACATCCTTCGGCTCGCCATACCAGTCGTAGCCTTTGGCGGGAGCGACGGCAAACGGCGAAAGTTCCTTACCATTCACCCATTTGCGAAAGATGAACGCGCCGCCGCCATAACCCGGATCGTATTGAAAAGTGTAACCGTTGAATTGTCCTTTTTCATCCAGCGTAGTGCGGAAGAATACCCCGTAGCCGTTGCCTTTCGTGAGGTGGGCGCCGGAGACCTCAACGGTATAGTCTTTCGGCTTGAGGTCGGCGGAGCATTTGTCGAAAATCATTCCCACGCCGGAAGCACAGGCAGATTCGTTTTTCGACTGCCAGGCGCCCTGTCCCTTGACCCAGTTATCCAGCCCGGCATTGAAGGTGTCTTCGCAGGCGTATTTTACGCCTCCGCACACGCCCTCGCCGCCGAAGGCGCTGGCGGCGCGGCAATAGACATCGGAGAGGCGTACGCCGGTCAACTGCAAAACCAGCACTGTCCCAATGACGATCAGCCCGATCAACAGGGCATATTCCACAAGTCCTTGTCCTTTTGAAAGGCGCATGGTCTTCATTTCTGCTTCTCCTTTCGGCTCTTGATTCTCGCTTGAACGCGTTGATAGCCTTCTTTGGGGGATTTCGGAACAGCCGATTTGTGAACGGGGTTGCTCCAGTGATACGCAAGGTCTTCGAACAAAGCGGCAAACGGACTTTCAGGCTGGGCATAGGTGAGCGGCTTGCCCAGCGTGATTGCGGCAGCAAAAGCATCGCCGCTGTTGGGAATGACAACACGAATCGGACGTTTGAGGGATTTTTCGATTTGCGCCCGCGACAAACCGTTCCCTTTGAACGTCCAGTTCAACACCAGTTCGATTTTGTCCGGCGGATAATCAAGTTTATCGAAAACCCGCAAAGCGGAACTGGCGTTTTGTATGGATGCCAGTTCGGGCGTCAGCATCAGCACAATGACATCGGCGGCATCAAGGGCGGCAAGAGTTGTATCTCGAAAGTCGTGTGGAAGGTCAATGACGATGTATTCGTATTGAGATTTCAATACTCCCAGTACGTGATCCACCTGATCTTTGACGAGCGGTTCCGTGAGTTCCGGTTCGCGCGGCGTTGCAAGCACATCCAGTCCGCACGGGTGACGGAGAAGCACGCGCCGAATCAGGTCCGGTTCCATTTCGTTGACCGCGATGGGGGCAAGGTCTGCCCAACTGTTTCGGAGTGGGACATCCAGCATTAAAGCGGCTTGCCCGTTGGTCAACGCCAGGTCTACCAGGGTGGTTTTGTAATCCCAAATTTGCGCGAGACCCACCGCCACATTGACAGCCAGAGTCGAAACCCCGCATCCGCCGCGCAGGGAAAAGACGGCGATGGTGCGATTGTCGGTTTTGGGCGCGGAAGGCTCGATGAATGTGGAGGAACGCCGCAGTAACGCCTTCACCCGTGCGACAAATTCAGCGGGTTCGAGCGGCTTGGGGATGAAATCGTCTGCCCCAGCGTCGTATGCTTGCAAACGGTCATCCAGCTCTTTTAGCCCGGTCAAAATCACGATGGGAATTTGAGCCGTCTCCGGCAGGCGGCGCAGCCTGCGGCACAACTCAAAGCCGTCCATATCCGGCATCATGACATCCAGGACGGCAAGCGCCGGAACAGCTGTCTTTACAACCGCAAGCGCTTCTTCGCCGCTGCCAGCCAGGAGGGTGTTGAAACCAGCCGATTGCAAGACCCCGCTCGTAATCTTCTGGCTTAACGGATCATCATCAACAACAAGAATGTCAATGCTCATGCATTGCTCCTGAAAGATTAGTCTTGTTTGTGAAAAGCCCAATAACCCCACAGGTTTACATCAGTATAGCACGCTCATTCAATTTTCACCTTTCACCGGCGTTACAGTTTGTAAAAAATCAACACAAAACAAAAAGGGACGCCGTATAATGAAAACAGTTGTTGCTTTGACCAAAGCGCGATTTGGAGAAAACGGATGGAAGACACACCTCAGATACCCCGAAGCAAAAGGTACACGGTAAGGTATATCTGGTGGGGAGTGATATTGGGGATATTGCCGCCCATGCTTGCCATCCTTGCAGAACTCTATATCCAAAAACTGCCTTTTTCATTGTGGGCAGTCTCTTATGCATTGCGGAAAAATCCAATCCTGTGGGTGTTCAATCTGGGTCCGCTGGTGTTGGGGGCAACAGGATATTTTCTCGGCAGGCAGCAAGACCTGATGGTCGAATTAAACGCATCGCTCGAAGATAGAGTGGCACAGAGAACCCATGAATTACAGCAATCCAATCAGGTTCAAAATATATTGAACAACCTGCTGCGCCTTTCACTCGAAGAACTCTCCATGCAGGAAACGCTCGAACGGGCGCTGGAACAAATCATCGGCATCCCCTGGCTGCCAACCGAACCCAAAGGCGGCATCTTTCTGACCTCCGAGGACGAGCCGAAGGTCCTGCTTTTACGCGCAACCCACAATATGGCAATCCCGCTGCTCAAGTCATGCGCGCGCGTGCCGTTTGGCACCTGTCTGTGCGGACGTGCGGCGCAATCCCGCGAAATCCTTTTCACCGACTGCGTGGATCAGCGGCACGAAATACGCTATGAAGGGATGCAGCCACACGGTCACTACAATGTGCCGATTGTTCACCGCGACAAGGTGCTTGGCGTTCTGGTGTTATACGTACCGGATGGACATCAACCCCAGCCACATGAAAAAGAATCCTTGCAAGCCATCGCACACACCCTTGCCAGCATGATTGCAGCCCGGCGCGCAGAAGAAAATCTTACCCGTCAGAAGACCTTCTTCGAAACGCTCGTTCAGACCAGCCCGGTGGCGGTCGTGGTCATGTCCAACGACCAGACTATTCAGTCCTGTAATGAAGCGTTTTTATCCCTGTTCGAGTACACGCGGGAAGAATGCGTGGGACAAACCCTTGATGCCTTGATCGTCCCGCCTGAGGTCCAGGAAGAGGCGCAGCAATATTCCCGCCGGGCGCTCGCAGGTTATTTCATCAATCAGACCGCTCAGCGGCGCTCGAAAAGCGGGCGGATGATTGACGTGAAGATTTCCGCCGTCCCTGTGCGCATCGAAGGGGAGACGGTCGGAGTGATTGCCATTTATCACGACATCACAGAACTGCTGAAAGCCAAGCGCGAAGCGGAGGAGGCGGCAAAAGCCAAAGCCGATTTCCTCGCCAACATGAGCCACGAAATCCGCACGCCGCTCAATGCGATCATCGGCATGACCAGCCTGCTGCTCGACACGCCGCTCAACGACGAACAGTCAAACTTTGTCGAAACCATTCGCAACAGCGGAGATACGCTGCTGGCTGTCATCAATGACATTCTGGATTTTTCCAAAATCGAAGCCGGCAAGATGACTGTGGAAAAAGTTCCCTTCAACGTGGCATACTGCATCGAATCGGCGCTGGACCTGGTGGCTGCCAAAGCCTTCGAGAAACGTCTCGAACTGGCTTATGTTTTGCAGGAAAACATGCCGGTAAAATTCCAGGGAGATATTACGCGCCTGCGGCAGGTGTTGGTAAATTTGCTTGGCAACGCTGTCAAGTTCACACAGGAAGGAGAAGTGACCGTCGCGGCGTCGGTGGAAAGCGTTCAAGGCGCAGTGTACACGCTTCATTTTCAAGTACGGGATACGGGCATTGGCATCCCCAAGGATAAACTCCACCGGTTGTTCGAGGCGTTTTCACAGGCAGATACATCCACCACACGCAAGTTTGGCGGCACAGGGCTGGGACTCGCCATCAGTAAACGGCTGATCGAACTCATGGGCGGGACAATTTGGGTGGAAAGCGAGGAGGGCAAAGGCTCGACCTTTCATTTCACGATTCAGGCGGAACTCGCCAGCGGAACCGCTTCGCTCTTCCCGCGTCAAACTCAACCCAGCCTCTCCAACCGCCGCCTGCTGGTCGTGGATGATAACGCCACAAACCGGCTGATTTTGCAAAAACATGCTTCCAGTTGGGGAATGTCGGTTTCAGTGGCGGCTTCCGGCAAAGAGGCGCTGCAGCGCATCGAACAGGAACGCTTCGATTTGATGATTCTGGATATGCAAATGCCGGAAATGGACGGCTTGACGCTGGCGCAGGAGATTCGCAAACATCCATCCGCTGCCGGCACACCGCTGATTATGCTCACCTCGCTGGGACGCAAGCCCGAAGGCGCAGAAAGCCTTGCCTTCAGCGCCTTTCTCTCGAAGCCAATCAAAACATCGCAGTTGTATAATTCTGTCTGTGAAGTGCTGGCGGAACATCCTCAGGCAGAGCCTGCCGCGCCGCAAAAGACGGCTGTGTTCGATGCCGCCATGGCAGACCGTCATCCTTTGCGCATTTTGGTTGCGGAGGATAACCTTATCAATCAAAAGGTTGCCATTGGCTTGTTGAAGAAACTTGGTTACCGCGCCGATATTGCCGCAAACGGACTGGAAGTATTGGAAGCCCTGCGACGGCAGGAATACGATATCATTCTGATGGATGCGCAAATGCCCGAAATGGATGGTGAGCAAGCCGCGCGCATTATCATCGAGAGATACCCGCGCGGCAAACGCCCTCGCCTGGCGGCAGTGACCGCGAATGCCCTGGAAGGCGACCGCGAACGATTTCTCGCCGCCGGTTTCGACGATTACGTCAGCAAGCCAATTCAGGTGGAAGAATTGGTTCGCGTATTGCAAAACACCGTGCCGCTGCCGCGCAAAACCACCCGTCCGTTGCGTTTGAACAGCGACACCACCCCTTCAGGAGACTGACATGCCGCTGGATCGCTCTGCGTTCGAAAAATACCGCGAATTCATGGGGGAGGATGCCGATGCCTTTATCGTTGACATCGTGCAAACCTTCCTGACGAGCGCCCCTAAAGCCCTCGATGAGATGAAAACCTTCATCGCTGCCGGCAAACGCACAGAGTTTGTACGCGCCGCGCATACGCTCAAATCCAATTCTGCGACTGTGGGAGCCAATGACCTGCGGCAGGTGTGCGAAACGATGGAACTACAAGGCAACGTGTTGGACGCCGCCGCCCTGGAATCCCTGCTTGCACAGGCGGTTCACGAATATCAACAGGTGGAAACGGAATTGAAAGGACTGGCAGGAAATTAAAAAATATAGGGACTTACGCGTAACCGGCGTTCTCCAATGCCAATTACCTGTCCAGTGCGTTGGAAAACGCGCTCTACGCAAGTTTTTTCGTAAGTCCTACAATAAAGGGAAAGCCCAACAAACATGCGCATCACAGCCCTTGCAGGCGGAGTGGGCGGGGCAAAACTTGCCCACGGACTTGCTCAACTCCTCCCGCCCGAAGACCTGACTATCATCGTCAATACGGGCGACGATTTCGAACATCTCGGTTTCTATATTTGCCCCGATCTGGACACGGTTTGTTACACCCTGGCAGGACTCGCCAACCCGCAGACAGGCTGGGGGCGAGCCGATGAAACCTGGAACGCCATGGCGAACCTCAAACGTCTCGGCGCGCCAGACTGGTTCAACCTGGGGGACAGCGACCTTGCCACACACATCGAGCGGACACGGCGGCTCAGGGAGGGTCAAACGCTTTCACAGGTTACGCGCGATTTTTGCGCGGCGTGGGGCGTGCGGCACACCGTCCTGCCGATGAGCAATCAACCCGTCCGCACCATCGTCGAAACGGAGGAGGGTGATTTGCCGTTTCAGGAGTATTTCGTTCACCGCAGGTGCGAGCCGAGAGTCAAAGGCTTCAGATTTGAGGGGGCTGAGGGCGCAGAACCAGCCCCGGGGGCGCGTGAAGCGCTTCAGTCCGCCGATGCGGTTGTGATTTGCCCGTCGAACCCGTGGGTGAGCATTGACCCCATCCTGCGCGTCATCCCCAAAATCAACAAGCCGGCTTTTGTCGTCTCCCCCATCATCGGCGGGGAGACGGTGAAAGGTCCTGCCGCGAAGATGTTTGCCGAGCTTGGCATCGAACCGTCGGCGCTGGCAGTGGCAAAGCATTATGGCGCTTTGCTGACGGGCTTTGTGATGGACAGCGTGGACGCGCAACTTGCTGAGGAGGTGCGGGGTTTGAATATGCGCGTCTGCGTAACCAATACGTTGATGAAAAGTCTTGAAGATAGACTGCAATTGGCAAGGGAAGTCGTGCGCTTTATAGGAGAGACAATATGACGATTTGGGCGATTGTGCCTGTCAAGCCGCTGCGCCGCGGCAAGTCGCGCCTGGCTGGGACGTTATCGGAAGAGGAACGGGCGGAATTGAATCAATCGCTGTTGCAGCATACCCTGAACACATTGAAAGACATCAAGGAATTGGAACAGGTGCTGGTCGTCAGCCGTGATCCGCATGCGCTGGCGGTTGCCCGTCAACATGGGGCGCGCACGGTGCGCGAGGACGGTCAGCCCGAACTGAACACGGCGCTTGCCCGCGCGACGGTTGTGGCGCAAATCCATGCCACGCGCGGGGTGTTGATCCTGCCAGCCGACCTGCCTTTGATTTCGCGCGAGGATGTGCTAACATTGTTAGCGAAGGCGGTCGAGCCGCCCGTCGTGGTTATCGCCCCAGACAGGCACGGCAAGGGAACGAATGCGTTGTTGATTTCGCCTTCTGGATTGATCGAGTACGATTTCGGCGAAAATTCCTTCCAGCGGCACTGCGAACGGGCGAAACAAGCCGGCGCGAGGCTCGAAATTGTGGACCTGCCTTCTTTGGGCTTGGATTTGGATGTGCCGGAGGATCTCGAACTGGTTCGGGAACTCGAAAAGAACAGGGCGTTTTAAGCAGCAACACGCACGGCACATGTTTGAAACTTGCGCTGTTAAATCATCAAACAAGGAGATGCCATGGCAGAACGGGTTGCATTGTACTTGCAGGATTCGCATGATTTGAGGGATGGTTTGGAATACGTCCGTTACGCCGAGGAGAAGGGGTTCGAGGCGGTCTGGCAGGCGGAATCGCGCCTGGTGCGAGACGCCATTGTGCCGATGGCAGCGTATGCGGCGGTGACGAATCGGATCAAGGTCGGTTCAGGCGTGATCAACAACTGGACGCGCAACATCGGACTTTTAGCCGCCACCTTCCTGACCCTCGACGATCTCGCCCCAAACCGCATCATCTGCGGCTTGGGCGCCTGGTGGGACCCGCTCGCCAAAAACGTGGGCATTGACCGAAAAAAGCCGCTGACCGCCATGAAGGAGACCGTGCTGGTGATGAAACGCCTGCTCAACATGGAGCGCGTCACCTTTCACGGGGAATTCATCCATGTGGATGGCATCGAGCTGGATGTGGTGTACGGTCGCCGCGAGCCGCGCAATGTTCCCATCATGATCGGCGCGACGGGCGACAAGATGATGGAACTGGCGGGCGAAGTGGCGGACGGCGCGGTGCTGAATTACTGTGTCGCTCCCGAATATAACGACAACGCCATGGAACTGCTGTATAAGGGGCTGAAAAAATCGGGACGCAGGATGGAAGATTTCGACCGCCCGCAACTGATCGTCTGTTCGGTGGATGAAGACCACGACAAGGCGATTGACTACTCGAAGATGCTGCTATGTCAGTACATCGCCCAACAGCCGCACATCGCCAAAGCATCGAATGTTTCGGACGAAGTCGTCCACGAGATTCAGTCCATTTTGGGCTGGCCCGCCACCAAGGAGCAGGTGATGAAAGCCAAGGACCTCGTCCCCGATGAACTTGTCCTGAAAATCACCGCATCGGGGACGCCTGCCGAGGCGAAAGCCAAAGTGGAGGAATACAAGAAGCGCGGCTGTACCTGCCCCATCCTGTATCCCGTCGGCGGGAATTTCAAATTACTGATTGACACATTCGCGCAGGTTTAGCCGTTGATATTCCCCGATAAATAATCCAAAAGCATCTGCAAAGCCGCCTCAGCCGAGGCGGTTTTGTTCTGTTCGCGGTCGCCATGAAATTGGAATTTCCTTGTCCATTCGCCCTCCCCTGCGACGAGAGCAATCCAGGTAGTGCCGACGGGTTTCTCCGCCGTCCCGCCGCCGGGACCCGCTATCCCTGAGATCGAGACGGCGATGTCCACATCCAGCAGTTTTTTCACGCCGCGTGCCATCTCCAGGACGGTCTCACGGCTGACCGCACCGAAGGTGTTCAGCGTATCCCAAGAAACGCCCAACATGGCGACCTTCGCCTCGTAGGAGTAAGACACCGCCCCGCCCATGAAATATTCCGAAGAGCCGGGCACATTCGTGATGCGATGTCCCACCAGCCCGCCAGTGCACGATTCCGCCAGCCCCAGCCGTAAGCGGCGTTTGCTCAATAACCTGCCAACTTCAACTTCCAGTAAACGACTCAAATCAACCTCACAGGAAAATTAATCTCTTGCAAAAGTGCGCTTGTGCGTACAAGGCGTTCTCTAACATCGGTTTACTTTCGCAAGAATGCTCTGTTGCAAGGATGTGTTTTGAAGCGTACTGAGCGTTCTCTAACGCCCGAAGTTGCGCTAGTACTACTTTGTCAGTTGCGCATCGGCAGTGCTGATTGAAGCATGAGCCAATCCAGGATGGCACGTTCACGCAGCCACTCAACGACCTGGCGATGGA
>JABRVZ010000132.1:0-4656 GCA_039961775.1 Chloroflexota bacterium
GCAAGGATATGTTTTGAAGCGTACTGGGCGTTCTCTAACGCCCAAAGTTGCGCTAGAGAGCGCAAAATACGCAAGATTTTTGAATGATTGCAACAGAGCATGCGGATTTTAGATTTCAGACTTCAGACTTCAGACTATTGAACTCTCAACAACACCTTGCCGTCGCTCCAGAGTTCCTCGAGGTCGTAGTAGGCGCGCATGTCGGGCGAGAAGAGATGTACGACTACATCGCCAAAATCCAGAACCAGCCAGCCTTCGCGCGATTCGCCTTCTATGCGGCTCTTCTTTTTGAAGTGTGCTTTGGTCGCCTCCAGCACGCCTTTGGCGAGGGCATCGAGCATGCGGTCGCTGGTGCCGTTGCAAAGGATGAAATAGTCGGTAAACGTGGCAACTCCCTTGATGTCGAGGAGCAGGATGTCTTCGCCCTTTTTGTCCTCCAGGGCTTCGACGATTTTATGAGCAAGTTCGAGTGCGTTCAGGTTTCACCTCTTGTGTTGTGTGACGCGGGCTACTGCCGTCCTTGTGGGTTGAGCGGCGCCGAGAAGAGTTTGGTGTAGAGCGAGCCGCCCGGTTTCAGGTCGCTTTTGTAGAGATGGATAGAGTCTACCCGGGCAGTGCCGAGTGAGTCAATTGTAAATTCCTCCAGCGTTTTTTGGATTTTTTGCTGGTCGGCGGCGGAGATGTGATCGCGGACGCGCCCGATGGTGAGATGCGGAGAAAAGGGACGCGCGTCGGAAGCGTAGCCAAGCCGCACACAAGCGGATTCGACGCCGCGCTGGAGCGCCTCCAACTCCGCCGGAGCCTGAATCCCCACCCAAAGCACGCGCGCCCGCTTCGAGTTTGGAAAAGAACCGAGCCCGCCGATGGAGACTTCGAAGGGAGGGCAGGACTCTGCTTCGGCGCGGAGCATCTGGCTCAGCAATTCCACGCTGGAGGGAGAGACGTCTCCAAGAAACTTCAGGGTGAGGTGGATGTTTTTGACCGGCACCCAGCGTACCAGGTCGCCGAGGGTGAGGCGCAGGTTGTCCACATGGCGTTGCATGGCTTGTTGGAGGGGAAGGGGGATATCGGCGGCGATGAAGGTCCGCAGGGGTTTCATACGGTTCAGGAATTTGCCCCAAGCACACGTTCTACGGCTTCTTTGAGTTCGAGAAAGCCGACCGGTTTGGTGAGATAGGTGGAGGCGCCTGCTTCCATGCCGTTTTTGATGTCGGTGGGCATGCCTTTGGCGGTGACGACGATGACCGGGATGTTTGCCAGGTTGGGGTCACGGCGCATCTGGCGCAGGATGTCGAGCCCGGAGATTTCGGGCATCATGATGTCGAGCAGCACAAGGTCGGGCTTGTCGGCGGTCATCATGGCAATGGCGGGCTCGCTGCGGGAGGTCTTGAGGACGCGGAAACCGCTGATGCGCATCATTTCGGCAAACAGTTCGGCGGCATCTTCTTCGTCTTCAATGATGAACACGGTTTTTTGTTCCATACGCGGATAACGATAGCATAAGAGAGGGGGAAGCGCAAGAGGCTTGCAGGTTACAACGCCGTTGTAAGAATGCCGCCGGCGCGGGTGTCTATGTGGACAGTCGCTTTTTGTATTGGAGGCAAAATGACCGAACTGGAAGAGTTCCGCGCGGAAAAGGATGAGTTTTTCAAGTCGCATCCGCAAAGCCCGCTGACGCGTGACCAAAAGCGGGAATTTAAGGGGTTGAATTACTTCCCTGAAAACGATGCCTTGCGGTTGGAAGTGAAAATCGAGCGGTTGAACGATGAACAGCCCGTTTATATGCAGACGACCACCGGCGGCGTGCAAATGTACTTCCGTCACGGGCGCTTCAAATTCATGGTGGAGGGACAGGAAGCCGAATTGACGATTTACCGCAGTGAGCACGGTTACTTTCTGCCGTTTGTGGATTCGCTCGCCGGCACAGAGACTTACCCCGCCGGGCGTTACCTCGAGCCGGAAGAATTGCCCGGCGACCGCTTCCTTGTGGATTTCAACCTGGCATACAACCCGTACTGCGCCTACAATGAAATGTGGTCCTGCCCAATCACGCCGGCAGAGAACCGCTTGAAAGTGCCGATCCGGGCGGGGGAGAAGATTTTCCACGGTTAAACAATCAGCGGCGGGCAATTCCCGCCGCTGAATTTTGACTGAATTCCTCTACTTTTGTTCGTTATCCATTTTTTCGACAACGTCCAACAGGGCTTCGTACTCGTCGCAGCATTCCTGGCAGATATCCAGGTGTTCGCGGATGAGCGGCATGACATGGGCGGCATCCTTGCAGCCGATTTCGCATTCCACGTATTCGTCGAGTTTGGAGTAGATTTCGGCGCAGGAGAGTTCTTCCTTGCGCACGTCTTCCAGAACACGCAGGAAGCCCAGCACCGCCTCGTTGGAGAGTTCCTCGTGAGGTTTGATTTTGTTGCGTACCCGTTGGATGAGTTCTCGAAGGTTCATACGCCAATGAGACGATTAATCATTTCTTAATCTTACTTACTTTTGCTCGAAGAGAGCCAGCACTTCCTGCGGGCTGATGTCTTCCATGGCGAGGCGTGTTCTCAGCCTTAGACGGGCGTCGTGCAGGAGTTTGTAGAGGGCGTTGCGGTTGGTCTTGAGCCTGCGGGCGGCGTCATCCATGGGCAGGTTTTGGATGCCGAGCAGAACCAGCGCCTGCCGCTGGCGTTCGGTCAGTTCTTCCTCGATCACGCGGCGGACGCGCGCCAGCATGTCGCTTCGCTCGGCGGAAATGTCTGGACCGGCTTGGATGTCAGCCAAAAGTCCCTGAGGAGGCGGGGCGTCTTCGTTTTCGGTCATTTCTTCGAGGGAGGAGTCGCGCCAGCGTTTGCGGCGCAGTTCGGTGAGGGCGATGCGCACGGCAATTTTGTGTACCCAGGTGGTGAATTGACTGCGTCCTTCGAATGTGTCCAGTTGGTCGAGCACGCGCAGGAGCGTTTCCTGGGTCACTTCTTCCACCAGCGACTCGAAATTTGGCTGGCTGGGTGAGAGCCAGCGCGAGAGCGCATACGGCAATCCCTTATGGATGATGGTACGCAGGTCTTCGAGGGCGGCGTTTCTTCGTTCCCCATCTGCGCGCAAATCTGCGAGCCAGGCTTCATTGGATCGTGTCGTCATCGGCTGAATTATAAAGCAGGATGTTGACAGGCAAGTTTTTTTCTTATACCTTTCTTACACGGCTTGCGCCTGCCTCTGTTCTGGTCTCATAGGGGCTGAGCAGAACTTCCTTCTCGAACAAGACCCGCATGCCATCGGCGATGACGCGTTTGGTCCCCGCATCGAGCGGCGCGGAGATCCACTCGCGGGTGGTGAATCCGTATTCGATTTCCAGCCCGCTCTCATACCAGGCGCGCAGGGATGTCAGTTTGCCATAGTCTTCCACCCGGCTGGCGATGACCGTTCCGAAATTTCTCAGCCAGTCGGCTTGAGCCAGATATTTTTGCGGGTCAACGGTAATGATGACCAGGTCCACGTCGGATGTGGGGTTTGCCTGAAGGCGGGCATACGACCCGACCAACGCCACGGCGCGGATGTCCCTGCGCCGCCTAGACCAGCGCATAAAATCCTCAATGAAGTCGATGACCTGGATGATTTTTTTCACGCGTCCATCCTTCTCGCAAGCCATTATACTGGTCTTCAAGAAGGGCGGGCGGAAACTTTCCTTTTCACTGCCAGCACGGCGATTTTGGTGGAGTGGTTGAAGGGACTGGGGTCGGCAACGGGCGCGCCAACCGTTTCGTAGCCGATGAAATCCTGCGGAACGGGGATCAACTCGCGGACGCTCAGGTAGCCGTCCCTGCATAACTCTTCGAGCGTTTGCATATACTCCCTGCCGCTGACGAACAGCGCATTATTGACCGCCACCAGCGCGCCGCCGTCCTTTACCAAAGGACGGACTTTGTTAATGAGCCGCGCGCTCTCACGGACAAGGTCCACTTTGCCCTTGGGGGTGGCGGAAAAGAACGGCGGGTCGAGCAGGACGAGGTCGAAGAGTTGATGCGCCGCTTTGAAGCGGGCAACAGCAGAGAAGAAGTCTGCGGTGAGGAAGTCCGCTTTGTGGATGGGAAATCCGTTGAGGGAATAGGTCTCTTTGGCAAGGTTCAGGAAGGTGCGGCTGTGGTCGGTCTGAACGACCCTTTCCGCGCCGCCTGCCATTGCCGCCGCGCCCAGACTGCCGGTGTAGGCGAAAGTGTTCAAAACGGTTTTGCCGTGCGCGTTCTCGATGAGCCATTTCCGCAGGTTGCGCGTGTCGAGGTAGAAACTGGCGTCGCGGTTGAGGGTGAGGTTGACAGCATACCAGACGCCATGTTCTCGGATTTTGCGGTCGGGTCTTTCGCCAAAGAGCAGAATGCCGCGTTTCTCCTCGGGGGTTTTGCCGTTTCGAGTTTTCACAATTCCTGCACGCAGCCAACCAAGCGAAGAAAGGACGTGGTTTGCGGCTTCCCGAATCAAGGTCGGGTTGGGAGTTTCGGCATAGTCGTGAGCGATGAGCGTCTTGCCGTACACGTCCAGCACCAGGTCTGCGAAGCCTTCGGCGAATCCATTAAGTCTCTATCCGAAAATTATGTTGAGTAGGATTTGCGAACAAGCCATGTGAACAAAAGCCAGCCAATTCTCCGATTTTTTACACCAGCGAGTGGC
>JABRVZ010000133.1:0-9061 GCA_039961775.1 Chloroflexota bacterium
GCCGACCAACGCCTTCAACGAGTTCATGGGCATCCCGCGCAGTCAGTTCAGCGCCGAGTACTGGTTCACCTGGTATGACAGCGTGTATATGAATAACAAATTGTTACTCAGCAAGCCGTAATACCGCGAGTAGTATTCCGACAAGCAAATCGAAGAAAAAGTAGTTCTCGTAAAACTTCAGCGTTTCCGCTCACCGCCATATACAGGAATTAGCAGGTTGATACAGCCAACCTGCCCTGTATATGGCGGTTTATCTTTGCATTTTGCAAACATCAACGAGCGCGAAAAGGCTTGCTAAACTAAAGGTAGTACCAATGTCCTCCCCTGGCTTACAAAAATGTTTGTAACTTTTGCGCCCTATTCACTTCAAAGAAACTCCAATGACATGTAACCTTTAAATTCAAAGTGTTTCGCCAATCAAGCAAGTCATTTGGAGGTTCGTATGTTTCAGAACAAAATAAGCAACCTGACGCGTTCATTGATCATGGTTGTCGTCAGTTTATCTTTGATGTTTACAAACTTTGGAGGTGTCTTCTCCGCCAAGGCGGCAACCCTGACCGATCCCATCGTCTTTGTCTCGCGGCAGATTCCCGGCAACGGAAGCGTGTATTACCCGCAAGGCGGCTCGATGCCCGGCGTCCAGCCGTACAGCCGCTTCCAGGTAGCGGCGCCCGGTAAATTGATCATCCGTGAGGCGAACGGGACCTTACGCGTCCTGATTGACGGTTCCAAACCCACTGCGGCATCCCTCAACCTGATTGATGTCAACGCGCCGGATGTTTCATACGACGCGAAGAAAATCGTCTTTGCCGGTTTGCCTGCCGGCACCTATTCTTCCGGGGCGGTTGGAAGTCCGGGGGCGTGGCGCATCTACGTCATTAACGTGGATGGGACCGGGCTGAGGCAAATCACTTTTTCGGACAGAAACATCTCCCTGTCCCAGTTTGGAAGCGTGGCGTCCAACTTCACCAAATATGACGACACGGATCCCGTCTGGCTGCCGGATGGGCGCATCGTGTTCTCTTCCACCCGCTGGCCCTCGTTCGGTCAATACGGCGCGGCGCTGACCAGCAACCTCTACGTGGTCAACGCCGACGGAACCAATCTGCATCGCATTACCGCCGAACGCAACGGCGCAGAGCGCCCGGTCATTGATCCGCTGACGGGCAAGATTGTCTATTCGCGCTGGTGGCGCAACTTCCGCCTCGGCACGAACAACATGGCGACCATGCCCTATTCCGGCGGTGGATACATCATGAAAGACGGCGTGTGCGCGCTCAAATTCCAGGGCGCGGAATGTCAGGAAGCGGGCGGGTTGACCAACCTTGAGCGCAACGCCTGGCACCTCGCATCCATCAACCCCGACGGCACCGGTCTGGCGCAATTCGCCGGGCGTTCCAACTCATTCTTTGTCGGCGAGAGCGTCAATCACGCCTATGGCGGGGCTTTCGCTCCCGACGGAACCTTCTACGCCAACTTTTTCCCGATGACCAACGGCACCGAAGCCGCAGGCTTTGGCGGCATCCGCCGCTATCAGCGCGGAGCGAACGGTTATACCCACGTCATCGGTATCACCAACCGCGATGAAAGTGTCCAGCGGTTTGTCAGCACCAACCCCACCTCCTACGGCGTCTATGTCGGCAACTATGCCGCCGACCCGTCTGTCTTGCCGGATGGCGGACTGCTCATCTCCTGGGCGCAAGACACCCGCCAGGATTACGGCCTTTACGTTATCAATGCGGATGGAAGCGGGCGCACGCTCGTCTATGACAACCCCGGCACCACCGAACTGCGTGCGCGTCTGGTGCGTCCGCGCCCTCTGCCGCCCATCATCCCCGATCAGGTAACGCAGGTCGCCAGCGCTCTGCCTCCCACCGCGCAAGGACCCTACGACAAGGACGGCACGTTCACCTTCAACGCTCTGAACGTGTACTTCAACGCCCCGGTGGATGTGGATATCCTCAGCGCGCCCCCCGTGGGATCGGCGAACACCATCCGCTTCTACACGGACTTTCAGCGGGATCAACAACGAGGGTCTTTTGAATTCCTCGACTGGCCCATCTTCCTCAAAGAAGTGCCGGTCAATCCCGACGGTTCGGTCATGACCTCATCGCCCGCCAACATCCCGCTCTTCGAGCAACTCCGCACCGGTCCCGAAAAAGGCTACACCATCCCGTTGACCGGGCGCGGTGTTTCGCCAGACGAAATGGGCGGCGCAGCGCATGTGGCTGGCATGAACTTCGGGCGCACCGGCGAAGTTCAGCGCTGCGTGGGTTGTCATGCCGGTCACACCCTGATTCCCATCCCAGCCGACCCGCAATGGACCAACCTCGCTCCCGGCGCAACCGTCACCTATTCATCCCTGCACTCCAGCCTGCCCAACGGCAACGGCGCAGTGGACCGCAAGGTGAGACTCCGCATTGCGTACAACAATCATTACCGCTTCTGGCTGAGCCGCGAGGGACAAAATCCCAACACCCAATGGCTCCAATTGACCTTCCCCGTGCCGGTCACCGTGCGCACTGTGCGCCTGTACGACATGCCTGCGTCCGAATCGAACATCAACGTCAACAACACCACCGTGCGCCTCTACAGCGACGCCGCCGGCAAAAACCAGGTCGCCAGCAAGACCTCCGGCGCGCTTTCAGAAAACGGCACCGACGTGGCTTTCAATGATGTTCGTGCCAGGGTTGTAAGAATCGAATTTACCTCGGTTAGCGGCTCCACTGCCGGGCTTGCCGAGGTGGAGGTCATCGCTCGCGGAGAGGGAATTTCGACAGTTACGGTTCCCAAGGTCTCCTCGATTACGCGTCTCGATCCCAATCCCACCAGCCTGTCTGCCGTGCGCTTCAATGTGAGTTTCTCCGAGCCTGTGAGCGGGGTGGATAAGTCAGACTTTGTCCTCGCTGGAACCAGTGCAGGCGCGTCCTCCATCTCCAGTGTGACCGGTTCTGGCGCGGCTTATACCGTCTCGGTCAACACAACAGCAGCGTGTTCGGGAACCATCCGTCTTGACTTGGTGGATAACGACACAATCAAAAACGGCGACGGCATCCCCCTCGACGGCACTGGTCAAGGCGGTGTTTTCTCAAGCGGAGAAACGTATTCGCTCGAAAAACAATCCAACATGGATGTAACAATCGCATCCAGCAAAATTGGCTGTTACAACATCAACAACCAGTCCACCACCGTTACTTCCTTCTCCAACATGCTGGATGGACCCGTGAAAGTAGTCAGTACAGATAACAGCCCCATCTTTACCAGTCAGGTGGTCTCCTCGGGTGATAGTTACAATGAGTTGATGGGTTATCCCGTCACCCAGCTGACTACGGAGTACTGGTTTCCTTACTACGATCATGGCTTCCCCAACGTGGCGGGCAGCAACATGCGCACCTGGGTATTGGTCGGTAATGCCAGCAGTACCCAAAGCGCCAATGTTGAAATCTACATCGGCGGTGTACTCAGACACAGCGAGACTCTTGCCCCAGGAAGCCGAAGCACACCGCGCTGGGTGGGTTTGCAAGGCGGACCTGTGCGTGTGGTAAGCACCAACGGTGTGCCGATCTTTGCCAGCGAGCGCGTCTTCACGTCCAATAACAATGCCTTTAATGAAAACCTGGGCTACCCTGCCACTCAATTTACCAATGAATATTGGTTCCCCTGGTACGATGATGTCAACATGTCCAATTTCATCCTTGTCGGCAATACCAGTTCCAGTCAGTCTGCCGAGGTTGAGATTTACATTGCCGGCGTCAAGAAGGGAACCTACTCCATCCCCGCCAACGGCACCATTGCCAGGAGATTCAACGGTGAGATTGGCGGTCCAGTCCGCGTTGTCAGTACCAATGGCGTAAATATTGTTACCAGCCAAAAATCGGTATCAGGCCCCGGCAGGAGTTACAGCGAAGTGCTCGGCTATCCGTCCAATAAATTCGAAACCGAGTATTGGTTCCCATCTTATGACCACGGCTACCCCAATGTGGCAGGCAGCAACATGCGTACATGGGTTTTGGTTGGCAACCCCAGCACAACACAGACTGCCGAAGTGGATATCTTCATCAATGGTATATTGATGGGACATTACTCGGTGGCGCCGCAGAGCAACGTGACGCCGCGCTGGGTGGGCTTGCAGGGCGGACCGGTTCGCGTGGTCAGTACCAATGGTGTGCCGATCTTTGCCAGCGAGCGTGTCTTCACAGTACCCAATAGCGTTTTCAATGAGATGATGGGATACCCGCTCACCCAACTCACCACGGAGTATTGGTTCCCCTGGTACGACAGTGTCAACATGAACAATCAGTTGCTAATCAGCAAACCCTAACACCAACAGCCCGTCTCTTTTGGAGACGGGCTGTTCTCTTGTAACAAAACTGTGACCCCCAACCTCTTGCAAAACCCAGCGAATAATGTCTATAATTTTATAGAAACAAACTTATCCAAGCGGGGAAGCCCGCAGGCAGCATCAATCATGTGAGGGGGAACGCCCCCAGGGAGAATTCGCCATGTTCACACCATCCAAATTCAACCGCATCCTGACCGTCGTTGTTACGCTTACCCTGCTGTTTTCGGCAGTCCAGCCATCGGCTGTTTCCGCGCAAAGCGGTGATGGCATCAGACGCCAGATCAACCCCCAAAGTGGACGCGTCAGTTTCATCGGTCCAGAGAGCGGACGCGCTTTGTCCGCCTACCGCGCGCTCGGCACGTTCGCCCGTCCGCAAGACCCGGCCAGAGCGCTGGCAAACCGCTTCGCTCCCGAATTTGGGCTGAAGAATCCCGCGCGCGATCTGTCGGAGATGAAAGCCGTCCGCCCCGAAAATGGACGCCTGACCGTCCACTATCAGCAAAAGTATAACGGCATCCCGGTCATGGGCGGGGAATTGATTGTGAACACGAACGAGCGGGGCGACCTGTACTCGATGAACGGCGAAGTCTCGCCGAACCTTTCGCTTCAAACCGCGCCGACAATTGACTCAGCGCAAGCGGCAGAGACCGCCCTTCAGGCGTTGGCAAAGTGGTACCAGCGTTCGCCTGAGGAATTTTCCATCTCCACCCCCGAGTTGTGGATTTACGATGAAAGCCTTCTGCGCCCGAGCGCCCGCCCCGCGGAATTGGTCTGGCGCATGGAAGTGACCGCAAAGAACAAAGCTATCCCAGTGCGCGAACTGGTGCTGGTCAACGCTGAGCGGGGAGGAATCAGCCTGCATTTCAATCAGATTGACACGGCGTGGACAGGTAGGGAAAACTCCAATTCCGCAGCCGCTTTCGATGAAACTTTTTTTGCGGTTCCCTCACCCTCGTCCGGTGCGGCAGACATACTTCAATCCGTTGTCAAGCCAAAGCCTGCGTTTGCCGGCACTACCTGGTATGTGGCGACCACTGGAAATGACATGAATTCATGTTCTTCCCCTGCCGCTCCGTGTGCCACCATCAATGGAGCAATTGGTAAAGCGGCGAGCGGAGATACGATTTTGGTGGCGGAAGGAATATATAAAAAAATCACTCAAGATTTTTATTCAACTGTCGTCTCTATCAACAAAAATGTAACTATTATTGGAGGGTGGAACTCAGCCTTCGAAACGAATACGTCTTATTCTATTATTGATGGTGAAGGTAAATATGGAGTAAGCAATAGTACTGCATATGCTACTTTATCAAGGTTTATTATTCAAAATGCAAGCGGCGTAGGTAATGTAGACGGTACTCTTATTTTGAGACAAGTTGCGGTAATTAAAAACAAACACGGGGTAAACAATATGGATGGCACACTAATTATTGAAAACACGACAATTAGTCAAAACAGCGGTATAGGTTTAAACACGGCAAATGGAACAGTTAATATAATCAATTCGACGATTGCAAATAACATAGAGACCCACCCAGGAACCTTTGGGGGTGGGATACGAACAGTGGGCGGCACAATAACAATTACGAATAGTATTATTGCTTACAACAAGGCAGCCCAATCCCCTGACTGTTATGCATATCCGTCTAATTCCTTTATTATTTCGCATGGCTATAATATTATTGGCACAACATCAGGTTGCGCGATTACTGCAACTACTGGCGATAAATTCAATGTTGATCCTCTACTTTCATCGTTGTTGCCTGTTGGATATCAGCCATTATCACAAAACAGCCCTGCAATTAATGCCGGGAATCCGTTAACATGTACACAAAAGGATCAACGAGATGTTCTCAGGCTTTCTGATGGAAAATGCGATATAGGCGCTTATGAATATAAGCCTGCTGGTTCTGCTGTCAAACTAGTGGGCGTCAATACAGAAATACAACGAACGCCAATCAATTCTCCGTTCAAAAACAGGCTTTTGGTGGCTGCTCTTGATCAATATGGCTCCCCTGTTGGCGGTGTAACAATTCACTTTTCGGCTCCCAATACTGGTCCCACTGGTATTTTTGCCAATGGAGAAACAACATCAACCACTGTTACCGATACAATAAGTGGGATAGGCGCAAGCCTGGTTGTTACGGCTAATGAACAATACGGTGACTATTCTATTACTGCATCAGCAGTTGGGATTTCTGGCGTTGTTGCTTTTTATCTTCACAATGGCGCGTGGCTTGTCTCGGCGTCTATTGGAAACGATACAAATGATTGTTTGTCAACCGGATCGCCTTGCGCAAGCATTCAAGGCGTTCTTAGTAAACCTGAATTCAATTCAGGTGAGGTTATTTGGGTGGCAGGGGGTACATATGCTAATGCAGTTAACTATTACATCTCAAAGGATGTAACAATTGTTGGTAGTTGGAATTCGTCCTTTTCAGGCAGGGGATCTTCCACGATTCTACAAGAAAGCTATAATCCAGCCAGTCAAAACATAGTCATACGCCAAGTCGTTTTTCAAGGTCCATATGCCGGAGTTGTTAATGATTACAACTTGATTATTGAAAATTCATCTGTTTATCAAACGGACATTGGAATTTCCAATTCATCAAATGGTAACTTAACCTTGCAAAATGTAACAATAAGTGGAAATAATGGCACTGCAATACTTAACACTGGTGGAAATATATACATCACAAATAGTACAATATCTCAAAATCGAGGGGTGTTTATTGGCGGGATTGAAAATAGTTCGGGAACAGTAACATTAAAGAATACAATTTTGGCAGGTAATATTGCGTTATCCCCCCAAACATTTGCAAGTGCTGACTGTATGGGTGAATTTGTTTCTCTTGGCAATAATATTATCGGAACAATAGGGTCTTACGATAATATTATAAAAAACTATGACTGTCGATCAAATTGGGCAGTCACGGACATAGTAGGGGATGACACTGCCCCAGTACCTCTGGATAGGATCTTGAGCCCAACCGTTGTCCAAGATCCTGCTAGCGGTCAATGGATATATCCTTTGAAACTCGGCAGCTTGGCGCTTAATGCTATCCTGTTAAATAATTGCCCCTCAACCGACCAGCGCGGTGTTTCTCGTCCGCAGGGCGGAAGTTGCGATATTGGCGCCTATGAATACGTCTTCAACTCCGATTCCAACAACCTGCTGATCACCACTTACAACGCCGGAAATACCACGACACTGCCGGGAACATTTGTGTGCGATCAGACTGATCTAAACTGCCTGGCTGGAGATACCCACGCCAAAGGGGCACACAAATACGCAGCAGGGACTTACAACCTTTACAAAACCTCCCATAACCGCAATAGCATTGACGGCAACGGCATCGAGATTATTTCTACAGTGCATTATGGCAACAACTATGGCAATGCCTTTTGGAACGGCTACATGATGATCTACGGCGACGCCTACGGCTTTGCCCTCGCTGACGACATTGTAGCGCACGAACTCACCCATGGCGTCACCCAGTACGAATCCAACTTGTTTTACTACTACCAGTCCGGCGCCATCAGTGAATCTTTCTCCGACCTGTGGGGCGAATACTACGACCAGACCAACGGTCAGGGGAATGACGATGTGACCGTTCGTTGGCTGCTGGGCGAAGACATCACCGGCCTGGGCGCTGTCCGCAGCATGAACAACCCTCTGCTCTTCAATGACCCGGACCGCATGTCCAGCCCCAATTACTATGAGGGCGAAGATGACAACGGAGGTGTGCACACCAACAGCGGAGTCAACAACAAGGCGGTCTCTCTCATGGTGGATGGCGGCGCATTCAACGGCAGAACCGTCACCGCCCTTGGCTGGGATAAGACCGCCGCTATCTACTACGAAGCAAACACCAACCTGCTTTCCTCCGGCGCCGATTACTCCGATCTCTACTACGCCCTCCAGCAAGCCTGCTCCAATCTGATTGGCACAAAAGGCATCACATCCGCCGACTGCGTCGAAGTCAAAGACGCACTCGACGCCGTGGAAATGAACGCCCAGCCCGCCCCCAACTTCAACACCGATGCGCCGCTCTGCACCACGCCCGGCACCTATCCCAGTTTTTTCTTCACCGATGACCTCGAAAGTGGCGCCTCCAACTGGACCTTCAACAACGGCTCCAGCGTCCGCTGGCAGTGGGACTCACCCTACGGGCCCTTTGCCCAATCGGGGCTTCACTCGCTCTACGCTGACGATTATCCTGAAGCCATCACCGACGCCACCGCCCGTCTGACATCTTTCATCGTTCCCGCTAATGCCTTCCTGCACTTCGCCCATGCCTATGATTTCGAGACCACCTCAGTCTATTGGGATGGCGGTGTGCTGGAATACAGCATCAACAACGGTTCTACCTGGGTGGACGCCGGCTCGCTGATGACCCACAACGGTTACCGCGGCACGATCTATGCAAACTGGAATAACCCGCTCAAAGGACGTGCCGCCTTTGTCGGGACCAGTCACGGCTACATCAGCACGCGCGTCAACCTGGCATCGCTGGCAGGCAAAACCGTTACCTTCCGCTGGCGCATGGGACTGGATGATGCGGGTGCTGCCTGGGGGTGGTGGGTGGATAACATCCGCGTCTATACCTGTGTCTCTGCCTTCACCCTCTCTGGCAACGCGGGCGCTTCGGGCGTGACCTTGAGCTACACCGACGGCACACCCAAGACTGTCACATCCCAATCGAATGGAGACTACTC
>JABRVZ010000134.1:0-12567 GCA_039961775.1 Chloroflexota bacterium
CGCTTTTCCAGGTTTTTAGTCCGCTTTATCGAGACCCTCTATGGAACGATTTCTGCCATTCAGACCTTTCAATCACCTCAATCTGTGATTTACTGAAATTCGATTCCAGAACAAAAAGATCAAATCGTGTGATTTGGCGCTCAGGAAGTGGAAATAGGTACATATTCATTTTTATTAGAATTCCTTATAATGAATTGATATGAGAAGCGATGACATGTATCCGCCTTCCACTGACAGAACATCAAGATCAAGCCCTGGTCAGAATGTCAATTTGTTGGAACTACTCTTTGAGCGCATGCCGATGGGAGTTGCCATCCTCGACCGGCAATTCCGCATCCAGCGCTACAACCCGACCTGGGGTGATTTTGCGGTGCGCTATGCTCCCCTGACCGGAGCGCCGCTTGCGCCGGGTGTGGGATATTTTGAACATTTGCCGGGCAGCGAGCCGATAGTTCGCCCGCTCTTCGAACGCGTTCTGGCAGGCGAGACCATTCAACAGAATAACATCTGTCTGCAAGCAGGCGGGACGGAAACCTATTGGAACATCGTCCTTGCCCCGCTGGTGGAGAACGCTGAAATTATGGGCATCCTGAACGTAGCGGTGGACATCACCGAACAGACGCTGTTGCGTCAGAGCCTGGAACAGCGCGTCGAAGCGCGCACGCAGGAGTTGCAAGTGCTGTTGGATGTTTCAGCAACAGCGAATCGCTCCATCAACCTGGCAGAGGGACTTCAAAAGACGCTGGACCGTATTGTTTCGCTGGTAGATGCTTCGCGGGCGGGCGTCGTATTGTTGGATGAACAAGGCGATGAACTTTTGCCCTATCTCATTCGCCCGGAACAGGTGATTGCCCCTGAAGATTTAGCGGTCATGCTGGCGGCTTGTCGGGACGTATTCGAGCGCGGCAAATCCCTGTACGTTGCGCCAGACATTGAGCAGGGGCTGCGCGAGCCGGGGGCGCTGCTGCCCATTCGTACGCGCGAGAGCCGCCTGGGGGTGCTGGTCATTGTCGGTCCAGATGGCGGGCGTTTCAGCGAGGCGCAACTTTCTCTCTTCCAATCCATCGCCGACCAGTTGGGAATTGCCATTGAAAACGCACGGTTGTTCGAGCAGGTGAAACTGTCTGCCGTTGCCGCCGAACGCAGCCGCCTGGCGCGCGACCTGCACGATGCGGTAACGCAGACGCTGTTTTCAGCCAGTTTGATTGCGGAGGTGTTGCCCCGCCTTTGGGAGCGCAACCCCGCTGAGGGACGCCGCCGACTGGAAGAATTGCGCCAGTTGACGCGCGGAGCGCTCTCGGAGATGCGCACCCTGCTGGTGGAATTGCGTCCCGCCGCACTAGCGGATACTGACCTGGGCGACTTGATTGGGCATCAGGTCAATGCTTTGGTTGCCCGCTCCCGCCTGACGGTCCAGTATGAGCGCAGCGCTCTCCACAATCCGCCTGTGGAAGTCAAGGAAGCCTTCTATCGCATCGCGCAGGAAGCGTTCAACAACATCGCCAAGCACGCCGAAGCGAGCCAGGTGACGGTGAAGTTGGATTGCCAGCCTGATTGGGCTGAGTTGCGCATCGAAGACGATGGCGTCGGCTTTGACTCCAGCCTGCCTGCTCATGAAGGCTTGGGGTTGGGCATTATGCGCGAGCGCGCCCGGAGCGTCGAGGCGCGGCTCGAAATCTCCAGTCAGGTGCGCGGCGGAACTCGCCTGCGGCTGACCTGGCAAAGCCCGCATCAGGAGAATCAAGATGACTGAGTCCAGACCGATTCGCGTCCTACTGGTGGATGACCATGCCGTTGTCCGCAGCGGGCTGAGCACCTTCCTGCTGGCGTTCGACGACCTTGAACTGGTCGGCGAGGCTTCCAGCGGAGAGCGCGCCATCCTGTTGTGCCAGCAGGTTCAGCCCGACGTGGTGCTGATGGATTTGATGATGCCAGGCATGGACGGGGCGACAGCCACACGCAAAATCCGTGAGCAGTGCCCACAGACACAGGTCATCGCGCTGACCAGTTTCAAGGAAAAGGAAATGGTTGAAGCGGCGCTGCAGGCGGGCGCAATTGGCTATCTGCTCAAGGACGTCTCAGCGGACGAACTGGCGAACGCCATCCGCGCCGCCGCAGCAGGAAAGCCGACTCTCGCTCCCGAAGCCGCCCAGGTGTTGATTGAAGGGACACGCGCCCCCGCCGACCATCCTGGTTCTGACCTGACCGAGCGCGAGCGCGAAGTCCTGGCGTTGATGGTGGAAGGGTTGAACAATCAGCAAATCGCCGAAAAACTGGTGGTCAGCCTTTCGACGGTCAAGTTTCACGTCAGCAGCATTCTCGCCAAATTGGGGGCTTCCAGCCGAACCGAAGCGGCGTCCATCGCGTTGAAAAATCACCTGGTCAAGTGACCAGTTAAAGTCTCTTCTCAAGGAGAGCAAACAAACTCCTCTGCCAGCGGATGCGGCGGGGGAGTTTGTCTTTTAAACTGCAAGCATGAAAAGCATCAAGACGATTTTTCTGGCGGAAGGCGAGCGGCACGTGTTAGAAGCGCTGCGCCTGCTGCTGGAACAACAAGCAGATATTCGAATTTTGGGCGCGGCGCAATCTGCCGAGTCTTTGCTGACCCAGGTCTGTAAAACCGTCCCAGACGTCATTTTGTTGGATTGGAACCTGCCTGGTTTGCATCCCCAGCGATTGATTCCAGCCCTGCGGGATTGTTGTCCTGCGGCGAAATTGGTGGCGCTTAGCGTCAAGCCAGAACATGAAAAGACGGCACAAGAATTTGGTCTGGACGGCTTTATCTCGCAACAGATTTCAGCGGAACAATTTTTGACTGCGTTGAACGTCATCCTAGACGAATAAAAAAGGAGAACCCATGAAAATTCTATCCATTGTCATCGCCATCCTGCTCATCCTGCACGGACTCATTCACCTGATGGGTACCGTGACCTACCTGAAACTTGGCACGGTGCAGGGCTTGACCTACAAGACCGCCCTGCTCAATGGACGCTGGGATTGGGGCGAAAACGGCATCCGCCTCTATGGCGCGTTGTGGGGGCTGGCAGCCCTCGGCTTTGTCGTTGCGGCGATTGCCATGTTGACAGGCGCAGCCTGGTGGCGCCCGCTGCTGGGCGGCGTGGCGTTTTTCTCGCTGGCGCTCACCGCTCTGGACTGGCAGGACGCCTTTGCAGGAGCCATCCTGAACGTCGTTATTTTGGCTTGGCTGGGAATTGCAGCCTTCATTGCTAAATAACATCCGCCAGTGTTGCGCTTGCGTTATTCAGGAAGGTAAACCATGAAAGAGACTCAATCTTTCAACCCCGCCCTCAAATGGCTCATCCTCGCCATGATCATCCTGGCTTTCTTTGCCGCGCTGACTGGCGTCTTGCCCGCCGAAGGACAGCCCTACCCGCTGACGACCTTCCGCGGCGAGCAGGTGACCATCAACGCCCGTGGGCTGTACTACTGGGATACGGTCAGTTCCGCCGCCCAAATGCAAGCCAACGACCTGGTGACGCTGGTACTCGGATTGCCCTTGTTGGCGGTTTCGTTCTGGCTGACCCTGCGCGGCTCCCTGCGCGGACGGTTGCTGCTGGCTGGCACGCTCGGCTTCATCCTCTACACCTACGTCACCATGTGCTTTGGGGCAGCCTACAACGCCCTGTTTCTGGTCTATGTCGCCCTGTTCAGTCTGAGCCTGTTTGCCTTTGTGCTGGTGATGATGACCTTCGACCTGCCGACCCTGCCCGCGCATTTTTCCGACCGACTGCCGCGCGGCTGGATTGCGGGGCTGCTCTTCTTTGCCGCCGCCTTTCTCTCGCTCGCCTGGCTGGGGCGCATTGCCGCGACCTTTGCGCCAAACGCCATCCCTGCGCTGGACAACACGACCAGCATGTTCATCCAGGCGATGGATTTGGGACTTATCGTCCCGCTGTGTGTGCTATCGGGGGCGTTGCTCCTGCGCCGCAAGCCCTGGGGCTACCTGCTGGCGTCGGTGGCGTTGATGAAGTTCCTGACGATGGGAACCGCCGTCAGCCTGATGGCGCTCAACATGGCGCGTCTGGGCGTGCCAGTCAGCGCGGTGGAACTGACCGTTTTCCCCGCCCTTGCCCTTGCCAACCTGCTCATGGTGACGCTGCTGCTTCGCAATATCAAGAATTAGAACAACGGAGAAACAAATGGACAAGAAATTTGGTTTCATCATCGCGTTGGGAGCGCTAATCGGCGCGGTTTTCGGCGTGTCTTTCACGCCAGTTGTCCAAAACGACCTGCTTGCCATTGTGGGTGGGGCGCTGGCAGGCGTTTTCATCGGCTGGTTTATCGCCGCCGCGCTTCGCCAGAAGTCTGCCCGCCAGCCGATTCAAAGCGAGAAAAGGGATGAACGGTGAAATATGTATCACCATCTGCATCTAATCGCCTTGAGTGCAACCTGGCCAGATTAAGATTTTGAACTGAAGTAACTGGAGAATATTTGATGACTGATCATAAACCCGCGGTAAGTAACGCTTTTCAACTTTTTATGAGCGAAGCGCCTCAACATGCTGAGGCTTGGATGACATTAGTTCAAGGATTGGATAACGCGAGCGCTTTGGAAAAGAAAACCGAAGAATTGGCATATTTGGCTGTGTTGGCTGCCTTACAAATGGAAAGCGGTGTTCCCTTTCATGTGCAGTCAGCCAAAAATGCAGGCGCTTCACGCGAAGAAGTGATTAGTGCAATTCTTGTCGGTTTGCCTGCCGCAGGTCACTGCGTTACCCAAGTTCTACCAGCAGCCATAGCCGCTTATGACGAAAGTCAGTCATAGCACAGACCCAAGAGAATCTGACGATAACAAGCAGCGCATAAAGAAAAAGCATTTGGCAGGCAAGAAACAGCGAACAGCATGAAACTCACCCTCTCCCAACTCTCCAAACAATACCCACGCGGCGCGTGGGGACTGCGCGGCTTCGACCTGGAACTCGCCCCTGGCGTGATTGGTCTGCTGGGACCGAACGGCGCAGGCAAATCCACGCTCATGCAAATCCTGGCGACGGTCAGCCAGCCCAGCGCAGGGACGGTCAAATGGAACGACGCCGACGTCCTCAAATCGCCAGACGCCCTGCGCGCCGTGCTCGGATATTTGCCGCAGGATTTTGGCGTCTACCCCAATCTCACCGCCCTTGAATTTCTCGAATATATGGCAGCCATCAAAGGCATGGACGCCCAATCCGCCCGTCGGCGCATTGATGAGTTGCTGACGCTGGTCAATCTGGTTCACGCTGCCAGGCGTCCGCTGGGCGGCTATTCGGGCGGGATGAAACAGCGCGTCGGTATCGCCCAGGCTCTGCTCAACGACCCGCAACTGCTCATCGTGGATGAACCCACCGTCGGGCTGGACCCCGAAGAGCGGGTTCGCTTTCGCAGCCTGCTCTCCGATTTATCGGGCGAACGCATCATCATCCTTTCCACGCACATCGTTTCGGATGTGGAAGCCGTCGCCACCAAAATCGTCGTCATCCATCAGGGACGCAAGATTCAGCACGCCGCGCCCGAAACTCTGCTGGCGCAGTTGGACGGCAAAGTCTGGCAATGGACGATTCCTTCCACGGCGCTGCCCGCCCTCAAGCAGGAGCGCCTCGTCAGTGGAGTCATCCGCCGCGAAAACGGGATTCAGGTTCGGGTGGTGAGCGAAGCGTCCCCCTCGCCCGAAGCGCGCCCCGTCGCGCCCAATCTCGAAGACGCCTATCTCCATCTTATCTCACAAAACGGAGAGACGCCATGAACGCCCTGCGCGTCCTCTACCATTTGGCGCGCGCCGATTTTTTGGAGCGCGTCCGCCGTTACAGTTTTCTCATCACCCTCGGGCTGACGCTGTTCCTGGGCTACGCCATCGCCAGCGGACAACTGACGCTGGTCGTCGGTCAGCAGTATCGTGGGACGCTCAACTCCGCCTGGGTGGGCGGGCTGATGGCGGCGATGGTCAACTTTTTCCTGGGGCTGTTCGGCTTTTATCTGGTCAAAGGCTCGGTCAGCCGCGATTACGAAACGGGCGTGGGGCAAATCATGGCGTCCACGCCGCTCAAGCGTCCGCTTTATATGCTGGGCAAATGGGCGAGCAACTTCGCCGTGCTGAGCGTCATGCTGGTCATCTTGATGGCGGTTGCCGCACCCATGCAAATGCTTTACCGCGAAGACCCAATCATCCAGTGGCGGGCGCTGCTGACGCCGTTTTTGGGGCTGGCGCTGCCGTTCATGGCGTTCACTGCCGCCCTGGCTGTGTTGTTTGAAACCATCGCTTGGCTGCGCGGCGGCGCGGGCAATGTGTTTTATTTTTTCTTTTTTATCATGGTCGTCACCGCGCTCAGCGCCGCCGTCTGGCTGGGAGCCAGCCCAGCCCTCGACCTGATGGGGATGGGTATCTTGAGCCGCAGCATGGGGCAGGCGGCGCAAGCCGTTTACCCAAATTACGATGGCGGTTTTCGCATCACCTGGCTCGTTCCACAGTTCCAGATTTTTCGCTGGGATGGCATAGACTGGACGCCCGAAATCGTCCTCTCGCGCCTGGCGCTGATTTTTGTCTCCATTGGAATTGCCGCGCTGTCTGCTCTTTTCTTTGACCGCTTCGCCCCCGCGCGGAGTCAACCCTCCAGGCGGATGGAGAACGCTTCGGACTCCCCCGCGCCTGCTCCCGCGCTCGAAGCGGCTCCCCGCTCGAACCTGGTCCTGACCCCGCTGCCTGCCGCCCGCGCCCGCTTCCGTTTCGACGCCTTGTTCGCCGCCGAATTGAAACTGCTCCTGAAGGGACAGCGCTGGTGGTGGTATCTCATCGCCGCGGGGCTGCTGCTGGCGCAGTTATGCGCGCCGTTGAAGTCCGTCCATTCGCTGCTGATTGCTTCCTGGCTTTGGCATCTCCTGCGCCTCAGCAAACTTGGCTGCCGCGAGACCGTTTACAACACCCGCCAGATGATTTTTTCCGCGCCGCGCCCGTTGGCGAATCAACTGCCAGCCGCCTGGCTCTCCGCTTTTGCGGTCACCGCCCTGCTGGGTTCAGGCGCATTGATGCGCTTTCTCCTCGCGGGTGAGACGTTCAGTCTGTTCGGCTGGCTGACAGGCGCGCTTTTCATCCCCTCGCTGGCGCTTGCCCTCGGCGCGCTGACGGGCAGCAGCAAAGCCTTTGAAGCGCTTTACGTGCTATGGATGTACCTGCTCAGCCAAAAAGTCCCTGCCTTCGATTTCATCGGTCTAACGCCCCAAAGCCCGCTGAGCGCTTACGTTTTGCTATCGCTGCTCTTGCTCTGCCTGACCGTCCTCGCGCGTCAACGGCAGAGTACAAACAAAAGCGTTTGGGGACAATAAGAAACATGCCATGATGAACCAATTGTTGAATTTTTCTCCTGCCCTTGTCCAACGCCTGCCAGAGACCTGCGCTCTGCTTCAATCTGCCCATCTGGTCGTTCATCCCATCGTCGCACGGATTGTTCTGCATGGGTCGCGCGGCCTGGCAGGCGGCGCCCGTCCAGATTCAGACATTGACCTGAGCCTCATTGTGGATTTGCCTGCCAGCCTGGGAGCAGCGCAACTGGAGCCGCTTTTACACGCTGTCTTTCAAACCACCTTCAACGCCTGGCGCGCTGCGATTGAACCTGACCTGGCGGTGATATTTGAGACCCGCGCCTGTGGGCTGTATTGCTTTACCCAAACGCGCTGGCAGGATGACCTGTGTTCCATCGGCGGGCACGACTGTTTTGGCTTATACAAAGTACAGAAAGGTTTCAGCGGTCTGGTCGCAAACGCTGGAATCGAAGTCAGGCGCATGATTCCCTGCCTGGAAATCTGGCGGCGAGCCGCCTGAATGGGCAGGTTTCGCACGGGATGACAGGCAGTAACGCGAGATTCTCGCCCTGAGCCTGCCGAAGGGTCTCGCTTTTCAAGAACGATATAAATGTCGCAGTACGTATGCTGAACTGTAAAAACGACTTTCAAAAAGGAGAAAATCTCATGAACGACACATCCAAAACCAATCGCCGCAAGCAGGTTGCCGTCAGCATGGGGCTGGGCGTCGCCCTGGGCGTGGCGCTCGGCGCGGCGCTGGGCAATATTGCGCTGGGGCTTGCTGTCGGCATTCTCATCGGGGGCGTGGGAGCCGCGTTTCGGGTCAAGAGGTCTTGATGCAAAAATCCCGTTGGCTGAACCTCGTCATTCTGCTGGCGTTGGCGGGGATTTCCCTCCTCGCGCTTTTCCCGCCCCACCAACCGCTGGCAGTGACGGGAACGTACGCCATTGAAACAGCGCGTTACACCTACACCGACGAGCGGCGCGCCGACCTCTATGCCCGCGCAGGGGAGAAACGTCAGGTGAATCTGGCTTGCTGGTATCCTGAAGATGCGGGCGGCGGCGAAACCTTCCCGCTGGTGGTCTTTTCGCATGGCGGGCTTGGCACGGAGAACAGCAACGAATCCCTGTACCGCGAGTTGGCGAGTCACGGTTATGTGGTCTGCGCGCTGGGTCATCCCTATCACGCCTTCTGGACGGAAAGCGCAGATGGGCATTGGACCTTTGTCAGCCTGGAATACTTTGGCGAACTTCAACGGGAGAATGCAAGGACCGACAAAGGGCAGAGTTACGAGTATTATCAGAAGTGGCTGGAAATCCGCACGGGTGACATCAACCTGGTGATTGACGCCATCCTGGCAAATGCTGCGGCGGGCGCGGACGGCATGTATGCGCGGGTGGATGGCGCGCGCATCGGCGTGATGGGGCATTCGCTCGGCGGTTCGGCGGCGCTGGCAATCCCCCGTCAGCGGAGCGACATTGACGCGGTCATCGCGCTGGAATCCCCGTTTCTCGGCGACATCCTCGGCGTGGAAAATGGCGAGTTCATCTGGCTGGACGAAGCATACCCCGTTCCCGTGCTCAACATCTACTCGGATAGTTCCTGGAGCCATCTCGCCGAATGGGCGCAGTACGCCCGCAATGCGGACTTGCTGACCAACGCGCCGCCGACCGCCCTGTCCCTCTACCTGCCTGGCAGGGGACATTTCTCTCTGACCGACCTCTCGCTTGTCAGCCCGCTGCTAACGAGACTGCTCGATGGCGGGCAACCCACCCGCGATAGCATAGAATATCTGCAAGAAGTCAATCAAGCCTGCCTCGATTTTTTCGACCGCTACCTGAAAGGCGGGGATATCCTCCAATCCACAAAACCAGTTTCCTATAAACCATGAACGAGTCATTATGAAAAGAAGAACATCGCTCATATTAACTGTTTCGATTATCGTGCTCTGCGGCATCTTGGCGCTGGTCGCTCAACGATTTGGCAACCTCTCGGTCAATCTGCCACTGGAACACAAACCCGTCTTCGACGCTAACACGAGCGCATACCCAAGTCCGCTCCGCGCCGAGGGTAACACGCTCGTGGATGCCAATGGGCAAACCGTGATCCTGCGCGGTCTCATGCCTGCCGATCCCGCGGTGTTGCGGAGTAAGGGGCGTTTCGAGCGCCTCTTCTTCGACGGGATGGCTAATGCGGGCGCGAATGTCATCCGCCTCCCCGTCCATCCCGAACGTTGGGAGCGCGATCCCGATTACCTGTGGCGTTACCTCGACCCCGCCGTGACTTGGAACGGTGAGAACGGCGTCTACACCATCATTGACCTACATTTCATCGGCGACATCGGCACGGACCGCGGCGCGCAAATGCCCGACATCCGCACGCCCAGCAGGGATTTCGCCATTGCCTTCTGGCAACAGGTTGCGTCCTATTTCAAGAACACCCCCCACGTCATATTCGAGGTCTTCAACGAGCCCGCGGAACTCTCTGCGGGTGACTGGCAGACAAACGCCCAATCTTTGGTGGATGTCATCCGTGCCACAGGTGCGGAACAGTTGATCATCGTAGGGGGAGTCGAATATTCCCGCGACCTCTCCTGGGCGCTGGAAACGCCAATACGTGATGCAAACATCGCTTACGCCGCCCACATCTACCCGGCGCACGGCAAGTACTCCTGGGATCGCTGGTTTGGGGATGTCGCTGAGCAATACCCGGTGGTGATGACCGAATGGGGTTGGATGGAGTCAGACCCAAGTGGAAAGCAACCTTATCTGGTGGGTAGCCAGGAAAACTATGGCGAGCCGTTTCTGGCTTACCTTGATCAGCGCGGGATCGGCTGGGTGGCATGCTGGTATGATGACGAATGGAAACCCGCTATGTTCGAGAAGGGCTTCGAACTGTCCACGCCTTTTGGACAATTCGTTCTGAAAACATTATCCAAGCAGTAGTTTCTCGCGTTGGAGGAAAGGTCATGAACATAAACGAAAGTCAACGTGAAATGCGTTCCGCCTTCCTGGGCGGATTTGCCGGGCAATTGGTGTCTGGGATTGTCTGGTTGGTGGCTGTTGCCCTTGCAACCTGGCTTTCGCCTGGGGCAGGCATGGCAGCGCTCTTTTTTGGCAGCATGGGCATTTTCCCGCTGACTCAGGGAGTTGTACGGCTGATGGGACGCCCTGGCAAGGTCAGCCCGGAAAACGGGCTGTGGGCGCTCGGCTCGCAAGTCGCCTTTACTGTGCCGCTCAATTTTTTGCTGGTCGGCGCGGCCGCGCTTTATCGCGAGAACTGGTTTTTCCCGGCGGCGATGGTGGTAGTCGGCGCACATTACCTGCCCTTCATCACCCTGTACGGCATGAAAATATTCGGTATCCTGGCGGGTCTGCTGGTTGGTATTGGCGCCGGACTGGCACTCTATGGACCAGACGTTTTCAGCCTGGGCGGCTGGATCACAGCCATCATCCTGATTACATTTGCCTTTTGGGGACGTTATCTGGTTTTTCTGGAGGAAAAACGATGATTCCAACCTTTCCCATCCTGGAGCATGATTACGTTTCAGAGTCCAAACTCGAACCATCCCGCCTCATCAAGCCGCGCGACGTGCCTGAACATTGCGTCATCTCATTCTTTCGGGAAGTGAACGAAAAGGTGGTTTTGGAGAAGCAGGCGAAGGTCGCGGTCCCGAACCGCTGGGAAGATGGCGAGCATCCGCTTTACGAAATCGAGCATCGCGGCAGGCGGCTGGCTTTCTTTCATCCTGGCGTGGGCGCGCCGCTCGCCGCTGGTTTGCTGGAAGAAGTGATTGCCTTCGGCTGCCGAAAGTTCGTCGTGGTCGGCGGCGCGGGCGTGTTGGAAAAAGGGCTGACCGTCGGCAAACTCATCCTGGTCGAGGGCGCGGTGCGGGACGAAGGCGTGTCCTACCACTACCTTGCGCCTGGGCGCGAAATCCAGGCGCAGCCGCAGGCGTTGGCGGCGATTCGCTCCGTGCTGGAAGCCCGCGGACTGCCCTTCGTCAGCGGCAAGACCTGGACGACCGACGCGCCCTACCGCGAAACGCAAACCCTGATTGACGCCCGCCGCGCCGAAGGCTGCCTGACGGTCGAGATGGAAGCAGCCAGCCTGCTGGCGGTGGCGCAATTTAGAAAAGTTCTGCTGGGGCAAATCCTGTACGCGGGCGATGACTTGAGTGGCGAGCATTGGGATAAACGCGGCTGGCAATCGCGCGCAGAAGTACGCGAAAGCCTGTTCTGGCTGGCGGCGGACGCCTGCCTGGAGATGTGACCGTGAAAAAATACGCCGTCTTTTTCTTGCTCGTTGCGGCAATCGTAGCGGTATTCGTCACCCGCGCTTTGCTGGCTTCCCGAATCGCCGCGCCGCGCACGTTTGAGATTTTCGATACGCTGACTGCGGCGGGCGCGCTCCTCGTTCTCCTGAAAAACCATCGCAGTCTGCGGCGGAGCGACTGGGTGACTGCCTTGTTTCTGGGCGCAGTCGTTGGCGCGGGGATGTTATTCGCCACATTGTTTTCGCCCTATCCGTTTTTCGGCGTGGTTCGAAGCAATGCAGGGCAGGCATGGCTGCGCGGCATAGTCACGTTCATTGCCGCATTGGGGGGACTGTCTATCATGCGCCAGGGCGGACCCGTGCCATTCCACGCCGCCGATGGCAACTGGCGGGAGATGCGCCGCGGCGTCCTGCTGGGATTGGGGATTGGTCTGCCGCTGGCGGTGGTCAATGGCTTCGCCTTGCGCTTCACGCAGGGACAGCCCATCCAATGGCAAAATCCCAGCGCCGCCCTGCTGGACGCCCTTCAGCCAGGGATTGTCGAGGAAGTCATCTATCGCTTTGCCCTGTGGGGCTTGTTGTGGCTGATATTGCGGAACTCGCTTCCAGAAAAGGCGGTCTGGCTGTCGGGCTTGCTGGCGATGCTGGCGCATAATTATTCCCACTTCGATGACCTGTTTCTCCAGTCGCCGCTGGCGGCGTTGGGGATGGGTGTGGCGCTGGCGTTGCTTTGGGGGCTGCCGCCGCTTCTTCTCGCCCGCCGCCGCGGACTTGAGTCGGCGATTGCATTTCACTGGATACAGGATGCGGCGCGGTTTCTGGCGGGATTTTGATTTAGCGCCTATCCGAATGACCATGCAGACCAAAAGGCAATAATTTATCCAGGCAAATTACATAACTCACCTTACGCGGTGGCGCGAGATTTTGCAGAATAACCTGAGTTCGGGATAAGGCTGAAGTCAGAAATGCACCACAAAGACGCAGAGTTCTCGGAGATT
>JABRVZ010000135.1:0-4010 GCA_039961775.1 Chloroflexota bacterium
CAATCTTTCAAACATTCTGCGTATTTTGCGTTCTCTAACGCAACTTCGGGCGTTAGAGAACGCCCAGTACGCTTCAAAACAACATCCTTGCAACAGAGCAATACGATTTCAGAAAATTGCAAGAAATGCTTGATAAGGGGATTGTTCTTCATGGAAGCAATCCTCACACGGAATGATGTTTTGGCTCAACTTGGGTAAGGGAAACCAGGCGATTCTCCTCTATTCGAGTAAAGGAGCCGCCATGTTTAGAAATTGGATGATATGGATTCTCGCCTCCTGCGCGCCGACCTCCCAACCGACTTCGTCCGCTTCAGACTCCCCCGAGGTTGCTTCCGCTTCCGATCATTCCCCTCTCCCCTCGGGAGAGGGACAGGGTGAGGGCGCCCCCACCCTGCTCCCCGAAGAACCGCCGCCCGCCCGCGCCGAAAGCGAATTCCGCACCGACTTCAGCAAGCACAGCGTCCCATACAGCGAAATCCTTTCGGGCGGTCCGCCCAAAGATGGGATTCCCTCGATTGACGCGCCCAAGTTCCAGTCCACGCGCGAAGCGGACGAATGGCTGAGCGACCGCGAACCCGTTGTCTTCGTTCAAGTCGGCGACGACGCCCGCGCCTATCCCATCCAAATCCTCATCTGGCATGAAATTGTCAACGACACGGTTGGCGGCGAGCCGCTGCTGGTGACGTTTTGTCCGCTGTGCAACACCGCGATTGCCTTCAAGCGCACGTTTGATGGACAGGTTCTCGATTTCGGCACGACGGGCAGGTTGCGTTACAGCAACCTGATTATGTATGACCGCCAAACCGAAACCTGGTGGCAACAGGCAACGGGCGACGCGATTGCGGGCGCGTACACGGGCGCGCAACTGGCGTTTTATCCCGCCTCCATGATTTCCTGGGCGGACTTCAAAGCGTTGTACCCCAACGGCAAGGTGCTTTCGCGCGATACGGGTCATGTGCGGAACTACGGCAGGAATCCGTATTACGGTTACGACGACATCAACCAGACGCCGTTTTTATTCAACGGCGCGACGCCGACTCAACTCCCGCCGATGGCGCGCGTGCTGACCGTTGACCTGAACGGCGAAGCGGCGGCGTATCCGTATGAGGTGTTGAGCAAAGTGAGGGTCATCAACGATACGGTCGGCGGGGAAGAGATTGTCGTCTTTTGGACGGAAGGCGCCGCCTCCGCGCTGGATACAAGCAGCATCCCCGAAGGGCGTGAGGTCGGCTCGGCGGCGGCATACTCACGCCTGCTCGATGGTCAGCCGCTCGATTTTGAATTCAAGGATGGGAAGATTCTCGACAAGCAGACAGGCAGCGAATGGAACATCTTTGGGCTGGCGGTTGCGGGCGAATGGAAAGGCAGGCAACTTGAGTCTGTGGTTTCCATCAACCACTTCTGGTTTTCGTGGGCGGCGTTCAAGCCAGAGACGAGGATTTACCAGCCGTGAAAAGAGCATCCCAAAGTGGGGCTGTGGCAAAATTTTCCGGACGGGACGCAGACCTTCGTCCGGACCCTGCGCCTCAAGTGGGACCCTGAGATTCGTTCTGCGCGCCGACGAGACCGTGTGTCTCTGCCGTCACCGCAAAGGTCAATCGCCTGCGTTCATTTGTGGGAGCGCTAGCCCTTCACTCCTCTATGAATTTCAGGAGTCCCGCTGTTCCACAACACTTTTTGAATAATGCCGCTGATTATCCATGCATCTGCTTGTCTAACGAGATGGAACGTGTAAAGGCAATGCGTGTGAAATTCGACCTCCGCGTCCCGAAGGGTTGACTCCTTCGGGACGTTTTGTACGCGCCAGATGAGCATGGAGGCGCGGCAGACGGCGCTTTCGGCGGCGGGAAACTCCAGTTCCAAGCCGCCGAGCAGGTGATGGGTGGTCAGCGGGGTCAGGGCTTCTTTCCGCAGGCGGACGTATTCGGCGGCGGAGAGAGTCTGGGGCGGCGTACCGCGCAGGTCGGAGTAGTCGGTGAAAACTTGCGGGGCGAGACAGGCTTCCAACGCCGACCAATCTTTCAGGTCAAAGGAAGCGGCGAAGCGGGCTATCAGGTTTTGGAGGGCGAGGACGTCGTTCATGCCGTCTGCGATTCCATTTTTCCCATTTGTTTCCAAACCATCCACGCCATGAGCAGCAGCAGGGGCAGCAGCGCCGCGCCAAATTCGCCGCTGAAGTAGGCGGTGTGACCCGTGTCGTAGGTGATGCGGTCGAGGAAGGTCTGGATGACGCCGTTGTGGGTGGCGTGCATGACCGCAACCGCCCAGACGCTCCCCGATTTCATCCGCAGCCACGCCATGAGGACGCCGCTCGTGACGACCATGACGGTGAAACACGCCAGGCGGTACGCCAGCGGAGTCGCGCCTGCGCCATACGCGCCGGAGAGGACGCCCGGCAGATGCCAGCCCGCCCATATCAGCCCGCTGAGCAGGGCGGCGTTTCGCAGTCCGAGCCATTTGCTCAGTTCGGGGACGAGAAAGCCGCGCCAGCCGATTTCTTCGCCGAGACTCAGAATCATGGCAGGAATTAGATTGACGAGGGTGATGTAGAAAAAGGCGGCGATGATTAACAGCCCGTCGGGCGCGTTGGGCAGGTTTAGGGTGAGGCGGGCGCGCTCCAGAAAGGTGGGGTTGGGGACGCCGCCCAAACCTGTCAGCCAGAGCAGGGCGTAGGCGGGGACGGCGTAGAGGATGGGCAAAATCCAGCCCAGCCCCAGCCATTTGACAGGCGTGACGCGCCAGCCGATTTCTTTGAGCGAGCGGCGGGTGAGCAGGCTTGCCAGCAGCGCCGCCAGGGCAGGGCTGGTCATCGTCAGCAGGGCGGCGGCGGGGGATGATGGGTTTATACCAGCGGTGAGCAGGCTGGCGGCAAGGGTGAAAATGACAAGCAGGACGAGGTAAATGGTGAGACGAGTTTGAGGGGTTTGCATGATGTTTTCCTGTGTGGCGCGACATTTATGTCGCATTTTGTGCGCGAGATAAATCTCGCGCTACGGGGTTTTCCAGCCAAAGTTGGCGAAGGATTCGTGTACGGGCAGGGCGCTGATTTGCTGCGCGGCGGAGGTCGTCCATGCGCCGCTGCCGAGGATGGCGGCGTTGTTCCCGTCGCTGGCGCGGAGGCTGACGCAGTAGGTTCCAGCGTACAACTCGCGGAATTGGAAGAAGCCATTCGCGTCGGAGAGGACGGACACCGGGACGGAGTTCGAGCCGCAAGCCCCTTTTTGAAGGATGACCGTCACGCCCGCAAAGACGGGTTCAATGTTCTGACGGAGTCCGTCGCCGTCCGCGTCGTTCCAGACGTAGCCGCTGATGGCGGCGGAGGGCAGGGCGGCGCGCAAGTCGAGCGGGTTGTACCTGCCGCCTGCGGGCAGAGTCAAATCCACGATATGCTCGATGATGGCTTCGCCCAGCAGGCTGACGCAGACCGCGCCGCTGAAGTTGCCCGTCAGCGTGTAACGCCCGTCCGCGCCGGAGAGGGCGCTCGCCAGCAGGCTGCCGCCCGCGCCGCAGCGTCCCTGCTGAACCTGCACGGTGCGGTTCGCCATCAGTTCGTCGCTGGCGGAATCGTATTGCAGGTTGCCGTTCAGGTCTTGATAGACGAACCCGGCAATCACCGTCACGTCCGCGCCGCTGCCGATGGAGAGTTTGACCGTCAGCGGGGAGTTGTTCCGCCCCACGCCGAAGAGACTGCCATCGGGGGCGCGGAATTTCCACGCGCTGAGGTAGGCGCCGGGGTAGATGGGCGCGCGCATCGGGATGCTGACGTCCACCGTTTGGCCGGGCGCGGCGGAGACTGAAAGCGCGAAGGCGTCGTAGGCGCTGAAGAGCGTGCCGTCCACAAAGGCGAGGGCGTAGCGGCTGTCCCATAAACAAGTTCCGGTGTTTTTGACGCGCCAGGTCTTGGCGAAGGGCGCGTCGGATTCGAGAACGCTGCCGTCAGGGATGGTGACGTCTGCGACGTATTCCGCCGCGTTCACGCATCCGCTGGAGGGGGCGGGGGTGGATGTGGC
>JABRVZ010000136.1:0-2897 GCA_039961775.1 Chloroflexota bacterium
CCCCAACCTTCACCCCGCTCCCCACCGCCACTCCCATCCCACACCCGCTGGAGATTTCCGCCATGCGGGCGCGCCAATACCCCGGCAGTGACATCGTCATCGAGCGCGAACTCGACCCCGGCGTCAACTACCGCCGCTATTACGTCTCCTACCTCTCCGAGGGCTTGAAAATCTACGCCCTGATGACCGTCCCCAACGGCGAAAGACCTCCCAGCGGCTGGCCCGTCATCGTTTTCAACCACGGCTACATCCCGCCAGACGTGTACCGCACCACCGAACGCTACGTCGCCTACGTGGACCTCATCGCCCGCAACGGCTACATCGTCTTCCGCTCCGACTATCGCGGGCACGACCAGTCCGAAGGTCAGGCGCGAGGCGCTTACAGCAACCCCGACTACACCGTGGACGTGCTCAACGCCGTCGCCTCAGTCAAGCGTTATCCCGACGCCGACCCGAACCGCATCGGCATGTGGGGACATTCGATGGGCGGCTACATCACCCTGCGTTCCATGGTCATCTCGCCGGATATCAAAGCCGGCGTCATCTGGGCGGGCGTCGTCGCCTCCTACCCCGACCTGCTCTACAACTGGCGCCGCGGACCCGCCGCCTCCCCCGACTCTGCTCCCCGCCCGGGTTCCTGGCGCACCACCTTCGTGGAGCAATACGGCTCGCCCGAAGAAAACCCCGAATTCTGGAACTCCATCTCCGCCAACTCCTACCTCAGCGAAATCTCCGGTCCCATCCAACTTCATCACGGCACCGCCGACACCGACGTCCCCGTTTCCTTCTCCGAAACCCTGTTCTACCAGATGCTCGCCGCCGGACAATACGTAGAACTCTACACCTACGACGGCGACAACCACAACATCTCCAACTACTTCAGCACCGCCATGCAAAGGACTATCGAATTCTTCGACCGTTATGTAAAATAGAGGCATGACCACCCGCCTCTATCTTATCCGTCACGGCGCAACGCCGCTCACCGCCGAAGACCGCTTCTCCGGCGCCGCCAACATTCACCTTTCCAACGAGGGACGCTCACAAGTGCAATACCTGGCGGAGCGCCTCGCCGACGACGACATCCACGCCATCTATGCCAGCCCGCTCGATAGAACGATGGAAACCGCCGCCATCCTTGCCAAACCACACGGGCTGACACCCATCCCCCGCGACGGCTTGCGCGAAATCAGTCACGGACACTGGGAGGGACTCTCGCGAAAAGAAGTGGCGGAACGCTTCCCAGACGAATACCAGGCTTGGGAATCAGACCCCTTCACCTTTGCCCCCGCTGAGGGCGAATCTGGCATCAGCGTACTGGCGCGCGCCCTGCCGGTCATCCGCGAAATCGTCGTCAGCCACAAAGACGGAAACGTCCTCGTCGTCTCGCACAAAGCGACCATCCGCCTGCTCATCAGCAGTCTGCTCGGGTTCGACGCGCGCGGCTACCGCGACCGTCTCGACCAGGCGCCTGCCTGCCTCAACATCCTCGACTTCAAAGACCCAACCCGCGCCCGCCTCATGCTCTTCAACGACATCTCCCACTACGCCGACCAGCCGAACCGCCCGCACCAACACCTCTCCCCCTGGTGGGATACAGCCGCTCCACTCAACCCCCAATAACATCATCCAGTTGTCGTTCCGTTTCAATTGAAGAACAAGTCCCACAGGTGGGCGTCGGCTCTGATATAATGCCAAATCTAGCGCTACAACTTCGGAGTAAATAGTATTTCCATGACACTCGAACGCGGCACATTATTGCACAAACGCTATCGCATCGTCGAAATCCTCGGGCAGGGCGGCATGGGGTCGGTTTATCGCGCCGTGGACGAAAACCTCGGCGTGGACGTGGCAGTCAAAGAGAACCTGTTCACCACCGACGAATACGCGCGCCAGTTCCGCCTTGAGGCGGTCATCCTGGCAAACCTGCGCCACCCCAACCTGCCCCGCGTCACCGACCACTTCGTCATTGGCGATCAGGGTCAATACCTCGTCATGGACTACATCGAGGGCGAAGACCTGCGTCAGCGCATGGAACGTCAGGGCAACATCACAGAAGACGAAGCCATCCTGCTTGGCGCTTCCATCTGCGACGCGCTCACCTACCTCCACACCCGCAAACCGCCCATCCTCCACCGCGACATCAAACCCGGCAACGTCAAAATCACTCCCGATGGTCACATCTTCCTCGTAGACTTCGGGCTTGCCAAAGTCCTGCACGGCAACCAGGCAACCACCACCGGCGCGCGTGCCATGACGCCGGGCTACTCCCCGCCCGAACAATACGGCACCGCCCGCACTGACCCCCGCACCGACATCTACTCCCTCGGCGCCACCCTCTACGCCGCCCTGACCGGCATCATCCCCGAAGACGGCTTGGCGCGCGCCATGGATAACACCCAACTCACCCCCCTGCGCAAGCGCAACAGCAAAGTCTCGCGCCGCCTTGCCGCCGCCATCGAAAAAGCCATGGGCATAGACCCCGCCGACCGCTTCCAAACGGCAGAGGAATTCAAACGCGCACTGCTCGGCTCCAAATCCAAAACCCAGCGCCTGCCGGGCGAATACGTCATCCAACCCTCGCCCCCCGAAGGAGAAGAACAGAAAAACCAGCCATCCTCCGAACGCGAAATCAAACCGCTCGCCGCCCTGCGGGATGAAGCCTCCGCAGAGGAACTGCCCGTCTTCAAACCGCCCAAAAAGAAACGGAAAAAGAGCCGTCTCCTCCCCAGCCTGCTGTTACTCCTGTTCCTGCTTGCCGCCGCGCTGGTCGGCTTCGTGCGCTTCGCGCCAGACCTCATCCCGCCTCTCCTCAAAGACCTCATCCCCGCCCCGGTCATTTCCTTCCTCAACGCGCCGCTGCCGTTCGGAACGGCAACCGCCACACCCACCCCCGACCT
>JABRVZ010000137.1:0-27439 GCA_039961775.1 Chloroflexota bacterium
GGAAGCCACAGCCCCACCGCGCCGCCCAGCGCCGGCGCCCCGCCCGCCCCTCCGTGAAAGCGAAGTTTGCCGTCTTCATCGCGGCGGATGAGAAAAATGGAATAGTTGTGACCGAGAATCGCCGCCACCGGCGCAAGCACATGAACCAGGTGGTTGCCCGGTGACAACGTTTGAGCAATCCATACTGAGGCGGCGCCTTTGAGAATATCCAAAATGGCGGTGAGCAAGCCCGCTCCAAACCCTGCCGCGCGCAGGGTATTCGTCCCGCCGGTGCGCCCGCTTTCGATTTCACGCAGATCTTTCCCAGTTTTGAACTTTACGATCAGTAACCCAAAGGGTATGGAGCCCAGCAGGTACCCCAGCACCACAACCCCGGCTTCGATCAAAGTTTGCATTGCAATCCTCCATCAAAAATTATACAACTGGAAACACGAACCCGCGCCGATGGTTTCTCACCCCGCAATGTGCAGCGGCGTCTCGGCGGCGTTTCCCGCCTTGATCCAGAAACCGCGCAGTTTCCATTCCCCGTCTCGGCGCGAGCAAATCACGTGAACGACCTCATAAGCCGCCTCCGCAATGTCGGTGGGGGAGGCGGTTTCAGGTCCGGCGGGATGCGAATGGAAGATGCCCAGCAGATCCAGCCCATGATCGTCAATCCATTCGAACGCCTGCAACTGTTCATGCGGATCCATTACGAATCGCACCGGACTTTGAGCCTGATTCCGCACGAAAAGCACCTTCTCCACCCGATTCCCTTTCCCTGCCAGCAGACCGCACGCTTCCAGCGGCGCATGCGCCTCCAGATATGCCAGGATTTCACGTACCTGGTCTTTCGTCAAAATCAAGCCGTTCTTCGTCATCGGATGAGAATTGCCAGCCCCCAGCACAGCGCCGCCACCACCAAAGGCTCGAAGGCGGCGCGCCGCACCGAGGCGCCCTCACTCAGACGGATGGCAAGGCTGTTCAACCCATACAACGGACCGACCAGCAGCAGCCCAAACTGCACCGGCGTGATGGACCAGTAATGCAGCCCTGCCGCCAGTTGAATGCACACCAGCCCGATGCCCAGCGACCAGCCTGCCTCCCACCTGCCGCCCATCCATAAATGAAGGATGCGCAAACTTGCCAGCGCCGCCGCCACGAACAGGGCGGGCAGAAGCAGGTAGAGCCTCACCCCTCCCGCCCTCAGCGCAATGCAAAACACAAAGAACAGGGTATGAGAAAGAGCGGTAAGCCCTGCCACCGCCAGCGTATATTGAGGCGAGTCGGCGTCCACCACCACATATTCCGCCAGGAACACGAGGAACACCAGCGTCCCGCCGACCAGAAACCCGGCGACCCATGCCGCTCCGCCCGGCAGGGTGGAGAGGGAAATGCTGACGACAAAGGTAATCAGCGCGGGAAGATACCACCATTGAAAGGTGGTGCGTCCGTTCAGGGAGGGGTGACCGCGCAGGAGCCAGTCCATGCCGGCGGCGGCGAGAGCGGCTGTCAGCACATTGAGGAGCGTTGCCGCATCCAGCGGGAGAGAGAGAAAGAAGCCCGGCAATTGCACCTCGAGGCTGAAGCCTCGTGCGGGAATCAGCCGGCTGAGCGCCAGCGCCAGCAAAACGGTGGAGGTCAGCAAGCCGATGCGGTTTGAAGCGGGCAGGGGGCGGTCTTGTTCGGTCACGCAGAAGATTGTACCTGCCCCACAGGCGAATGCCAAGACGCGCCCGGGCATGTCGGTATGGTAGAATCAAATGGTTATGGATGTTCAAAAACTGGAAACATTGCCCCCGCCGCCGGGCGTCCTTGGCTCATTGCGGGCGGGGTTCGATGTTGTCGCCAACCGCGTCGCGCTCATTCTCCTGCCGCTGGGATTAGACCTGCTCCTCTGGCTGGGTCCCCGCTTGAATGTGAGTGAATTGTTTGCTCCCTACGTCCGCCTGGTGTTCGAGCAGGCGCGTTTGGGTGTGGCAGAAGCCGACCTGGAACGCTTTGCCCAGTACCAGTCGCTGATGATGGACGCCTTGCGGGATTTCAATTTGTTGAGTTTGTTGTCGAAACTGCAACTGTTTCCCATCGGCATTTCCAGCCTTTCGGCGCAGACGCTTCCCGTGGACACTCCCTTTGGCGCTCCGCTGGTCATTGCCATTCCTTCGTTTTGGATTGTGCTGGGGTTGATGGCGGCGCTGATTCCGCTGGGGTGGATCGGCGGGGGCGTGTACTTCCGTCAGGTGGCAGGATCAGTTTTGAGGGCGGAAGAAGCGGGCGTCAGCGTGGGGAATGCCGTTTTGCAGAGCGTCCTGCTTTCGGTGATCTGGCTGATTGGGCTGTTCATCCTGTTCGTGCCGCTGACGTTTGTGCTGGGTCTGCTTGCGCTCATCAGCCCGTCGCTGGCGAATATCGTCCTGGTCGTTTTGATGATTTTGTCCTTTTGGTTGATTGTGCCGTTGTTTTTCATGCCGCACGGGATTTTCGTCCGCAGGCAGAATGCCTTCCTCTCCATTTATTCCAGCCTGTGGATGAGCCGCTTCTCCTTCCCGACGAGCGCGCTGTTCGTGCTGAGCGCCTTTCTCCTCTCCCGCGGTCTGGACCTGTTGTGGAGCGCGCCGAAAAGCGATCAATGGCTGGCGCTGGTCGGCTTTGCCGGACATGCGTTTATTACGACGGTTCTGCTGGCGGCAAGTTTCATTTATTACCGCGACATGACCGATTGGCTCAGGAATACTTACGAGCGTTTCCGCCGCTTGGGGCAGACGCCATCTTCTCTTTGAAAGAGTACTTCATCATCCGCTCTTGGAGCAGGTGATTGTGGAGGTTTTTGTGGTTACCAAAGAACAGACAGTCACTTACGATGTAAACGCCATTCAGGCTCTGGAAGGCATCGAACATGTGCGCAAACGCCCTGGCATGTACGTGGGCGGCACCGACATCAAAGCATTGCACCACCTGGTGTATGAAGTGGTGGATAACGCCATTGACGAAGCCCTGGCGGGATTCTGTACGCGCATCAACATCACCATCCATGCCGATAGCAGCGTCACCGTCGAGGATAATGGACGCGGCATCCCGGTCGGTCCGCACCCGACGAAAAAGGACGCCAAAGGCAAACCGATGGAAACCGTGGACGTGGTGATGACCGTCATCGGCGCGGGCGGCAAATTCGGCGGAGGCGGCTACAAGGTCTCCGGCGGTTTGCACGGCGTCGGCGTCAGCGCAGTCAACGCCCTTTCCGAGTGGATGATTACCGAGGTCAAGCGCGATGGCAAATGGTGGCGGCAGGAATACAAGCGCGGCGTGCCGCAGGGAACCATCCAAATGGTGGGCAAAGTGCCCAAAGAAGAGACCGGCACCAAACAAACCTTCAAATTCGACAAACAGATTTTCACCGAGGATATTGACTACCGCTTCGACACGCTCGTCCAGCGCTTCCGCGAAATGGCGTTCGTCACGCGCGGCGTAACCATCCGTTTTGTGGATGAACGCGCCGACCGCCAGATGACCTTCTACTTCGAGGGCGGGCTTACCTCCTTCGTCCGCTATTTGAACCGCAACCGCGAGACCCTGCATCCGGTTGTCCACGTGGAAAAGGACATCGAAAACATCGGCATCGAAGCCGCCATCCAATACACCGACGCCTACACCGAATCGGTCTATTCCTTCGCCAACACCATCAACACCATCGACGGCGGCACGCACCTGACCGGTCTGCGCGCCTCGCTGACGCGCGTCATCAACGATTACGCCCGCAAAAACGGCTTGCTCAAAGATTCCGACCCCAACTTCTCCGGCGACGACACCCGCGAAGGACTCACCGCCATCGTCTCGGTCAAGCACCCCGAACCGCAGTTCGAATCGCAGACCAAAGTCAAGTTGATGAACCCCGAAGTGCAGACCTACGTCACGCAGGTGGTGGGCGAAGCCTTCAGCACTTTCCTCGAGGAAAATCCGCAGGCGGCGAAGGCGATTATCGCCAAGTGTCTTACCTCCGCCCGCGCGCGTGACGCGGCGCGCAAAGCGCGCGACCTGGTCATCCGCAAATCGGCATTGGAGTCTTTGACTCTGCCCGGCAAACTGGCAGACTGCTCCGAGCGCGACTCCTCCAAGACCGAACTCTACATCGTCGAAGGCGACTCGGCAGGCGGCTCCGCCAAACAGGGACGCGACCGCCACTTCCAGGCGATTTTGCCCCTGCGCGGCAAAATCATGAACACCGAACGCGCCCGCCTCGATAAAATCCTCTCCTCCAACGAAATCAAGGCGCTCATCTCTGCCCTCGGCACCGGCATCGGCGACAACTTCGACATCGAAGGTCTGCGCTACGGGCGCGTCATCATCATGACCGACGCCGACGTGGACGGCAGTCACATCCGCACCCTTCTGCTCACCTTCTTCTTCCGCTACATGCCGCAGTTGATCGAAAACGGGCATCTCTACATCGCCCAGCCGCCGCTCTACCGCATTGCCTACAAAAACCAGGTCAAATACGCCTACACCGACAAAGACAAAGACAAAATTCTGAAGGAACTCGGAGAGAAGGCGACCCTCCAGCGCTACAAAGGTCTCGGCGAAATGAACCCCGAACAGTTGTGGGAGACGACCATGAACCCCGAAAACCGCACCCTGCTCCTCGTCACGGTGGAGGATGCGGCGGAGGCAGACCGCACCTTCGACATGCTCATGGGCGACGCCGTAGACCCGCGCCGCAAATTCATCCAGACCCACGCCAAAGCGGTTCGCAACCTCGACATTTAGCCTGCTGCGTCCCGAAAGAGCCTCCTCTTCGGGACGCTTTCTTTTCCGCCTTTCTGCTTTGTTATGAAAGTACCATAGTTGCCAGCGGGGGATGTAGTGTAAAATTTCAAAACCGCCGCCCCGCGTGGTACCTACTGGAGCCATGACCCATTCCTCCCAGACCTCTCGGAATTTTCTGAACCGCACGCTGCAGGTTGTTGTGCTGGTTTACCAATTCGCCGCCCTGCTGGTCTTTGCCGTATCGCTGTACCTTGCCGGTGACTGGCTGAAGAACCCCTTTCTCGGCGGCTTCTTCGAGCATACTTTCGTCCTCAACGGTTCCGACACCGTCGAACCAGGCAAGACCTGGGCAATGTACGCGCAGGGATTCAAACTCGGCGACCAACTTGTCTCGGTCAATGGCAGACCGGTTTCCAACTCTGAACAATTGAGGGAAATACTCGCTTTACATGAAACCGGTGAACAGGTCACAGTTGAGATCCGTACAACCAGCGGGACGGTAAGGGAGGAAAAGATATTCCTTCAGCAACTTTCCACCGCCGACCGCTACGCTTACTTCTACATCCCGCAATTTTTGGGCGTTGTCTTCCTCATCTCCAGCCTGTGGATTTTCGGTTTGCGCCGCACCGAACCCGCCGGGCGCGCCTTCTCCGTTTTCACCTCCTCCCTTGCCATCGGCACCTGCGCCCTCTTCGACCTGTACACCTCCCATCAACTGACCCACCTTTGGACGCTGGCGCTGGCGATGGTGGGCGGCTCGCTGATTGACCTGGCGCTGTGTTTCCCGCGCGAAGCGCTTGTTGTCGTTGGGCGTCCCTATCTCCGCTGGCTGGGGTATCTGGCGGGCTTCATTCTGACCTTCAACGCCTACGAGACCCTCTTCAATTTCCAAAAACCGACCGCTTACATTGTCGCCTGGCAAATGATTTATGCGTTCGTCGGGTTTGCCGCGCTTTTCTATTTTGGCATGCTGCTCTACCATGCCATCACGTCCCGCTCGCCTGTGGTCAAAAGCCAGGCGCGCGCCATTCTGGCAGGCTCGCTGATTGCCTTTGGACCGCTGGCGGCATGGTTCATCTTTTCGGGAGAGGCGTTCAACCCCTCTCTGCTGCCGTTCCTCATCATCTTCCCGCTGGTCAACGGATACGTTGTCCTGCGGTTTCGCCTCCTGCGCACCGACTACTGGGTGCGCCGCGGATTGGTCTATGCCCTGCTGACGGTGCTGGTTGTCCTGGCGTATGGCTTCCTGGTCAGTGGTGTGGCGCTCATTTTGCCCCTTCCTCCCAACAGCCCCTACCTCATTGGCGGGTTGGTCTTCCTCATCGCCGTCACCCTCAACCCTCTGCGTAACCGCCTGCAAAACATGGTGGACAGTGTTTTCTTCCGCGGTCAGCGCGCCTATGAAGAACGTCTGCGCAGTTACAGTCACGCCATCACCGGCGCAATGGACCTCGCCTCCATCGCGCGAGTCATCCGCGAGCATGTCGTGGAAACCCTCATGCCCGACCGCCTGCACATCTTCATTTACGACGCGCTCAACGACCAATACGCCGCCCTGCCCGGCGAAGACGGACGACCCACCAGCGACATCCGCTTTGCCTCCAACAGTTCTCTCGTCCATTACTTCCAAAAGGAAAGCATCCCGCTTTACCTCGATACCGTCAACCCGCCCACGCTCCTCAAAGGCGATGAAGCGCGTCTCTCCCTGCTCGGGGCGCGGCTTTTCGTCCGCCTGAACAGTGAAGGGAAGACCATCGGCTGGCTTGCCCTGGGAGCGCCCCTCTCCGGCTCTTCCTACACCCCCCAAGACCTCGACTACCTCGAAAGCATCGCCAACCAGGCATCGCTTGCCGTTGCCCGCGTGCAGACCGTTTCCAACCTCGAGCGCCGCGTACAGGAAATGAACGCCCTCTCGCTTGTCTCGCAGGGCGTCAACGTCACCCTCACCTTCGACGACGTACTCGAACTCATCTTTGCCCAAACCTCCCGCATCCTGCCTTCCAACTACTTCCACATCTGCCTGTACGACAAAGCCGCCAACTACTACTACTATGCCTTCCGCGTGGACGATAACGAGCGCGTCAAATCCCTCGAAAATCAGCCGCTGCCTCCCAACTTTGGGCTGGGGCAGGAAATCATCCGCAAAGGGCGTTCCATCATCACGCAGGATTACCGCCAGGAGTGCCAGGTCCGCAGCATCACCCCCTCCGCGCCGGGCATCTACGCCTGGATGGGCGTTCCCCTCAACTCTGAAGCCGAAACCATCGGCGCGCTCAGCGTGGGCAGCCGCGACCCCACCGTCACCTACACCCGCGCCCAACTCGACCTCCTCCAGTCCATCGCCGACCAGACCGTTGGCGCAATCGTCAAGGCGCGGCTTCTGCAAGAGACCGAACAGCGCGCCCATCAACTTGCCACGCTCAACGAAATCACCCGCCAACTGACCTCCACCCTCGAACAGGAACCCCTGCTCCGCAACATCCTCGACAACGCCGTCAAGATTTTGAACTGCGAAGCCGGCACCCTCTTCCTGATGGACGAACAAACCGGCGAACTCATCTTTCGCGTCACCGCCGGACCTGTGGCTGGCAACCTGCTTGGACAGCGCCTGCCCCCCGGCACCGGCGTCGCCGGGCGCGCCGCCCAAACGCGCGCTCCCGTCATCGAAAACGACGCGCAGAAATCCTCCACCCGCTTCACCGGCACCGACCGTCAGACCGGCTTCGTCTCCCGCTCTCTGCTCGCTGTCCCCATGCAAATCAAAGACCGCGTCCTCGGCGTCATCGAAGTCATCAACCGCCGCGACGGACTCCCCTTCGTCGAAGACGACCAGAACATCCTCACCGCCTTTGCCGGGCAGGCGGCAGTCGCCATCGAAAACGCGCGCCTGCTCGCCCTCACCGACCAGGAACTCGCCGCCCGCGTTGAAGAACTTCAGGTCATGGGGCGCATCGTCCGTGAACTGAACGCCAGCCTCGACATGGACCGCGCCATGCGCACCACCCTCGAATGGGCAATGCGCCAGTCCAACGCCGAAGCCGGCTTGATTGGCATGCTCGAAGGAAACGAAATCCGTCTGATGGCGCAGGAAGGGTACGATGCCATCTTCACCGACCCCTCCAACGGGCGTCTGCCCGTTGACATGCCCACCATCAAAGCCGCCCTCGCCAGCGGACAGCCCGCCCAGGTCTCGCTCATCGCCAGCGGCGAAAAGGGACTTTTGCCCGCCGCCCACACCCAAATCATCGTTCCCATCCGCCGCGAAACCGAAGTCATCGGTCTGCTCCTGCTCGAAAGCATGAGCGACTCACAGGAAAACCTGGCGTTCCTCAACCGCCTGAGCGACAACGCCGCCATCGCCATCTACAACGCTCAACTCTACGCCGAAGTCCAGCGCGCCAACGACGCTAAAAGCGACTTCGTCTCTTTTGTGGCGCACGAACTCAAAAACCCGATGACCTCCATCAAAGGCTACACCGAACTCCTGGCTGGCGGCGCGGTTGGACCCATCAACGAAATGCAGACCAACTTCCTGCACACCATCCGTTCCAACGTCGAGCGCATGTCGGTGCTTGTCTCCGACTTGAACGACAACGCCAAAATCGAAGCCGGTCGCCTGCGCCTCGACTTCAAAGCCGTCAATATCCCCGATGTGGTCGAAGACGTGCTGCGCTCCACCCGCCGCCAGATCGAAGACAAAAAACAGACGGTGGAACTGCATCTTGCCGAGCCCCTCCCTCAGGTCTGGGCGGACCCGGTGCGCGTGGGGCAGGTGCTCACCAACCTCGTCAGCAACGCCCACAAATACACCCCCGAAGGCGGTCACATCATCATCGGCGCCCAGGAAGCCGAAAACCAGTGGGACCCCGAAGGCGCGCGCAGAGTCGTTCACCTGTGGGTCAAAGACGACGGCATCGGCATCAGCATCGAAGACCAGGCGAAAATCTTCCAAAAGTTCTTCCGCTCCGACGATTCCAAAGCCCGCGAAGCCCCCGGCACCGGCTTGGGCTTGAACATCACCAAGAGCCTGGTCGAAATGCAGGGCGGGCGCATCTGGTTCGAGAGCGAATTCCGCCGCGGCACCACCTTCCACTTCACCGTGCCGGTTGCAGAAGGATGACGCCATGACTCTCAAAGCCGCCATCGGATACGCACAGGCATTGAACGGGCGCGAAGCCGGCTTGCAGGCAACGCATTACGCCCTGAATAACCTCGGTTCCGCCACTCCCCGCATGGGATTTGTCATCGCCTCCCACCAATACCAGGCGCGCGATGTCATCAACGGCGTCACCAGCCTGCTGGGCGACACCCCGCTCATCGGTTTGAGCAGTCCGGCGGGCTTTTCTCACCGAGGGCTGCACCCCAACACCGTCATCGTAGCGCTCATGAACGGCGAGTTTCAGGCAGAGACCCTCTGGCTGCCCGGCTTTGCACAAAGCGGAAGGAGCGCTGCCGCCCAATTGGCGAATCAACTCTCGGAGAAGGAAGAGGCGAACGCCGTCATCTTCTTTGCCGACGGCTTCAACGGCGACGCCGACCAGTTATGCTCCGGCCTTCCAGCGGGCGTTCTGCTTGCAGGCGCCCTCTCCTCCGGCGACCTGCACACCGGTCATTCCTACCAACTGGCTGGCTCACAGACCGGCAACGGCGCCCTTGCCGCCGCCATCCTGAGCGGCGCTCTCCGCGCCGGCATTGGCTATGCCCACGGCTGGAACCCGGTTGGCAGTCACTTCCGCGTCACGCGCTCGCGCGGCTTCTGGCTGCGCACTCTCGACGGACGTCCCGCCTCCGAAACCTACGCTCAACTCTTTGGGCATCCCGCCCGCGAATGGGCGTTTCCGCCGCTCAGCCACCTGGCGCGGCTCTACCCCCTCGGCATCGAACAGGGCGACCAACTGCTCGTCCGCGCCCCCATCCGCGTGGAAGCAGACGGCAGTTTCCGCATGAACGCCCCCGTGCGCGACGGCGCCGAAGCCTACCTGCTGGTGGGCAACCGCGAATCCTGCGAAAAAGCCGCCCAGCAAGCCGCCCAACAGGCGCTCCAGGCGCTCGACGGCAGAAAACCCGCCTTTGCCCTCGTTCTGGTGGACATCGCCTGGGACATGCTCCTCAAGTCTCACCCCGGCGCCGAAATCGCCGCCATCCAAGACATCCTCGGCAAAGATGTCCCCCTGGCGGGAGCCTACACCCTCGGGCAAATCGTCCCCGGCAAAGAAACCGCCCCGCCGCAATTGCTCAACCAGCACATCGTTGTGGCGGCGTTTGCCGAACCCGAATAAACCCCTTCCTGACCCTCAACGAGGGTCATTTTTTTCTCCCCAATCTGACTATAATCATTCATGGACAAGGAGCATGCGATGAAAGCCCTCCTCCCGATTTTGACCCTTTCCCTCCTGCTTGCGGCTTGCCAGGCAGACGCCTCCACGCCTCCCACCCCGACCCAGCCTGTTTTGCCCCTCCCCAACCTTTCCCTCACTGCCGCCTCTCCTACCCTCCCCGCGGCAAATGCCGTCGTCACCGTCACGCCATCCCCCCTCTCCGGGCAAAGCGTTTGCACCGACCCGGCCGTTCCCGCGCTGATTGACTCCCTCAAAGCCGCCATGCTCAACGCCGACGGCGAACTACTCCGCTCCCTCGTCAGCCCAAACGGAATGGAAGTGCGCTACTACCGCAATGGAAACGCCATCACCTACACCCCTCTGCAGGCTGGCTTTCTCTTCGAGACCACCTATGAAGCAAACTGGGGAAGCCACCCCGCCAGCGGACTCGAAACACGAGGCTCATTTCACGACGTGATTGTCCCCTCGCTGGTCGAACTCTTCAACCAGCCCTACACCCTGCACTGCAACGACTTGAAACATGGCGGCGCCAGTTACGAGGCCGCCTGGCTCTATCCGGGAGATTTCTACGCCATCTACTTTGCCGGCACGGAACAAAACGGCTTCCTCGACTGGCGCACCTGGGCGGTGGGGGTGGAATACAGCGGCGGCAAACCCTTCATTTACGCGCTTGTGCAATACTTCTGGGAGCCGTAAAAAATTGCGCCTATGCAAACACCGCACGAAATGCCTGTGTAACTTCCGCCTTCACCTGTTCCATCGAAGGCGGCTCGGCGAATAAATCTGCCAGCGAGACCACCGCTTCATCCTGCAAGCCACAGGCGATGATGCCGTCCCAATACGTCATATCGGGGTTGACATTCAACGCAAAGCCGTGACGCGAGATTCCCCGCGCGTCCACTTTGACGCCAATTGCCGCGATTTTGGCGGGTTTTTGGCGGTCTTGCGGCGAACAGCGCAAACAGCGCGAATGCACATCCGCCTGCACCCACACGCCGGTCAGACCGGGGCGCTGTCCTGCCGCAATGCCGAGGTTTGCCAGGGCAATGATGAGCGCCTCCTCCAGTTTGCGGACGTAGCCGACATAATCGGCTTGAGGGATTCTTCCTTCCCCCCTTTGCCCATCACTCATTGAAAGCGGGGACGTGGTGAGTGGCAACAACGGATACCCCACCAACTGCCCCGGCCCGTGATAGGTCACGTCTCCGCCGCGATCCACCCAGTGGATGGCGATGCCCTTTTCGCGGAGTTGCGCCTCGCCCCATAGCAGATTCTCCTGCCTGCCGCGCCGCCCAAAGGTGTACACATGCGGATGCTCCAGCAATAGCAGGGTGGGCGGGCGGACGCCCTCGGCAATCTCTGCCGCATATTCATCCTGCAATTTCCAGGCAGTCTCGTATTCGATCATGCCCAGGTCTTCCACAATAAAATTCATAGCCGTTTTGGAGTCTAACTTCTCATATTCGCGCGGATTTTTTTCTACAAATCTGTGAAAATCAGTGTAATCCGTGGCGAAAAAAGGACATCCGGTGAAGAGTCACAACTTGGGTGAACTTTGTTTTTTTGGATGCTGCCCAAAGCCAGCATTTCGCATTCGCCTGCGTCCCGATGTAAGGCAGGCAAGGCTCACGTCTAAAGTCCAATATCCTTGAAAATTCGCCGGTACAGGTCAGATTCGAGCAGGTTGTTTGGGTCACAACGCTGTTTGAGTTTCTTGAATTTGGCAATCGTTTCCTCGCCGAGGAAGGCGCGGGCAGTCTCTGCGGAGGTCTCGCTGTTTTTTGCAAAGTAGAAACGTCCGCCGGCGTTCAGCACGATGCGGTCGAATTCCTGAAGCAGGTCTCTCAAGCGGGCGCGGTTTCCGTCTGTGACCTTGAAATCCATCGCGAGAGAAAAACCGTCCACGGCGTGGGTGAGGAGGAAGTTGTCGGGGCGGTGACGCTTGGTGACGCCGAGGTAGGATGGAAGTCCGCGCCGATGCGAGAGTTGGATCATCTCCCGCCAGGCGTCTTCGGCGGTCTCTTTGGGGAGGAATGACTGATATTGGATCAAGCCGCCGCGTCCGAAGGAGCGTTCCCAGTCGGGGACGTAATCGAGCAAAAAGTGAAACTCTGCATGCGATTCGCGGAAGGTGTGCCGGCGCAGGCTGGCAAGGTACTTGGCGGTGTTGATGAGCCACACGCCGGCATTGTTCAGAAAGGGATTCATGAAGTAGTGCAGGAGCGACTTGGGCATGACCCCGAAGAGACGGTCGGGCAGGTGCTGATAGGAGAGTTTCATCGTCTCGCGGGCGTTCGGGTCTTCGCCCTCCTTGAGGTTGTTTGCCGCGTGGATTTGTCCGCGCCCGAGGCTGGTCCCTTTTGCGAGCGTATCGAGCCAGCCGACGATGTAGTCGTAGTGGGGGGCGTGTTCGAGCAGGTCGCTCAGGTGACGGTGGAGATTCGGCACGGGCCAGGCGTCCACTGCAATCAGTCCCGAATGGATGCGTTTCATCTTCAGGGTGATGGTTGTGAAGACGCCCAGCATCCCCAATCCGCTGATCATGGCGTAGAACAAGTCGGCGTTTTTCTGCGGGGAGCAGGTGACCAGCGCGCCGGTGGGGAGCATGGCGGTGAATTCAGTCACGTGTTCGCCGATGGTGCCGACACGAAAGTTATTTTTGCCGTGAATGTTTGCTCCGAGACAGCCTCCCAGGGTGGTCTTCATGGTGCCGGAGACGACAGGGGGCCACCAGCCGTCGGGTTCGACGCGCTTCCACAGGTCTTCGAGGGTGACGCCCGCCTCGCATCGAACGACGCCGGAGGCTGGATCCCATTCGAGGATGCGGTTCATCCCGCTCATGTCGAGGACGATGCCGCCGCCGTTGAGCGACACGTCGTTGTAACTGATGCCTGTGCCGCGCGCGGTGACGGTCAGCCCGCTTTTTTTGGCGAGTTGAAAGGCTTCGTAAATATCGTCGGGTTTTTCGATTTTGATGCGATAGCAGGATGCTTTGAGCGAGTGCCCAAAATTTTCGAGTTGAGTGAAATGATGGGTGAGGTTCATAGTGTCCAAAATATCGGAAGTTTCACAAACCGCCGATTTTTCCTTGTTAGAAGGACAGCCTCCTGAAGAGGAAGGAGGGGATGTGGCGAATGATCAGCATGATCCAGCGCCAGAGCGGGGCGGTGTAGATGGTTTGTTTGCGTTTTTGCATGGCGCGCAGGATGTCTTCTGCGGCGCGTTCGGGTTCGATGGCGAAGGGTGTGGGTCCCTGCGCGGCTTGGAGCATTGCGGTCTTCATGAAGCCGGGTTTGACCGTGAGCACATTCACGCCATGACGGGTGAGACGGTTGCGCAGCGCCTCGAGGTAGGTGGTCAGCCCGGCTTTGGAGGCATTGTAGCCGGGGTTGCCCACACGTCCGCGGTCGCCCGCCACCGAAGAGATGCCCACGATTTGCCCGGCTTTTGCCGACTGGAACATTTCGGCGATGGGAGTGAGCCATGCCATTGCGCCGATGAGGTTGACTTCGACCATTTTGCGGTCGTTTTCGAAGTTGTACCTGTCCATGCCGCCGGGCGGCAAGTTGATTCCGGCCGCGTAGATGACGAAATCCAAGCCGCCCAACTCCGCGACGATTTTGCGGAGCAGGGCTGGCACCTTATCGTACTCGCAAACATCATGCGGATATGCCAGGGCATAGCCGCCGGCGGCATTGATTTGACGACAGAGAGCATCCAACTTGTCTGTACTGCGGGCAACCAGCGCAAGAGAGGTTCCCTGCCCGGCGAGTTTTTGGGCAAGCGCTGCGCCCAGCCCCGTGGATGCGCCGATAATCAACCCGCGCCGGCGCGGCGTTAACGGTGTTGCATAAGCAGATTTGGGAGCGTCTGACACGTTTTGTCCTCCAGATGAAATGCGCATCCCATTGTAACCCATCCAATGCTGTAACGGGCATGTAATACACAAATCGTGCTGTATTGCTATAATGTCATGGTGTGTCGTCGAAAATTATGCGGACGTTTTTGATGGCGCAGCGATATGAGTTGGAGTCTATGAAAGAACAGATTTTGCAAGTCCTTGCGGAAGCCCGTAAACGTCTCGATGCCACAAACGTCCCCGATTCGGAGAGGGGCATTCTTCTACATTTGATTGGTATCCTTGCCATGTCCATTGAACAATACGCTCAAAGCCGGGAAGATTTGAACAGCCTTGCCGAGGCGGTGATTGACCATCACGCCCTGCTTGCCCTGCTCAGGCAACAGACGGAAGAACTGAATGCGCTTAAAAAACTGAGCATCAACCTCACCTCCAGCCTCGACCTGCTCGATGTGCTGGATACGCTGGTCTCGGAAGCGATCCAATTAATTCCCAACGCTCAGGATGTTCACATCTTCCTGTACTCCGATGGCAAACTCTCTTTTGGCGCGGCGCTGAATGCCGAAGGCGATAAGAATACCGTCTGGTCGAAACCGCGCGAAAACGGGTTGACCTACACCGTGGCGCGCAGCGGCGAGACAATCATCGTGGAGGACATGCAGAATCATCCACTCTATGAAAACGCCCCATCGAATTGGCGCGGCTCGATCATCGGCATCCCCCTGAAAGTGGATGATACGGTCGTCGGCGTGATGAACCTGGCTCGCTCGAATACCGGCGGGTTCGCCGCCTCGGAACTGCGCCTGCTCAATTTGCTGGCAGACCAGGCCGCCATTGCCATTAACAACGCCAGCCGGCATCAAATCGTCAGCCGTCAGGCATACAGCGATACGCTGACGGGTCTCCCCAACCGCCGCGCCCTCGACGAACGGCTGGAGGAGGAAGTCCAATCTGCCCGCCGCAACAATTACTCCTTTGCCGTCGTCATGATGGACCTGGACGGATTCAAAGCCGTGAACGACACCTACGGTCACACCATCGGCGACGACGTTCTGCGCATCGTCTTCAGCCACATGGCGCGCGGAATCCGCAACACCGACTTTCTTGCCCGCTACGGAGGCGACGAATTGACCCTCATCCTTTCCCAGTCCGATATTTCCTCCGCCAGGGTCGTGACCGAAAAAATCGCCCAGGGGATGAAACGCATCAAATACATCCTGCCCGATAAAAAACGCCTCAACCTCAGCGTCTCCGGCGGCATTGCCATCTACCCTGTCCACGCCCGCACCGCCTCCGACCTCCTGCGCGCGGCGGATGCGGCGCTCTATCAGGCAAAAAAGCACAACCGCGGCACCTTTCAAATCGCCCGCGGCGTGACCGGCCCCCTCGCCGTCCACAACATCATCCCTGAATAGCCTCCCTTCCCGCTCGCGGGGGTTATAATCAGCGCACATTCCGACCCTGAAGGTCTCTCCAGACCCTTTAGGGTCTTCTTTACGGAGGCGCCCTCATGCATCGCAAAATCAAAATCATCCTCAACCCCATGGCAGACATGGGCAACGCCTGGCGCATCGCCCGCGACCTGCGCTCCATCACCGAAGAACACGGCGGCATAGACTGGAGCGGCACCGTCTATCCCGGTCACGCCATCCAACTGGCGAAACAGGCGGGCGAACAAGGCTACGACCTCGTCATCGCCATGGGCGGCGACGGAACCGTCCACGAAGTGATGAACGGACTCATGCAACTCCCCGCCGACCGCCGCCCCATCCTCGGCGTCGTACCCGCCGGCTCCGGCAACGACTTCGGTCATGGCATTGGCGTCGCATCCACGCCTGCCGAAGCCCTCCACCGCGCCATCCACGGCGAACCCTCCACCGTGGACCTGGGACTTATGACCGCAGAAGACGGGCGCAAGGAATACTTCGACAACACCCTCGGCATCGGCTTCGGCGCCATCGTCACCATTCGCTCACACCGCCTGCCTCTCCTACGCGGCTTCCTCATGTACCTCACCGCCGTCCTCCAAACCATTCTGCTCGACCACAACCCCATCCACATGCAAATCGAAGTGGACGGCAAAAGCGTGGAAGAAGACATCATCTACCTCATCCTGTGCAACGGTCCGCGCGAAGGAGGCGGCTTCCTCATCGCCCCCGACGCCAAAATAGACGACGGCACCCTCGACTACGCCATGATCACCAACGTCAGCCGCCTCAAAATGCTGCGCATCGTCCCCGAGGTCATGAAAGGCACGCACGGGCGCTTCAAAGAAGTCACCATCTCCACCTGCAAAAAATTCACCCTCACCGCCGACCGCCCCCTCTACATCCACGCCGACGGCGAAATCTTCTCCGGTCCCGGCACCGACCTCCGCAAAGTCTCCTTCGAAATCGTCCCCAACGCGCTCAAAGTGGTGCGCGGCTAATCATCAATCACCAATTACCAATTACAATTGTTCATAACTGGTAATTGGTGATTTCCTCATGCCCGACCTCTTCCACTCCCTCCTCAAACAGGACATTGGACATCTCCGCATCATTGCGGAACTGTGGGGCATCGAACTGACCTCTCCAAAAGCCGAGGGCGCGCTGGAGGAACTCTGCGCGTCCCTCCTCGACCCGAACCTGCTTGCCGAAATCCGAGCCTCTCTACCGCCCGAAGCGGACTCTGCCCTTACCGCCCTCATCCTTGCCGGCGGGCGGCTCCCCTGGCAAACCTTCACCCGCCGCTACGGAAGCATCCGCGAAGCCGGCGCCGGCAAACGCGACCGCGAAAAACCCTACCTCACCCCCGTCTCTCCCGCCGAAGTCCTCTACTATCGAGGCTTGCTCGCCCGCGCCTTCTTCGACACCCAAAAAGGACCTCAGGAATTTGCCTACATCCCCGACGACCTGCTGTCCCTTTTGAGCGGCGAAGCAAAGGAAGAATCGGCAGGAAAAAGTCACGAAGGGATGCCGCTCAACACCGAACCGCTGGGGCGTCCTGCCTCGCCCGGCGAACGCGGACGTGAACTGCCCGCCGGCGATTCCCTCCTCGACGACGCCGTCACCCTGCTGGCGGCGCTGCGCCTCGGCATGGACCCGCCCCCCACAACCGTCCCTCATGCCATCCTGCGGGCGTTCCTGCGCGCCGCAAACATCCTCGACGAAAGCGGAACGCCTCAGCCGGAGCCGCTCAAGAGATTTTTAGAAGCTCCCCGCCTGCAGGCGCTTCAACTCCTGCAAACAGCCTGGCAGACGAGCGAAACCTTCAACGAACTCAAACTCATGCCGGGCATCGTCTGCGAAGGCGAATGGACGAACCAGCCGCTCGAAACGCGCGAGTTTTTGCTCAACCTGCTCGATGAAATCCCCGAAGGCAAATGGTGGAGCCTCAACGCCTTCATTCGCGGCGTCAAGCAAAACTACGCCGACTTTCAGCGCCCCGCCGGCGACTACGACTCCTGGTTCATCAAGCGCGCCGCCGACGGCGTGTTCCTGCGCGGCTTTGCTCACTGGGACGAAGTGGATGGCGCGCTGATTAAATTCTTCATCACGGGCATTTTGCACTGGCTGGGAGAGGTGGATCTTTCTGTGGCGGAAGGGGCGGCGGAACCGACTGCGTTTCGCATCGGGTCGAAAGTCGAAGGTCAAATGCCCGACCTTCAGCCTTCGGCTTTCGACGAAAAAGGGAAGGTGTCTGTTTCATCCAATGGCAGAATCACTGTCGAACGAACCGCCCCGCGCGTGGTGCGCTATCAGATTTCGCGTTTTTGCGAGTGGGAGGAGCCGAGCGGGGACGTGTATCGTTACCGTCTCACTGTCCGCTCGTTGAGTAAAGCCAGAGAGCAGGGGTTGAAGGTGGAACATCTGCTTGCCCTGCTCACGAAACATTGCGAGGCGGGGGTTCCGCCCTCGCTGGGCAAAGCCCTCAAACGTTGGGAAGTTCACGGGGTGGAGGCTCGGGTGGAGACTCAGGTCGTTTTGCGGGTGAGCCGGCGCGAGGTCCTGGACGAGATGCGCAAGTCGAAGGCGGCGAAATATCTGGGCGAGGTGTTAAGTCCCACTGCGGTCATTGTCAAGAGCGGCGCCATCCAAAAGGTGATGGAAGCGCTGGCGGAACTGGGCTTGCTGGCAGAGATCGAAGAAAAATAGAACGACTGTCATCTCTCATCGGTGACAACCGCTTCGATGTAAATTGCTATAATGATAACGAACGACCTACTACTCTCTATGAGGAGTTCCCCATGTCCAAACTCGACTGGCTGACACAGGAAATCGAAGGCTTGAAAGAGCAGGGCTTGTACAACCGCATTCGCACGATTGGCTCGGCGCAGGGCGCGCGGCTGATTGTGGACGGGAAGAATGTGCTCAACTTCTGCTCGAACAATTATCTGGGGCTGGCGAATCATCCCAAACTGGTGCAAGCCGCCAATGAGGCGATGAAAAAATACGGCGTCGGTCCCGCCGCAGTTCGTTCGATTGCAGGGACGACCGACCTGCACGTGCAACTCGAAGAGCGGCTCGCAAAGTTCAAGGGCGCGGAGGATGTCATCACGTTTCAATCGGGCTTCACCGCCAATCTTGGCACCATCTCTGCACTGGTTGGCAAGGAGGATGTGATTTTTTCAGACCGCCTGAACCACGCTTCCATCATTGACGGATGCCGACTCTCCGGCGCGAAGATTGTCGCCTACGAACACAACGACCCCGGCGCGCTGGAGGACGCCATCAAGGAGCACGCTTCAAACTTCCGCCGGGCTTTGATCGTCACGGACGGCGTTTTCAGCATGGACGGCGACATCGCCCCTCTGCCCGACTTGTACGAGGTCGCCAAAAAATATGACATTCTTTTCATGGTGGACGACGCGCACGGCGAGGGTGTGCTGGGCAAGGGCGGGCGCGGCATCGTGGATCACTTTGGCTTGCACGGCAAGGTGGATATCGAAGTCGGGACGATGTCGAAGGCGTTCGGCGTGGTCGGCGGGATGGTGGCGGGCAAGCGGGAAATCATCGAATGGCTGCGTCAGCGCGGACGCCCGTTCCTGTTCTCCTCCGCTGTCACTGCGCCCGATGCGGCGGCGTGCCTCGCGGCGGTGGACCTGCTCGAGGAATCCACCGAACTCGTGGATAAACTTTGGGACAACGCCCGCTACTTCAAAGCCGAGATGAAGAAACTGGGCTTCGATACCGGCGTCAGCGAGACGCCCATCACGCCGGTCATGCTCGGCGAGGCGCCGCTGGCACAGCAGTTCAGCCGCGAGTTGTTCGAGGAAGGCGTGTTTGCGATGGCAATCGGTTATCCCACCGTGCCAAAAGGCAAAGCCCGCATCCGCGTGATGATTTCCGCCTCTCACGACCGCGATGACCTCGGTCAGGGGCTGGAGGCGTTCGCCAAGGTGGGGAAGAGGCTGGGGGTGATACGGTGAACAGTGATCGGTAATCAGTGAAAGGTCATTAGACTGATTCCACCCATCCCTTTTGCCCATCTGTGACAATTTTGTAACAATAAAAATCCCGCATCATTTCGATGCGGGACCTTTGTTTTGTTACTGGTTACTTGCCCACCGATTCCCCAACCACTGACTACTTGCTCACTATGACTCCCTCTACGGCTTCTCCAGCCCATGCGCATTCAAAAACCTCTCGTCAGCGAGTATCTCGTTCGTCTCCCCATCCGCCACGATGAGACCCTCGTCCATCACAATCGTGCGCGGGAACAATTCCTCGACCAGTTTCATATCGTGCGTGGAAACCAGCATCGTGATCGGCAATTCGCGCAGCAGGTTGATCAGCGTCCTTCTCGCGCGCGGATCGAGTCCCGCCGAGGGTTCATCCAGCACCAGAATCTGCGGGTTCATGGAGAGCACCGTCGCGATGGCGATGCGTTTCTTCTCGCCCACGCTCAAGTGATGCGACATGCGGTCGCGGTAATTCGACATCCGCACCGCCTGCAGCGCCGCTTCCACGCGCGCCAGCACCTCGTCCTTTGACAGTCCCATGTGCAGCGGACCAAACGCCACGTCCTCGAACACCGTCGGCGAGAAGAGTTGGTCGTCTGGGTTCTGGAAGACGAGTCCGACCATCCCACGGATGGCAGGCAGATTGTCACGCGTGATGCGTTCACCTCCCACAATCACCTCGCCCTGCCCGCGCAAAATCCCGTTCAAATGCAGCATCAGCGTCGACTTCCCCGCGCCGTTCGGTCCCACCAGCGCAACCTTGTCGCCCTCGCACAAGTCGAACGAAACCCCGCGCAAAGCCTCATGATGGTCGTGATACGAGAAGCGCAAATTACGCACCGATAAGACGTTGGTCATATTCTCCCAATCCATTGGAACAACAGAATAAAGAACAGCGCCAGCGCGACGGCAAGATAATCCAGGCGGCGCATTTCATGCGGATTGATCGTGTTCAGACGACCCGTATAGCCGCGCGCCAGCATCGCATTATAGACGCGGTCACTGCGCTCGTAACTCCGCAAAAAGAGTTGACCTGCCATATTGCCCGCAACCCTCGCACCCCACGCCACGCTTCCCCCAGACCTCGAACCTGCTGCCGTCGCCGAACGAGACTCCCTCGCCCTGAGCAGACGGAACACCTCGTCCACCAGCACGAAGAGATAGCGATAGAGAAACGCGATGATCGTGGTCAGGATGGACGGCACGCGCAGATGCTCCAGCGCGTGGACAAGGTCGGGGAAGCGCGTGGTCGCCACCAGCAAAATTGCCATCTGCACCGACAGCCACGAACGGACGACGATGCTGATAAAGCGGAGCAGTCCCGCATCGCTGATGGTCAGGTCCCAGGCGATGAAGCGGAACGTGGTCAGCGGCTCGCCGGGGATGGAAAAGAGGACGGTGACCGCCACCAGCGCAAACGGCAGGGCAATGAAAGACCGTTTGAACGTGAAGCCCAGACCCAGGTTTGAGAGAGCATTGGCAAAGAGAAGAAAGAGCCACGAAAGCCCAAACGCCGTCCACGCCGCATCGGGCAGCAGCGCATTCGAGAGGATGAACGCAACCGTCACCAACACCTTGACGCGCGGGTCGAGGCGGTGGATGAAACTGTCGGCGCTGTGGTAACGATCGAAGGCGTCGGAATGCATGGGGCGGCTTATGATTTTGGATTTACGATTTGCGATTTTAGATTTGCGATTTTGGATTTGCGCTGCGAAAAGCAAAGCCAGACTACTTTATGACGTTTTCTTCTGCAGTGAGCGTCCGGTTACAATCATGATGCCAAGCACAATCAGAGCGCCAATCGCTCCGGCGAGGATGGTCGAGAGAGGCGTCTCGCCGAGGAAGGGCAGGGTGTAATCGGGGATGATTTGGAACGGCGCGGCTTGACCGGCGTTGATGAAGCCCATGTCAATGGCGACGCGCTCCAGCCCGTCGGGGTTGGCGGAGGCGAGCGGCGAGAGCAGGACGACGACCAGCGAAACGACCACGCCGGCGATGATCCAGCCGCGTCCGCCCTCAGCGGAGGCTGATCCCTCGCCGAGCAGGTCGGGGCGCGTGCGGAAGATGAACGACAGCGCGGCGACCGTGATGAGCGCCTCGCCAATCCCAATCAGCGCGTGGACGCTGAGCATAGCGATTGCCACCGTTTGCAGATTGCTGGTGCCGCTCAGCCATAATTGCAGAGCCGTGGCGAGCGCTCCCGCCATGACCGAAAGCCACGCGGCAACCCCGGCGACTGCCAGTTTGGCGCCCGTAGATTTGTTCATGACCGAACGGTACAAACCATAACCGATGGCGGCGGTCAACAGACCCATGTTGAAGATGTTCGCGCCCATCACGAGCAGACCACCGTCCTGGAAGAGCAATCCCTGCACGGCGATGACCGCGGTCATCACCAGCATCGCTGCCCACGGACCGAGCACGATTGCCGCCAGCGCGCCGCCCAGCAGGTGACCGGACGTGCCGCCCGCCACAGGGAAGTTGATCATCTGCGCGGCAAAGATGAACGCCGCCATGATGCCCATGAGCGGGACCTGCTTCTCGCCGAGCGATTTGTTCGTCCGCGAGACCGCCATGCCGATCATGATGATCGTGACGCCCCAAAAGATGACCGAAACGGTGACGTTCAAAAATCCATCAGGGATGTGAAGGGGGGCAGGTGCGTAATGCATGATTTTCTCCTTTTCAGGTGGTTTGGCACTTCGGGCACACCCCGAAGAAAGTCACATGACTGTCAAGGTTTTTGAATCCGCTGGCGGTTTCCAGCGTTTGGTAGAGGGGGACGAGCAGACTGTGTTCCACTTCGATTTCCGTCTTGCAGATGCGGCAGACGAGGTGGTGATGGTCGGCGGCGGCGATTTCGTAGGTCAGTCGCCCGCTTCCGGTGTGGGCTGACCGCACCAGTCCGTTCTCCGCCAGAAATTCGAGCGTGCGGTACACTGTCGGCTCGGTCAAGCCGGGCAGTTCATCAAGAGCCTTTCGGTAGATTTCTCCGGGAGAAAGGTGCGTCCCCTCATGGCGAAGGACGTGCAGAATTGCATGCCGCTGAGGGGTCATGCGGAAGCCTCGGGCGCGGAGTTGAGGGGCGTAATCGGAAGAACAGGTCATAGTGTCCTTATTGCAAGTTTTTACAACAACATTCAGTATACATGACTTGCCAGGTTCTTACATTAGAATTCTTGCAGAAGTCGTGAGACGGATCTGCCTGGAGTTTTTAGCCATGGATTTCACGCATTTTCAAGAAAAATCAGTAAAAAAAAAAGCCGGCTATTTCTGCCGGCTTGAGGGGATTGACCAAAAAGACCGCTATCCCTTTGCGCTTTTTCTGGAGGCGGCTTTCTTCGCCTTTGCGCGGTGGCGGTAGGGGGGCATATCAATCGAGCAGACGACGGATTTGTTTGCGTCGAGAATCTTGAACCACAGGCTGGGATAGTTCTTCGCAAAACTCTCCGGGTCGAGGTTCGAGGTGATGACCGTCGGCAGGTTTTCGTAGTAACGGTAATTCAGCAGTTGATGGAGTTTGTCCTCCGCCCAGGCGGAACTCATGTTGCTTTCCTTGAAGCCGTCCAAAATCAGCAGGGGGGCGGTGCGAATCTCGTAAAACCGCCGGTCAAACGAGACATCGGCGTTGGGGCGGAAGGTCGCCTTCAGGTAATCGAGCAGTACCGAAACATCGGTCATAATCGCCTGACCGCCGTTGCCCATGCGGTAATGACCGATGGCGGCGGCCAGATGAGTCTTTCCGCAGTGCGAAGGTCCGAGCAGGACGAGCCAGCCTTCGGGGTTGTCGGCGAAGCGGGCAGACGCGTCATGCGCCGCTCTCAGGCGGTTGATGTGTTCCTTTGTCACTTTTTCCCGCTGAATCTCCTTGTCTTTCACGCTGTAGCCGCCGGCACCTTTTCGCTCCGTGAACTTGACCGTGACAATCTCCTGCCCAATCTCGTCCTCGCGCGATTCCCAGTTGTGGAAGGTCATCTCGCGGATGTCGCGCATGGAGAGCATCGAAAGCCCCGGGTTGCTGGTTTCAGTGGGATGGCGGTAATCGAGAGTCAGCAGACGAATGTGTCTGACCAGTTCCTCATCCATCAGCCGCGAGCGGATGCGGCTTTCGATCTCATCGAGGATGAGGTTGGTGGTGATGACGGTCGGCAGGCGGTTGATGTAGCGGTAGTTGAGCAGTTGAAACAACTTCTCCTGCCCCCATGAGGTGGCGTTCTGCGTCCCGAAATCGTCAATCACCAACAGGCTCACGTTGCGGATTTCCTCGAAGCGCTCCTCGAAACCATCCTCGGAACTTCCATAACCGGCGCGCAGGCGGTCCAGCAAATCGGACGGCGTGATGAAGAGGGTGGGCGTGTTGTGGTTGACGGCTTCGTTGGCAATGGCGGCGGCGAGATGCGTCTTGCCCGAGCCATAGGTTCCCTCCAACAGCAGCCAGCCGGATAACTCCTTTGCAAACTCCTCGCATGCCCGCTTCGCCTCCATCAGGCTGTCCTTTTCGACCTGCGTGATGGCATGTTTTGCCTTGGGGTTGCCCTGCACGTTGAAGTTTTCGAAGGTCAGGTGGCTCAATCGTTCGAGGTTGCTCAACTCATACAAACGCTGGCGGGCATTTTTGGTGATCTCGCCGGCGCGGCAGACGCACGGTTCGAGTTTCCCGAATCGCTCATGTCCCACCGGCACATCCACGCGCAAAAAGCCAATGCCCCCGCAGTGCGGGCAGTCTGCTTTGCCGAGCAGGGGCGCCGGCTCAATCCCGCTTGAGATACTCTTCGAACTCGCTGTTTGTGTATCGCTCTGAACCTTTTCCAGTGCTTTGCTGAGTTTTTTGTCCATGCGTGCCTTCGTCTTTCCAACGCTTCAAAATCGCTTCGCAATATTTCCAGTTGCGCTTGTTATTCTTTACCGCCAGTTCAATCGCGTCGGCGATCCATTCGGCGGGGTACAACGCCTCCGCGTCCTTCAACGTATCGGCAATCAGCGGCGTCAGCGGACCGATATTCTCCTCGTACAGGCGGAACACATTCGGACGCTCCGCCGGCGGCGCAGACGGGCTTTGAGCGGGATCCCATTTTCCGCTTTCGATTGCCTGAACGCCTGCCCTGCCGCGCGGCGAATTCAACAGGAAGTACACCTGCGCCTCTTTTCGGACCTTGAGCAGGCTCCCGCGTTTGACGGCTTTCTCCAGCCCGCGCGTGATCTCCTCTGCGCTCAACCCCAAAGCGCGGACGTCGAAATCCAGCCTTGTCAACGCCCGAAACGGACCTTCCATCTGCCCGGCGCGCCAAAGAAAATACAGCGTCACCTTCAACTCGTCCGCGTCTTTGATTTCCTTCAGCAACTGGTGAAAGAACGAATCGGGGAGTTGCGAGAAGGTTTCGGAGTCGGTGAAGCCTTTGAACTTATCCATCGTGCGCTCCCTCTACGCAGAGGCGAAGGTCACTCATTCGGCTTGAACACTCTCGTCGCCGCATTCTCGAACTTTGCCAGCGCCCCGCGGAAGACCAGTTCCACGCTCCCCACCGGCCCGTTGCGGTGCTTCGCCACGATGATTTCCGCCACATTCTGTTTGACCGTGTCCTTCTCGTACTGGTCGGGGCGGTAGATGAACATCACGATGTCGGCGTCTTGTTCGAGCGAGCCCGATTCTCTCAAATCCGAAAGCACCGGGCGTTTATCGGAGCGTTGTTCCACGGCGCGCGAGAGCTGCGCGGCGGCAAGCACCGGCACGTTCAATTCGCGCGCCAGTATTTTCAAATTGCGTGAAATGTATGAAACTTCCTGCACGCGGTTGTCGGTGCGGGTGTCGCCGCCCATCAACTGCAGGTAGTCCACAATCACCAGGTCGAGACCGAATTCCATGTGCAGGCGGCGGCATTTCGTCCGCAGTTGAAGCGGGGTGATGGCGGGCGTGTCGTCGAGGTAGATGTGCGTATCGCCGAACACTTCGATGGCGTGGGTGAAGAGGGGCCACTCGTGTTCCAGCAGTTTGCCGGTGCGCAGGCGCTGGGAGTCGATCCCCGTCTCTTGCGCGATGAGACGCTGTACCACCTGTTCGTTGGACATTTCCAACGAGAAAATCGCCACATGTTTTTTGTGGGTCAGACCGGCGTTCTTTGCCACCGAAAGCAGGAAGCCCGTCTTACCCTGACCGGGACGCCCGGCGATGATGAGCAGGTCGGAGGGTTGAAGCCCGGTCAGCATTTTGTCCAGGTCAATGAACCCGGTCGGCACGCCGACGATTTCATCGGGACGTTTGGCGAGGTCGTCTATGCGGTCGTAGTAACTGCTCAGGACGTCCTTGATCGGCTGAAGGTCGTGTTTGAGGCGCCGTTCGCTGACGTTGAAGACCGCCTTCTCCGCCTCATCCATCAAATCATCCACCGAGGTCTTCTCGTTGTAGGCAATCGAGGCGATCTGGTTGGCGGCGTTGATCATCTTGCGGCGGATGGAGTAGCCTTCCACGATGCGCCCATACGATTCGGCGTTGAGCGACGATGGCACCTGATTGACCAGTGATGTGAGATACGCCGAGCCGCCAATTTCGCTCAGTTGTCCGCGCCGTTCGAGTTCATCAGCGACCGTCAGCAGGTCAATGGGGATGCGCTGTTCGTGCAGGTGATTGAACGCCTCCCAAATCCATTTGTGGCGGTGGATGTAAAAATCGTCGGCGCTCAGGAATTGAGCGATGTCGTAATAGACTTCGGGGTTAATAAAAACCGCCCCTACGACGGCTTCTTCGGCTTCCCGGCTGTGCGGCACTGCCGTTGATGGGGCGGGGGCGGTTTCTTCAGGGGGCAGGTAGTCGGTCATGTTTTCTTGGGCTTGTCGGATGGCTTGTCTTCGTCGGGTTTATCGGTGTCGTCGAGTTTATCCAGGTCGAGTTTGCCGAGGAAGTCTTCGAAGACGGACAATCGTGCGCTTCCCTCTACGGAGAGGGGAGGCGGTTCGCTTCGAGCGGCTTTTTCTCCGCTTTCGGGCAGTTCCTCGTCGGGTGTGATGCCGGCCTCGTCCATCACGCTCGGGTGGACGAAGATTGGCACATGCGCCCGCACCGAAAGCGCAATCGCGTCGGAGGGACGCGAGTCGATGTGCACCTCGCGCCCGTTCACTTCTGCTACGATGGCGCCGTAGAAGATGTCGTTTTGCAGTTTGACGATTTCGATGCGGATGACGCGGGCGTTGAACGCCTCGAAGACATTTTTGAGCAGGTCGTGTGTGAGCGGGCGGCTCATCTCCACTTCCTGCAATGCGACCGTGATCGCCTCCGCCTCGTATGGTCCCACCCAAATGGGCAGGTATCGCTCGGTGTTTTTCTGCTTCAGCACCACGAGACGTTGAGGGGTCATCAAGTGTACGCGGACGCTGTCAATTTGAACTTCGATCATTTCAGGCATGGGCGCTCCAGGAGTTGGTCACTTATTTTAGCATTAATATCAATGAGTTGCCAGAAAACGAAAACACGGCTATAATCCTGCTCTGCCCATCGGGGCGTGGCGCAGCCCGGCTAGCGCGTGGCGCTTGGAGCGCCAAGGTCGGCGGACGGGTTGCAGATTAACAAAAGAATATTGGATCCATTGTGTACATCGGGGCGTGGCGCAGCCCGGCTAGCGCGCTTGCATGGGGTGCAAGAGGTCGGAGGTTCAAATCCTCTCGCCCCGACAGAAAGGAGACTCTCATCAGAGGGTCTCTTTTTGTTTGGCTGGCGCGTGGCGCTGGAGCGCCAAGGTCGGACGCTTCGCGCAAATCCTCTCGCCCCGACAGAAATGAGACTCTCATCAGAGGGTCTCTTTTTGTTTGGCTGGCGCGTGGCGCTGGAGCGCCAAGGTCGGACGCTTCGCGCAAATCCTCTCGCCCTGACAGGGTGCGCGCATTGGCGTTGAATGGTAAACGCTGTTCTCCTGCACCGGCGGACACGTTAGAGAACGTGTCCTACGCGGTTTGGTTGTGAGAGGACGCTAGTACCTCAACTTGATTAAGTTGTAGGGTAAAGATAAGATGGACGAATAGCAAACGAAAAACACGAGGTCCATCTGAAAGACGAAGAGCGACGGAAAC
>JABRVZ010000138.1:0-33955 GCA_039961775.1 Chloroflexota bacterium
TGACTACTGCTCATCGGCGGCCTCCTTTGGTCGTCAAGCAACCAAATTATGCCGCATTCGGTGAGCAGTAGCCTTTTTTTCAATCTGTAAGGGTATCAGATACCCAATGTAAGTTGTATTGACTAAAATGTGGTTGATGCTTGTTTTTGCCCATACATTTCCGCCCTTATATGGTCTATGTCCCTCCTCGGTTAAGATTCTGGCAATTTCCCTAACCGAACGATTTTCTTCTGTATACATAAAGAAAATTTTCCGAATAATGTTGGCTTGTTCAGGAATGATTGTCAGTCCTCCCTTACCATCAGGATCCAATTTATAACCATACGGCGCAATCCCCGCCACCCATTTTCCACCTTCCGCTTTCCTTCTCTTGCCGCGCATACATCGTTCGACGCGTTTTGCATTCTCCCACTTGGCAAAGGTGGCATCCAAATCTTTTCGCACTTCCCCCTCGGGAGTTTCTTCATAAGACCCTAGGACAAACTCGACCCGTGCTCCACGTTTGATAAATTCCCGTTCCAAGGTTTGTCGTATATAGGGATCTCTGGCGAGTCGATCCAGGGCATGAACGATCAAAACATCGAACCCCGACGATGCCAAATAGTGAAGAGTAGCATCAAGACTTGGGCGGGATAATTCGCGGGATGTGTAGTCATCAACATATGCTGGAATCGCACCAGGAAAATTAGCGGCAACATCCTTTCCTGTTTCAGGGTCAACGAATTGACTACCAACAATAACGTATTTTTTTCTATCGGCATACTTGATACATTCGGCAATCTGCGAGGGTATAGAAAAGTTGTCACGTTGCATATCCGTGGATACGCGGGCATAGATAGCTGCACGTTTGCTCATGTTGGACATTCCTCAAAGAAAGTGATGAATGAATTGGCTGTCAACCAAATCGGTTTGGCTGACGGCAGGATCAATCGTGTTTCGGCGTGTACAGAAAATCCTGCAACTCAAGGAAGAGGTCATTTCCCAGAATTTGGCATTGGTCGTTTAAATCCAAACCAAAGCCGTTGATCAAATCAGCCAAAATGAGCCCTATCTTCCCATTAGTTTCAAGCAGGCTTGCCCCATTTGTCGCTTCCTGCCACTCCAGGCGTAGGCGAGTCAATGTAGAAATGATCCTTCTATGCGTGTCGGTTTGATCGGTAAATTGTTGCAACATGGCTATTCCTGTTGAAATGGAGGGCGTTCCATTCTCTGCCGGCATGAGAAACGAAATCACCCCAGTGAAATCCCACCAAAGGCGACGATCATGGGCTGATAATGAAAGCAGCCCTTCCCTCCGCCTATAACGGTGGGTTGGATTAGGGTCGTGCATGTATTCGCGCACATTCAAGGTCCATTACAAATTGCTTAATTATCGTATCAATACGATAATTATATCATGCAAAAACGAATTGTCCATCGGTTCTCTACAAGTTCGTGATCAAATCATCGTCTTTTGGAATCGGGTTTGGGTTTTGCGCCGCGCCGTTCCCCCAGATTCTCAACTTTTTTTACGTATTCTTCAAGGGATTGTCGGCTGACCTGCCAGGATAATCCCCACTTCCTGCCCTGCACTTTCTGAGAGCGAATCAACTGCCGAATGTAATCCGGGTTGTACCCGCTTACGCGAGCGGCCTCATAGGTCGTCAGCCAATCTTCCATAATCTGATCAATTCTCCAATTGGCAATTATAACTTTAATGATCATCGTTAGGAGATTGTAAGTGTTTTCACATAAAAATTTGTTTTTTTATTTTACAATTGCCGCCCTATGGCTGAAAATGTAACAAAACGTAGTCAAATTCCCCCCCTTTTTCGGGTTGTGTTGGTTTGCCTATTGATACTTTGCGGGGGTATGTTAGTTGCTTCAATCAATTGGATTTTTCATAAAGTTCTTTACAGCCTGGGGTTGGAACTGGCTGAAGTTACGGTTGCCATAATTTCCATATTTGTCCTGATGTTGATCCTGGTGGGCTTGCGCACTGGTCTGAGCGTGGACCGCTTCCTTCGACGGAGAAGGCATGAGACATGCAAGATTTATCAGACTTTCCGTCAGGTGCGATTTTTTCTTTCGTGGCTGGGGTACGAGGACATTCAACCCAAACACCAGACAGTGATAGGAGCGGAAAATCAATCCCACGAGGAAGTCTTGGCGCTGATTGACAGACCCATTCGGCGAGGCAGGACACCGACCTATTCGCTGGATCGTTGGACCAAGGTCGTTTTGGCATGGGAGGGGCGCGATACGTGGCGTAATCCCATAACACTATCAGAATTTCTGGCTGGGGAATTTGGGACCTATGCGGATGGCTCACCACGCATCTCCGATAGCAGGTTTTATGAAGTTCGAAAAATCATACTGAAGGATCTCCGGGGAAAAATGGGTCAAAAGAAGGCTCCTCGATAAAAATTGCGACAAACAAAATAGAAACCATTAACTCCTCAACATCATTGTCGAGGGACTCCAGCGGGAATCCCCAATAGGGGGGTCATTATTAATTTGGGCTGTAAATCCCATCTGTTGATTTTCAATTGAGAAGTCCACTTCGATCAGATTTTGTGCACGGGAATTTCCGTAGAATTCCCGTACTTCAAAGCGGAGAATTTCTTGACTCCCGCCATGTAAAAGAGCCACCGAGCGTGGCTCTTTTATCTTAACCCAAAAGAGGTTGAACATGGCAAGAGTTGCTATCCATCTGCTGGAGCCGGAAATGAATGCCCTCCAGCGATTGTCCCGGCAGGAATACTGCGCCGTGAAGGCTCAAGCGTCATTGATCATCCGAAACGAACTCAAGCGCATCGGCATGATTGTGGATCAGCCGGCTGGCAATGTATCAGATCCAAAGAAACCCTCAAAACTTAATTCGGGAGGTACACATGACCGCGCAGAATCGTAACGAAGTCGTGTTTACGCCTGAACAACAGCGCATTCTGGGGCAGGTGTACCAGTTGATCTTGAGCTGGCGGCGGGAACGACTGAACTGTGGTGGAAAACTTCTCCACCTCAAATCCACTGAGAATAAAGATTCTCTCACTCAATTTGCTCCCGACCCGACAAGCCCGTACGAGGAGGCATCTTGACATGGTTGCAGGAATGGCTGTCGGCGTTGCGATCTTCATCGGAAGCATCCTGATTGGAGTGATCTGTTTCTTTCTGTTGTTCTGAACCATGACAGAAATAGACATATTGAATTCGATCTTGTTGAAAGAGTAATCCATGCCTACAAAGACAATTTGTATCGCTAACCAAAAAGGCGGGGTCGGTAAGACCACCACTGCCGTTTCCCTCGCGCACGGTTTATCTCAAAAGGGACGAAGGGTTCTCCTGATTGATCTTGACCCTCAAGGTCAGTGCGCCACCGCCCTTGGACGAAGCCCGGAACCAGGGGCATTCTACCTGCTCACAATGGGCGCAACGCCGCAGGAGACCATCTTTGTCCAGTCGTGGGTGCGGTCCTCAGGTCGTGAAGGACTCTATCTATTGCCCGGCGACCAGCAAACGATGGCCGCTCAGACCGTGCTCAACGCGCAGGACCAACCTATCTCCGCCATTCGAAATTCGATCAGCCGCTTCTTCAAGGAGGGATTGCATTACATCATTTTTGACACTGCGCCAAGCGTAGGCGGTATCCAAGAACGCGCAGTGTGGGCTTCTGATCTCGTAATCGTCCCCACCGCCACCGAGTTTCTGTCTGCGGATGGCGTCTCAAAAATCTTGCTCATGATGAACATTCTGCAGGAAAAGAAAAGCTGGCGAGGGAATCTATTGGGCATCCTGCCGACCTTCTACGACGAACAGACCCGCGAGAGTAAAGCCATGATGGAGGACTTGCTGGAACGCTTCGACGCCAGCGTTCTGCCTCCCATCCATCGCGCCACCCTCCTGCGTGAATGCGCGGCGCAGGGACAGACCATCTTTGAGATGGACCCGTTATGCCGCGCCGCCAAGGAATATCAGGCGCTGACTCAGCTAGTGATGAAGTTCTAGGAGAGGGCATGTCGAAGCGGCAAAATCCATTTGATACCTCAAACATAACGGCGGTTCAGCCGTCCAGCATCTACGATTCTTTGCGCGTGGCGTCGCCGCGTAAACGCAGCCGGCAATGGGAAAAGGAGCATCTGGACTGCAAGGTGGTGTACCGCGGTGTGGATCCCAAGTTGGCATTGCGGATCAAAACCCTCGCGACTGAATTGCTCGTGCCCGAAGGTGAAGTGGCAAGGAGCATTCTGGAGTATGCGATGCGCGCCTACGAAGAAGGCGATTTAGATTTTCACCCACGCCCGAATCCATACCGTATGCGCATGACGTTATATCCCTCCGCACAGATCTCAACAGGCTATCCAATGAAAAGCAAATCCAAAACCCGAAAATTGCTGGAACCATCCTGGCGGGCGATCACTTCCTGGCGTAATTTTTCTCCCGAACTCAAGAGGACGATTTCAGTGTTGGCATCCGAAGAAGGATTGAACGTGCCGGTGGGAGAACTGGTATCCGCCCTCCTGCGCTATGGACTGCGAGCATATGAAGCCGGTCTGCTGAAACTCGAACCGGTTGAAAAAGCCACCATCCTGACATTGTTACAGGGAGGCGAGGGATGAATTCCGCACGAAATTCACTGGTGCAATTTCTGTGGCAGGATGACGTGGGCGGCAGTGTGAATACGCCGCCTGCGCCCCGTCTACGCACCGCCCACCGATCCGCCTGCGTTGAACGCACAGGAAGACTCAGGAGACGCACTTCTCGCGACAGAGGACTTAAGGGATGGAGAATCAAAAACGGCTCTATTTGCCGTCTGGAGTTGCGCTTATGAATCCGGAGCGCTCCAAGAACAAAAATGAGTGCCAACAAGCTTGGGATTCTGTGCTGAGTCAACTTCAGTTGGACATGCCGCGCGCTTCCTTCGATACTTGGGTGCGCGACACGGAAGTTCTGTCGCTGGAATATGGGGTGATGACCATTGCGGCGCGCAATGTGTACGCGCGTGACTGGCTGGAGGCACGGCTCTCCAGCACCGTACAGGGATTATTGGTTGGCGTCCTCAATCAATCTGTGTCTGTTCGATTCGTGGTTGGAGACGATCTAGAAAAAGAGGCAGACACTGCCAACGAAGAGGAAGTTAAACCCGAAGTGGTGGTTGAAGCCGTGCAATGGCTGGACTACGACAAGATTGTGCAGCCACATAAGCAGGTTGTGGTCAAAGGGTATCTGCGCCGCCTGGGGATGGAGATCGGCGCCAAAGCCGTCTGGCTGTACATCGGTTTCCACCAGGCGGCATGGAAGGTGCATTCGGATAGAAAAGAAACCGGCCTGGCGCTGCATAGCCGCGAGGTCATGCGTTTCAGTGGATTGAGCTTTGGCGCGTTTTGGAGATTGTTGCGTCATAAAAAAATTCAATCCGACTTGCATGGACTGGTACAGCGCGCGGAACCACCGGGCGAACGCAGCTACCGCCGCGGGCGGGATGGGCGTCCGCATCGCCGTCCGATCCGTTACCAGGTTTTTATGACCCCGAGATTGACTCACGCCGACGCCGCAACAGTCTACTCTCGGTTGAAGGAATTGCTGAACAGCGGGACAACGCTGCCCAACGCTTTGCAGAAATTACTCGACGTGGAGAATGTGGTGGAGTTGCTTTCACCAACCGAGCCAAAACAACCAAGTGTTCAATTCCATACCGTAATGGACATGGCGCGTTTTGAGTCGGGCGAAACCTATTCTTCCGAAGTGGATCGTCTCGCGCAGGAACTGCACCGAAGGATCGTCAACTCGTTGGGCGACATTCATATCCCGCATTACTTCATCACGGAAACGATTAAGAGATTCAACCTGACGCCGGCGCAGGCTTGGCTGGTGACCGTCGCGCGCGACATGGCGTATTTGAACGCGCGCACCGGCGAGCGGCGCGAAGTGGTGACATTCAAGAGAGGCTATGCAGAGATGGCAGAAATCATTGGATCGAAGCGCTATAAGACCATCCAGTCCTGGTTGAACACGAGGTGGGTTACAGAGCAGCGCGGCGGCGATCTGACTCGCTTTCTGGTCGAGATTGAACCAAGGGAAACCCACACCTATTCAGACCTGCGCGTGGATACCATGCCGCGCGCCTATCGGGTCCTTTTGGATGAGCCATTGGACGCAACTGGAAGTAATAAGGCGGACGCAAATGGCAGAAATAGGCTGGACGCAGATGGAAACAATAGCCGGACGCAGATGGAAGCAATAGTGGACGCAAATGGCAGCGATATGGCAGGCGCAAATGGCACTGATTTAAACTCTTTTAAACATCTTTTAAACACGGATCAAGAGAACACTTCCACCACCCAACACGAAAATAAAACGGCGGCGGTGACGGCAGTTCCCGATTTTTGGGAACTTGAGGCTCTGCTTCAACAAAATGACGTGCATCCCAAGGTGCAAAGAGAACTTCTGGAGGTTCAAGCCTCAGTGCGCGCCTTTGTCTCATGGGTGCTCTACGTCGCCAGCGCGCAGAGCGGGAATCTATCCGATCCCCTGGGTTACGCCATCAGCCGGCTGCGTGAACATCCGCTCCGCGAGGCGCGCGGAGTCTTTCGACAGTTCGCAGACTTGCCGCCTGCGGAACTCTTGATGTTGATCAATTCAACCCCCACACGAACCTACGAACTCCCCAGGCAAATCAATCACCCACTTGCGCACGCCTGGAAGAGGACGATGGGTTCCAATAACCCTCATCTGCCAGCTGTGCGAACCATTCTCTTTGGCGAAGGGGAGCGCTCATAACATGCAACTGCAATTCCTCGTCACTTCGCGCCAACGCGCCCTTGGCGCTGTATTTATGCAAAACCTTAACCGCGACGTTCTGGCGTTCATCTACCCAACGGATGAGGCACGCATGTTCCACACGTTCTTCTGCCCGCCCATGCGGATCGTTGCGCTAAGCGCAAAGGGACAGGTGTTATTCGATGAAATCATTTCCAAATGGAGGTTTGTCAAATTGCCCGTCTGCCGTTACGTGATCGAATCCGGCCCAAAGGTGGATTACAGGCCGTTTGTGGATACCATCCTTTCGGTTGCTCCAGCTCTGCCTCAACTGGGAATGATGGACGCCGGCTCAAGAATAGATGGTTTATTGTTTGCGTTACTGGCGGAAGCCGTGGCTGACATCCGCCGCATCCGCGAGGCGCATCAGGGTGAGGTCAAACCCGAAGTCCAAAGGAAAAAATTCGAGGCATGGGAGCGCGGACAGATCGTGAGTTCAGCCGGGTTTCTACTGGATTTCTCGCGCGCTTGGAACCTGCCTCACGGTGCGGTGAAACTCTCCTATAGCGTGTTGCAAGCCGAGGAGCCTTATCTCGACGAATTGGTGGCGGCTTCGGTTGCCGGCATTCCTTGGCGGCACGAATTTCCGAATCACTGTATGCGCTGCGGCAAAGCAGGTTCGTGGCGTCCAATCCTGAATCCCGCTCCAGACGCCCCGGTTGAAATGATTTGGCGTTACCAGCGGCCGGAAAACGCCGTACCAATGTGTCACCATTGCACCGAGACGCTAAACCTTTTGAAAAACGAATCCATGCAGATCGATCTGGCATGGGGACTTTGGGGTCCGCGTTTCGAATCCCTTTGGCAGTGGCACCAGGCAGTGAAAAACAACTGCCTGCCCGAATGGGACCCTTATGCCTTTCCGCTTTGGCCGCGCGAATTTGGCGGGGAGAGTTGGGAGACCGGCAGCGGTGCTTTGAAGCATGCCGAGCCGCGCCCGCCGCATGGGATCGCGCGCAATGAGCAACATATGGATGCCTTGCGCCATGCCCTGTTTAGTAAGAAATTTCGCGGGCGGCAGCCAGGCGAAGCCCCCTTGCAGAAACTACTAAACTTTCGGCTTGAACCTCACGAAGGAGAAACCTCATGACATTGCTTGCTTTTCTCGGTGCACTTAGTTTGAGCGTGCTGGCGTTTGAAATCTTGAATGTCTTTCAATCCGCCTTCAACACCTTTGGCGGCAACCGCCTGATGAATATTCATCCCACGGCCCCAAGGACGAAGAAGTGCTCCACTTGGGATGCATTACTCGTTGCCATCCTGCCCGGACGATTTGATCCGAATCAGGCGAAGAATACGGCCGATGTAATCAGCCTCCTGCGGCGCGCCGGCTATCCCTACGATACCCCTGGTGAATTCTATGCCGTGGCGATCCGCGACTTCTCGACCTTCCTGCTGGTGGGCGGGATGCTGGCGGGGGCATTGGCCGCGATGAATATCCTCGCTGCCGCGCCGGTGATCGCCATGATCTTTATTCTGCTTGGACTGCGTCGACCGTATGTGCGCTTGAAGACGCTTGCAAAGAAACGCGCCGAATCCCTGCGCAATAACATGTTGATCGGTCTCTCCGTGTTGAGTTCCCTGCTTTCCTCCGGCGTCGGCGTGCAGGAGGCACTCCGCCGCGCCTCGACTGTGGGCGGTCCTTTTTGTAATCTGTTGGGATTATTGGTGGCGCGCATGGAGGTGGAGGATTTTACGAAAGCCATTGAAGTCACACGCGCGCACCTGCCCGACCCTGCCGACGTGGAAGCAAATCTATTCCTCCGTGACATTTACGATTTCTTCGCCAATAACCGCCCGGTCCTATCCAGCGTGCAGGGTTTGCAGGAGTCCGTCCATCGTTCCGTGGTGGAAGCCACCGAAGCGCGGGTGGCATTGGTGCGCCAGCGCGCTGGTTTGTTTGGTGTGATGGCGGTGCTGGGCTTGGTGCTGGCAATCATTGCGCCTTTTGCGGGATCAGGGTTGTTGTAACGACATAACCGCCGGCAGCATGAGCCGACGAACTTCCAGATTTGACATGTCCGTGTTCCATCCGTCAACATCATGTAAAATATCCTCATGCTTGCCAGGATATTTTCATGCGCAGTTGTGGGACTAGACGGCGTCATTGTCGAAGTCGAAGTGGATTACACCAACGGCATGCCCGGCATGACCATCGTCGGCCTGCCGGATGCGGCAGTGCAGGAAAGCCGCGAACGCGTCCAGACGGCCATTCGCAACGCGGGGCTGGAATTCCCGCGCAAGCGGGTGGTGGTCAATCTCGCGCCGGCCTCGGTCCGCAAGGAAGGTCCCGCGTATGATTTGCCCATCGCGCTGGGGGTGATTGTCCTTTCAGGTTATCTGCCGTATCAAGCCGTTGAGAATACCCTGGTGGTTGGCGAGCTCTCCCTTGACGGACTGGTGCGTCATACGCGGGGTGTGCTGCCCATGGCTGCTAGCGCGCGGGAACATGGGTTCAAGAGGGTTGTCGTCCCCGAAGCGGACGCGGCGGAAGCGGCGTTGATCCCTGATCTGGAAGTGATACCAGTAAAAACACTCGCGTCCCTCTTCGACCATCTGTCGGGCCGTCATCCCATTCAACCCTACGTGCTTTCCGAAGAGGTGCTCGCACCGGTGTTCGTTCCAACTGACTTTGCGGAAATCAAGGGGCAGGAACATGTCAAGCGCGCTCTGGAGGTCGCCGCGGCTGGAGGTCACAACTGTCTTCTCGTTGGCTCGCCTGGTTCAGGCAAGACGTTACTGGCGCGCGCCTTGCCCGGCATCCTGCCGGAGATGACACTGGAAGAATCGCTGGAGGTCACCAGGATTTATTCCATTGCCGATCAACTCCCGCCGGGAATGCCGCTGATCCGTCACCGTCCCTTTCGCGCGCCACATCATACGATCAGCCACGCGGGGTTGGTGGGGGGCGGGAACATTCCCCAGCCCGGTGAGATCTCACTGGCTCATCGCGGCGTTTTATTTCTCGACGAATTTCTCGAATTCGGCACCCGCGTTCTGGAAGTCATGCGCCAGCCGATGGAGGACAAGATGGTCACCATCAGCCGCGCGCAGGGATCGCTCACCTTCAATGCCAATTTCCAACTCATCGGCGCGACCAACCCCTGCCCTTGCGGTTGGTATGGCGATCCTGTGAAGCCTTGCACCTGCGCGCCAGCCGCCGTGACGAAGTATCAGAAGCGGCTTTCGGGACCCTTGTTGGATCGCATTGATATTCACATCGAAGTGCCGCGCGTGGATTACGAAAAACTCTCCAGCGACCGGCTGGGTGAACCCTCGGCGGTCATCCGCCAAAGAGTGGAGGCGGCGCGCCAACGTCAGCGGGAGCGTTTTGCCGCTCTCGATCGTTCGGGCAGCCCCAAGGCGTATTCCATAACCTGTAATGCCGACATGCGCCTTGCAGAAATTCGTACATTCTGCAAATTAGAAGAGGCAAGTGAAAGATTGATGCGTTCCGCCATGACTCAGATGAACCTTTCGGCACGAGCCTATCATCGTATCCTGAAATTGGCGCGCACGATCGCGGATTTAGCGGGGAGCGAGGACATCCAGGCGGTGCATTTGGCGGAGGCGCTGCAATATCGTCCCAAGATTTTGGTTTCAGGATAATCTGTTCGAATTCGCGGCATTTACAAGCAGCACAAATCAACATCTCCTGTTTCGGAGTATACTTTTATAACTACACAAGGCATCGGGCAGAATTGCGGCAGAGGCGATGTCCATGACAAACGACACTCCGGAATCGCGTCCCTCCATCCTCATCGTGGAAGACGACCCCGCCATCGGCGCGTTCGTGCAGACGGCGCTGGAGCGCGAGGGCTTCAAGGCGGAATTGGTCAAAGACGGCGAGTCTGCCATTCAGCGGGTTGATTCATTCTCCCCCAACCTCATTCTTTTGGATTTGATGCTCCCAGGCATGGGCGGGCTGGAGGTCTGTCAGGCGCTGCGCCGCCGCGCGCAGTATATCCCCATCATCATGCTCACCGCCAAAGACGATGATGTGGATAAAATCCTCGGGCTCGAAATGGGGGCGGACGATTACATCACCAAGCCTTTCAAAATTCGGGAACTGCTGGCGAGAGTGCGCGCTTTGCTCAGGCTGGTGCGGCATTCTAAAAATCCCGGTTCGCGCGTACTTCAGTTTGGTTCATTGGAAATCAATAGCGAAAGCCGAACGGTCAGGCGCGAGGGGAAGTTGTTGAATCTCACGCCGAAGGAATTTGAACTGCTTGCCTTGCTGGCGTCCAATCCGCGCCGCGTGTTTGGCAGAGAAACGCTTCTCGAAAAGGTGTGGGGATACGATTACGCGGGAGAAACGCGCACGGTGGATGTTCACATCCAGAGACTGCGGCAGAAGATCGAAGCGAATCCCGCCGACCCGCGTTTTTTGGTCACCGTGCGGAATATCGGCTATAAATTTGAATACGAGAACAACGGTGCGGCATGAACGAGGGCGTCATTGCAAGCATACCCATTGGAATGGTCATTGCCGCCGCGCTGCTTCTGTTCGCCGTGGGCGCGGGCGTTGGGTGGTGGATTCGTCGAAAGCAGACGTCAAAGGAAGATGAGGCTTCGCGGTTTTCGGCGCTGCTGAATGCCATTCCGCAAGCCGCGCTCATCCTGGACGGCGAGGCGAATATCCGCGTGCAAAATATCCGCGCTGCGCAGATAATGGAAAGTTGGGAAAGCGCCCTGCCTAAAAACTTGATTGAGGCGGTGAAACGCGTTGGGGATACGGGATTGACCGAGCGGATGGAAATCGTCGCGGCGAAGAAAAAGTTTCAGGTTTTGGCAGCCCCGCTTCACGTCAAGAATGAAGCGCAGGTTCTCATCCTCGTCACGGATTCCGCCGAGGGGTCGTATCGCGCCGAACTGTATCAGCAATTGGTCGGCACCATCGCGCACGAACTTCGCACGCCGCTCACCGCCATTCTGGGTCATGTGGAAATTTTGAACAGCTGCGGCATTGACGAGGAGACGCTGTGGCGCAGGTCGCTGGGCTTTGTGGCGGGCGAAACAGACCGCCTGGCGCGGCTGGTGGAGGATCTGCTCAGCCTCTCGCGGCTGGAGCGCGTGCCCCTGCATCTTCAGCCCATCAATTTGCGGGTGGCGGCGGAGGAGGCGGTTTCGGAGTTGTTCGACTTTGCGGAAAAGAACAACGCTTCGCTCATCCTGCAGGCGGCGGCGGATTTGCCCCGCGCGCTGGCAGACCCCGAACGGATTCGGCAGGTGTTTCTCAATTTGATTGACAACGCCGTCAAGCACGCTTCGAATCATCCTGTGACGATTCGCCTCACGCCGACGGGGGAGGCTGTTTCTGTCGAAGTGAACAATCGCGGCGCCCCCATCGCGGAGGAGGACCTGCCTCACCTGTTCGAGCCGTTTTGGCGCGGCAAGCACACAAACGCCAAAGGTACCGGGCTGGGGCTTGCCATCGTGCGCGCCATTCTCGAACAGCATCATTCGTCTGTCGGCGTGAGGAGCAACGCCGAACACGGCACGACGTTTTATTTTTCCCTGCCGATTGCTTCTGGGTAATCAACGTCCCGAAGGCATGCCTTCGGGACGTTTTCGTCAACGGGGGAAATGTTTACAAAATTGTTACAAATCCGTGCGGAAATTGTGAACTGAATTTTGTACGATGAGGTTGCTCTGTTGTAAGCAATTACAGTTTTCCTCACCCCCGCCCCGGGAAGGGACGAGGGAAGTTGAGATAATTTCCATAAAAGATTCGCCATGCAAAAGATTCTAAAAATACTGCTTGTGGTCATTCTGGGAATCATCGGGACGTGCGCTTTGATTTGGGTGTTAGGCACAACCTCCAGTAGTCTTCAAGGAGCGTCCGCCCGCGGCGAAACATGTGGCATCATCCTTGGCGTGGTTCTGTTCCTCGCCATCGGCGCGGCAATTTTCAAATTGATTCGAGGTAAATCATGAACTCAAACAACCACTCAAATTCGCAGGGAAAATCCCGCGGCAAAGTTATTGTAATTATCGTGGCAATGATCGCGCTCGCGGTCCTCGGCTTGATCCTCAGCCGGATGGACGGGAGAGTCGTCATCGTTACTGCCGAAGATGCAACTGCGACAAACACAGCATTGCCTGTGACGGAGACAATCACCCCTTTCGTTCCCACTCTTATAACGGAATCAACGACCATGACCAGTCCGACTGTAACGCCTGATTTGTCGGCGATTGGAGAAACGTTGGAAATCTGCAAGGGAGATATTTGTGTTTGCAAAAATGGCGATTGCATACCAACGGGGTTATCTCAAACCTATGTAAACTTCAGCCCGAATCACTTGAGCTGGTCGCCGGATGGAACTTCGTTTGTGTTTACTGCTTGTCCATTGGAGGTTGTGTTGAACAACCCCAGCGCAGGCTGTCCTAGCAGGACTTATATCGCTCAACGGGATGGGTCGGGCGTGTTCGAGATACCACTTCAACCGGATGTTGACCATTACGCGAATCCCGCCTGGTCACCGGATGGAAACTGGATTGCCGCCATGACGTCGTGCGGCTTGAGCATGGTGCGCCCCGATGGAACAGGCTACAGGATGGTCATACCCTACAACGGGCTCAATTGCCCGTGGGCAATTGCCTGGGCGCCCGACAGCCAGCGACTAGCCTGGATTGGCGGCATGGGCGGCGCGGCTACGACCTCCAACTATGTTTGGGTCACGAACAGCGACGGCAGCGATGCGAAGATTTTGTTCTATTCACCCGAGGTCGAACTCATCGCCCCCATTGCCTGGAACCCCAGCGGCGATTCCGTCGCAGTGACATTACAGAATGGAAAGCGGTATCTGATTGACGCCAGTTGCCAAGGCGGCGTGACCGGTTGTGACGAGACGTCTCGCACAGAGATTTCCGATATTCCAAAGGATTGGCTGCATAACTTCCATCCACAATGGAATTGACGCTTCACGAAACAACTCCACTTCACAATCTGGAACATTTCGGACTTGCCGTAAAAACCGAAAGGAGCAGGCATGAACAAGATATATGCCATCGCTTTGTTTGGAATGTTGTCCGCTTCGCTTCTCGGATGTACGCCTGCCAGCCCGCCTGAAACTTCAACGCCCGCGCCGACATCCACGCCTGAAAACACAGCCACGCCTGCGCCCACGCTCACTTCAACGCCCGCGCCGCATTCGTTGGTGGTCATCAAGTCAACCCTTAGCGGCGATCTGCTCGGCGTCCTCATCCAAAACACAGATTCGGACGGCGAAGCGCTGGATACGCTTGGCTTGGGATTCTTATGCCTCAGTCAGGGCATCTACGCGGTGGACGAAAACGGTTCGCGGTTGGAATGCGTTCAGGTCACAGATGCAACCGACAGCCCGAATCAAATTGCAATCATATTTTCGGGAGCGTCTTCAGAACGCCAATACCAACTTGTCAGAGGAGAAGACGCGCCGATTGCCCTGTTTCCAGAACAAATTGAGCCATAAGCCTGAATCGCAAGGAGATTGGCAATGAATAGCCTTCAAAAAATCTTAATTCTCTACAGCGTGCTTGCAGTTTTGCTGCCTTCAAGTTGTAAATATTTTAGTGAATTGCTTGGACCTACGCCAACTCCTACTTTTACTTCCACGCCCACTGCCACGCCGTCTCTAACGCCCACACCGCCTGCGCCTGTTTCTGGTCTTTGGAAAGGAACAACCAACGATAATCACCCAATCTCTTTTGAAGTTTCGGCAAGCGGCGATAAGGTAGTTAAGTTCTCGATAGAAAATATTGAATTTTTCACGAAAGACTGCGGCGGAGAGACTTCTGGCACATTTTCTCAAACTACTGAAGGAATGCTCAGTATCGTCAATGACCAGTTCAGCTTTTCCAATGAAAACTACTCTTTTAAAGGTCAGTTCACCTCCACAACAACCGCCGCAGGCACATACGAATTTGCCAAGGTCACGATAAAAGTCGTGTCTTTTCCCTCTTATTCGTTGAAAGATTGCACTTTTGATTTTGTTCTGTCTGGCACCTGGACAGCGGAGTCGCCATGAAAACATTCTTTCATTTCGTTTTATCTTTGTTGGTATTTTTATTGAGCGGATGCGCTTCCGCTCCTACGCCGATACCGCCCACGCTGACTCCTTTGCCAACCCGTACTCTCACACCGACAGCCACGCCTGCGCCCACCGCCACGCTCACTCCGGTCCCAATCGCAGGAATTGACGAACCGATTCTCGTCAACGGCGTCAACGTTCAGGTGTTAGCAGCAAAATGGGAAGAGCCGCAAGTGGTCACTGGCTTTCAATTGAAGGAAGGCTATCGCGCGCTGATGCTGACCTTCAAACTGCAAAGCGAAACGACGAACAGCGCCGCCAACCTGATGAACGGAATCGAGTTTCGTCAAATGCGGGTGGTGGACGATCAGGGCAATGAAAGCCCGGTGGTTTTCTTCAATTTACCCATTTCATCGCTCACGGGAAGCGAGTATGCCCAACTGGATTTGTTCTTCGCCGTTTTGGAAGGCACAACTCCACAAATCGTTCGGTTCGTGGACGGGCAAACGGTCGAACTCGCGCCGCTGCTTCCCAAATAATGCCATAACCCTGCGGCGCATGGACGAGGCGGGCAGCGTGAACAATCCGCAATACCAACGTTCGTGGAACTGGGGCGGGATCATTTACTGGGCAGTACGTGAGGGGCAGGGACAGATCGGCTGGCCGGGGCGATAATCCTTTCACAACAATCGTTCAGGAACATACAGCGCCTTGCATGGATCGAGCACGGTTCGCATCGCCCGATCCAACAGTTTGAAATACCTCTTCACATCCAATCTTCCGGGGTCCAGCGCCTCACCCAGTTTCCAGGCATGGACCCCGGAACCGCCGCGCGTAAACAGGAACTGTACCGATTGACCAGGAGCGATCTCCCTGCCTCGCGCTCGCAACTGCATCGCAGCGCGGGCGGCGGGTGAAGGGGATTTGTATCCATCCAAGACGCGGCTCAATTTCTGCCTGACGATCAACTCCTCGAGGGGAACGCGCCCGGCTCTCAGGTCGCGCCTGGCGCGTTCCACCAGTTCAAGCACATCTGGAATATAGTCCACCAATTCTTCCGGCGAATCTGCCCCTGCAAGAATCTCAAGCGCTGCCAGTTGAATCTTTCGCACCCACAGGGTTGTATCCTTTCGGCGCAACTCGATCCCGCGATACTTGAGTGTGCCGTTTTGGAAGGCGCCAAAGTATTGATTGGGAATCGGTACGCGTGCATCCCTCTTGGATGACAAAAAAGCGATCCATTTGAACACGCCCTCCAACGCAATGGGGATTCCGGTTTTCTCCTCAATGGCATTCATCAAAGGCATGAAATCTGCTGGTCTGTGGAAGCCTTCCTGCCGGACGAACAGGCAGTCAATATACATGTGCAGGATGGCGAACCCCATGTCTTCCGCCACTTCCTTGGCCTGTAACATCAACTCGCGGCTCATGGCGGTCACGGCTTCATGGGATTCGATCTTTCCGAAACGGGCATTCTTGTATCCCAGATACCCAAAGCACACCACCAGCAGCCATTTGAGCGCGGCGGCGCGCGCTTTGAGCATGTCGGCACGACAATCACGAGGGTTGAGGTCCGAGAGAATGTTTTTGAGCATCAAGCGCTTTTCCAAAAGAGGGCGCAGGGTTTTGGGAACCAGCCCTTCAGGCGCACCATCTTTCCCTGCTGATCTCGGTACACCTTCGGTTACTCGACCTACAGTCTCCGGCGAGATGTTGTGTTTCACCATGATCGCCGGATACATGGAGGAAAAGTCAATCTGCGCTACACTACCATGCACACCGATGATGGGCTGGTAGATCAACCCGCCGCGGTCGGCGCGGATTAGTTCCGCCAGAGTCTTCCTGCCTTCCAGCTGTTGTTTCTGAACCGGGACCATCACGCCGCTTCTCAACGCGGTGAGCATTTGCATTGCAGTGATGCCTGCGCCGGGAGATTTGCGCGCCATTTCCTGCACGCCGATGCCGGTGACGCGCGCCTGTTCCATCGCACCCTCCAAACCGTATTCGCCAAAGGACATGGCGTTTTTGCGGTCAATGTGCCAGCGTCCGAACAAATGCGCCTGTGCGCCGCGATAGGTCACCTGTCCGTAGGCGAAATAGCTGTCAGCGCGGCGGGTCAGGACTTGTTTGTCCTGATCGCGATTCGGATTCAAGGCGATCCCGCTTTCCTCCGACCAAATCTTCAATTGTGGGAAGAGCCATGTGTCGCCGTAATCGGTCAGGATGAGGTCGGGGTCGAGGCGTTGAAGGTCAGATTTCAGGCTGACGAGGAAGGCACGCTTGGGTTCGAGCGGCAGGTTGTACTCTCCATATTTGGTTTGGACACGGAGATGCGTCGGCGCGCGAATGGCGGGATTCGTGTCCGGGCTGAGGGTCAGGATGCGTAGCGGGATGGGGGGCGGATCAACCTCCCAAGGCGAGTCCAAAGGCTGGATGGAATGAACCTGCTCACCGTCCAGTAAGACGCGGCAGCGTCCTAACAAGTGGGTATTCGTCTGCGTAATAAATCGCAGGCTGATGGGAATGTCGGCGTCATAATAGTCGAGCGAGGGAAATTGCCGTGACAATTTGGCGAACAGCCCCTGTAAGGCGGAAGGACGGGAAGTGGTAATCGCCAGCACATCGCGCTCGCCGAGGAAGAGATCACGGCGGGAGGCACGTTCCAATTTTACGTTTTCGTTTTTGAGGAAAAGCCAGGCTTGGCGCAACAGACCGAAATCCCCCGCGACGTAGAACATAATGGTGAAGTTCATGTGTAAACGCAGGCGGCTGTCGTTCTCCGTCAGTAACCATAGAGTGATGCAATCCTCCTCCGCGTATACATCCAGGAGCCAACCAGTTACTTCATTCATATCTCTTTTTCAGTTCGTCGAGTTCCTGTTGAAGAACCGCAATCTCCTTTGCCTGTTCCAGCAACATGGCGAGCAGCGCCGACTCGAATGGCAGCAGTGCCTCCGCCTGCCCAATCGCCGCGATGTGCCGGCGAGCGGATGCGAAGAGTCCGTCGAAGATGTACTGGTCGCTGCGGCGCAGGGTTCTGCGGAAGGGGGAGAGCATGCTCTCGGTTTCATTCAACTGCTGGGTGATGGTAATGACGGTGCGGCCCATGGGGAAGTGATCAGCGGTCAGTGATCAGGTAGAAGAGGCTCAATTGAGATAGGAGTGGTGAGGGATCAACCTCGGGGGTGAATACTTCATCAGCGCTGGCACAGACCTGTTCGATGAGAAAGGCGCGCCCTTCCGCCAACGACGGGGCAAGGGTGACGACCACTGGCGCGGACAGTCGCAGGCGGTGGATTTGCCCGAGACAGGATTTCAAGAGGCGGTCGGCTTCGCGTATAGGCACGTGATCGTCGTAAAAGGTATGCAACAGATCCAGGATGACATAAGGCTGGGGAAATGCGGGCGTGTCTGCCAGCAAAGAATTCATTTCGTAGCAGGTGAACGCCCGGCGAAGAACCACATGCTTCGAGACAGAAGCGATGTCCAGGGTTTTGCGCCTCAGCAACTGCGCAACCCGATACGGCATGAAGCGATTGCCGCCATCCAGCACAGTGACCGCGCCGCGCAGTGCTAGTTCGGCAATCAGTGCCATGCTTTCCTCACGCGCCGCATGAGGCGCGAAAAGGGCGATCAGCCTGCCGGTTTGAAGAACGGGAAGAATATCCATGCTGTCAGGATACAGGCAGATGTATAAAATAAAAAGTCCCCGGACGGGGATATTTCAGGTAAGAAACGGGTGCGCCAGATATGGGGATGCAGGTCGTTCGCAGCCTCACCTGGAGAGGAGAAACTGAAAAATACCTATCTTTCCCACGCGCTGAAATCCCAATGCGCCAGCAGGAGACGCAGGTCCGAACGTTTATGCACGCCGAATTTCCGAAATGCATTTGCCAGCCGCGCCTTGACCGTATCGGGGGAGATGTTCAGCCGGGCTGCGATCTGGCTGTTGGTGTACTCCAGGCAGACGAGGGCGACCACATCCTTCTCGCGCGCAGAGAGAGTTTCCCATTTCGTCCACACCCTTTCTTGGGAGGTGTATTGTGTCAGGCCGGCGTTCAGGAGTTCAGGGATCAATTCGTGTTCAGGACGGCCCTCGTCTTGGGCGATTGTCGAAAGGGTGACTTGCAGGCTGTCACTCACAGCCAAACGATAGGTTCGGGGACCGGGCGTTGGACGCAAGCCTATCAGGTACAGAAAGCGATCCCAGATAGACATGGGCGGGATTATAGTAGAACAAGTGTTCTTATGTCAAGAACTTGATTTGTTTGTAACGCGTCGGACAACAAAGACAGCCGCCGTAAGGCGGCTGTTGCGGCCTGAGGGGGGCAGGTCGCAAGGTGAATTATAGCCATGAACGCCCACCGGTCAAGGCTGTCTGTCGCTAATTCAAACCGACACTTCTCTCATACCTGTACACCATTCCAAATATCATGAGCAACCAATGACCTGGTTGCTCATCTACGCGTTCGCCCTCAGCCTGTACGACTGGCGCACACGGCGAATCCCAAACTGGTGCACGCTTCCTCTGCTTGCAACAGGAATGATTGCGCACTTGCCCAGTCGCCCCGAAGTATGGCTCGCAAGTGTTGGATTGTTGTGGGCCTGGTCTGTTGGCTGGATGGGCGCTGGGGATGTCAAACTTTGGATGGCGCTGCTGTGGGCATTGCCGGTCGAGGGATCTTCCCATGTGCTGCTCTTTACGTTCATTTCATTCCTTGTTACCGGTCTTGCGCAGATTCTCTGGCGAGTCATTAGAAAACAACCAATAACCAACATGAAAGCCCCCGCTACCTGGCGAACCCTCCCCTTTCTCCTGATGTTCTGGTATGTACACTGATCTGTTCCTCGCCCTGCTCAACCGCACCAATGCGCGCGGTCATCCCGTCTTGTCCGCCATGCTGTACGCCTTCTGCCCTGCCGCGGCGCGCTGGTGGCTGGCGGGCGCGGACCCAACGCTGCCGTTCGATCCGGTCTGGCAGTCCCTGCAGGACCTGACCAGCGGCGGGACTTTGCTGGATCATCTCACGCGTTATGGCTTCGAGAACCTGATCGAGGATGTCCGCGAGTATGTCAGAAAGGTCGAGGAATATCGCAAACAGAACCCGGTCCCCGCGCCCGAGGTCCTGCCCACGTTTCGCGGTGGGAAAATTGACATGGCGCGCCGCTTTGGTTCGCAACACGCGATCAACAACCTCGGCGGAGACTGGCGCAACATTTTCATCTATGTCCGCACATGGGCGTTCCTGTCCCAGGACTGGCGGATCGGGATGAAGATCGAGCGCGACTCGGAGTACATCCTCTCCAGCGAAAAAGTCCTGCTCGTCCTGCCCTTCGCCCGCCTGCCCGTGCAGTTCGATGTTTTCGTGTGGAAGGTTCCAGTCGGTCATGTGACGGAAACCAAAATCGGCTTGCTCGTGTCGCGCATGGAGCAGGATCAACTGCGTTTTGCGCTCATGCGGCGCTGTCATTCCTCCAGCAAACGACCGTGGCCCAACACCCCAACCGTCTTTGCTTTGGATCGCGAAACCGGCGAAGTCCAGCATTACGACCAGACTCTTGCCGACAAGGATTTGGAACGCATCGTTCAGGCTTTATCCGAGCGGGCAAAGAACGGACCGCATCCACCACTGAACGCCCTGCGTCAGCCTTCGATTTGTAAGAACTGCGGATACCAAAGTTTGTGCTTCGAGAAAAACCTCCTTTCCCCTCACGCCCTCTCCAGCCTATGAAACGCGCTCGTCCATTCATCGTGCTTGCACTGTTCCTCGCGCTGATGTCCTTGAGCAGTCTGGCGATGGCTGCTGCGCCGGTTCAAGTTTCAAGCCAGGCGTATGACATCACACCAACGCTTCCTCCCACGCCGCCTCCTGAGCCTCCCGAAGAAGGCGGTTCGGTGGTTACCAGCGTTTCACAAATCTTCCATCATCTGGTGTTTCCTGCCGAGACGATCTCCAAAGCGTTGACTCGCATCTTCGACAAAGCCGCCGACAAGGAAGTGCGCGCCATGAGCAGAGAGGTGGCGCGCTGGACGCAGGTGATCGGCGAGATCGTGCAGGCGCCCACTCAGGGCGCTTACAGCAAAGCGGCTCAATCCAGTCTGCCGGTCGCCGCGGCGCTTGCGCCTGCATTATTTCTGCTGCGACTGGCGCTCTATCATTGGGGACGATTGCTCGGCGATGACGACAGCGGACTGCGTGTCGTCGGGGATTGGGTCACCGCCGGGGTGTTGGCTGTCGCCTCCGGTCCATTTCTTGATCTCATTGTCCGCCTCGGCTGGTGGACGGTGGGGAAGGTAATCGGCGAGACGGCTGTTTTGGCAATGCGTTTCGTCGAGTCCACCACGGCGACCTCTGTCCTGCTCGGCCTTGCCAACCTGACCTTCCTTGGCAGTCTGCTCTCCATGGGTCTGTCCATCGGCTCTCTGATTGCCATCGGCGGAATGTTGTTTGCCTTTGCGTCTGCGAACGCCGTGTTATTCATCCTGGCGATTCTCGCTCCGCCGCTCGCCATCGCCAGCGTTCTCCCGCAGGCAACCTGGCTGCGCTCCTTATGGTTGAAGGCAGTCATCTTGATTGCTCTCCTGCCAATCGTGGCGGGCGGAGTCTTCAAGGCAGGTCTCGCGGCAAGTTACCTGTTCGATAAGCAGGGACTGTTATCCGCCATCATCCGCGTAATCTGGTTGTGGGGCGCGACGGGACTGCTGTTGTCTCTCGCCGGCATTCTCGGCAAAATGACCATCTCCACAAGCGCTGACGCATTCGGACAACTGGTCAAGGCGGCGCAACAAATCGTCTCCATTGGAGCATTGGCAGCCAGCGGCGTTGGCGCAGCGGGAGTTGGTGCAGGGGTAGCCGGTGTTGCGGGAACGAACGCAACCGGGACCACGGCACCTGCTGCTGGGCTAAGCGGCGGGGAAGCCGCAATGAGTCATCTGAACGCAGCAGGACAACTCACCCAGCGCGCGGCGACATTCGAAGCAATGGGGCTTCACGCGCCTGCATCCTACAACCGTTCGCTGGCGCACGGACATGAACTCGCCGCGCGTCAGGCTGAACTTGGCGAGCGCATGCAGCGCTTCGGTGGTGTTCGGACTGAGTCGCCGGACTTTGGATTCTCCCCGTCTGTGAACTCAGCCATTCAATCCAGTTTCAGAGGCTCAACAGAGGAGTTTCAGCGCGGGTTTCAAGCCTTATCGCCTCACATCTCCCAGCATGGTCTCGATCCAAATGCGCTCGCCGCGCAATATCCCGAAGACACAGCCCGCCTGGTACAGGCGTATCTGGATCATCCGCAGGACATCAGCCAGGCGCGCGATCCGTTGTACCGCGCCTCGATACTCGGCAATGCGAGCCAGGTACAGGGCATGATCACTTTTATGCCAATCAAGGATCAGGATGAAGATAAGAAATCATGACACTCACCGAATCTTTTGCGTTGGCGTCCTTCACCCTGTTCAGCCTGGCGGATCTGCGTTACCGCCTTGTACCGGGCATCGAACTGTTTCTGCTGGGAACGATCCTGCTGACTCTGCCTGCGACCCCGTTGCAAACCGGGCTCATCTTATTCGCCTGTGCCTGGGGATTATTCCGAAATATTTCCGGTTGGCTGGCTTTGCCGCTTCTGTTCTATCCGCCTGCCTGGCCCGTTCTGCTGACCGGATATGGTTATCGAAAAGGACTGCTCGGCAGGGCGGATTTACTTGCCATCAGCGGGCTTGCCTGTCTCTTCCCGTTGCCTGCTATTCTGCTTTCCTTGTTTGGTCTGGAAATCTGGCGCAGAATTTGGATTCGCAGACAAAGCGGTTCGATGCCTGCTTTGCCTGGGATGTTATTAGGGCTATTGGTTTATGTTGCAATAAGGCTAATCTGATAGGATGTGGTTAAGACATTCCCAACATCATATAGTGACGATGATGATTAACTGGTTTCCTCTTTTGCTTTATGTGCGATCTTCTTGACCGCGACCCCTAACCCCGCCAGCGGATTTCCCAACGTCGCCACGATTACATCCAACATGTCTGGCGCCATACGTGCAATATTTCGAAAGCGTCGCAACAGAAAGCCCTCATCCATCTTTTCGTTTTTCTGCATGGCTTCAGTAACAATGGCTTGAATCTCTTTCACCTCAGCCTTCAAGTCTTCTTTATCGGCAGGTAAAGTTTTTGCGTTGGTTTCGATGGCGGAATAAAGTCCATCGAACAACTGCTTGATCTCTGCCTCGTTCAAGCCAGTAGTTGTGTGATATGTGGTTATATTTCCACCTGCGATGTTGACAGTCCCAGTGATGTCAGTGATGTTTCCGATTTTAACTGTTGGTCGCTTTTTGTTTAGGTGTTTTTTCTTTGACATAAATCTTCAATTTCCTGCCGGCCATTGCGGGCAAGTGGCGCGGTATTCTTCATTCGGAAAGTATTCCTGCCATTCGTCTTGTGTAAAATTGCGACCTACTCGCTGGCATGTCAATTCGACCCAAGAATGTGGATTTATATCCCAAAGGATAATAGCACCATTATCATCTCCCACAGACGCTAATAAATTTTCTTCTGGGCTGGAAACTATATTGGTAAACCATTCTTCCTTTGCCAAGTTACCCAAGGGTTGTCGTGTCGCGACATCCCACAAAGTCATATCTCTCGAAATAGCGAATTTAGCATCTAAACTAAAAGCAGCAAAATCATTACCAGTATTTCCACCCCATGCATCTGCCATGGACAACATTGTATTGATAGGTTCACGGGTAGCGATATCCCATGAGATGATATCGCCATTTGCGTTTATCGAGATGAGCACCTTCCCATCCAAGCTAAAAAGAAGCCCATCGATAAAATTATAGACTTCTGGAAACTTTTCCAGAGCGAAGGGTTGGGTAGTTATATCCAGCATAATGATTTGATCGCCATCAACAAATGCAAGCTTTTTGCTGTCCGGACTGAAAGTCAAATGAAACAGGCTGTTTCCATAAGCGATGTTTGTTGATATCTGTCCAATGGACTCGCCGGTCGCTACATCCCACACGATGACAGTACCATCCTGATCTGAGGAAGCCAGCCATTTTCCGTCGGCGCTAAAGGTAATGTCGCCTATCCATGAGGTATGTTTTTTCAAAGGTGAGCGGATTTGTTGAAGATTGGCCGCATCCCATAAGATGATGCGATCTTGACTACCTGCTGCAAGGATCACTCCGTCTGGACTGAATGATAAACAACAAATGGATTCTGTGTAATTGATTCGCCCTGTTAGCTTTCCGGTTTCGATGTCCCACAAACGAATAACATCATCGTCGTGATCTGATGCAATCGTTTTTCCGTCCGGGCTGAATGCCAGATCTAATATGAACGGCAAATCATTAGCTAATATTCGGGTTAATTGCTGTTGTGGTATTACATCCCAGAAAATGACATTGTTGTCTGCGCCGCGCGAAATTAGGCTGTTTCCGTCGGGAGTAAATACTAGATCGGATGCAATGGTCGGTGCTTTGATGGGTTGACCAACAGGGGTACCGGATGATGCGTCCCATAGAATAATGGTCTGGTCCGAACTACTTGACGCCAGAATATTCCCATCTGGACTAAAAGCAACACTAACAACAGCGCCGTTGTGAGCGGATAACGGCCGGTGGATTGGAAGGTAAGTGTCAGCATCCCACAAGATTACAGCTCCATCTTTACCGCCCGAAGCAAGTATTTTTCCGTCTGGACTAAATGTAAGAGCGGTTGTTATGCCTTCATGACCGAATAACCGGGTTACCACTTCATAAGTGAAACTGTCCCATATCAGGATGCCGTTGTTGTCCGTATTCGCGGAGGTGAGAGGGTCGTATGTCAAGGTGGCAAACTTTTTCCCGTTAGGGGAAAACCTAACCAAGTTTAAGTTGTATGAGTTATATAATGGTAGTTCATGAATAATCTGATAGGTATCCAAATCCCATATCAGGGGACCATGGTCTAAACCTCCCGGAGTTAGAATACTTACCCCATCCGAACTAAATGCAACATTACCTCTACTACCATGGGCTGGAAATGGGTCAGTAATTAGTTCGCGCGTGCTTACATCCCATAAACGCACGTCTGACCAATGCACGGTTGCCAGTGTTTTACTGTCGGGACTGAATGCTAGAGAAAATATCCCCTCCTGCAATGGCAACGATTCGCCAGTAAGGCTTATCTCCTCTAATCTCCAAAGCTTAATATCTGCCTGCGGACAGTTAAACGCAACATCACAGCTGCCCGTTGCCAAAGTCATTCCATCAGGACTGACAGCAATTGTTTTTAGCACTCCGCCAACATACAGGTATTGGCGAATATGCGGAAAAGATTGAATATTTTCAAACAAGATTTTTCTGGTGTGAAAGGTATCAAATGTATTATAGGCTTCGACTCCTAACAACAATGATACGGGAAAATTGAGATCACGAGCTGAGACCGCTTTTGCCGCCAGCTCTTCAGCGCGTGCAATTTTGGCTTGTTTTATTGCCTCCGCCGCATTGGCTCGCGCGGTTCCCTCTTGTGCAACCGCGCGTGTGCTCGCTGCTTGGGCGGTATGTGCAATTTCTTCATTCCTCAGTGCCAGCTGCTCGTTAATGCTGGCTTCACGTCCAAAAACAATGACTCCGAACATCAAAAGAAGAACAAAAGATAAAACTCCAGCAATCATAATCAGTTGCCCCCGCTTCTTTCGCAAGATACCTTTCCGTACAAATTCCTGAGCCAGTCCGCTCAAAACAAGACTTCTTTTCTCAAGTTGTTCATGGGCGTTGATCAGACGTGCGCCTGTGTATAGATAACTTCCATCACGTCCATGCGTCTCCCATTCCCTCGCATCTTCCGCGATCTCGTTCTGCAGGGCAATCGCATCACGGTTCTCATTTACCAATTTTTTCAGCCAGGGCCAAGCTTCTATCAACTTCTCGTGTGAGATCGTGACCGTGTCCCTGCCAGCTTGTTCATCCGTCGTTATCAGTCGCGCACTGGCAAGTTTCTGCACAACGGTTTCCACATCCTGCAGGCCCGCGCCCGCAGGAATCAATTCATCGAATAACGCGGTGCGGCACGTGTCCGGTGTGCCGTGCCCGACTTCGATCAAACCAGCAAAAATAGTTCGTGCCAATTCCTGTTCATTTTCGCTTAACTTTGAAAATGCATCATCTGCGTGGCGTTCCAGTGATTTATGAATACCACCGCGCTGGAGGTACGCTTCGCGCGTCAATGCGATCATTCTGCCTTTGGCTTGTTCCGCATCGAATAAGTCTTTCAAGGCAAATTGCATCAATGGCAATGTTCCCGGCTCACCTTCCATATCGTTAATGATTTGCGCGATAAGGTCGGGATCAATGCACAAGCCCACCCGCAAGGCGGGTTGTGCAATGGCACTTACAAGTTCATCGGGCTGCATCGCACCGACTTGCAAGAACTGACGGTTCAACAGATCGTTGAGTTGCGGATACGTGGCACAGTTCGAGACAAAGTCTGTACGCAGTGCAAACAAGATAACGAGGCGGCCATTTTCAATCGTCGCAGCGTTGGTCAGCATATTGATGAATGCCTCCGCCTTCTCTTTACCCACCTGTGTAAAGGCTTCTTCGAATTGGTCAACGAACAATACAAAGCGTTGATTCCTCCGTTCGCTCAAGATCGATTCGGCGCACTCGTGCAAAATATCTGGCTTGTTGACATGCTCGCGAAAGTAGTTTGCCAGTTCAGGGGACTTCAATCGGGAAAACGCCACCGCCAATGCCTCCAGCGGGTCGCGCCCCGGTTTGATGATTTCGTACAGCCAGCGTTCACTTTGCAAACCCTTGATTGCCCCTTGCCTCAAGGCGTGGATCAAGCCCGCGCGCACCAACGATGACTTCCCGCTACCAGAGGGTCCTGTGATAAATACTGTCCGCGATTCCTTCACACGATTGACAAGATTATCGACCAACCTCTCGCGCCCGAAGAACAACTCGGCATCTTCTTCTTCGAAGACTTCCAGCCCTTTGTAGGGACAGCGTCCGTCAAATGGTTTCGGTTGAAACGTGGTTGTGATTTGCTTGAGGATGTCTGAGACTTGCTTGGCGGTAAAGCCTTTATAGATGCTAATATCGCCAGCCGCGATAGTAATTTCCCCGTTTACATCTTTTATATCTCCTACTTTGACATTTCTTCGTGCCATTCCGTGTCTCCCTTGACGAGAGGGCTGAACACTGATGCAAAATAAGTATACTCCGAATTGTTTGGTTGAACAAACTCGATTGATTTGTGCGATCTGATTTGTCCGGGGAAATTTTCTCTTGTTTCGCTTAGCGACACCATGGACCATCCCCCATCGCCAATTGAATATCATGCCCGTCATGCCGCGCTCTGGAACTCTGGGCAATCCCCAACCCTACACTCCCTTTGGTGTCTCCGCCGGCCTGCCTTTCTGGGGCGGCGGCTTGACATTACTCGCCGCAGCGCCGGGAATTGGCAAGACTTCCTGGCTGCTGCGGATGATCTTCGAGTCCGCCTGTGTACACCTCCCGTCCGCCATCGGTTGTTACGAACACACGCCCGAGGAATTACGCTTCCGCCTATATCGCCAAATGGAGGCGGTCGTGTCCGGTCCGCATGGACAGGCTGCGCCGCAACAGGTCGAAGCCGCCCTGGCGCGCGCCAGCGAGGCCGTCCTGCTCTCCCTCAATTCACGCGAGGACACCGTGCGCGCGCTGGAAGACACGCTCGTTCACGATTATGCCTTTCCTGTCAAGGGACCAGCGCTGATCGCTGTGGACTATCTCAATCGTGTACCAGTCGTTGGGCTGACCGGCATGCTGAACGAGGAGGGACGCAGCGGCGAAGCGGCTGCCGCCTTGCGCGAGATGGCGCGCCATCATGGTTGGGCGATCATTGCGGCTGCCGCCTTGAAATCCAAGCGTTTCAACGATGGCGATGATCTGTCCGCGCTATTGGGCGATGAACGAGTCCCGTATGAAGCGGACCGGGTGCTGGTGGTGAACCGCACCGGCGATGTCCGCGACTGCGGTTGCGCTCCACTGGAAGTCCTGACCCTCAAAGACCGCACTGGACCCTCCCGCCGCTGGCCAATGCAGTTCTGGGGTGAACATTTCTATCCCGCCCTTGAAAATGAATTCCATAAACACGATCCGATGGTATTGACGTGAGCGAAGTTTCCTCTTTGTTACTAACCTTCCTGCGTGAAGCCTGGGTCGCCCTGGCAGGCGCATTTCTGGCATTTGCCCTGCTGGCTGGCATCGCGCAAATGCTGCGCGTGAGTTCGGCATCCGTGTTGGGCGCAAATCTATGGGTGTGGGAGTCCGTCTCCACCGTGATCTCCATCCTGGTATTGGGATTGTTTGCCTTCCTTGGCATTCCGCAGATCGTGAGCGCCCTGCAGTCCACCCTGCCTGGCGCAGGTGGCTGCGGACCGATCAGCGAACTTGGGACTCTCGCCTCCGGCTTGATCGGCGGTCTGGCGGCGCTGCGCATGCTCAAGGCGGCGTTTACCTCCATGCTCTCCGCCTCGATTGGCGGCGCGTCCACGTTTGCCAGCGCGCTGATCGAATGCGGGGAAGTCATCTTTGGAATGATCCTGACTGGCGCGGCGCTGCCTCTCGCTGCCTGGTTTCTCGGAACCTGTTGAATCACGAAAGGAGATGTTTTTCATGTTCGACCCCATCATGGAACAAATTCTCGCCATCGCCCGCGATGCCTGGGCGTTCATGGCTGGCTTGTTGATCGTTGTGGCGTTGCTGGGCGGTCTGTATTTCGTTCTGCAAGGCACGGCGGGCATGGCTTTTGGCGGCAGCCGCATGACCTCGATGGCGATCATCGGCGTGGTTGGGCTGGTCATCATCGTCCTGTTTGCCTTTCTCTTCCTGCCGCAACTGGGCGAGATGTTGAAGAGCTTCCAACCCAAGCCGCCCTTTTAGGAAAGTTATGTTCAACAACCGCGATCTTGGCATCCTTGGAGCAGGCGCGCTTTTGGCGGTCCTGTGTCTATTCCTTCCGCTATCTTTTGCCGGAAAGGTGGTGATCGGTTTTCTGGTGCTGGTCGGGTTCATGGCGCTGGCGCTTCTGCGCCTTGGTCCCGACCGCGTCCCGCCTGAAATCTGGATGTCCCGCCGCTTCCGCTATGCCATACAGACGAGACAGTACGTCAATCAACAGGCTACAACGCGCAGAGCAGAGCCGGCAAATACTCAGAGACAAAAATCCGAACGCCCAGCGTTTCAACGCGACGCGCCATCCTTTGCCGCGCAAACGGCGATTCACCCCATTGACCTGGCATGGAATGAGGTCGGTGTCTATCCGTTACTCACAGCCCTGCTCGGCGTTGTGGGGGTGTATTTTGTCGTTTGGCTGGCAAACGGCGGGGCGGAAGAACTTTCGATTTGGTTCAGGTAGGAGAAAACAAATGATCACTTTGATTTCCTTGATTGGCGCGCTGGCGTTGGCTGCTGTTCCAATTACATTCGGCTGGCGGCGCACCGTGGATGAAGCGGGCATGGCGCGCGCGATGGGCATTGCCCAGCCAAAGAAGAAATTCGACCCGGAGAAGTTTGCGCGCCAGACCGGCACAGGTCTCACCTTCAACCAGATTGCCTACGGCTTTTTGGCGTGGGTCAGCGGCGGACTGGCAGGCGGATTGTTTCTTGGGGTCTTCCCTGCCATCCTGTTTGCGATTGCAGGCGGCTTGCTGTATGCAGGCACGTTATCCGACAAACGGCAGGAATTTCGCTTGAAGCAAGCCAAGGACATCCTGCGCGGTCTGGGCGTGGTGGAGACGCTGCTTTCGCAAGGCAGACCCCTGGGCGACGCGCTGGATGACGCGGCGCATGCTGTCGGTCCCGACGGGCGGATGGTGTTGGGCGATCTCGTTGTTCGCCTGCGGACTGCACCCGCCGACGAAGCCGCGCTCGCCGTGCGCGAATGGACGACCGCCTGGGACAACCCCGCGGTGGATATTGTCGCCACTTCCCTGCTTGCCTCCATCGAGGGGCGCATCGAGATCGGACCTCTGGTTGCTTCGCTCCGAAAGACCCTGGGGACTGTGGTGGAGGTTTTATCCCGCGCCCGCGCTGCTGCGAAAGGCGTGGAATGGCAGGCGCGTTTTCTTGCACTGTTTCCGCCTGCTGTTCTAGTCTTGATCGCCATCACCACACCCGAAGTCGGGAAGTTGTATTCCGCCAATCCGTTGCTGTTATCGCCTGTCATTATTGGTTCAGGCGTTTCGTACTGGCTCTCGATGCGGATGATCCGCAATGGCTTGTCCATCGAAGCCTCGATGGGCTTGCAGGCTGGCGGGCAGGGCGAGATCCGACTGGACCGTCTCGGTCGGGTTCTCTAGTGAAGGGCTTTTTCCGTCTTTCCATCGCATTGATGTCCGCCCCGTTACTTTGCGGGGCGGCTTTGGTGGTGGGATATGTGATGATCGTCGTATTGACCATTCCCCAATTGCCCGCCTGGGCGCAACCGGGCGTTGAACAGTGGCTGTTCGATGTGCCGCAGCATAGCGAGACCAGCGATAATGGTTCTTACATAAATGACTCGGCTCCCGCCGGTTTGAGCGCCGTTTTGTGGGACGGATACATCGGTCCAGAAGCGGACATCCACGGCTTGCCGCTGATTGGACCCATCCAGCATTGGAGCGACTGGTATGACAAGCCTTTGCTTGGTTGTGCCTTCCACGACCCGCAATATGACTCTCATACCGGAAATGATTTTCCCGTGAATGAAGGCACGCCAGTACATACCACGATGGGCGGCAAGGTCGTATGGGCTGGCTCGAATGGTCCGTGGGGAAATCTGGTTGTCGTTGAGAACAACGGCTACCAGGTCTGGCTGGCACATTTGAGCAGCATTCAAGTTGCCCAGGGGGATTTGTTGCATAACAGCGACAGAGTGGGTTTGAGCGGTAACACCGGCAACAGCACCGGCGCGCACCTGCATTATGGCGTCAAGCACAAGACCGGGGAGAAAAGTTACGTCTGGCTCAATCCGCAGTCCTTCTTCACAGCAGATGATTACATCAACATCGGCTGTTCAGATTGAGTGATGACCGTCCGCATTGGAAATGTGACCTTTTCGGATTGGGTCAGTCTATCATTTCAAAACGGTTGGACGGATACCTTTATCTTCCGCATTGACGCCCGTGCCTGTATCCCGCCATTCTGCTATGAGGAACCCTTGAGGCGGATGGCGTCTCACGCCAATCGAAAACGACCCGGCGCGTCCCTCTGGGTGCAGGTGGATGCGCCCGGTGAGTGGTTTATGCTGGAGGTCAGGCGTTCGCTGAGAGGACTGGCGCTGCCTTATGCCGTGACCCTGGCGGGCAAAACGCCGAACTGGTTGGATTTTTCGCGCCCGCCGCGCTTGTTTCCCTCGCAGCATCCACGCCCGCCGGATGTAGAGGAGAGTTACGCTCCTGTCTCATGGGAGGAATTGCGATGTTTGCAGGCGTTGGGCAGGATGGAAAAGGGAAACACACATGAGATTGCTTCTTTAGTGGGGTTACCGGCTGACGTGACCGAAAAACTGCTTGCCCATCTTGAGGAGAGGGAACTGGTCGTGTACAAAACCAGCTCGAAAATCCGACGCGGCAAAGCCAGACCCGCTCAAATGGATTTGTTTCCGCTTTGGCATCTCCGCCCCAAGGGCTTGTCTCTGGCATTGCGCAGTTGGGGGATTCCGAAAGGGGTGGAGTTTACCTCCCGAAAAGAAGAGAATCTCCAGCAGATCGGATATGGGCACCGGCATATCTCCCGCGTCTGGTCCGCGTGGCTGAAGTCTGCCTGGTCTCATGCCGAGATTTGGGCGGGCTGGAGCGAAGTCCGCATTCCCGAACTCTCCGTGATCCCGGACGGACTGGCTTGGGGAAGAATTCAAGGATACGAGACTCTATTTTGGCTGGAGGTGGGAGACGATCACAAGGACAGGGATGAAATCACGGAGATTACAACGAAGAGGCTGGAACAGGCGCTGAGTTTATGTAAACGCACCGGCGTGCGGTTGGTATATGTACAGTTGAGCAGGAAGTGGGTGCATGAGTCCGCGCGCTGGGCGTGCGTGGATTTGCCGGAGGAGGTGGCGGTTGTGTTTGGGAATATGAAACGGTTCGGGGAGTTGCCGGTGATGGAGTGGGGGAGGGCGGCATTCAGTTGAGTTCCTCGAAGTTTGATAGGTACACAGTAAAATTATGCTATATTTGCAGCACGTTGTTCGACAACATTTCGCAGAACGCATTGATAGGGACATTCATGCCAGCCAAGAAAAAACCAAAATCAAAAAACAACAACGGCGCAACGCTCGGCATCGAAGCGCAACTGTGGCAAGCCGCGGACAAGATGCGCGGACATCTCGACGCGGCGGAATATAAGAACGTGGTGCTGGGGTTGATTTTCCTGAAATACATCTCCGACGCCTTCGAGCAAATGCACAGACAATTGACCGCAAAGCAAAGTGAAGGCGCGGACCCCGAAGACCGCGACGAGTACATCGCCGAGCGCGTCTTTTGGGTGCCGAGGGAGGCGCGCTGGTCGCATTTGAAGGCGAACGCCAAACAGCCGACCATCGGCAACTTGATTGACGACGCCATGGCAGCCATCGAGCGCGATAACCCCTCGCTGCGCGGTGTGCTGCCAGGCAACTACGGACGCGCCACGCTCGACAAACAGCGCCTGGGCGGGCTGGTGGACCTCATCAGCGGAATCAACTTCGTGGACGAGGAGAGCCGCAAACAGGATGTGCTGGGGCGCGTGTACGAATACTTCCTCTCGCAGTTCGCCAGCGCGGAGGGCAAGAAGGGCGGCGAGTTCTACACGCCGCGCTCGGTGGTGAGAGTCCTCGTCGAAATGCTGAGCCCGTACAAAGGTCGGGTGTTCGACCCGTGCTGCGGGTCGGGCGGGATGTTCGTGCAGAGCGAGAAGTTCGTCGAGGCGCACGGCGGCAGAATCGGCGACATCAGCATTTACGGGCAGGAATCCAACCCCAACACGTGGAAACTCGCCAAGATGAATCTCGCCATCCGCGGCATCGAAGGCGACCTGAAAGAGCCGGCCGATTCGTTTCTGCGCGACCTGCATCCCGACCTGAAAGCCGATTTCATCCTCGCCAACCCGCCGTTCAACATGAGCGATTGGGGCGGCGAGAACCTGCGCGAGGACAAGCGTTGGAAGTACGGCGTGCCGCCGGTGAATAACGCCAACTTCGCCTGGGTACAGCATTTCATTTACCACCTTTCGCCGAGAGGCAGGGCGGGATTCGTGCTGGCGAACGGGAGCATGTCGAGCAATACGTCGGGCGAGGGCGAGATTCGCAAAGCCATCATCGAGGACGATTTGGTGGATTGCATGGTGGCCCTGCCGGGGCAGTTGTTTTACAGCACGCAGATCCCGGTGTGTTTATGGTTTTTGGCGCGGGATAAATCCCCTCACCCCCATCCCCTCTCCCAGCGGGAGAGGGGCGCAGGGGTGAGGGACAGGCGCGGGGAGGTGTTGTTCATTGACGCCCGCAAACTCGGCTACATGGTGGACCGCGTGCACCGCGATTTGTCGGATGAAGACATCGCTTTACTCGCCAATACGTATCATGCGTGGCGCGGCGACCTCACCCCCAGCCCCTCTCCTGAAAGGAGAGGGGAGTACCGCGACATCCCCGGCTTCTGCAAATCCGTGACCCTGGATGAAATCCGCGCCCAGGGATACGTGCTGACGCCGGGGCGCTACGTGGGCGCGGCGGAAACCGAGGAGGACGACGAACCCTTCGAGCAAAAGATGGCGCGCCTGACCGTAGAATGGCGCGCTTTGCAAGGCGAAGCCCGTCGTTTGGACGAGACGATTGAAGCCAATTTGCGAGGGTTGGGGTATGATGAGTGAAAGCCTATTGTTATTAAGCGATTTGGCGGTTTCGTTTAATAAAAATTAGCCTTATTTAACGAACCGGCAATAAGGAGCAGCGCAATGCAGCGTGGTCTGACAGGAACTTATGAAACAACCGAGATTGCGGGGGAGAGGATTCGCGCGTTCATTCCCTATCCTCTCCCTCCAGAGCCGCCGCTGGAATTGACCGCTCCACGCCAGCAATTGCTGGAGCGCGCAACATTGGCGCTAGTACATCAACAAGTTAAAGATGTAGGGTAGTGATCTTTAAAAACGATACGAGCGTCATC
>JABRVZ010000139.1:0-2342 GCA_039961775.1 Chloroflexota bacterium
GTGGTTTGTCCAAAGGCGCTTATCAAATAGTCGCTGTACAGGTCAAGAAGTTTGTCGTTTTTCATGCACCAAGTTTACTCAAATCTGCGTAAGGTGAGTGAATAAGTCATGCCGGCGGAGTGAGTTTCATCCCAAATATTATGGATTGGTTACAGCCTGCCTGCTAGCAGGCTGTAGTGGTACTAGAATCATTGTGGGAAAGATGTTTGGGTGTAACCATTTATATGCGTAGGAGAACGTCGCCATGAAAAGTATTTCTAATCTATTGATAATTCTCGTTTTGTCCGTCCTGGTCACCGCCTGCGGCGCGATGACCGGGAACACCGAGCCGGCTCAGGCAGACCCCCAGCCTGTGATCGCCCTAAATGATGATGTCGTCAGCGCATCTGCCGAGGTAGTAGCAGGGAAATGGGCGAACCTGGCATTCATGCTGGGTTCGGAAAGAGTCAATGTCTCGGTCAAAGTCGGTGACAAGGTCAAGGCTGGCGACGTCGTCGCCTTCTTTCCCGACGATGCTCTGCCGCAGGCGATTATCAATGCCCAGGCAGACCTGCTCCTTGCCCAAAAGGCGTTGGATGACCTGCTTGATAAAAACACCGCGCTGGCTCAGGCTGTCATTGCTGTGCGTGACGCTCAAAAAGCATACGACAAAGCCGCCGACTATCGAGAGGGGTTAAACGGCTTGATCACCTACAAGGAAACCGTCATAAAGAAGGAAAAGACACCCTTCGGTACGATCGAAGTGCCCGTGGTCAAGGAATATCAAGCCTATGCCGATAAAACCACCATCGAAAAGGCAGATGAAGACCTTGCCCTCAAAAAAGCGCTCCTCGATGACGCCCAGCGTGAACTCGACCGCCTGATCAACCTGCAAAATTCACCCGAGGTCCAGGCGGCGCAGATCCGCGTGAACGCCCTTCAATCGGTCATCCGCCAATCCCAGTTGACCGCCCCCTTCGACGGCACCATCGTGCAGTTGTACATCAATTCCGGCGAGATGGTCTCTCCTGGTGCGCCGGTTCTTTTACTTGCTGATCTCTCCACCTTGCAGGTCAAAACCACCGACCTGAACGAAGTGGATGTGGCGCGTGTCAAGGTCGGTGACCCGGTCAAAGTCTCGTTTGACGCGCTCCCCGATACGGTTGTCACCGGCAAGGTGAGCGAAATCTCCCTGAAGAATGCGGTCGGCTCCGGCGTCTATTACGATGTCTTCGTCACGCTGGATGAGATCCCCGAAGGACTGCGCTGGGGGATGAGCGCCTTCGTCGAGATACAAGTCACGAAATAATCCACCCTGGACGAAAACAGCCCGCCTCAGTCTCTGGACCGAGCGGGCTGTTTCTGTTTTCTGAAGCCTTCCTCTCACTCGTAGCGGACCGCCTCGAGGATCTTGACCTTCGACGCGCGGCGGGAGGGGAAGATCGCCGCGATCTGTGAGATGACGACCGCCGCGATCAGGCTGATGACAATGCCCTCCGGTGGCAGGACGAAAGTGAGTCGGTATCCGGACATTGTGGTCATGCCGATGAACAGGATGCGCGCCAGCACGATCCCCGTCCCAACCCCCAGCACGCCGCCGATGACGCCCATCAAGCCTGCCTCCGCCAGCACCATGCGGATAATTTGCATGCGCGTCATGCCGATGGCGCGCAGCATGCCGATCTCGCGCGTGCGCTCAATGACGCTCATCGTCAGGGTGTTGACGATGCCCAGCGAACCGACCACGATGGAAATCAGCGCCATCACGTCGAACATGCTGAATGCCTGGTCCATCAGGGTCAGCGCCTGCTCGCGGATGGATGTGTTGGAAATCAGGATCAGGCGGTAGCGTTTGCCGTACAGGTCGTCGATGCGCTGTTTGACATCGTCAATGGACTGGTCATCCCGCACCTTGATGAAGAACGTGCTGGCATCGTCAATGTGGAAGTAACGCTTCATGTCGTCCCAACTGCCCTGCACGACCAGTCCCTGGTTGTAGAAATCCACGACGACCGCCGCGATCTCGAAAGTACGATAACCGCTGCGCGTCCGCAATTGGACAAAATCGCCGGTCTTCAGCCCGTATTTTTCCGAGAGCACGCTGGATAGAAGGACCGCGTCGCCCTGCTGCAACCTGCGGACGACCTGCTCCGTGCTGACATCGTCGTCGCTGAAGACGAACTGGGTGACACGCGCGTACGCGACCGGGTCCATCGCCATGAAGTTGATCTGCTCCACGCCGTCGGGAGTCTGCCAGTCAACGTTAATACTACTTTGTCAGATCGGTGAGGTAAACTTGTGGCATGGCCCAAAGAAAGCGTATTCCCCAGGCGCCGCGAGAGCCGCTCCCGGAGTTGGCGGAG
>JABRVZ010000140.1:0-20823 GCA_039961775.1 Chloroflexota bacterium
ACCAACACCCCCGCGCCCACCACCAGCACGGGCTACCTCTCGCCTTCCGCCAATGCGCCGGTCACATCCGGTTCGGGTGACAACAACGGTTACGAAGGCAGTCCTGCCAACGCCTACGCCAACGACAGCGTCTTCGCCAGCGATGTGAACAGCGGCACCGGCACCAGCACCAGCTACACCAGCACCCAGAAAGACCGCCACATCTTCTACAACTACGGCTTCAACATCCCCAGCGGCGCCACCATCACCGGCATTCAGGTCCGCGTGGACGCCCGCGCCGACCGCGCCTCCGGCACCCGCCAAATCTACGTCCAATTCTCCTGGGACGGCGGCGTCAGTTGGACGAACGCCCTCAGCACCGGCAACCTGACCACCAGCGAAGCCACCTACATTCTCGGCGGAACCACCAACACCTGGGGACGCACCTGGAGCGCCAGCGACTTCAGCAACGCCAACTTCCGCGTGCGCGTCATTGACGTCTCCAGCAACAACGCCCGCGACTTCTACCTCGACTGGATCGCCGTCAACGTCACATACCAGCCATAGTCGCTCAATGGCACAACAAAAAAGATGGATGCGGAGGAAACTCCCATCCATCTTTTTATTTCGGCTGATGCCCGCTTCGGACATAACCGAAACCTGCTCCCGTCCGAATGGCATTCACCCCCTTTATCAACTGCTTCTAATGATGATGCCCGCCCGAGTGGACATGACCGTGCGCCAGTTCCTCCTCCGTCGGCTCACGCAGTCCCACCACCTTCACCTTGAAGTGCAGTTCGTCGCCTGCCAGCGGATGATTGAAGTTCAAGCGCACCAGATCGCCCTCGATGGACTCGATGCGCGCATACCGTCCCTGCCCGCTGTCATCGCGGACGGTCAACTCCAGCCCTTCCTCCACCGGCATATCCTTGGGAAACTGTCCGCGCGGCACATCCAGGTATGCCTCGTCGTCGTATTCGCCATAACCGTCTGCCGGAGCAACCACCACATCGCGGCTGTCACCCACCTTCATGCCGATCATTCCATTCTCCAGCCCGGGGATGATGTTCCCGTAGCCCGCCAAAAACTCCAGCGGACCATGTCCCGCCGAGGAATCCAGCAGTTCACCGTCCACATGGAGCGTGTACTCCATTGAAACTACAACGCCGTTTTGAACCGAATCTTTACTCATTAGTATTCCTTTCTTGTGTGTTTGCCCATTGTACCAGCAAGAAGCAGACAAGTACACATCACATCATCGCCGCGTTTCATCCTTTCTTAATTCGCAACTCATCCTTTACAATGTCCCCATGCACTACGACCTCTGCCTCCCCTGGTACTGGGAATACGACATTGACTTCGTCCATTTCATCGAACAAGCCTGCCATGAAAACGGCTTGACCTTCTGGCAAATCACACCTGAAAATCTGCTCGAATCGGTCACAGCGCTCTACAAAGGCGAGCGAACCTTCAACACCCTGCTCGACCGCTCGCAGGGCGATGACCGCTTCCTGCCCATCAACAACTGGGCAAAGGAATACCACAAACGGCGCATCAACCCGCCCGAACTCTCCAAATGGTCTGAGGACAAAGCCACCATGCACCTCGAACTCATCAGCGCCGGCATCCACACTCCTTACACCATCATCCTGCCCCCCTTTCTCGAACAGCCCGTCGTCCACCACCTGGATTTGACCCCTCTCGGGCATCAATTCGTCATCAAACCGTCCAATGAGGGCGGCAGCGCCGGCGTTATCCTCGGCGCATTCTCCCTCGACCAGGTCCTGCGCGCCCGCATGGAGTTTCCCGAGCAGAAATACCTGCTCCAGGCAACCGTCACGCCGCGCACCATTCAAGGACGCCCGGCCTGGTTCCGCGTTTTCTACGCCGCCGGCGAAACCTATCCCTGCTGGTGGCATCCACTGACCCACGTCTTTTCGATGGTCACCCCCGCGGAGGAACACCGCTACGACCTCTCCCCCCTGCACGACATCACCCGCCGCATCGCCTCCCTCTGCCGCCTCGACTGGTTCACCACCGAAATCGCGCTCACACACGAAAACTTCGTCGCCGTGGATTACGTCAACGACCAGATTGACACCCGCATCCAATCCAAAGCCGTGGATGGGGTTCCCGACGAGGTGATGAGGAAGGTGGCGTATCAGTTGGTGAGGCTGGCGAGGGAAAGTCAATGACCAAGTAATCAGTGAACAGTGACCGAGTTTTCAGTGATTAGTTTTCTGCTAACAGGAGCATCCCATGTCCAAACCCCGCGCCCGCGACCTCGGCATTCCCTTCGAAGGGACGCCCGGCAAATACAACGCCATCACCGACGTGGAAGGCGTGACTGTCGGCTACTCCACCATCATCGAAGGCGAGTCGGCTCGGACAGGCGTCACAATAATTCATCCGCGAGGAAAAACAAATCACGATCCCGTCTTTGCTGGCTGGTTTCCGTTCAACGGCAACGGCGAAATGACCGGTTCCGCCTGGGTCGAGGAGGGCGGCTTCCTCGAAGGTCCGATCGGGATTACAAATACACACAGCGTTGGCGTGGTGCGCGATGCCATTATCCAATGGCAGGTGGAACAGGATAAGATTTTTCAGGGCTGGTCGTGTCCGCTGGTGACGGAGACCGCCGACGGCTGGCTGAACGACATCAACGGATTCTTCGTCAAGCCTGAACATGTGAGAGAAGCCCTGGAGAACGCTGTATCAGGCTCAATCGAAGAAGGAAACGTCGGCGGGGGGACAGGGATGCTGTGTTACGAGTTTAAAGGCGGGAGCGGAACGTCATCCCGCAAACTTCCCGATAAACTTGGCGGCTGGACGGTCGGCGCGTTCGCACAGACCAACTTCGGCAGGCGGTATCAACTGACGATTGCAGGCGTCCCGGTTGGGCAGCATTTGAAAGAGAACGCCGTCTGGACGAGTGGAGAAAACCCTTTCAGACAGGACGACGGCTCACTCATCGTCATCCTCGCCACCGACGCGCCGCTCCTGCCTCATCAACTCAAACGTCTGGCGCGACGCGCAACGCTCGGCATGGCACGGACAGGCTCGCTGGGCGGCAACGGCTCAGGCGACATCTTCCTCGCCTTCTCCACCGCCAATCCCAACGCCGCGCACGGAAATGACAAGGGGCTGGCGTCATTGCAAGCCTTGAGCAACAACTTCATTGACCCCTTGCTCGCAGCATCGGTCTTCGCCACAGAGGAAGCCATCATCAACTCGATGATTGCCGCGGAGGATATGACCGGGCGCAACGGGCTGACGGTCAGGGCGTTGCCGCATGAGGAATTGATGCAGGTGATGAAGATGTACAATCGCTTAAAGTAACGTGAGTTCGGGACAAGAGATGTACCTGCCTGGTTTACGGAGAAAGGCTTTCTGATCCGCTACTCTGCGCCAATCTTCGCGAATTTTGAAGGAATTAGCGCAGAGTAGCGAGGAGTAGCGGAATAAAATCAGGTACGGAACTTGCCGTTTGTTCCGGGCGTGATGCTGCCATTCTCCAAAAGCCTTATCCCGAATTGACGTTAAAGTAAGGAGTTGACAAAACGCCGGGGATGATGGTGATGGCGATTCCTTCGGACGGAATCAAGCAAAAGTCCCGCGTGAGGCGGGGCTTTTTGATTTATTGACTGACGTTACGCAGTTCATTCGTGCCGCGACATTCATGTCGCCTGAAACCACGAGATAAATCTCGCGCCACCGCGTAAGGTGAGTTATTGAGCCGGTCGCAGGGCAGGTTGGGGATTTTCCCGCGCAGTGGGAAAGAAGCGGGTCGGCAGGGGGATGGGGGTGAAAGGTCCGCCGTTTTGCAGTTCGGTTAAGGGAACGTAATATAAGGCGATTTCACTGCGGTCGAATTTCTGGTAGGCGAAGATGATGTATTTGCCGTCGGGACTGAAACGGGCGTCGCGGTAACAGCATTCGCCGTTGATGGGGTTGAGTTTGGTTGACTCGCGGGTTTCGCTGTTATAAAGGTAAAGGTTGCCGAAGCCGTCGTTGCGGATCGAGTCGTTGAGCAGGAAGAGGGTTTTTCCGTCCCAGTCGAAACTTCCGATGCGTTTGGTGCTATCTTTTTCAAAGGTGATGCGCACACCGGGGATGGTGTCGAGGCGGGAGAGCGCCACGTTGGCGCAGTTGTTGAGGTCGGCGTTGAGGAGGAAGATTTGGTCCGAGTTGACGAGGCGCGTGTCAATGACATGGGCGGCAAACTGCAGCGTGGCGGGGTCTTTTCCCCAAAGCACGTCACGGAAGGGGAACTGGTTGTAGAAACAGTATCTTCCCTTTATTTTGGAAAATTCGAATCTGGAGGTGATGTTTTTGATGGAGTCGAGGTCGAAAGGGATGATGTTGAGCGTGCGCTGGATGCTGATGGCGACGAGTTTGCCATCCCGTGAGACGCTAAAGCCTTCCAGTTGTTCGTTGGTGTTGAAGCATACAATCGGGCTGGTTTGTTTGGTCTCGGCGTCCATCAGGTAGGCGCAGTTGCGGGAGATGTAAATCAGCCGGTTGCGGTCAATCCAACGCAGATTTGTTTTGGGCGAGTTTTCCGAGCGGATTTGAAGGAGGTTGCTGCCGTCGGTGTTGACGAGGTAGAGGTCGTTACCGGAGATGAGCGCAATCTGGTCTGCGCCGCCGGGCAGGGTGGCGGCTGGTTGTGGTGTGACGAGATGCGGCAGGGGGAGCGCCGTGTCGGTGGGAGGGATGGCGGTAAAAGTTGCAGTGGAAGAAACGGTTGGGGGAGGCGGGGTCAGGTTGAGGGTCGGGGTGGATGCGACGGAGAGGAAAGGAAGGTTGCCGCCGCGGGCAATCATCCAAAATAGCGCGAGGAGAAGCGCAACGCTTCCAAAAGTCCAGAACAGGGTGGTGCGGAGAGCCGCCAGGTTGCCGTAGCGGTCGGGAAAGACGGAGGGGCGTTCTTCGCCGAAGGCGGCTTTGTTGAGCGCGCGCGCCAGGTGCAGGGTGGAGACGTAGCGGTCTTGTTTGTTTTCAGCGAGGCAGATGTTGAGGATTTCGCCCACTTCGGGAGGAAGTTCGGGGACTTCGCTCAGGATGTCGGGGACGGGTTGGGCGAAGGGGCGGCTGCGCAGGGGGGAGGTTTTCGTTTCGAGCCGCGACCTTTTTCTGCCGCTCAGCATCTGGTAGATGACCACGCCCAGGCTGTACACGTCGCTGCGTTCGTCCACCGTTTCATTGTGGATTTGTTCGGGACTCATGTAGCCGGGGGTGCCCACCTGCCCTTCGGCGGGAGAGGTGTCGGTGGCGGCGGGTTTGGCGACGCCAAAATCGGAGATGTAGGGGTTGCCGTCGAGGTCGAAGAGGATGTTGTCGGGTTTGATGTCGCGGTGGATGATGTGTTGTTTGTGGGCGTGGTTAAGGGCGGAGGCAATGCGGTCAATGATGTGGGCAGTCTCTTGCAAAGAGAGCCTGCCTTTGCTGGCAATCATTTGGGCAAGCGAGCCGCCTGCCATGTAACGCATCACGAAGTAGGGTTGACCATCCTGTTCGCCCACGTCGTAGACCGGCACGATGGCAGGATGCTCGAGCGAGGCGATCATTTTGAGTTCGCGTTTGAAGTGCGCCCGCTGGCTGATGTTCGGCGTCTGCTCCACCGAGAGCACTTTGACCGCCACTTCGCGGTTGGCTTCGGTGTCGTACGCGCGATAGACAACGGTGGACTGCCCGCGCCCGAGTTCCTCTTTGATTTGGTATCTGCCGATGGTTTCCGGTAACATTTTGTCCAAGTATAACGCAAGCAGGGTAGGAAAATGAGTGCCTTTTGCCGCACCCTTAAGTCCCAGGTAACAAAAAGTCCCGCTTCGCGGCGGGACCTTCTGCTTTGTTCAGGCAGACTGGGGGCTGATGGGTCGGCTTCGAGTTACTTATCCTGAATTTCGGCGGCTCTCAGCGTGTTTGCCATGAGCATGGCAATCGTCATCGGACCGACTCCGCCGGGGACGGGGGTGATGAAGCCGGCGACTTCCTTTGCTTCTTCGAAGTTCACATCGCCGACCAGTTTTTGCTTGGGTTTGCCGGTCTTTTCGTTGATGACCGGGTTGCCGTTGGCGTCCAGCACCGGCACGCCGTTGATGCCCACGTCAATGACCGCCGCGCCGGGCTTGATCCAGTCGCCGCGCACCATTTGGGCGCGACCGATTGCCGCAATGATAATATCCGCATTGCGCAGGACGGAGGGGATGTCCTTCGTCTTCGAGTGGACGACGGTAACGGTGGCGTTTTCTTTGATGAGCAGAAGGGCGGCGGGCATGCCGACGATGTTCGAACGCCCCAGCACCACGGCGTTGGCGCCGGCAATTTGCACACCGGCTTCCTTGAGGAGATAAATACAGCCGTACGGCGTGCAAGGCACAAAGAGCGGCTCGCGTCCCTTTTGCGCCAGTCGCCCCAGATTGAGCGGTGAGAACCCGTCCACATCCTTTTCGATGCTGATAAGCGAAAGGACGCGTTCTTCATCCAGGTGGCTGGGCAAGGGCAATTGCACCAGAATGCCGTTCACCTTCGGGTCGGCGTTCAACTTGCGGATGAGGTCTTCCAGTTCTTCTTGCGAAACATCCGACGGGAGCGGGTGATGAAAGGAAGTCATCCCCAGTTCGGCGCACGCCTTCTGCTTCATGCTGACGTAGGTCGCCGAGTCGATGCGGTCGCCCACCAGCACAGTGGCAAGCCCCGGCTGCGATTTCCCTTCCGCAATCCGTTTTGCCACCTTTTCCTTCACTTCATTGCGCACTTTTTGCGCGATGGCGGTTCCATCAATCAGTTGAGCGGTCATGCCTGTTCTCCTTGTTCAAGATGACACCATTGTACAACCCCGTCCACGCCTTCACAAAGTGACACTTATCCCCGATTCAAGATTACGCCCTTCATCCTGCCGTTTTCGAGGGCTTCCAGCCTCACCAGGTCAATTTCATTCCAGCGCGGCGAGGGCGCAAAGGCATTCACCCGCAGATAATTACCCGTCAGCCCTTCCATCTTCCAGCCCCACTCCCCCACCTCCGAGGCGGATTCCCAGAAGACCGTCATCTGCCTGCCGATGAATCGCTCACGATACGACTTCGCCGACTCTTCGATTGCCTCCTGCAGGATGTGATTCCGCTTCTTTCTTAACTCGGGCTTGATCTGCCCCTTCATCCTTGCCGCCCCGGTGCCAGGACGCGGCGAATACGAGAACACATGCCCGCCGGCAAACTCCATCTCACGGACAAAGTTCAGCGTTTCGGCAAACTCTTCTTCCGTCTCGCCGGGGAAGCCGGCGATGAGGTCAGTGGTGATTGCCACATCGGGAATCGCTTCGCGCGCGGCGCGAACCAGGTCGCGGAAGGACTGCGGCGTGGTCTTGCGGAGCATCCGTTTGAGGGTGGCGGCGCTGCCAGATTGCAGAGGCAGGTGCAGGTGAGGCATGAGGCGGGAATCTGCCCAAAGCGAGAAAAAGGCGGGAGAGAGGTCCCAGGGTTCGAGGGAGGAGAGCCGCAGGCGCGGCACGTCCGTCTCGCGCAGGATGGCTTTGATGAGGTCTGTGAGGTGCAAGCCGAAATCCTGTCCCCACGACCCGAGGTGGACGCCGGTCAGGACGATTTCCTTGGCGCCGCCTTCGAGCGCAGCGTGGATATCGAGAAGCACGTCGGCAACGCGGCGGCTGCGCCCTGCGCCGCGCGCAATGGTGGTGACGCAGAAAGTGCAGTGATTGTCGCAGCCGTCCTGCACTTTGATGAAGGCGCGCGTACGGCGGCGCAAACCGGGCAGCGGCTCGCGGGAGATGGGTTCAAGGTCGAAGAGTTCGGGGGCAACCTTGAGAAAGTCGGGGACGAGGTTGTCTTTGCGGTCGTTGGTCACCACGCGGCGGACGTTGGGCAGTTCCTCCGCCTGTTTGGGGTAGAGGGTGGTCCAGCACCCGGTGGCGATGATTTCCGCCGAGCCGGCGCGCGCAATGCGGCGAATGGCAGAGCGCGAATCCGCCGCGGCTTCGTTCGTCACTGCGCAGGTGTTGACGACTGCCACGTCTGCCGTTTCGGGCGAGGCGACGATTTCATGCCCCGCCGCGCGAAACTGCCGCGCCATGCGTTCGATTTCGCTCTGGTTGAGCCTGCACCCGACGGTATCGAGATAAACCTTCATACGATTTTGGATTTTGGATTTTGGATTTTGGATTTTGGATTTTGGATTTTGGATTTGCTAGGGTTGAAATACGACAAAGTTTTGAAACAACACATCCACGCCCGGTTCGTCGAACGAGCCAGCCAGCACGCCCACGCCGCCGGTGGCAAAATCGGGATCCTGCGTGGAGGCGACCTGCGTTTCGTTCACGTAAAAGGTCAGGGTATCGCCAGCGCAATCCGCACGCAGATGATTGACTTCTTCCTCGCGGATGGCGTCGCTCGCCACCATCATCTCCTGCCCAATGAGGATGGCTTGTCCGTTCGTAAATTTTCCGATGGCATAGTAGCCGTCGTTGGAGATGACGAAGAAGTAGTAATTTCCGTTCTGATAACGGCAAATGAGACCGGCGCGGTTCTCCATCGGACCGTTCAGGCGGGTCACGTCGGCTTCGATGCGCACGTCTCCAAAATTCCCCGGCGGGGTAGACCAGAAATTCATCTTCGCGCCGCGCACCAGGATGCGATAGCCGCCGCTGTCGTAGTCCATGATTCCACCGTCGTTCAGCACGCGGTCCCAACCGGAGGTATTGTTAGAAAAATCCTCACGGTACAACACTTCGCCCGGCGCGCCGTTCAACAGCGGCTCGGCTGGCGCGGCAGGAAGACAGGAGGCAAGAAAAATCACAAACAGCAGTGCAACGATATGGATTTTTTTCATGCGGGCGATTGTATCAGAGTTATGGAAAATACTGCGCCAGCAGAGACTTGGCTTCGGCGCTGCCCAAATCACGCGCGCGGACGAGCTCTTCGCGCATCGCCTGCATATCGCCCGTCTGCAAGTACAACAGCGCCAGATGAAAATGCGCCGAAGCCAGTTGCGGGTCTGCTTCCACCGCCTGAAAGAGATACCACTTCGCTTCGTAATAGCGGTTATCCAAAATCATCAACCAGCCCAGCGTATCCAGCGCCAGCGGGTCTTTCGGCTTCAACTCCAGCGCCTTCCGTGCGGCAGGGATGCCCACGTCGCGCACATAGACGCCGTTGCGGGCGCAAAACTCCGCCAGCGTGCGCCAATACTGAGCGTCCTGCGGGGCAACCGTTGTGGCATATTGATAGGCTTCGAGCGCCGTAATCAGGTCGCCCAAATTCGCAAACTCATCGCCAATCGAAACATACCAGGCGGGGTTCTGCGGCTCCAGTTTGGCGGCGGCTTGAAACTCGCTCAACGCCTGGCGGTGACTTCCGATGCGCTGGAAATACAACCCGCGCAGACCGCGCACCACAGGGTCATTGGGATCGAGCGACAACGCCCGGTCGAGATGCGCAAGCGCTTCGCCCCCCGCCGTATGCTGATCTGCCTCTCCCAGCCATGCCCACGCCTCGGCGTTTTTCTCGTCCAGCCGCACCGCCTCGTCGAAGGCTTCATACGCCAGCGGCCATTCTTCCACCAGCCCCAACCCGCGCCCGATGATCACCTTCGTCTCCGCCGCCGACTCGCTCAAAGCAGACAAGTTCACAGCGGTGCGAAGAGTTTGGGCGGCAGAGGCAAATTGAGGGTCCAGTTGCGAAGCGCGGATGAGTTCAGATGCCGCCCGCGAAGGGTCGGTCAGGGTGAGTAACAATCCAAGCCGGTAGCGGGCGGAGGCGTCTTCGGGATATTTCTCGACATAGCGTTGGAGGAACAACGCGGCTTGGGCGTACTCCCCGCTTTGTTGATAAATTTCCGCCAGACGGGAGTAGAGCTTTTCAGAGTGGTTGGGAAGGTCGAGCGCCTGCGTCCAAATCTCCACTGCATGCTGACGATTGCCGTCAAGATACAGAACATCGCCCCACGCCATCCACCCTTCTGGTGAAAGAGCGTTTCGTTTGAATGCCTGCTGGTACGCTTCGCCCGCCCGGGCGTATTCGCCGGCATGATACAGGTAATGCCCAGCCAGTTCATACAGGTCTGGACGCCAGGGAAGCCTTTGCGCCGCCGCCAGATAATGTTCCGCCGCCTGCAGGTGAGACGATGAGCGGGACGCCGCCTTGAGTTCCAAATACCCCGATACGACAAACGGCACAAGAACTGCCGAGAGCAAGGCAATCAGAATCAACGCATTGCGAAGCCACGTGCGCATGGCTCGATTATAAGGTGGAAAGCGCCTGTGCTTTTGGAGTTCTTATGAATTGAATCATGGGTTGTTATATAGGATACAAAGATTCGTAATAGCAGTAGGAAATGTGGATAGTGTGGACAACCCCTCCCAACCCGAAGATGTGGGGGACAACCGCCCGCTTCATACTGGATGTGGGGTTGACTCTGCCCGATGGGCTTTTTCCTCGCTGTGGAAAGATGCCGGACGATTTGTCCACAATCCATCCACAGAAAAGACGCGGTTTATCCCCTTTCCATATTTTCGATGGCTGAGAAAAGCACCCCCCATATATAGGGGTAGATAAAGGGGTGGAAAAGGGCGGCTGCTTCGACTTGTCCACAGGGAGAGGCGTTTATCCACAATTAGAGGCGGGTTATCCACAACCTGGTTGTTTGGACAAACATCCCTGCAAGGCGGAATCCCCCCAAATATGGTCTTGATTCTGGTACTCGAGGGGGATGATTTTTTGCCCGAAAGTCCCCGTTATTTTGTGTTGTGGATAAGTTGTCTGACTCACTCACCTTACGCGGTGGCGCGAGATTTATCTCGTGGTTTCAAGCGACATGAATGTCGCGGCACGAATGAACTCGTAACGTCAGTGACTCAATCTATGAAGATAGGTTCTGCCCTGCCCAGAATGGGGGTCGGCTTTTGGAAGAAAACGTCTATAAAGGCGGTCAGAGTGGCGAATTGTTCGCGGATGTTCCAGAAGATCAGCGATGCCCACCGGTAGTTCAGGTTGGCTGCTTCCACGCCGAATGCCCGAATTCCCAGCGCATTGCAAATAAACAGGGCGCGAGGCAGATGGAAGCGTTGAGTGACCAGCACGGCGTTTTGCAGCCCAAAGATGGCTTTTGCCCGGTAGCAGGTGTCGTAAGTGCGCTTGCCGGCGTAATCGAGCACAATGGCTTCCTCTGGAACGCCCAGCGAGAGGGCATATTGGCGCATGGCGCCCGGCTCGTTATAGTGCAGCGAGGGGTTATCGCCGCTCATCAGCAGTTTTTCCACCTTGCCGTCGAAATACAGGCGGGCGCCAGTTTCCACACGGTCCCGCAGGACGGCTGTGGGAGTTCCATCCCGCCGCAGACCTGCGCCAAAAATGATGGCGACCCGCCCGGAAGGGGCGTCTGCCGTGGTGTAGATTTTATTCCAGGCGTACAGGGTGGTGATGAGGCGCGGCAGGAGCAATCCCAGCGCCCCCACCGCGCCGGTCAGCAGAAGAGCCCGCGCGATGAAGGAGTAAATTTTTTTAGAGAAAGGATTTCATTATGTTATTCGCTCCCAAAGAAAAAGGCCAGGGCCTCGTCGAGTATGCGATCATCCTCGCACTCGTCGCCATCGTTGTGATTGCTGTCATGCGGTTGCTGGGTCCAAAAGTCGGCAACACCTTCAGCAATATCAACAGCCAACTGCCCTCGTAACGGCAGGATATTACAAAAAGCCCCACCGTATTCCGGCGGGGCTTTTTTGTTGTAGATAGTGGGAGGACTTCAATCGTCTGCGGCGGCGCGGGCAACCTCTTCCGCTTCGAACACCACCTCCTCCTTGCCGGTCAGTTTCTCCTGCACCTTTTCGACGATCAGCCGCAGGTGACCGGAGTGGGAGACGTAATCGAGGTCATCGGCAGGGACGGCAAGGACGGGGCAAAGGGTGAAGTTGTCTATCCATTCTTCGTACAGTCTGTTCAGTCCCTGCAGGTATTCGGGGGTGATTGTCCGCTCGTAGTCCCGTCCGCGGCGGGCGATGCGGTTCATCAGAGTAGGGACGGAGGCGCGGAGATAGACGACCAGGTCTGGGGGCGGGAGGAGGCGGGAGGTCGTCTCGTAGAGGTCGCGGTAGGTCTGGTAATCCCGCTGATTGAGGTATCCCTGCAGGAAAAGGTTGTAGGCGAAGATTTCGGCGTCTTCATAGACGCTGCGGTCCTGCACCACAGAGCCGGGATGTTGTCCCAGTTTGTGATGCGAGCGCAGGCGGTGTGTGAGGAAGAAGATTTGCGAGTGAAACGCCCAGGCGTGCATGTCCTGATAAAAATCCTTGAGGTAGGGGTTCTCGGTGACCGGTTCGTAAAACGGTTCCCACCCCAGGCGGACGCAGAGCAATTCCACAAGCGTGGATTTTCCCACGCCGATATTGCCCGCTACTGCAACATATTTTTTCATTGCTCTCCTCCAAAGTAATGATTACGGAATTTCTCCCGCCAGTTCCTTATCTATGATTTGCTTGAAAATGTCGAGCGGTTGTGCGCCCACAATGGCGAGCCCGTTGATGAAGAAGGTGGGAGTGGAGCGCACGCCCAGGTTCATGGCAAAATCCAGGTCAGCCTGAATCGCTTCGCGGTATCTGCCTTCCGTCAGGCAGGATGTAAACGTCTCCATATCCAGCCCAAGTTCCTGCGCGTATTGTGTGTACACGTCGCTCCCCAGGGCGCTGCTGCTGAAGAGTTTTTCATGAAACTGCCAGTAGGCGTTCTGCTCGCCGGCGCACATGGCGGCTTCGGCGGCGGGGAAGGCGTCGGGGTGGATAGAGGTCAACGGGAAGTGGCGGTACACCAGCCGAATTTTGCCCGGATAGGCATTGAACAGAGACTGGTACACCTGCTGATGCCAGCGGCGGCAATACGGGCACTGGTAATCGCTGAATTCGATGATGGTGATGGGCGCGTCTTCGGGTCCAATGGAGGGGAAGCCTTCGGAGGCGACCTCGTAGCGGGTGAACTGCGGCTGTGCCGTGACGGGCGCTTCCACCACCGGACCCTGAGCCTGGGCGGCGGTCACCGGGCTTTTCTCCGCTGGGGCAATTCCCCAAACAACATACCCCAGGAGCACCCCTGCGGCAAAGGCAAAGACCGTTAAGACAGCGTAAAAGTGGCTGACTTTGAAGGTGAAAGTCTCTTGCTGGTTGGTTTCTGGCTCATCTGCAGTCTCTGGTTCGATGAGCGGTTCTTCTTCGATTTTTTTCTTTCGGGTGGGTTTTGTCGGCATGCCGGGCATTATAACATGCACCTTCCGGCGGCAACTTAAGGGACGGAAAGCCGTATGATATTGTACACTTTGAATTTGGAGGCAGAAATGACTGCACAAGAGAAACGCATTCCCTGGTATCTGTTGCCCTTCGCCGCCATCTGGAAGCTGCTTGCCCTGATCGTCGAAATGACCGGGCGTCTGGTCGCCATGATTCTCGGCATTGTGCTGATGATTGCCGGCGTACTGGTCAGCCTGACGGTTATCGGCGCCATCGTCGGCATTCCGCTGGCGATTGTGGGACTGTTGTTGTTTATACGGGGAATTTTCTAATACTGTCAGGGCGAGGGGGTGGGGTGTGGAGTCCGCTTTCGAAGCAGGGGCAGGATTCGGTCCCGCAGCGAGGCGGCAGCCTTCCGCACCTGCGGGATGCGCAGGATTAAGAGCAAGACGACAACCAGTCCATAGGTCAGCGGGCGGAGGATCTCTCCCTGCAGGGCGAAGAAGTCACCTTTTTTGCTCCAGGCATAGTGCAACACAACCAGCGGCGCGATGAGGTAAACCGTCTGGTGGATGCGCTTCCAGGTTTTCCCGAGGCGTTTTTTCCAAATGTCGAAGGAAGTCCAGGCGAGGGGAATCAGCAGGAGGAAGGAAATCACGCCCATGACGATGAAGGGCTTTTCGAAGATGGTTTGGGCAATGAGACTCCACGCCAGCCCGTAATCGAGATGCAAAAAAATAAGCACATGGATGACGGCATACAGGAAGGCGTACAAACCGAGTGCGCGGCGGCGCTTGAGCAGTTCGTTCCACTTGAAAAGCGTGTTGAGCGGCGTGCATGCCAGCGATAGAACCAGCAGGGTGAGGGCGTGGCGTCCCGTGCGTTGTTCCAGCGCCTGAATGGGATTGGCGGTCAGGTTATCGGTGAAGAACTGGAAGACGAGAATGACCAGCACAGACCACGCATACCCATGTACGGCGACCTGTAAGGGAGTGTAACGGGAGAAGAAACTTTTCATCAAAAGTCTTTCCGCTAATCCACAACAACTTTCACGATATTGAAGATTAGCGACGATTGGCAGATTGCGCTAATAATACACGCTCAAATCCATGCCGTCGTAGAGATGCGCCACCTCTTCCGCATAGCCGTTGAACATCAACGTCGGGCGGCGTCCAAACTCGCCGATGCGGCGCTCCGTCGCCTGCGACCAGCGCGGATGCGGCACTTCCGGGTTCACGTTGGAGTAGAAACCGTATTCATTCGGTGCAACTGTGTTCCACAATGTGGCTGGCTGTTCTGCAACCAGTTCAATCTTTGTGATGGATTTGATGGACTTGAAGCCATACTTCCACGGCACCACCAGGCGGATCGGTGCGCCGTTCTGGTTGGGCATGGGCTGTCCATATAACCCTGTGGCAAGGATGGTCAAATCGTGCATGGCTTCGTCCAGCCGCAAGCCCTCCTGATAGGGCCACGGGTAGAAGGGGCTCTTTTGCCCGGGCATTTCTTCGGGGCGATAGACCGTTTCGAAGCGCACGTACTTCGCGTCCGAGGTCGGCTCCACCTCCTTCAGCAGGCTTGCCAGCGTGAACCCCGTCCACGGGATGACCATGCTCCACGCCTCCACGCAGCGCAGGCGGTAAATGCGCTCCTCCTGCGTGAAGCGGCTGAGCAGGTCTTCGATGCCATACGTCTTCGGCTTGTTGACCAGCCCATACACTTCCACTGTCCAGGGGCTGGGATTGAACTTCTGCGCCAGCCGCGCAACTCCTTCTTTGTCGGTGGTGAACTCGTAATAGTTGTTGTAATTGGTGATGTCCTCGAACGAATTGACGGGATCGCCCAACTCGTCGGTCAGACCGGAAGCGGCAGACGGCGCATCGGACTCAGGGACGGCTGAATCAGTCACGGACGGCGCGCACGCCGCGAGAAGCGCCGACCCGGTCACGATGCCCGCCGCTTTGAGAAATTCCCGCCGAGAAAGATACACCGAATACGGCGTAATCTCCGACGACTTGACAGGGACAGACTTGAATTTGTTGGTCATAGTTTCACCTGTGGGGGGTACGCAAAACCTTGCGTAAAGCGCGTTCTCCAACGCGCTGGGCAGGTAATTGGCGTTAGAGAACGCCGATTATGCGTAAGCCCTAACCTGAATAAAAGCTGTAAAGAAGAAGTAATTCGCTCAAGTTGCCACCTTGTCTTACCGGAAGGACAAATTCCAATTTTTAGCCACGAATTTCACGAATTCGCGCCCGAAAAACAGGACATCTGGTGCAGGGTCGCAACTTGGGGCAATTCGGAGTCCAGATGTCCCCATTCTATGAAAACTTTCTTACACGGAGATTACCCTATGCTGAAAATTGGATTAGTGTTCCAGCGCAAAATCCGGCGCTGAAGAACGTCCGCCTATACTACTATTCTTCCCTTTTTTCCAACTCGCGATACACCATTACGCAGTTGCGCCCGGCATGCTTGGCGGCGTAGAGGGCGCGGTCTGCCGCGCGCAGGAGGTCCTCCTTCTTTTCGCCGTGCAAAGGAAAAGCAGAGACGCCCATGGAAACCGTAACATTGAGATTGAAACGCCCAAAAGGAATATACAGCGATGAAATCGAACGGTGCAAAGTTCCAATCCGCTCTTTTGCGATCTCCAGGCTGATATTGGGCATCACCAGAACAAACTCCTCTCCCCCATAGCGGCAGACGAAATCTCCCTGGCGGCTTTGGTGGGTCACTGCTTCTGCCAACATTTTGAGGACGAAATCGCCCGCTTCGTGACCGTAGGTATCATTGACCTCTTTGAAATGGTCAATATCCATCATCACAATACAAAGCGGGTAGACTTCGCGGGCGGCGCGCGCCAGTTCGCGCTCGAGGGTCTCCTCCAAATAGCGGCGGTTGAAGAGATTGGTCAACGCATCGCGGATTGCCTGTTCGCGCAATTGGCTTTGAAGCAAGCCGATTTCGATTAACTGTGTCTGCATCCTGTCCATGGCGTGACGCAGGTCTTTTTCCACTTCCTTGCGGTCAGTAATGTCGCGGAAGACGATGATGCGTCCGCTCAGGGTTTGGTCGTCATCGTAAAGAGGCGTCACCCGCAGTTCCAGATAACGCGACGGTTTGTGGAGAAGTCTCATTTCGGTGCGGGTCTCCGGTCCGTTCATCAGATAATCCAGATGATCGTTCCAGGTGTTCAGAATGTTCGAGAAATGTTTTCCCAAAAAAGAAGCGGGTTCCGCATTCAAAAAGTTTTTCATGGCAGGGTTGATGTCCACGATGCGCCCCTGAGCGTCAAGCACTACCAGTCCGTCGCTCATTTTTTCGATAAGGTGACTGCGCGCAAAAGGGACGAGGTCCATCAACTTGTGGCGGAAGATGGCGTAGGCATAGACAGCCCCGGCGACGCCAAAGGTCATGGGTGCGTAATCGGGGTCGGCAGATGCGCCGCTTCGCAGATGGGTAAAGGCGCTGAAGAGAAACGGGACCACCGATCCCAGCAGAATCATCAAGTATTGCCTCTTGAAGAAGGCATTTACCTGGCGATAACTTGCTCCCAGCAGCGCCAGCCCCAGCAGGACGAGCAGGTAAGAATATGCAAGATTGAACCAGAACAACCCGCCGCGCTCGATTTCCATGAAGGCATAACCGTCCCGAATGGAGGCATGAATGGACTGGAATAGGAATTGCGGCGCAAACCAGACGATCAGCAATATCAGAAGGGGTTCGAGGGAGAGCAGGAGAAGATTCCGAAAAGTGATCCATTCTTCGCGGTGGGTGATGGACAGAGCAAAGAGCAGAAAAAACGGCGGTACTGCAACCACCCCAAAGTACATTAACTTCAACCAAAAAAGCTTCTGTTCCAACGGAGTCACCAGCCAGGTGATCGCATAGCCTCCCGACCAGATGAACATCCCCAACAACATGACTTTCAACGCAAGAGCGCCCGGCGCCGTTCGGTTCCAGGCAAAGATGAAAACGATCAATGTTGCTATGGCAGAAAGCGCCAAAACGATGGAATAGGGATGCAACTGAAACATGGTCAACCCGCACCTGCCCGCCCCACAGCAGGTACTTTGATTCTATCTTACTTTGTTGTAAGCAGGTTACGGCAGGATGGCAGATTGCCTGACATAAAAGCAAAGGCTTGCCCATGGAGACAAGCCTTTGCTTTGTTCCTTCAACTTATCTTTCGCCAAACGTCTCCAATGCAGATTCGAGACTTTCGTACATGGGAAGGTTCTGTAAAAAACCGGTAATCCCAAGCACGTTGTAAATCTGCGGAGGCGCACTGCATAGTTTGAGACGCACTGTTTTATGCGGAGCGTCCGGCGGCGTGAACATTTGATACACCTTCTGAATGGCGCGCATGCCGGCGCTGGTGAGTATATCGAGTTCGCTCATTTCAATCAGCAAATAACGCGCTCCCGTTTCATGCGCCGAGCGCGCCGCCTCCAACAATTGGGATTCGCTCTGCGCATCCAGCCACCCGCCAACGTGAAAGACCGTCACGGGTACGCGGGCTTGTATCTGCTCGCTGGTCATCTTAAAATCGCCTTTCACTCTCGCCTCGCTTTCCGTTTCTAAAGTTATCATTCTCGTTACGCCGACGACACGTTAGAGAACGTGTTCTACGCCTCTAATCCAAACATTTTCGATTAAGTACTTCACCCCTCTGGCTAAATCTTCTTCACATATTCTGCCTGCACAAAGCCCTGCACGCCGCTGGCATTCTGCACGAACAACCACTTCCCTGCCACGCCGATTTTCTTCCCCGCCATCCTTGCGTCCTCCAACACCGTCAGGCGCACCCGCATCTCCTCCCTGGCGAGCATTTTCGATTTCGTGGAGGCGGTCTCGTAGATTTTTAGACCCAGCTTACCGACCGTCGGCTTGACCATGACGACCAAAGCGGCAGTCGTGGGAGATGGAACACCCGCTTCGCTTCCGGGACCGGAGGCTGGTTCCGCCGTGGACGGATAGACCTCCCCTGGAACCTTTTCCAGGTACCAGGCGGCGGCGAGACCTTCCTTGCCGTTCTTCGTGCGAACCTTTACCCACTGGTTGATAGCGCCGATCTTCGTCCAGCCATTGGGTTCAATGATGGTCAGCAGGTCGCCGGGGTGAGCGGCATCCACCACGTTGGCTTTGGAGGAGGTATCTTCGCTGGTGCGGATGTTCAAGCCAAGGGTCACGTCGGCTTTGACGCGGGCTTTGGATCCAGCCGTCGAAACAGGAGCAGTTGTCGGCGGAGTCTGAGGCGCGCCGGTCGAGGGGGCTTTTTGTCCGGGCAGTTGGATGATCCCGTCGGCGTTGACGTTTTCGTAGAGGACAATCTGCACGATGGAACGCTGGAGCGGGTTGCCGTGGCTGTAACGCGGCATGAGGTAGGTTTCTTTGGTGACGTCGGGCTGGTAGGGCCAGGGGTCGAGCATGAGGTAGTCGTTGCCTTTGCGGGCGATGAGTACCACGTAGTGGGTGAGCAGGCCGGGCGCCGGGGTGCTGTCCACGCAGACGATGGCGGGTTGACCGGCGGCGAGGGCGGCGTCAATTTGCTCGAGGGGGGCGGGCGTGTCGTTGCATTTGATGATGGAGTTGAGGCGCATTTGCGGGTAGAGTTGAGTGACGCTGTGCCAGCGGATGCCCGAGCCTGCAAAGCCGTTGATGCCTTGTAATTTTTGGTTGAGGGCTTTAGGCGTGACGGTGTAGCCGTGTCCGCTCAGGACCATGGCGACACTGGTGAGGGCGCACCCGATGTAGCCGATGGTGTCAGATGGCTGGCTGCCGAAGCCGAGTTTGTCAGTTTTCCATTGCGGGTCTTGCTGGGAATAGTAAACGAGTTTAAACGGCATGGGAATCTCCTTTGGCGATTGGGAGGGGACGATGAAAGGATTATACCGCCCGGATGGCAGGAAGAGGAAAGTAGATAGTGGGTAGCGATGGCAGTCTGTGGTCTAAAGTCAACAGTCTAAACCCCATCCTTCAACATTTCCTTCGCCGCCAACATTCCCGCCGCGCCCATCACGCCTCCGCCAGGGTGGGCGCCGCTCGCGCCGAAGTAATAGCCTTTGAGCGGCGTGCGGAAGTCCGCCCATTGCGGGACGGGACGCAGAAAGAAGATTTGGTGCAGGAGCAGTTCGCCGTGAAAGATGTTGCCGCCTGTGATGCCCGCAATGGCTTCGATGTCCTTCGGCGAGATGACCTGCATCCCCACGATGCACTCGCGAATATCCGGCGCGTACTGCTCGATGGTGGAAATCACCGCTTCGCCGAGTTGATTACGTTTCTCATCATCCCATCCGCCTTCAATATCATACGGCGCGTACTGCACGAAACACGAAAGCACATGCTGACCGGGCGGCGCCATGTCTGGGTCAATCATCGAGGGGAAAATCATATCAAGATATGGGCGGCGCGAAATCTGTCCATACTTGGCGTCGTCGTAGGCGCGCTCGATGTAATCAATGCTGGGGCTGATCGAAACCGCGCCGCGATACAAAGCGGGTTCATCGGGTAACGCCGTGAAGCGCGGCAATCGGCTCAACGCAATATTGACCTTGCCCGACGAGCCGCGCACGCGGAAGTTTTGAATGGACGTGACAAAATCATCGGGCAGATATTTCTGCTCGACGAATTGCAGGAACGTGCGCTTCGGATCTGCCGCCGACATCACGACTTTGGAATCAATTTCATCGCCGTTCTCGAGGACGACACCTGCAGCGCGTCCACCCTTGACCTTGACCTGCTTCACCGGACTATTGACTCGAATCTCCACCCCAAGCGACCGCGCCGCGTTCGCAATCGCGCCGCTCACCCCGCCCGAGCCGCCCTTGGCGAAACCCCAAGCGCGGAACGCGCCGTCAATTTCGCCCATGTAATGATGGAGCAGAACATATGCCGTGCCGGGCGAACGCGGACCGAGGAACGTGCCGATGATTCCGCTGGCGGCTTTCGTGCCTTTGAGGGCGTCGGTCTCGAACCACTCTTCGAGCATGTCCGCCGACGACTGCGTGACGAGTTTGGCAATCCTGTACAGTTCTTTTTCCGAGAGAGACGCGGCGTATTGACCGAGTTTGAGCAGGTTGAACAAGTCGCGCGGGTGAAGCGACGACGGGTCGGGCGGAATTAAATTGATGATGGGCTTGATCGCCTTCGCGGCCCGCGCCATGACGCGGGCATACTCGTCGTATGCCTCCGCATCGAGCGGCGAGTGACGGTAAATCTCGCGGCGAGTCAGGTCGTGGTCGTCCCATGAGGCGAGATAATCGCCGTTGTCCATTGGCGTAAAGGTGGAAGGTAGCGGGAGGATTTTCAATCCATGTTTGGGCAACTCCAAATCGCGGATGATCTCCGGGCGCAACAGACTCACCACGTACGAAAACTCGGTGAACTTGTAGCCGGGGAAGATTTCCTCCGTCACCGCCGCCCCGCCGACGATATGTCTGCGCTCCAGCACGACCACCTTCTTGCCTGCGCGCGCCAGATACGCCGCGGCGACCAGTCCGTTATGCCCGCCGCCGATGATGATTGCATCGTATTGGTTGGAAGTCATTAACTCACCTTACGCAGCCAGTTGAACAGGATTGAGTTCCTGCAACTTGGCATAAGCGGCATGAATAGCG
>JABRVZ010000141.1:0-15302 GCA_039961775.1 Chloroflexota bacterium
CCACCGCCTCACGCCTCCCGCGTCCTGATCCTCACCATTGACGGACTCCGCCCCGACGCCATTCCCGCCGCCCCCATGCCCAACCTGCTCAACCTCATGCAGAACGGCGCCTACACTCTCTCCGCGCAGACGGTGTACCCCAGCGTCACCCTGGTTGCCCACGCCTCCATGCTGACCGGTCTCTGCCCCGCCAAACATGGCGTCAACTGGAACGACTATCAACCCCTGCTCGGTTACGCTCATGGAACCGACCTCTTCGACCTCGCCCACGCCGCCGGCTTGCAGACCGTCATGCACGTGGGCAAGGAAAAACTTCGCCAGATCACCGAACCCTCCAGCCTCGACATCTTCACCTACGTCAACGACCGCGACCTGATCGTGGCGCAGCGCCTCCTCGACGACTTCCCCCAGGACTTCGGCGTACTCTTCGTCCACTTTCCCCTCGTGGACGGCATGGGACACGAACACGGCTGGATGTCCTGGCAGCAACTGAGCGTGGTGTCCCGCGCCGATGAAGCCCTCGGGAACATCCTCTCTGAACTCGATGCCCGCGGATTGCGTGATGAAACGCTCATCATTGTCACCTCTGATCACGGCGGGCACGACACCACCCACGGCACCCGCCGCCCCGAAGACATGACCGTCCCCTGGGTCGTTTCGGGGCCGGGCGTACAGCCCAAAGCCCTGACCACCCCCGTCCACACCATGGATACAGCCGCCACCGCCGCCTTCATGCTGGGTCTGCCCATCCCCCCCGAATGGGACGGCGTCCCGGTCTACGAAGCCTTCGGCTTGCCCGTGGAACGCCAATCTGCGCCGTGTGAGTGAGCCGCTTCGATGAAAAAACAGCCTGTCCTAATCCTGCTGGTTACGCTGGCGCTGATTTCCACCTGGTATGTCAGCCGCACAGTAATCCTTCCCAACATAGACGTTCGCATCGAACATATTGACAGGATCTTTTCCAATCAGCAGACTCCACCCTATCAATACAGGGTGTTGAAACCCCTGCTTGGGAAGTTGTTCGAAACGACGATTTCCCCTTTCATTCCTGGCATTCGCGGGCGGCATGTACTTTCCTACGGCTTGCTCGACTTCATGACCTTTCTGGGGATTTTCTTCGCCTTCCACGCCTACCTGCGTAGAAACTTCTCCGCATCCGCCTCGATGATTGGCGTGCTGGCGCTCCAGGCGGTGATACCATTATCCACCAGCGGATATTACATGGAGGGCGATTTCATCAATTTATTGTTCTTCATCCTTGGGCTATCCATCATTCGGCAGGAAAAATACGGCTGGTTTCCCCTCTTGATGGGCTTGGGCGCTCTCAACCGGGAACAGACGGTATTCCTCCTGCTATGGTATCTTGCCCATCTAATTGAACAACAAACACTCACCCTGCGCCGGCTACGGTACGCTTTTGCGGGCTTGCTCCTTTGGCTGGCAGCCTTTACCGCTGTCCGTATGTATTTTGGCTTGAAACCAACCCCCTATCCGTTCACATTACATATTGCCTCCAACACCAACGTCGGCATCCTGTTTACCTCCATCCTGCCCTTGTGGCTTTCAAATGTTGCGGGCTTCGTGGTTCTCGCTGCGCTTGCCTTCCGAAAAAGCGACCTTTTCCATCGCCTGGCTTTCCTGAGTTTGCTCATTTACATCGCCTTCTTCTTCATCAACGGCAACCTTTGGGAACTGGCAAAATTCCTCCCCGCCTACTTGATTCTCATTCCTATGAGCCTTCAAACTCTGACCGGCGAACCCCTCCGCAACATGAACGCGCAAGAGACCACCGATTGAACAGGAGGAGACATCCTGCCCGGCGCGTTCGTGTTAACTTTTTGCAGTAGAATGTAGCCTCACAACATCTCGATTACAGGAACGCAACGATGAAACGAATTGGAATACTCACCAGCGGCGGCGACGCACAGGGGATGAACGCCGCCGTCCGCTCGGTGGTGCGAACCGCTCTGGACAAAGGACTCGAAGTGTACGCCATCTACGAAGGTTTCCAGGGCATGGTGGATGACGGCGATTACATTCGCAAGATGGACTGGGATTCGGTGGGGGGCATCCTTCAGTTGGGCGGCACAATGATCGGGTCCGCGCGATGCGAACGCTTTTACACCCGCGAAGGACGCCGCATGGCGGCAAAAAACCTCGTCAAGGCGGGCATCAACGGCTTGGTCATCATCGGCGGCGACGGCTCGTTGACCGGCGCCAACATCTTCTGGCAGGAATGGTCCAGCCTGCTTTCCGAACTGACCGCCGCCGGCGAACTCACCCCCGAAGAAGCCGCCGCCTGCCCCAGCCTTTCCATCGTGGGGCTGGTCGGCTCCATTGACAACGACTTCAGCGGCACCGACATGACCATCGGCACCGACACCGCCCTGCACCGCATCACCGAAGCGGTGGACGCCATCACCAGCACCGCCGCCAGCCACCAGCGCACCTTTGTCGTCAAAGTGATGGGGCGCAACTGCGGCTACCTCGCCCTGATGGGCGCACTGGCGACGGGCGCAGACTGGGTGCTCATCCCCGAATCCCCGCCCGATGTGGCAAACTGGCAGGATGTGCTTGCCGAACGCCTCAAAGCCGGACGAAAGGCTGGTCGCCGCGACAGCATCGTGATCCTCGCTGAAGGCGCCCGCGACCGCGACGGCAACTACATCGGCTCCAGCGATGTGCAGCGCGCCCTCGAAGAACGGCTGGGCGAGGAAGTGCGCGTCACCGTGCTAGGACACGTTCAGCGCGGCGGAAGCCCCAGCGCCTATGACCGCATTTTGGGAACGATGATGGGCAACGAGGCAGTCAATGCCCTGCTCTCGCTGCGCCCGGGCGATGCCCCGCTGGTCATCGGCATCCGCAACAATCGCATGACGCGCATGCCGCTGATGGAAAGCGTCCGCCGCACGCAAGCCGTCGCCGAGGCGGTGGAAGCAAAGGATTTCGAGCGCGCCATGTCCCTGCGCAGCGGCTCCTTCAAGGATGCCTTCCTCACGTTCAAGACGATGGTGCGCGCCCTGCCGCATCCCATTGACCCAACCCGCAAGCGTTTCCGCATTGCGGTGATGCACGCCGGCGCCCCCGCCCCCGGCATGAACACTGCCGCCCGCGCCGCCATCCGCCTGGGGCTGGATCGCGGTCACATCATGCTCGGCGTGCGCAACGGCTTCGAGGGGCTGATCGAAGGCGAACTGGAAACAATGGACTGGATGAGCGTCAGCGGCTGGGCAATCCGCGGCGGTTCGATGCTGGGAACCACGCGCCGCGTCCCCAAAGGGCGCGACCTCTACAGCATTGCCCGCGTCATCGAAGATCACCGCATAGACGCGCTGCTCATCATCGGCGGCTGGACTGCCTACGAGACCGCCTTTCACCTGATGAAGGAACGTCCCAACTTCCCCTCGTTCAACATCCCGATGATTTGTCTGCCCGCCTCCATCAACAACAACCTGCCGGGCTCCGAATTCAGCATCGGCGCCGATACTGCCCTCAACAGCATCGTGGACGCAGTGGACAAAATCAAACAGTCGGCGGTGGCGACACGGCGGGTTTTCGTGGTGGAAGTGATGGGTCACTACTGCGGCTATCTTGCGCTTCTGGGAGGCATCGCCACCGGCGCCGAGCGTGTGTACCTGCACGAAGAGGGAGTGAAACTGCGCGACTTGCAGATGGATGTCGAAAAGCTGCTCACCGGCTTTCACGCCGGCAAACGGCTGGGGTTGATGATTCGCAACGAATACGCCAACCCGGTCTACACCACCGATTTCATGTGTTCGCTGTTCACCGAGGAGGGCAGAGGCGTATTCGATGTGCGTCCCGCCATTCTTGGTCATCTCCAGCAGGGCGGCGACCCCTCCCCCTTCGACCGCATCCAGGCGACGCGGCTGGCGGGCATGTGCCTCGATTATCTGCTCGACCAGTGCGAAAAAGGCGAACACAACAGCGCTTTCATTGGCATACAGAATGGGCAAATCCTATTTCACGACATGCGCGACTTCGACCGCATGATTGACGCCGAGTTCCAGAGACCCAAAGACCAGTGGTGGCTGGGGTTGAAACACCTCGCCGACCTGCTCTCCAAAACGGGACCAAGCGACGAGGTGGGGTAATGGTAGTTTTGTGATTGTTGTGTAAATGTGACGCCAGATTCATCTCGCGTTACGAATTTACGCAACTTTCGAGACACAGCCTGGGGTAGTCTCAGAATGCAACAGCGGACACGAGACTCATCTCGTGTCCGCTGTTTTGATGGTGAAAACAAGTTGTAATATGCGAAGGGCTTATTCTTTGCTTTGACGCCTCGTGACGTTGGAAAACGTCAACTACGCCTTCTTTCGCCGCAGAAAGGCTCCCAATCCCAGCAAGGCAAGGAGCGCGGCGATGACGCCGAAGAGAAGTGTGTTGTTCGATGCGGGAGCCGGCGTTTCAGCGGGAGCGGACTCGGTGGGCGTTTCGGGCGCGGGCCTGGCTCTTTCGACGACGAAGACGGCGGTGGTGCGTGCAGGGACGTTGAACGCGCCGCCGGCGTAGGTCGCCTGCTTTACGACCTCGTCTGCCGATGCTTGCTGGATGGGGTGGAGGGTGTATTCGCCGGCAAGCAAACCGTCGCTGAAGGTCACTGCTTCGGGGCGGGCGTTGAAGAGGACGACGATTTCGCTGAAGTTCGGGTCGAGGTTATCTGCGTCGGTCAGGCGCATGACGATGAGACCGGGTACGGCTTGTGGTCCGTTGTTGAGGAAGGAGACGGCGCGCTTGACCTGGTCGGCGGTTTGCAGGCGGAAGAGCGGGGAACTCTTGCGGATTTGCAGGAATTCGCGGAAAACGGCTGAGGCGAAGGTGATGTCGGTTTTGGAGGGGACAAGTTTCGGGTCGGCGAGAAGCGGTTTGTAGATGTCCCATTGACCGGTGCCTTCGATGGGCAGTCCGACGCCGAAGTTGTTGGTCTCGTAGGTCCAATCCAGTTTGTTGTACCAGTCGCCGGAGTTGTAGGAGTTGGGGTCGAAGGATTTGGAGCGCAGGAGGTCGTCGCCGGCGTGGAAGAAGGGCACGCCCTGGCTGAACATGACGACGCTGACGGCGAGGTTGTTCATGCGCACGCGGTCTTGCAGGGTTGCTTCGGCGGGGGCTTTGACCTGCACCGCGTCGAAGAGGGTGTGGTTATCGTGCGCGGAGACGTAGACGATGTTTTCCTGCGGGTCGTCGGTGTAGCCGGCGGGCGAGCCGTTGTAGGAGATGAGGCGCCCTGGCACTTTGTTGCCGTCGGCGCGGATGAGTTCGTAGCCGGCAAGGTTGCCCGCCAGGCTGAGACGAATCCAGTCGGTGTAGTTGTTGAGGGTGATTTGCTGGTCTTCGGCGTTACGTTTTTCGTTGGCATTGTTCTGGAGGACGAGGCCGGTGGCAAAGCCCTGCAAGCGCACGTCGTCGAAGGGGTTGCCGCCGCGCACGGCATCGCGCAGTCGGTCGTTGAACACGCCGATGCCTGTGCCGGCGATGTTGAGTTGCGTGGCGTTCTTGCCGCGCGCGTTGTTGGCGACTTCGCCGAAGTTCCAGCCCTCGCCGTAAATGTAGATGGACTTGCCGTCCACGCCGTCTTTTTCGAGGGTGAGGGCGTCGAGCGCGGCGCGCACGGCGAGCATGTCTTCGAGCATGTGATGCCCCATCAGGTCGAAGCGGAAGCCGTCCACTTTGTAGTCCTTCGCCCACGTCACGACGGAGTCAACCATCAGTTTGCGCATCATGTCGTGTTCGGTGGCGGTGTTCTCGCAGCAGGTGGATTTTTCCACGTTGCCGTCGGCGTTCAGGCGGTGATAGTAACCGGGCACCACGCGGTCGAGCACAGAGTTGGGACTCTGCCCGCTGGCGTTGGTGTGGTTGTAGACCACGTCCATGACCACGCGCAGTCCGCTTTGGTTGAGCGCCTGCACCATCTCGCGGAATTCGAGGATGCGCGGCGCGCCGTTCGGGTCGGTGGTGTAACTGCCTTCGGGCGTGGTGTAGTGGAGCGGGTCGTAACCCCAGTTGAACCCGTCCGTGCCGGTGATGGCGCTGACCGCGATGGACTGCCCGTCGGAGTCGGGCGGAAGGGCTTTGAGGGCGGCTTCGTCCACGCTCTGCCAGGTGGATTTGTCCTCGTTCACGCTGGCGATGTCGAAGGCGGGGAGCAGGTGGATGTGAGTCAGCCCCGCTTCCGCCAGACCTGCGAGATGCTTCATCCCGTTCGAGTCTTTCACGGTGAAGGCTTTGTACGTGCCGCGCCATTCTTCGGGGACGGTCGCGTCGCTGATGCTGAAATCGCGGATGTGCAGTTCGTAGAGGACGATGTCTTCGGGGGCGGCGAGCGGCGGCTTGACGAGCGAGTCCCAGCCCTGGGGTTTGAGGGAGGCGTCGTTCAGGTCCACGATCTGGCTGCGCTGGCTGTTCATGGAGAGACTGAGCGAGTAGGGGTCGGTGACGAGGTTGGTCTCGATTTTGCCGGTGGAGGGGGCAAAGACTTTCACTTCGTAGAGGTAGTATTTGCCCTTCCAATCCGCCTCACCCCTCACGCTCCACACGCCGCTGGACGCGTCCCATTGCATGGGGATTTTGTTTGCGTAGGAGGCTTTTTCGGTGTCGTACAGGAAGAGCGTGACCGATTGGGCGATGGGCGCCCAGACGCGCAGGGTGGGGACGCCGCCCTCGAAGGTTACGCCGAGGGGACCGTCGTAGCGGTAGAGGTCGTCCAGCACGCCGGGGATTTGGACGCCGGTCGCGTCCACGTCTTTGCCTGCCTGCGTGCGCGCCACGACGGCGATCTGCCCTTTGAGGATTTCGGCAGCGCTGGAGGTGTCTGTCAGTTTGAACACGGCGTAGTCGCGCAGGTGTGGGTACTCCCGCAGGATTTCGACATCCGGCTTGTCTGAAACGAAGGTGAGCGGGATTTCGCTGCCGTTCAGGATTCCCTGCGGGCTGAGTTGCAGGGCGGCTTCGGGCGAATAGACGAGGGCATATTTCAGTCCGCTCCCGCCGCTGATGCGCCAGAGCAGGGTGTCTTTGCTGATCCAGATGGCGCGTTGTTTGTTGAGGTTGCCGACCGGCGCGCCGGTGGCGCTGATGGTGAATTGATTTTTCACGGAGTCATATCCAAAATACACGGCGTCGCCCTCTTTGGCGACGGTGAACTGTTGAGGCTCGCCGATGACCTTGCCGGCGTCCTCGTTGAGCGTAAAGGTGACGGTGTACGTGCCGGGTTTGATTCCCCGCAGGGTGACATCGTACAGCCCGTCCCCGTCGGGATCCTGCAGCCAGGCACGCAGACAGGTCGGGTCATTGTCGTTGAAACAGCCGATTTGTTTTTGGAAATCGCCCATCGCCACAACGATTTGCTTGTTGAAATTGTCTGCAATCCAGTGAGTCTTGTGGTCGTAGTAAAACTTGACGAGCGTCGGTTCGCTGACCACGAGCGGGATGTCGGGTCCGTTTTGTGTGGCGTTGAGTCCGTAGTTCTCGCCCCAGCCGCCGTTGAGCGCCACCTTGTAGCGCGGTCCCTTTTTGTCGTCGTCGTTGGCAGGCTGGATTTCGTAGGTTCCCTGCCATACGTCGTCTTCGATGTCGTAGGTCAGCAGCGTGGCTTCACAGGCGGGCTGCCATTCGCCAGGGCATCCCAGTTCGTCCTGATGGGTGCCGGGGATGTTGACAATTGTCGGGTTGGATCCCTGCGCCTCGGCGGTGGATACCGCCGCGGGTGAGAATGAAGCGAGGCAAAGTCCGAAGATGAGCAAAAGGTTGGGGAGGATGTTTCGCATGAGGAGAGTCTCCGCTTTGTTTATCTTGCAGATGAATTGTACAGTAAAATTTCCTGCGCATGACAGATTGGACTCTCGTTCACGGACGGATTGTTCGCGGTTACCGCGTCGCTTCTGGACCTTCGGCAGATTATCCCTACGGCGCCCTCGACCGTCAGCGCCCGCTCTTTGCCGCGCGGGGCCTCGACCTGAACGGTTACTTCAACGGCACGCTCAACGTGGATATTCGTCCGCGCACTTTCCGGATGCTTCAACCGCAATACACCTTCCACCACGTCGAATGGACCGACCTCCATCCGCCGGAGCATTTCTCGTTTTCGCGTTGTGTGGTACGGTATGAAGGCAGGGAGTACGACGGCTGGGTCTATTACCCGCATCCCGAAACAAAAAAGCGCAACTTCCAAAACCCCTCCCTGCTGGAAGTGATTGCCCTGCCCATCCCCGGCCTGACGTATGGCGGCGAGGTGGAGGTGCTGGTGAACCCCGCCGAAATCGAAATCTCCGGCTGAAGCCTCAAGAGGTGCGTGTGAATCGAAAACAATGGATTATTGCAGGCATCGTTCTGGTTCTCTTCGCCTTTGGGCTTTTGCTCCTACCGAAGGCGGGTTCGAGCGTTGCGCCCACTCCCTCCGCTGCTGCGCCGCCTGCCAAACTGGTCTATTGTTCGAATGAAGGGAGCAAACCTTGCGTGGTCTCTTTTGGCGTGGATGTGCGTGATAACATGCTCATCAACCTCCTGCTCCCCGACCTGTCCTTTCCCGCTTTTTCCCTCGTCATCTCGCGCGGCGGAGTTGAAGCCTCCTATGTCTGTCAGCGGGTCAGTTATGCGCTCAACACCGCCTATTGCGCTGGTCCCAAACAGCCGCCGGGCGAACCCCTCACCCTGCGCCTGATTGCCAGCAAAGATAAAACCCTGCTCGCCGAAGGGAACCTCTCCATTATCGGGTTGGCGTTTCCTACGCTGGGCGTTGCTTACTTCACGCCCCCGCAGGAGACGCCCGCTCCCACAGAGAGCGAAGCGACCCCTTCCGCGCCGTCGTTTTTCACAGCCTCTCCGTCTCCGTCCGTCCTGCCCACCCGCACCAAACCGCTTCCCACCTTCTACCCTGGTCCATCCTATCCGGGTCCCTCCTACCCATGAACCCCTGGCTGGACGGCTTGACTGTCCTCACAACCGAATGGAGACTGACCGCCGTAATTTTCCTCGCCGTGATCGGCGGGCAGAGCATCGTCAGTTTTTTTCTGCGCGCCGTGTTCGGTGAGCGCATTACGCCGGCGGAACGTCTCGCCCTGGGACTGGGAGGCTGGGCATTTCCCTTTCTGTTTCTCTCTCTGCTCTGGTATTTCACAGGATGGGACGAACTCTTCTGGATCCTTCCCGCCGCGCCGATATTTTTCCTCCTCTCCCGCCTCCGCCCCGACCTCAAACCTGCTCTGCGCCTCCCCAGCCTTTTCCTCATCCTGTTCTTTTTCCTTTCCCTTCCCCTCCGCCTGGCGTACCCCTCCCAAACCGACCTGCCCCTCTATTTTGACTCGGCGCAGCATTACCTCATCATCAAGACCCTGCTTTCGAAAAACCAATCGTTGTTGTGGGGCTGGCTGAACATCAGTTACTATCACTTTGGCTTTCATTTTCTTGCCGCCTTCCTTGCGAAAGCGGCGGGAGCGGAGCCTGCGCGCGTCATCCTCGTGCTCGGTCAGGTCATCCTGCTGACGCTTCCGTTTTCGTTCTTTTTCATCGTGCGGCATGAGACGAATTCCAACGCGGCGGGCGGCTTTGCGCTGCTCCTCGCCTCCTTTGGCTGGTATATGCCCACCCACGCCGTGAACTGGGGCAAATATCCCGCCTTGATGAGCGTGGGCATGCTCGCCTGGCTGTGGGCAATGGCGTTGATTGTGTTTCGTCATCAAACTGACGTTGCCTCAGCAAAGCGCCGGGCGTCGTATGCCGTGTGGACGGTCTGCGCGGCGCTCACCGTTCTCACCCACACCCGCGCGCTGATTGTGTTGGGTATTCTCATCCCTGCCTGGGCAATGGCGGCGTGGCTGGAGCGGCGCTCCCGCCGCTGGATGCGCACCGTCCTCTTCGTGATAACGGCGGCTGCCATCTGGGTGGGGTGGATGGTGTTCCGCCAAAGCCTGCTGGCTTCCCTCTTCGCCCCTTATCTGCAAAAAGGAATTCCGCTTGCCGCTCTCCTGCTTCCGCTCCTCCCCTTTGCGTGGATGGTTTTCCCGCGCATTACGTTTGTCTCTTTTGCTTCCATTGCCCTCTTATTGGGAAGCCTGATGATACCGTTGTCTCACCCCCTCGTTGGGCGCGATTTGACCCTGCTCGATCGTCCCTTTGTGGAGTTAATTCTCTTCCTGCCGCTCTCTCTGTTGGGAGGAGCGGGGCTGGCTGGTGTGGAAAAGTTATTGCAGGGGCGGTTGTTGTGGCGCAGGGCGATTGTTCTGCTGGCGGCAGGCATTGTCGTGGTCAACACCGCGTTCAGGTATGAACTGTACCTCTACCCTTCTCAGTGTTGTGTGATTGTGGGAACTGACGATGTGACGGCGATTGCATGGACGGCGGCTCAACTGCCGCTCGACGCGCGCATCGGAATTTCAGCCATGCCGCTCGATGTTCTGCCGGATGCGGCGCTCGAAGGGGATGTAGGCGCCGATGCCGGAGTCTGGATTACCCCCCTCACCGGGCGCGAGACGCGCCTGTTCCCGTTCTTTGCGGATTTCAGCCAGCGAGCCGCCCTCGATATTTTGTGCCGGGATAAGATAAGTCACCTGTTTGTGGGCGAGAGGGGACAGCCCTTTCACCGCTCGTTGCTCGACTCGCGCCCGGACTGGTATCGCCCTCTGCTCTCGATGCCGAACACGGCGGTCTATGAGGTGACGGGGTGCGCTAAATGAACTTCGGAAGTCTACGAGTCTTCCGAAGTTTTCGGTATTTCCTCAAGCAGATTGTTTCTTCAACATCTCCAGGAAATGCTTGCGGAATTTTGCCACCTTCGGCGCGACGACTGCCATGCAGTAGGGCTGGTAGGGGTTACGGGCGAAGAATTCCTGATGGTAGTCCTCTGCCATGTAGAATTTGTCAAGCCGGGTCACTTCGGTGACGATGGGATTGTCCCATATCTTCTGCGCGTTCAGTTCGCGGATGAGTTCTTCGGCGGTGCGCTTCTGCTCTTCATCATGGTAGAAGATGGCGGAGCGGTACTGGGTGCCCACATCCGCGCCCTGGCGGTTGAGGGTAGTGGGATCGTGGATGGCGAAGAAGACGTTCAGCAGGTCGCGGTAGGAGACGATATCCGGGTCGAAGCGAATTTGTACGACTTCGGCGTGCCCCGTGTCGCCGTTGCAAACCTGACGGTAGGTGGGATTGGGCACATGCCCGCCGGCGTAACCGGATTCAACCGAATAAACTCCCTTGATTTCATCGAAAACTGCTTCGAGACACCAGAAGCATCCCCCAGCCAGCGTTGCGGTTTGTAAATGGTTGCTCATATCTTTGTTCCTTTTTCGGCGGGATAAAAATGCAGGGACACAGCCTCCTGTGTCCCTGCCGCGTTGCTGTGATTTTTTTCTCTACACTGCCGGCGCTTCTTCCTTCTCTTTTTCGCCTTCGCCTGTCCGTTCCAGGATGATCTCCTGATCGGGGTCGAGCGTCACGAGGATGGTGTCGCCGTGTTGGAATTCGCCGCTCAGCAATTTATCGGAAAGCGGGTCTTCCACTTTTTGCTGAATGATACGGCGCAGCGGACGGGCGCCGAATTCCGCATCGTAGCCCATCTCTGCCAGCGTGGACAGGGCTTCGGGCGTGGCGGTCAGGGTCAGGTCGTGCTCTTTGAGGCGCTCGGCGACCTTTGCCAGTTCGAGCGAGACGATTTTCTGGATGTCTTCCTTGTTGAGGGCGCGGAAGATGACGGTCGCGTCGAGGCGGTTGATGAATTCGGGGCGGAAGGCGCGCTTGAGCGATTCGTTCAATTTCTTGCGCATGTCTTCGTAGGAGAGGCGCTCCTCCGTCGCTTCGTCGCGTTTGAGCGCAAAGCCGAGCGAGGATTGCCGTTTGATCACGTCCGCGCCGATGTTCGAGGTCATGACGATGATCGCGTTGCGGAAGTCCACTTTGCGGCCTTTGGCGTCGGAGAGGTGCCCCTCTTCCATGATTTGCAGGAGCATGTTGTGAACTTCGGGGTGCGCCTTTTCGACCTCGTCGAAGACGACGATGGAGTAGGGGCGGCGGCGCAGCGCTTCGGTCAGTTGACCGGCTTCTTCGTAGCCGACGTATCCGGGAGGCGCGCCGACCAGGCGGGAAGCGGTGTGACGCTCCATAAACTCGGACATATCCAGCTGGATTGCCGCATCTTCACTGCCAAACATGAACCTGGCGAGCGCTTTGGTGAGCTCGGTCTTGCCGACGCCGGTGGGTCCCAGGAACATGAACGAACCAATCGGGCGGCGCGGGTCTTTCAAGCCGGCGCGCGCGCGGCGCACGGCGCGGCTGATTGCCACGATGGCGTCGTCCTGCCCGATGATGCTCTTGCGCAGTTCGTCTTCCATCTTCAGCAGGCGCTGAGACTCTTCCTCCGCCAACTGCATCAGCGGCACGCCCGTCCACATGGAGACGACTTCGGCAATGTCCTCGGCGGAGACGACCGGGCTGTTGGCGCGGTCCCAGCCGGTGCGGATGCGCTCGATTTGCTCGCTCAGTTCGATTTCGCGCTCTTCCCATTCGCGCACGTCTTCGATGTTGCCTTCCTCCTGCGCCAGCGAGCGGTTCTGCCGCGCCTGCCGCAACTGGCTGAACAGGTCCTTTGCCTGCTGGGCGGCGGGGCTTTTGTACATGCGCACGCGCGAGGCGGATTCGTCAATCAGGTCTATCGCCTTATCTGGGAGGAAGCGCTCGGTGACGTACCGCGACGAAAGATGGGCAGCGGCTTCGAGCGCCTCATCGGAGATGACCAGGTGGTGATGCTCCTCATACGCCGGGCGGATGCCCTTGAGGATTTCGATGGTTTCGTCTTCCGAAGGCTCGTCCACCTGAATGGGCTGGAAGCGGCGTTCGAGCGCCGCGTCGGACTCGATGTATTTGCGGTATTCGTCCAGGGTGGTCGCGCCGATGACTTGCAATTCGCCGCGCGAGAGGGCGGGCTTGAGGATGTTTGCCGCATCCACCGAGGAACCGGCGGCTCCTGCCCCGACGAGCATGTGCACCTCGTCAATGAACAGAATCGCCCCCGACTGCTTCAACTCGTCAATGACGCGCTTGAGGCGTTCCTCGAACTGACCGCGGTACATGGTGCCAGCCACCAGCGACCCCACGTCCAGTTGCAGGAGGCGTTTGTTCATCAGCGGCGCCGGCACATCGCCCTCCACGATGCGCTGGGCGAGCCCTTCCACAATGGCGGTCTTGCCGACGCCCGGTTCGCCGATCAGGGCGGGGTTGTTTTTGGTGCGGCGCGCCAGAATTTGAATGACGCGCTCGATTTCCATCTGCCGCCCGATGACCGGGTCGAGTTTCTTTTCTTCGGCTTTGGCGGTCAGGTCAATGGCGAGTTGGTCCACCAGCGGGGTTTTCTGCCCGGGCTGGGCGCCCCGCTGAGGGGATGAGCCGGCAGGCGTCGGGACGGAGGAGGCGGATTCGTTCAGCACGCGGCGGGTCTGGCGGCGAATCTGTTCGGCGGTCACGCCCAGCCGGCGCAGGACTTCCATCGCCACGCCTTCCACGCGCACCAGCCCAAGCAGGATGTGCTCTGTGCCAATGTAGTGATGCCCAAGCCTGCGCGCCTCCTCGACGGCATGTTCGAGAGCCTGTTGCGTTTCGGTCGAAAGTTCGACGCGGTTCGGGTCGAAGCCGCTGGACGGCACGGAGACGCGGCGGATCACCTCTCGTACGCGTTCAACCGTCATGCCGAGTTCGCGCAGGACGCGCCCCGCCACCCCGCCTTCCTCTTCCATCAGCCCGATTAGAAGGTGCTCGGTGCCAATGTTGTTGCTGCGGGAGCGTTCGGCTTCCTGATGCGCGATGCTCAGCACGCGTCTTGCCCGCTGTGTAAAACGTTCCATTCCTGCCATAATTTTCTCCTGAATACTTACGGCGATTCTACCAAAAAGGGGCGAAACTCCATGTAGGAAATAGATTAGAGTTTATTTGCAAGACTGTTACAATATTCACATGACTTTTCGCTCAAAGGACGGACCTATGCGCTCGATATGCGTTTTTTGCGGATCTTCCGATGCGGTTCACCCGGACTATTTGTCTGCCGCGCGGACGATGGGCAGACTCCTCGCTGAAAGAGGGATTCAACTCATCTACGGCGGCGGGAAGACCGGTCTCATGGGCGCCGTGGCAGATGGCGTGCTCGAGGCGGGCGGCAGTGTCATCGGCGTCATCATCCCCTCCATGAACACCAAATCCCTTGCACATGACGGTCTCACGCGCATGGATGTTACCCCCGATATGCACGCGCGTAAAGCCCGCATGCACGAACTTGCCGACGCCTACATTGCCCTGCCCGGTGGTTTCGGCACGTTCGATGAGTTGTTCGAGACCGTCACCTGGGCGCAGACCGGCGCGCACGAGAAGCCCGTGGGACTGCTGAACGTGAGGAATTATTACGCTCCTCTGCTCGCGGCAATTGACCATGCCGTGCAGGAGGGATTCATTTTCCAGGAACATCGCGACGCCCTGTTCTGCGACTCCGACCCGAACAAACTGCTGGACGCAATGGCGGAGTACAACCATCCGCACGAGGCGGTGAAGCGGTGGATGCGGGAGGGGTAAAGAGGCAAATGAGCAAGCGGCAGAGGTTATTTGGCAAACTCAGCCAAAGGACCGTTGGGCGCGAGGATGTCTCTTAGTTCGGCAAACGGCACGACGACGGTCTGCGGTCCCGCTGCGCCGGGTCCGACCTGGTAGGTGTCGAAAGCGACCATCAAGCCGGCGGGGGTGATGTTCCAGTTGCGATAATTTTCGAGGGTCGGCAGAGCGCCTTCTGTGAAGGGACCTTCGAAGAAGGGCTGTTTGCTCAGTTCGGCAGCGCAGAACGCCGAGATGGTCTCGAGGTAGTTGGCGTTGGGGAGGAAGAGGTCGCCCAGCGCCAGTTCCCGCCCGGAGGCGAGGTCGTAGTTGAGGGTCAGGCTGTAAAGACCGGGGTGAGCCGCCCCGTCGGAGTAGAACGAGAAATCGAATTTGAAACTCCACAGGTCGCCGATTTGCCCGGGCAGGGTGAAGGTTGCCTCGAGCGAACTGCCGTTGGAAAGCGGCGTGACGGGCAGTTGTTGGAAGTTTTGCCGCCATGAGTCCACCTCCTTTTGGACAAGCGCGCTCAAGCGCTGGTTCAGCGTTTTGACGCGGGTGTCGTCACTGCCGACGAGTTGCGGCGTGGAAGCGGTGAGGGTGTAGGGCGGGAATTCGCCTCCCAGGTTGGTTTCGATGAACGGCACCGAGACCAGAGTTACCTGCGCGCTGAGGGGCGCGGCTGTGGCAGTGGGGATGACGGCGGTCGGCGCGAGGGTGGGGGT
>JABRVZ010000142.1:0-20841 GCA_039961775.1 Chloroflexota bacterium
AGCCGTAGTCGCCATAGTCGCGGATGCGCCACTTGTAGTCGCCGTTGGGGAGGGTGAGACCAGAGGGAATGAGCGAGCAGGCAGTACCACCGGCGCAGCCGGCGTCCGTTGCGGTGTACCATTTCCACCAGACGACCGTATCGTCCGAGCGGCGCACCTCCAGCAGATACCAGGTGGCGGCGGGAAGTCCCTGCCAGGTGAAGGTGTAGTTCCAGTCGGTGTATGTGCCGGAGGGCAGGAGAGGCGCGAGAGAGGGGGGCGGCGCCGGCGCGAGCAGGTTGTAGGCGGCGAGCAGGTCGAGCCGTCCATAACCGTACACATCGTCCGGTCCCGCCGCGCCGAGGTCAACCGCGGAGGAGAGCAGGGCGTTCTCCTGCTGAGCGACCGTCAGCGTGGGGAAAGCCGAAAGAAGCAGCGCCAGCCCTCCTGTCACGTGCGGAGCCGCAAGAGATGTCCCGGAAGCGGTGGTGTAGAAGCCCGCCAGGTCGGTCGTGTAGATGTTCACGCCCGGCGCAACCAGTTCCGGGAAGACGCCGCTGGAGCCGCCGCAGGTGGTGGGTCCGCGGCTGCTCAAGCCGTAGATGGCGCTGCTGTTGTTGACGGCGCCGACGGCGAAGGCGGAGGGGTTGTTGGCAGGGCTGTAACTGGTGCCCGTCCCCGGACCGCCGTTGCCCGCCGCAAAGACGGGAAGGATGCCGGCGGCGCGCAACGCCTGCAAGTCTGGCTCGAAGTCGAGGTTGCAGCCGGGGTAGGCAAACGTCCACGAGTTGTTGACAACGTGAGGCGCGTCGTCGGTGGCGGGGTTGCCATCGGGGTCGAGAAGCCACTGGTAGCCCTGATGGATGGCGGTGGCAGTGGAACTGCCGGCGTCGTTGAACATTTTGACGGCGATCCATTGCGCGCCGGGGGCGACGCCGATCGAAGTGCCGTCTTCATCGCCGCCGACCATCACGCCCATCGTCCATGTGCCGTGTCCGCTGACATCCGCCGGCGTGGGGTGCTGACCGTAAGGGTCGTACCAGCTGTTCGAGCCGCCGCGCCAGCGGGTGGCAAGCGCGGAGTGTGAGAGGCTCACGCCGCTGTCCATCGAAGCCACCACCACGCCCTGCCCGGTGTACCCTTTGCTCCACAAGGCTGGGGCATTGACGAGGGTGATGTTCGCTTCGGGGTTGCTGAGCGCCGGCGGCAGGGAGGCGGGGACGATGTCTAACTGGTCGGGGGTGATCGAAAGCACGTCGGGGTGCGCCGCCAGTTCCTGAATGGCGTCGGCGGTGGCGGTGACGGAAAAGCCGTTGAAAATCCAGAACGGGGTATAGGATTGGACTCTGCCCTGTGACTTTTTCGCCTCGAGAAGGTTTTTGACTGCACCCTGGGTCTTTTCCGCCGTCACTTTCAGCGCGTCAATCACGCCTGTTGCCTGTTCCGCCCGCCCAATGTTTTTCCCCGGCGGGAGTTTTGCCTGCTGGCGCAACTGAACGATGACGGTGATGGTTTCATCCTGCTGAAGGGAGACGAGGCGCGCCTGCACGGCAGGCGCAATTTTGACGGCGGGGGCATCTGCCACGCGCCAGGGGGAGGCGGCCGGACTGAAGGCTGGCGAGACAATCAGGCTGAAGAGTACGAGCAGCGCCGTAAAGGAAGCCAAGTGTTTTTTCATGGAAGTTTCGGGTTATTGCGCAAGAGTAGGTTCCACCGCCACATTGCCAAAGACGACCGTCACCACGCTTCCGCGCTTGACGGCGTTTTGCGTGTTGGGAATCAGGACGAAGTACACCCGCCCTGCGACAAGTTTTTGTTCGCGCATGTGCATATCGGGCATGAGCATGACATCGCCGTTGCCCACATAGACCATCGGCATGATGCCGCCCTCTTCTTCATCTATCAGTTTGGCGGCTTTGACCGGGTCAACGACGCGGTAGCGCACGTCCACCATGCCGCCGGCGGCGGTCACGCCCACCAGCGTCAGGCGGATGCCGTATTCCTGCTCCAGCCTGTCGTTGGAGAGGACGGTTGCGGGCAGTGCGTGCTGCGGGGCGTTTTTTGCCGCCCCCAACTGGTAGGAGAACACGCTCACTGTGACGACGATTATCGCCAGAGAAGCGAGGAGCAGCGGCTGGCGGTTTCCGCTTTGCCGGGCTGGCGTGTTTTCTTTCAACAAATCAAGCCAGGGCTTGGCAAGGAAAAAGACGACGAGAAAGGCAATTCCCCACAACAGGGCGACGCCGGCCGGGTCGCTCCAGCCGCTGACGGCAATTTCAGGGACGCCGGCGATGCGGCTTTGGGAGTTCCCGAAAAACAGGGCGAGCGGAACGATGGCGCCCGGCGCCCACCCGCTCCAGAATTTTTGACGCCACACGCCAAAGGCGGCGAATAATGCCAACAGAAAGATGACAAAAAACGAACTGCCAACGGAAAGCACTTTCAAGCCCGCCGGCGATTGAAACAGCACTTCGGTGTGGGCGAGAGTCAACCCGCACACATCTTTTCCGGCTTCATACACCTGCCCAACTTTCAGCAGGCTGAAGATGCCAGCCGCGCCGATTAACCCGATTGCCGTCCCATAGACCTGCCGGTCGCTGGCGCGGAGGTTCGGGGAGGAGTCAGCCCCTCGAATGCCGGCGGCAGACCAGGGTCTGGCAAGAACGAGGACGGTCAGGAAGAGGGTCTCGATGATCAGGGCGGGGATGCCGATGGGGTCGTACCATGCTTCCACTTCCATGCCGGGCATGCCTGCCGTGCGGCTCTGGATGTAGCCGAGGATGGAGCCGGCGGCGATGACGCCGCCCAGAATCCAACCCCAGCCCAATTTACCGCGGGCAATGCCAAAGGCGGCAACAAGCGAGCCGAGGAAGTTGGCGAGGAACAGCACGCCCATGTAGCGGGCTTGACTATATTCCTCTGCCGCGGTGATGTAGTGCAGCAAGCCGGTGGCAAGGATGAGAAGGATGGCAGACCAGTGAAGGAGTTTGTTTTTCATGGCGGTTCTCCGCGCGATGCGAATGGTTCGGGCTGGACGGTTCGAGTGTTCTGGAGGCTCCGGGAAACCCCGGAGCCTCCAGAGGGGAGAGAGATGAACTAGGGGATGTCGAAGGCGTCCACATCCTGATTGGCGGCGGTCAGACCGCGCGCCGTGCCGTCGAAGTACACCGACCAGACGCCGTTGTTGTAGTACACCACGTCTTCATCCTGGACGGTTCCAAGGCCGGGCAATGTCACATCTGCCACGAAGGAGAGGTAGAAGTGTGTGGCGTCCACCACTTCCAGCCCGTCCACGTTGGCGCCGCCGGGCACGCCCGCCACAGTGGCGTCGAAGAGGCGGCTGAAGGAGGTGCCGTTCCAGGCGTAGATGTCGGCGTCATCGGCGGTGCCGCCCACGCCCGGCGGATTGGTGTTGCCAAACGTGGAGAAGTACAGCACGCCGCCGCTGATGGTGAAGGCGTCAATGTCCTGATTGGCGGCGGTCAGACCGCGCGCCGTGCCGTCGAAGTACACCGACCAGACGCCGTTGTTGTAGTACACGATGTCTTCATCCTGAACGGTTCCGATTCCAGGCAGGGTCACATCTGCCACGAAAGAGAGGTAGAAGTGTGTGGCGTCCACCACTTCCAGCCCGTCCACGTTGGCGCCGCCGGGCACGCCCGCCACAGTGGCGTCGAAGAGGCGGCTGAAGGAAGTGCCGTTCCAGTAGTAGATGTCGGCGTCATCGGCGGTGCCGCCCACGCCGGGCGGGTTGGTGTTGCCAAACGTGGAGAAGTACAGCGGGTCGCCCAGGACGGTCAGCGTGGCGCTGGAGAGGGCGCTCCAGTTGCCCGCCGCATCTTTGGCGCGGACGTACACGGTGTGGTTGCCGGGCGTCAGCGCGGAGACGGTGGAGGCGGAGATGGTAGCGGTGATGGAGGTCGTGGGGGAAGCGGAGCCGACGGTCATGCCTGTACCGCTGCCTGCCGCGCCGGCGGCGTCAATGAAGTATTCGGCGGCGACGATGTTGCTCCCGCCCGAGGTGGAATCGTCTGCGGTGGCGCTGATGGAAACTGCCGAGTTGCTCGTGGTGGAGGGCGTCAGCGTCAGCCCGCTGATGGCAGGGGCGGTCTTGTCCACCACCAGGGTGATGGTGGCGAAGGGACCCCAGTTGCCCACCGTGTCTTTGGCGTGGACGCTGATGACGTGCGGACCTTCGGACAGCGCGTTCACGGTAATCAGCGGAATGTAGGAATAGCCATTTTCGCTGGGCGAGTTGAACATGCCGTCGTTGGGGGTGATGAGGATGCCGGTTCCATTTGCGCCGACGGTGTCAATGAAGAATTCGGCGTTGACCACGTTGGAGGTGGTGGGTCCAGCCCCGGGTTCGCTGAAGGATGCGTCGAGGCGGACGGATTGGAAGGACGGCGAGTAGGGGATGGTGCCGTTGTTGGGGTTCTGGCGCAATTGCAGGGAGCCGGTGGCGGGACCGGTCTTGTCCACTTTCAGTTGCAGGGAGGCAAACGCGCCCCAGTTGCCGTAGGCATCCAGGCTGTGAACATAGACCCAGTGCGAGCCTTCGGATAAGCCGCTCATCACTGCGGCGGGGATGCTTCCCGTCAGCGCTGTGATGGGGGCGGTCTGGTTCAGGGTGAGGGCTGCGCCGGAGCCGTTTGCGCCGAGGGTGTCAATGAAGTATTCGGCGGCGGTCACATTGCTGTTGCCGGAGGCGCTGTCGTTGGCGGTGGCGCTCAGGGCAACGCTGGATGTGCCAAAGGTCGGGTTGGGGGAGGCGGTCAGCCCGCTCGTGGAGGGACCTGCCTTGTCGAGCACGAGGACGATGGAGGTGAATGCGCCCCAGTTGCCAGCCGCGTCGCGCCCGTGGATGTAGATGCTGTGACTGCCGGAAGAGAGGGGCGACGGGTCAATCGCCGCCGTAACCGCCTCTGTGACCGAATCAAAGGCGCTGTCTGACGCGTTGAGCGCCGTGCCGCTGCCGGCGGCGCCGGTGGAGTCAATGAAGTATTCGGCTTGAGTCACGTTGCTTCCGCCGCTGGAGAGGTCGCTGATGGTGGCGGTAAGGGTGACGGGGCTGGAGCCGTTGGAGGGGTTGGGCGCAAGCGCCAGTCCGCTGGCGGTGGGACCGTTCGCGTCGCCGGAGGCGGGCGTGCCGGTCACCTGAATAAAGGTGAGCATGCCGCCGAAGCGCGCGCTGTTGTTGATCAGGCGCAGGCTGGAATCATAGACGGCGTACTTCTGGTTTGCCGCCGCGCCGGCGGGGATTTGGACGAGCACGTCCGCTGTTTGCCCGGCGCCCAGCGTTTCGGCAACCGCGAAGTGCGGCTTGAACGGCTTGCCGTCCATCGAGAGGACGGAGTAGCGCAGTCCGAGCACGCCCAGCGAACGGCTGTGGATGCCGGCGTTTGCCAGGCGCAGGAGCACTTTATTGCCCGCCGCGGTGTCAATCATGTCGGTGTTGGGGTATGCGTTGCCGTTGAACAGGAAGTAGCGCGGGGTGTAGTTGCGCATGTCATAGGTGGTGGGGCTGGAATGCAGAAGCGGGTCAATTTCGCTCATCACCAGCACAGCCTCATCGTCGAAGGCGGAGGCGGGACCGTAGGCTTCCTGCGGCGCGCCCGCCGGGCGGACGATCAGCACGCCGTACATGCCCATTGCCACCTGCCGCTCTCCATTGGCGGTGGGACCCGCCTGATAGAGGTAGGTGCCAGCCTGCAGGTTGGCGTAGGTGTACGATTTGACGCCGCCGCCCGCCGCTCCAACCGTATCCGATTTGCCGGGCAAGCCGGGGATGGAGAGGGAGGTGCTTTCGCCCAGGTTGTTGTGCAGGTTCACCACCAGCGTCTCGCCGGCGTTGGCAATCAACAGGGGACCGGGAATCCCGGCGGGGCTGGAGCCGTCTGCCGCGTAGCCCCAAATGGTGATGGTGGAGCCGCCCGGCAGCGTGAGGGTGCCGGTGGTTGCCCACAGGTCACAGGTGCGCACACCGCCCGATTCGGCGCAGGTGGAGGCAGGCAGCACTGCGGCTTGCGCAGGCGCAGGCACAATGGAAGCGAGTGCGGCAAGGAGCAGGCTGAAGAGCAGCAGTCCTGCCCGCAGGGTGGGGAAAGTGATTTTTTTCATGGGATTTTCCTCGTCTTTCCTGACCGTTACGGACAACCCGACGGCGGGTCAATGCGGGTATAGGTTCCCATACCGGTCATGACGACGCCCCAGGAGGTGAGTTGATAGAGGGCGTGATTGTGGGCGATGTGATAGTACTCGCCGCACTGATTCTGGACGGTCGTCCCAACGGGAATTTGTCCCTGCGACCCGAGATAGGGGCTTCCGCTGAAGAACGTCCCGAAGACCAGGTCGAAGAGGTTGGGGAAGGTGACCGGTACCGGATTACTCTCGCTGTAGGCTTCGGCATCCTGCCAGGTGAAGAGCGTGTCCCACGTCTGACCGGGTCCCACCGGGATGGAGAACTTGTCGTACGCCAGGTCTTCGAAGGTTGAACTTTCCAGCAGGTTGCCATCCCGCCCGACGACGCGCACGTTATTACCGTGCGGGTGGAAGGGATAGTCCACGCTGCCCACGCTCATGTAACGCACTGCTGCAGGGAGCGGGTTGAGCACGGGGTGGTAGGGGGTGATGCGGACAAGCGCTCCGTAGGGCTGACCGGGCAGCCAGGAGGCGAAGTTCGGCGCCAGCGTATCGGGCAGACCGCGTCCGTTGATGAACCAGTAGCGCGGGTGGTAGTTGCGCGTGTTGAACGAGCGGTTCAGTTCCATTGCGCTGCTGAGCGCCGGGTCCACCTCGGAGAAGAGGGAGATGTATTCGCGGCTGGGGTTGAACGCCGTGCTCGGATCGTCGTAGAGCCAGTCGGGGTGACCGGCGGGGCGCACAATCAGCGCGCCGAACAATCCCATCGGTACCTGGATGTCGGTCTCTGTGCCGCTCTGGTAGATGAATGAGCCGGGACGTTCCGCCACGAAACTGTAGGTGACGGTGCCGCCGTTTGCCGCAGCGGTCTTGGCGAGGGAGACGAGCGTCGAGCCGCTAAATTCTGGACCGTCAGGCTGACCATCGGCAAGGACATTTTCCTGCCCCGGAAAGATGAGGGAGGTTTTGCGGTTCAGGGTGTTGTGCAGAACGATGGTGACGGTGTCGCCCTGGTTGACGCATAACACCGGTCCGGGGTATTGGAAGGGGTCGGAGCCAGACGAAAGCCCCCACATGTACACCACGTTGCCGTCGGGCGTGCCGATGTAGCCGTCGTTGGTGGTGAGGGTGAAGGTAGGACCGTAGGTGCAGACCATTCCGTCGCTTTGCGGTCCCTGGGCGTTTGCGTTTCCCATCCCAAAGGGGATGAGGGAGACCATCAGCGCCAGCAGGAGGAAGGCTGCCAGACCCTTGTGCGGTTTGAGGGGAAGATGCTTGTGCATGGTTTACTCCTTTTTCCTGAGCCGGCTAGGTGTTCGGCTCCGCCTGAGGCGGCAGTGTCCCGGCAGGGTACACGCGGATTTCGGTCATCTGTTTGCCCACGCCAAAGTCGCCGAGAGAATGCGACATGGCGAAGTTGCGGTTGTAGAAGAGGTACACGTCGGGTCCGCTTCCGCCGGAATGGGGCGGGGCGGTGAAGATGGCATCGAAACTTTCGCCGGGGCTGATGGTGATGGTGTTGGTGAGGTAACTCAGGTCCACGCCGCCGTTGTTGAGGTGGGTGGCGTCTCTGCCGACGACGCGCATGGGGATGCCCTCGAGGGTCATGGAAGCCTGCATGAACCCGAGGTTGGCAAGGCGCAGGAGGACGCGTTCACCGGCGTTGCACTGTACCAGGGAACTGATGGGCTGGTATTGCAGGTTCGGGTAGCCGTCGGGGGGGATCAGGTCGCCGTTGGCGTCGAAGCCCTGCCCGTTGGGGGCGAGGGTGTCGGGATAGACGCGCCCGTTGATCATGGAGAAGTCGGGCTTGTAGTCGCTCCATTCGGGCAGTTGGATGTGGGAGTCTGCCCAGTGCGAGTCCACCCACATTTCGCTCAACAACATGCCGAACTCGCGGTCGTAGCCGGTGGAGCCGTCGCCGTCGTTGAAGACGAACTTGCCGCTCGGGTAGAGGGAGGTATTCCCATTTTGCGCGGGGCGGATGAAGACCAGCCCGGTCATGCCCATGTGGACGTGTTCGGTGTCTTCGACGTGGCAGTGGAACATGTAGGTGCCGGGGTCGTGCGGGCGGTAAACGTAGGTGAAGGAGCGGTTAATCGGCACGGCAACGGAGGAGGAGGGTTCGCCGTCGAAGAAGGGGATGGCGTTTTTGAAGCCGTGAAAGTGCAGGGTGTGGGCGTCCACCAGGTCGGGGCGCATTTGCAGACCGAGGTTGCGGATTTCGAGGCGGAATTGCTGATCCTGGTCGAGCCAGAACATGGGGGCGGAATGCTGCGCTTTCATCTTCTGGTTGAGGATTTGGGCGTCGGTTTGCCCGGTGACATCCCGAAAGCCGAACACGTAGGTGGTGAACAGGCTGGGGTCGGGGGAGAGGTCGTCGGGGTGGAAGGGCGAGGGCGTGGGGAGAGGCGGGAGGTAGATCCAGCCGTCGGTGGCGGCAAAGATTTTGTCCGGCGCTTCCATTTGGGCAAACGCCACCAGTTCGGGGGCGAGGTATTTGCGCAGAACGCCCAAGCCGCCGGCGGCAAGCAGACCGCTGCCCGCCAGTTTGAGAAATTCCCGCCGGCTGATGCGATGAGTGAAGTTGTTTGATTTCATGGTTGCTCCTTTGGGGTGTCGTGGAGGAGGCGGAGGTGACCTCCTCCACGACACGGGTAAGGGGTTAGGGCAGGGTGCCGCCGCCGAAGTTGTCGAAGCGCGCGTCGTTGGGGACAGCGAAGCCGGTGTTGCGGAGGAACCAGACGCCGAGCTGACCGCCGTCTGCCGCCAGGGATGCGGGCCATCCAGCCACCGAGCCGTTCGGCAGGGTGACATTGACCATGCCGATGGGCGCGCCGTTCTTGTAGATGATGACGGTGCCGTCAGCGTAGGTGCGGGCGCCCAGCGTATCGCCGTTGGCGAAGTTGACGCCGTTGAAGGTGGCGCGCAGGTTCCAGCCGGGGCTGGCAAACGTGGATGGAGTCAGAGTCCAGATTTGCACGCGGCTGTTGGCGGGGTTCGGGTTGGGATCGTAGAGGATCTCGATGGCGCTGGCGGTGCCGCCGGGGTTGGTGCAGTTGGTCGGGAAGTTACGCACCTTGAGCAGGATGTCGTGCTCACTGGCAGACGAAACGACTTTGTTGAAGGTGATGTATGCCTCCTGGTTGGCGCCGAAGGTGTTGGCGTTCCAGTAGACGAAGCCGTTGGTGCGCACCTGAACGTTGTTGCCGTCAATGCGGTAGACGTTCGTTCCCGTACAGCCGCTCCAGTTGCCGCCCAGCGCGCCGTTGGCGCGGTTGAAGTTGTCGAGGATGCCGAGCGCGGGGAAGGGACCGGGGATGATGTCGGTGTCGGTGGCGGTGTCGTTTGCCGGGTTCGGGTCCACGACGTTGGCGGGTACGGCAACCGAGGCGGTGTTGGCGATGCTCCCTGTGGCGCTGGGCGAGACAACTGCCGTTGCGATGAGGGTGGCTTTGCCGCCGTTCAGCAGGTTGACCGAGGCGCTTAGCGAGTTGCCGCTGTTGACGACCGCGCCGCAAGCCGAGCCGCTGGTGGCGGAACACGTCCAACTGGCGCTGGTGAAGTCGGCGGGGAAGTTGTCGGTGACAGTGGCGCCGGTTACAGCATGAGGTCCGTTGTTGGTGACCACGATGGTGTAAACGACTGTGCCGCCGGGCAGCGCCGCGTAGAAGTTGTCGGTCTTGGTGATGGAGAGGTCGGAGATGGTGATGATGGCGTCGGTGTCGGTGGCGGTGTTGTTGACGAGGTTCGGGTCGAGGAGCCCGGCCGGGACGTTCACGCTGGCGGTGTTGGTGAGTTGACCGGAGGCGCTGGCGGCAACGTTCCCGCTGGTGGTGGTGAAGGTGACCGTGCTGCCGACAGGCATGTTGACGGTGCGGTTGATGTTGCCGCTCCCCGTGCCGCTGCCGCCGCAGGTTGCGCCGCCGGTGGCGGAACAGGTCCAGGTGATGGTACCGCTGAGCGGAGAAGGCGTGGGGAACACGTCGGTAATGGTCGCGCCTGTGACCGCCGAGGGACCGGCATTGCTGACGGTGATGGTGTAGCGCACCGGGTCGCCGGGCGAGACGGTGGTCAGGTTGTCGGTCTTGGTGATGGAGAGGTCGGCAATGACCGGGGTCTCGTCTGCGCCGATTTCAAATCCGCTTTCGGAGGGGCGCAGCCCGCTGTCGAAGTCCTGCGTGGGGGCGTTGACGCCGCTCTTGGACGCCGCGCCCGCGTTGATGGCGGGAGAGCCGGCGGCAAGGTGGTAGTCGCCGAGCAGGTTCGGGGTGGCGTCGGCAGTGATCATCATGATGTCCACGAAGCGGGGGTTGCCGCGCCAGGGCAGGGCGCGCACGCTGGTGTCGTAGGTGGCGACCACGCCCGGGTCCACGCCGACGATGTTGGAGGCGTGAGGAACCGTGCCAGTGGTGACCTGCAGGATGGAGTTGGTGGGCGAGAGCAGACCGATGCCGTCGGAGACGCCGAGGTCCCATTGGTTGATGGGATACGGGTCGCCCGTCAGACCGATGCCCGCCACCGTGCTGCCGACAAAGGTGCCTGCGCGGTTGTCCCAGAAGATGTTGTTGAACAACAGGGGTTCGCTGAAGATGGGTGAGCCGCCGGGCAGGGTGGCTTGCAGCAGATTGCTGTTGCGGGAGGTTGCCAAGCCCGCGGGGGCAGGCTGCCCGTTGCTGGTCATGGCGGTGGCGGTGGTGATGTTCTTCATCACGGTGTTGTTGAAGAAGCGCACGTTGGGAGCGTCGTTGAGGGAGACGCCGCCGCCCTCATGGGTGGAGATGTTGTTGACGATGATGTTGTTGTACACGTTGTAGGGGAAGTTGCCCGCCATGAGGAAGCGCAGACCGCCGCCGTCGTCGTTCGCCAGGTTGTTCTGGAGCAGGTTGGCATACACGTCCACAGGTCCTGCGCCGGGGGTGAGGATGTCGGGATCGGCAGGCAGTTCGCCGGCAATCATGATGCCGCCGCCTTCGTCGTAGGAACGGTTGAAGTAGATGCGGTTGTGGTGGATGCGTCCGTTGGGGCTGAGCCCATAGTGGCTGATTCCGCCGCCGTATTCCGCCGAGTAGTTGCCGCACACGTCGTTGTAAGCCAGTTCGTAGCCTTCAGAGCCGGAGTAGATGGCGACTGCGCCTGCCAGGTTGGAGCCGCCGTTGGCAAGGATGCGGTTGTTGGCGATGCGGATGAAATCGTTCTGGTTGTCGTTGTAGGCGCCCGGCAGGTGCGGGGTGCCGAGGCGGATGGCGCCGCCGTAGGAGCCGCCGTTGCTCTGCAAGATGTTGTTGGTGATTTGCAGATAGCGGGCGTAGCCGTTGACGTAGATGCCGCCGCCCTGAACGCCGGTCACTTCTTTGACCGTCGGGTCGGCTGCCGCAACCACCTGGTTGGGGAAGCCCTGCTGGTCGCCGCCTTGAATGATGAAGCCGTCAATGCTGGCGGGGTTGGTGCTGGTGAAGGCGCCATCCTGCGCCACCACATAGATGACGGGACCTTCGGAGATGGATTGATTGCCGCTCCAGTTCAGGCTGGTAATTTTTGCCTGCCAGGCGATGCCATAGGGCGTATCGCCGGTGACGCCGCGCCCGTCAATGACGGAGCCGGGCACTTTGGTGCTGTCGGGATACGTGCCGCCGGGTCCCACTCCCTGCAGGCTGATCTTGGAGTACATGATGACGTTCTCCAGGTAGATGCCTGTTGCGGAGGGATAGACCACAACCAATTTCGGGCGGGCGCTGGTGGAGGTGGATGCCGCATCCACTCCCGCCTGGATGGTGGCGTAGGGTTTGCCTGGTCCCACTTCGAAGATCAGCGGGTTGTAACTCGTGCCGGTGACGTGGAATTTGAGCCCGTTGACGGTTGACTTGCCGTTGACGGCGGTGATGGTCATCTGGTGCGGACCGTATGGCATTGTGCTGGGGATCACGGCGGTGATGCTCGTATCGCTCCACGAGGTGATGCCAAGCGGGATGCCGTCGAAGGTGACTCTGCCGGGCGAGGCGCCAAAGCCCAGACCGGTGATGGTGAAGGTGGAGTTACGCGCCCCGTAAGGCTGCGAAACGCGGAAGAGCTGCGGGGTGGCGTCATCCAACTGGCATTGCGGCGGGTAACTGAAGAGCGAGCCGCCCGCCAGTACGCCGGGCACCATCTGGGTGGGGGCGAGGTCGGAGGGGATGATCAGGCCGGAGTAAATTTCGAAACTGGCGCCGATGGTGCGATACTGCGGGTTGTAGCCCGGCAGGTTCGGATCGTTGCCCAGCATGTAATACACGTTGGGGCATACGCCCGAAGGCGAGGGGCAGTTGACGGTATGGGTGGAGGGGAGGAGAATGTCGAATACGCCGTTCGGGTCCGAGGTCACGCTGGCGACGAGGCGGTTGGTGAAGTCGTAAATGCCAATCGGGATGAGCGGCGCGCCAGCCTTTTCGCCGAAGAACAAGTCTTTGGGGTCGGTCGAGATGGTCAGATCGTCAATGATGTAGCCCTTCCATCGGCCGGGGATGGGGACGTCGGTGAAGAAGGTAAAGGCGGGCGCCACTGATTTGCCGTTGTTGAGCGTGACCAGTTTGACGTTGCAGAGGGGCATTTGCATGCCTTCGAAGACGCTGCCGCCCGCATCGGCAAAGGAGGGATTGTCCACTGCGTTCGGTCCATCCGCGCCGACGCCTGCCACGTCCACGACGTGCATCGGTCCCGCACAAGCCGGGGGCGGGACGGCGGGGATGAATTCGTCGCCGCCGAAGATGTTGATGTCCTCTTCGCGCACTACCTGATAGACGGGTCTGCCGAGGCTATCGTGGGGGACGACCACTTCGACGAGGTAATCACCGGCGGGAATGCTATCGCCGACCGGTTCGGAGGCAGAGCCGAAGCCGGAGTACACGGTGTCGAAACCGTAGTTGCCGTCCAGTGTGGCAAAGCCGTTCTGGAATTGGGTGCCCATCAGCGGACCTTCGAGACAGCGCTTGCCGGTGGGGTCGGGCGGCAGGACGGCGTGATCTGTGGGGTAAACCAGCGGGTTGCCGTGCGCGTCGCGGGCAATGCAGTCGGTGGGTTGTTCCCAGGTTTCGGTGATGGCGGTGCTGACGATGGGACCGACTTTGTAGTTGCCGTTGCTGTCGAGTTCCCATGTGCCGCTGGGGTCACACGGTTCGCCGGGGTTGGTGCCGCAGGCGACGCCGCCGGCGGTCGGGTCTTTGGCGATGGAGCCGTCGGGAGCCAGTTCAAAGGTCTCGGTGGGATCGCAGGGCACGCCGTCGTTTGTGCCGCAGTACACGGGTTTGGAAAGCGTCACCAGCAGTCCGGGGATGCCGGGCGCCCAGGCTTCCACTGCCTGGTAGCGGGCGTCCAGTTCGTTGCGGGTGACATCATAGAAGACCGTGCCGACGATGCCGCCGTTCGTGCCGCGCGCGTAGGGACGCACGCCCCAGTCCAGACGTCCCGATTGACCGAGGATGGGCAGGAAGCCCACGTCCACGCCGGAGCCGAGGATGGTGGTCGGTTCAGGCTGGTTTTCGACCTGATAGGTGATGCCGGTGGTGTAGTAACGGTCGGAGTAGGCTTCAAGCACCATCCACGAGCCCATGGGATAGGCTTTTTCGAAGACGTAGTAGCCGTTGGCGTCGGTGATGGCTGAAATGGACATGCGGTCAATTTCGCTGTTGTCGCGGTCTTTCAGCACCACCAGGTAATCGGCAACGCCCGGTTCGCCGGGGTCGCGTTTGCCGTTGCTGTTGATGTCGTTGAAGACGTAGCCTTCGACTTTGGTGAACCAGCCGGTCAGCATGGGGGTGCCGATGTCGGTCATCTGCCCGTCGGAAACGGTGACCTGCATCCAGTCGAGGATGTAGTGCAGGTTGTTGTCCCACCAGGTGAAGAGGTAGTTGCCGTCGGGGACGTTGGTGATGGCGAAGGTGCCGTCGGGGTTTGCCCGCCCCACATAGACCGCCTGGTCGCCGTTTTGCAGGTCGGAGAGCGCCACCCAGCCGTCGGTGATGGGACCGTTGACCTTGGTGCCGGTGAAGCCGGACCAGATGTCGCCGAAGTAGGGCAGGGCGCCCTGCGGCGGCTGATAGACCGATACCGAAATGAGTGTGCCGGAGATGCCGCCGGTGGCGCTGGAGTTCAGGTTGTCCATCGGGCGGACAAAGCCGAACATCGTCCACGGGAAGGGTTCCGCCGCGACGACGAATTCGTTGTCCAGTCCTGTGGCTCCTTCCTGCAGCCAGGTATCCCAACTGGGCGAGCCTTCAAGGGTGGTGGTTTCGGTCCAGTCGGTGCCGGGCGGAGGCACTACAACGACATCGTAACGGTTGGGTCCCAGGTTGGGGATTGCCATGTCGCCGTTGGCGTCGCTGGTGGTGCAGCCGTAGGTATTGATACCGGCGGGGTCGCCGTTGGCGTCATAGAGGGTGCAGAGGGGATTGCCGAAGACATCGGTGGAAACCTGCCCCGCAATGTCATTGATGATGACGCGGAAGCCTTCGAGACCATGCTCATCCGTGTCGAATTGACCGTTGACGGAGGCGTTGTCTTCGAAGACCTTGATGCGCATCGTGGCGGGAGGCAGAGGGTTGGGCTGTAACGCCACCGTCACTTCCCCCGATCCCTGCAGGGGGACGGTGAAATGAGCGCCGCCCATTTTGTAGCCGTTCACCATCACGCTGACCAGATACTTGCCATCCGGCAAATCCAGCCCGTTCAGGATGTTGCCGTTGAAGTCATCCTGATTTCCCTGAGTGTAGATGGGCGCGGCAGCGGGAATGGCGCGAATGGAGGGCCAGTCGCACGAGTCGGGGTAGCCGGCGTCTTCGGGGGAACAGCCTGCATTCCTGGGCTGGAAGGGGTCACCGGTGTTGTCCACGTTGATGAGATATTTGAATTCCGAAATGGGGGAAGAGTTGCTGGCATCCACCACTTTGAGAGTGAAATGGTTGGTGGTGGTAGCCGCTTCCGGTTCCGCAAGAGCCGGCGAAGCGAGGCTGAAGGAAGCAAAGGTCCCCATCAGCATGATCAGGATCATGAGCAGGGAGGCGCTTCGCCGCCAGGCGTTTCCGCGCGTGCGGATTGTATTCATCGGGGTTGATTGGGTCATCCTTAACCTCCTTTGGAATGGGTGGACGGGTGCGGTTGGAAAAACAACTTAGGGACGAGGGCGGGTTTTCTCATAAACTGCATTCTCCTTGGTTGGGTTGAATTGATGGTCGAGCGTGACGTTAATGGTCTCGATCAAATCCTGAGAGGAACCGAGCAATCGGGTATTACAGCGAACGACGTGCATCAAATTCGAATCTTCACTGATGACAACGAACGGCAGGTCGGGTACATTCATCAGCAGGCGAAAGAGGATGGAGGTCCCGGAAAAAGGAAACGCCTCTTCGAGCAAAATCAAGTGAGGCTTGACCCTTTGGATTTCATCCAGCAAACCTTCGAAATCGGTCGTTTGGTTTTCCTGAACGTCCAGGTTGTCCATCATGTCAACCAGCAGGCTTGCTACAAGTTGTTTGAACAAAGAGTCCTTTCGCCCTATGAGAAAACAACGTCTGTTCACTGGAATGCACCTAATAGGGGAATTAATCTCCTATTAAGATACATTGCTATGACGGGGGAGTCGATTGTTCGTTATCACATTGGGGAATCAAAAAAGGATCATTTTTCAATGACCCTTTTTTGTCAGCGGGTTAACCGCAGGGTTAACCCCTTTTTTCGCTTCGCGCCCGACTATTTGGACGCAGCCGCCGAATTACTTTTTTTCAACCCCAGTTGTTTTGCCACAACGCCCGCCTGACGGCGGTTTTCCACACCGAGTTTTTCGAGAATGCTATGGATGTGATGCTTGACTGTGTTTTCCGAAAGATACAACTGACGGGCAATTTGGGTGTTGGAGGCGCCATCCTGCAAAGCGGCAAGAATATCGAGTTCACGCGGGCTTAATTTTGCCAGCAAATCATCGGAGGCGGGAACAGGCATGGCGCGAGAAAATTCGACCACACGGCTCATCATTTTGCGCGACATGGCAATCTCGCCTTTGGCAAGCGCGCGCAGGCTGGCAAGCAGGGATGAACTGGAAATATTTTTCAGCATGTATCCCTTTGCCCCCAGCCGGATGGCTTTGAGCAGGTTTTCATCGGTTTCGAAAACTGTGAGGAAGACAATCTTGCATTCCGGGATTTCATCCAGAATGACGCGGGTGGCATCGAGACCGGTCCCATCCGGAAGGGAAAAGTCCATCAGGATGATATCCGGCCGGTGATGGAAGGCTTTTTCGATGCCCTCGCTGACCGTCCCCGCCTGATCCACAACTCGAAAATCTGACGTGGATTGGAACAAACTGATCAAACCGTCCCGAAACAGGACGTGATCGTCAATCACCAAAACGGTTTGGACACTTGTTGCCGGATCGCTCATGAAAACACCTTTTTCCCTGCCTCCAGGGGAACAGATAGGGATACCACTGTGCCTGTTTCGGTGGATGAATTGATGGACAGTTGACCGTTGATGGCAGCAATTCGTTCACGCATGATGCTCAAGCCAAAATGCTCATGGTTGTCAACCGTCGAGGGGTCGAACCCCCGTCCATTATCGGCGACGCAAATATCGAGGAACCGCTCATTCCAGGTCACAAGGATTTGCACCTTATCGGCTCTGGAATGCTTTTCGACGTTGTTGAGAATCTCGCGAAAGGCGAAAAAAATCAACTGCTGAGTGTGGGTTGGCAGATGTGACGCCTTGCCAATGGTTTTGAATTCAAGTTGAAATTTTGCCCTGCGCGAAACAGTCCTTGCATGTTCGTGCAGCAGGTTGGTCAGGTGGGGGATGGTTTCCGGTTGGATTTTCTTGAGAATATCGCGCACGATTTCGTAGGACTCGTTTGCCACATCCCGCAGCCGTTCCATTTCGGAGCGGATTTCCTTTGGAAGGCTGGTACGTTCATCATTGTATAGTTGATCCAGTTTGAGGTGGATATATCCCAAATTCTGCCCCAGTTGATCATGTACGAAGGACGACACAAAACGTCTTTCAGCCATTGCAATTTGGGCGGATTGCATTTCGGACAGTCGTTTTCGATCCTGGTTGGCTTTGAGAGCGGCGATAATTTCATCGCCGATGTTTTTCAGCGTCTCTTCCTCCTCCTGCGATAAATGCCTACCTTGTTTGAGTTTGAACTTCAAAACCGTCGCAGGAAAACTCTGGTCGCGCATGGTGAGGCTGTAGGTTTGAGGAAACGACGGATTTTTCTCGGAATCACGGCAAAGGTGGATGGTAAACCTGCCGTTGCCGTTTGTCGGCTTTTCCAGGCAATGCTTGCACGGCTTCAGCGGGTCCCAGGTATAGCCGTTGACTGATTGTTCCTCCGCCTGCCAGTGGGCGGTTTTTTCGAACCGTCCTGTAAGCGGATTTTCGACAAGCAAATAGGCTTCATCTGCTGTTGTGATTTCACCGGGGATTCTCGTAATTTTGTCGAGCAGGGCTTCCCAGTCTTCGCTGGCTGTCAATTCCAGGTTCAACCTGTGCTTATACTCCAGAATTTTTAAAGCCTGCCTGTGCGCGCGGTTGGACCGTGCAAACAGTTCGATCAGCACCCCGGTGGATGTCAACAAAACCGCGTATTGAACCACCTCAAGATAATGAAATGCCTGATTCAACACACGCAAAACAAGAAACTCTTGCGTCTCCACCCACAGCAGAGAAAGCCCGATGACGGCAAGAATCAACCAGCGCCACTTCTCCAGCGCTTCTGCTGGACGTTTTAGAACTTGCGAAAGTTTTGCACGGAAAATTTTCATGGAGGTACAAATCCATTATACGCCCCAGCCACCGGAATGGATTAAATCGTGGCGCTGGATATCATCATAAATAGGACGAAATCAGTATCCTTTAGTTACAAACCTTGCAGTTCGATATTAATTCCCGCCATCACTGTTCGCCGCCTCCGTTCTCCGCCTTTGCTCCAGCCATGCGAAATTTTTAACGCTCCCTTGACAGCCTTCTCCATCCCCCATAAAATACCGCCAACATGTTTACCAGCCGTCTGCACCATCGTCATGTTCAAATTTCCTCCGCTGGACGGGCGGCTTAGGCGCGCACATCTGCTTTTAGCGTAGCCAATCCCACATTCCCGCTCCAGCAGCGGGAGTTTTTGTTTTGAGGCAACCATGCTCTCGATTTTCGACTCACAAACTGCCCGAACTACCCTCCTGCGCCGCATCCCCTGGGGCGACGAAGACGTGCCTGCCTCCGTACTCGACCGCATCCAGGAGACTTTCGGCGAACGGCTGACCCCCCAGCAAGCCGTGACACGCATCCTGCGCGACGTCCGCGCCCGCGGCGACGAAGCGCTTCGTTCCTGGACCGAGAAACTGGACGGCAAAGCCCCGAACGTTTTCCGCGTCCCGCGCGACTTCCTGCGCGCCGCCCTCGACGCCACTCCCCCCGAACAACGCGCCGCCCTTGAACTCTCTGCCCGGCGCATCGAAGCCTTCTACAAGAAGCAGCCGTTGACCTCCTGGATCACCCAGGAGATGGGCGGCGCATTGGGGCAGTTGATCCGCCCCATCCAGCGCGTCGGACTCTACATCCCCGGCGGCACGGCGCCTCTGCCCTCCAGCGTCTTGATGTCCGCCGTCCCGGCGCAGGTGGCGGGCGTGAAGGAAATTGCCCTGGCAGTGCCGCCTCAGCGCGGCACGGGCGAGATCGCGCCCATCATTTTAGCCGCCGCCGCCCTCCTCGGCGTGGACGAAGTGTACGCCATGGGCGGCGCGCAAGCCATCGCCGCCCTGGCTTACGGCACAGAGTCCATTCGCCCAGTGGACAAAATCTTTGGACCCGGCAACCTCTTCGTCACCCTCGCGAAGCGGGAGGTCTTTGGCGTCGTCGGCATTGACGGGCTGGCAGGTCCCACCGAGACCGTCGTCATCGCCGACGAATCTGCCAATCCCCGCTGGGTTGCCGCTGACCTGCTGGCGCAAGCCGAACATGACGTGCTGGCATCCGCCATCCTGCTCACCCCCTCCAGACCGCTGGCGGAGGCGGTGCAGGCAGAAGTGGGCAGGCAAATGGAAAGCCTGCCGCGCGCCGAAATCGTGGCGCAATCCCTGCAAAACCGCGGCGGCATCGTCCTGACGCACGACCTCGACGAAGCGGTGGAACTCTCCAACGCCTACGCCCCCGAACACTTGTGCCTGGCGGTGCGCGACCCGTGGGGCTGGAGCCGCAAAGTCAACGCCGCGGGCGGGATTTTCCTCGGCGAGTATTCCTTCGAGGTGCTCGGCGATTACGTGGCAGGACCAAGCCATGTCATGCCCACAGGCGGCACGGCGCGCTTCGCCTCTCCGCTCAACGTGTGGGACTTCGTCAAAATCATCAGCCTGATCGGTCTCGACGAATCCAGCGGACGCGAACTTTCCAGAGCCGCCGCCGTCATCGCCCGCTCCGAAGGGCTTGAAGCCCACGCCCGTTCGGCAGATCAAAGACTATAACGCAAGATTGAACTTGCCGCTATAATGCAAGCCAACTCTTGCCTTACAAAAAACCAATTCAAAAGGAGTAACTCATGTCTCGTCTCTATCGCCTGCTTGTTCTCGTTCTTGTGGCTGCCTTTGTGCTTGCCGCCTGCGGTTCCAAACCTGCAGAACCGATCACGGTGCGCATCGGCACCCAGCCGTGGATCGGCTACGGTCCGTGGTGGATTGCCAAAGAAAAAGGCACCTTTGAAAAATATGGTCTCAACGCCGAACTGGTTGACTTCGTGGAGGACAAGGAAGTCAACGCCGCGTTCGCCTCGGGACAGATGGATGCCGCCAACCTGGCGACTCACACCGCCATCAAACTCTTCGCCTCAAACCTCGACCTGAGAATCGTCCTGCTCGAAGACGCCTCCTTCCAGGCTGACGCGATTCTCGCGCCCAAAGCCATCGCCTCCATTGCCGACTTGAAGGGCAAGAAAGTGGCTTACGAGGAAGGCACCACCAGCGACCTGCTGCTCAACTACGCCCTCTCTCAAAACGGCATGACCATTGCCGACATCACCCCGGTCTTCATGCCCGCCTCCGATGCAGGCGTCACGCTCATCGCCGGGCAGGTGGATGTGGCGGTGACCTACGAACCCTACATCACTGCCGCACTGGTTGAAAACAGCGACATCAAACTTTTGTACACCGCCGCCGAACGCCCCGGTCTGATTTCGGACGTGCTTGCCGTCCGCGCAGGGCTGGACCCGAAGGTGACGCAGGCGCTTCTCAAAGTCTGGGATGAGGCGCTGGCTTTCTACTACAGCAATCCCGTTGAAGCGAAAGCCATCATTGCTGAAGCCGTCGGCGCTTCTCCCGAAGAATTGCAGACCGCCTTCGACGGCGTCAAGTTTTACAACCTGACAGATAACAAGGTTGAATTGAAGGGCGAATTTGCCGCTACGCTCCAGGATGTGGCTGAAGTCGCCAAATCCATCGGGCTGATTGACACCATCCCCGACCTGAACAGGCTTGTGGACATTTCGATGTATCCGTAGTCCACGTTGAACCACAGAGCGCACGGAGAACACGGAGATTTTTTCTCTGTGTTTCCGTGCCTTTGTGGTCTTATTTCACCGTATGACCGAAGATAACAAGGATTTGATGTCTTTTTTGCTCTGTTGCAATCATTCAAAAATCTTGCGTATTTTGCGCTCTCTAGCGCAACTTCGGGCGTTAGAGAACGCCCAGTACGCTTCAAAAAAAATCCTTG
>JABRVZ010000143.1:0-4753 GCA_039961775.1 Chloroflexota bacterium
GGGTCTATGCAGCGGGTGGGGACTTCGGCGATGCGGCTGTAAGCGCAGGTGGAGAGCCGCCCGTCGGCATGGAGCAGGTAGAGGTCGTCGCCGCTGACGGCGAGGTCTATGGCGGTGGAAATGTCGGGGATTTGGTTGCCGAAGAAGAAGTAGGGCGATTCGGTGAAGGCGCTGCTTTTGCCGCGATAGACCCAAACCGAGCGGGTTTCGGCGTCGAGGATATAGAGGTTGTCGTTATCCAGCGTGAAGGCGGTGATGCGCCCCCAGTTGAGGTTAGGCAGGGCGGGCAGGCGTGAGGCGCGCGGAACCTGCCCCGGCGTGCAGTAGATGAGCGTTCCGCCGCTGTCTATGCCGAGGACGCTGGCGCCAAAGGCGTTGGCTTTGGGCAGGGCGAGGATGTCTACAATCGTGCCGACCTGGATGCCGCCATGCGTGCCTGGCTGGCAGTTGAAGGCGGCGTCGTATTCGAGGCTTCGTCCGTTGAAGGTGGCGTGCAGGATGGCGCCGCTTTCGGCGTTGAGCATGTACAGGTCGCTTTCGCTTGCCGCCATGCGGCTGATTTGCACCGCGCCGCTCAGCCCGTTGCTGAAGGCGGGGATGAATTCGAGGCGGATGACGCCCATCAGGCTGTCGAGTTTTGCCTGGGCTTCGTTGCGCAGGATGCGGATTTCGTCGGTTTCGCGGTATTGCTCCGCCTGAGTGACGCGCTCCAGGACGCGCAGGTAGGCGTCGCGCTGACGGACCGGGTCGGTTTCGCTGGACGCCTGGGCGTTTTCCACCAGCGCCCGCTGGTACAGTTCTTGGTAGGTCTCGTTGAGTCCGTAGTTGCTGTAGGCGAGCCACGCCACCACTGAAACCGCCAGCGGAATGAAGACCGCCATGAAGACCATGACGTAGTTGGGGATGACCAGCGGCTGGGAGGATTCGGCGCCGGGCAGAAGTTTGGGGATGAAGTTGCGCAAGAAATCGCCGATACGTTCGTTCAGACGCCGCCCGGTCCTGATTCCTCCCACCACCACTTTTGCCATCTGACGCGCCGCCTCGGCGTGAGCGTCGGGCTTGGACGGGGGGAAGAGGCGGAAGCGCGGCGGTTTGATTTCTTCCTCTGGGGCGGCTTCGTCCTCTTCCGGCGTCGGCGTCTCGAGCGGCGTCTCTGCGGGTTTGAGGCGTGGAATGGACGGCGGGAAATTGCGCGCCGGGCTGCCCATCTCTGGCGCAAGAGCGGGAGTCTCCTTGGCGCGGGGCGGGATGGCGTAGGCGGAAGGCTGGACGAAGTGTGCGCCCAAATCTGCCAGCGCGTCGAGTTCCTCCTCGGTGATGACGGGGTTCGAGGAGGGAGCCTCGGCAGGCTGGGGCGGAGGGGGAGCGGGGGCTTCAGCGTGAACCGGCTCTTGAATGGCAGGAGCAGGCTCAGGCTGGGAGCGCGAGGCGCTCACCTCCGGGCGGAGGATGGTAATGATGCCGCGTCCCGTTTGCGGCTGGAGGAGCGCCGCATGCAGGTCGCTTTTGGTGAAGGTCAACTTGCGGTAACTTGCCTCCAGCGAGGCGGGCGGGCGTTCGTAGAGCAGGTCGGCTTCCCAGTCTTTGGGGAATTTCCCGCACAGCGCAATCAGGTCGCCGGGCTTGAACTCGATTTGCGAAAAATGCGTCTGCGCGCTCTGGCTCGAACCAAGCCCTCTGCCTGAGAGCGCCGGCTCGTGAATGTGACGCTGACCGCCCTCTGTCACCCACACCACATGCACGGGACCGCTGAGCGAGAGCGTGCAAAGATTCTCGCGCACCGCCGCGAGGATGAGCGAACCGAGCGCATACTGCCCGCGTTTGCTGGTCGAAAGATTGCGTTCGAGCAACGCCGCGTTGACGGCTTCGCTCACGCGGCGCATGGCAAAGGTCAGCGAACCGTGAGTCTGGTAGAACAAATCTGCCGCGCGGCGGACGAGTTCACTCACCTCCGCCGCCGAAAAATCGGCGTTGCCCGAAAGCATGAGGTAAACCACCAGGCTGTCCCGTTCTCGTCCGCGCGCGGTTTTGCGCGGAGGCGCCACAGCCAGCAGACCGGGCAAGTCAGGGAATGCCTGTCCGTTTTGGCGGTAAATGGGGAGAATGGTTAAGTCAAAAGTTGTCACGGCGTAAGAACATTGGGAAACTTGCCATCATTATACTGGTAAAATTTAAGTATGGCGCGGGGGCATGGCGGATACCCTCATCCCGCTGTGCCCCCTAATCTTGCCAAAGATACGCACATGGAATTCAAACGACATAACGACTTTTCAGAAATTGACCCCGCCGCATGGAACGCGCTGGTCGAACAAAGCATCGCCGACACGCCCTTCTCCCGCTACGAATACCTCAGCGAATGGTGGAAAACCCTCGGCGGCGGCGAATGGAAAAACCCTCAACTGATTCTGGTCTCTGCCAGCGACAACGGCTCACTGGTAGGCATTGCTCCTCTCTTCCTTCACGAGTATGATGGGCAACAGGCGCTCCTGCTCGTTGGCAGTATCGAAATCTCCGATTATCTGGACTTGATCGTCCGCGAAGCCGACCTGCCGCGATTCCTCCCTGCCCTGCTGGACTTCCTCGCCTCTTCCCTACCCGAAACCTGGTCTGCCCTCGATTGGTACAACCTCCCCGACGCCTCTCCCACCCTCCCTGCCCTGAAAGCGGAAGCCGAACGGCGCGGCTGGAACTACCACGAGGAAATTTACCGTCCCACGCCGCGCATTCCGCTGAACGGCTCGTTCGAGGAGTATCTTTCCCGCATCGAAAAGAAACAGCGGCACGAAATCCGCCGCAAGATGCGCCGCGCCGCCGAAAGCGGACGAGTCCGCTTTTATGTGGTGGATAAAAATGCCGACATCGAACCCGAATTGGAAGCGTTCTTCCACTTGATGGTGCAGGAACCCAACAAAGCCCTCTTCCTGCGCGATGTAATGCGCGACCAGATGTCGCGTTCCATCCGCGCCGCGCACGAATACGGCTATCTCTGGCTCGGCTTTCTTGAAGTGGACGGCGTCAAAGCCGCCGCCTCGCTCAACTTCGACTACAAAAACAAACTCTGGGGCTATAACTCCGGTGTCAGCCGCGACTTTATGGAACTTTCCCCCGGCTGGGTTCTGCTTGCCCACACCATTCAATGGTGCTGTGAAAACGGGCGTTACGAATTCGATTTCATGCGCGGCGACGAGGAGTACAAGTATCGCTTTGGGGGAGTGAACCGCTATGTCATGCGGGCGAGGGCGATCAGGTAGTATTTCGCTTGAAAAGGTCAGTAATCACATAACCGCAGAGTGCAAATCCCAGCAGGGTGAAGGGCATTTGCCACGCCATAGGGAAAATAAACGTGTGAATGTACGAGGTTGGTTTGAAGATTATGTACCAGGATAGCGGGGCAAGGATCGAGAACCACGTGGTTATGACCAATGCCAAGTCCCTTCTGAGGGGGATGGAAAATAACCTTGACCAGTGTCGTGCTAATAGGATGAAAGTAAACAGGGCAAATATGAGGAAAATTTGCCAATACACCACCGAAAAACTCGATTTGAACAGGTACACTGTAAAAGCTCTTGCAACAAGGTATTGCTTGATGACAACAAGCACACCTACTCTCATACTATCGGCATATTCAGCCGTGTAATTTTCTGGGTTGCCAGTGGCTCGTCTGTCCAGGGTTTGGGAAATATATTCATAGGCGCTTGAGAAATTGCCATCGTTCAAAGCAATTTGCACTGATAGGATGGTTAAGCCGGCGAGGGTCGCAATCAATGAAACTACCCCAACCTTTATGATGCGATTTGCAAAGGTGTTCAAGTCCCATCTGTTGTAAATTGCATGGAACACAAGTGGAACGGTGGTCATGATTAGGACTGTCGTGATCAGTTCAAAACCTGTATAAAGAATTTTTACGAGAATTGCAATAAAAATTGCCCAATGTATCCTACCCTCCTCATACTTTTTGGTCTTCATGCTGCGTGCAAGCATGACCAGACAGGTTACGAACGGTACATAAAAACTCCACAGATTCCAGTACAGGCTTCCTGAGGGTAATATCATCCACTCCGCAAAAGCTGAAAATAAGAGTATGAATATCCCCGATAACCAGCCAAATTCAATGGCTATCATGGCTGACAAAAAAGCAATCATGCTGGCAGACAAGAATGCTATCAAGGCATGATAAATATTCAGATTGGTCGCTGGGGATGTGCTGGTTATTAGATCTAGAAAGCTGAAAGTGGTTCCCTGAAATCCTGGGTGGGATTTATACACCAGATATTCGTTAAACTTTCCATAGTTCAAATATGTGTTGAGTTGATGCGCATCGGATTCCGCACCAAAAGCCCATTTCTCGCCCGAATCACCAAGCCCAAGCAACCCGCTTGCTGAAAAAATGCCGTCCTGCCTTGATTTTACAAGACGCGCAATCACTGAACGATCAAACGCAATCCGCCAGCCGTGGAAATCCTCATCCGGAATGGCATTCCAAGTGTTTTGGTAATAACTGGGAAACAGCAAAAGAATGCCAAAAATGAAAACCACGAGAAATTTGTACTCATTTTTTATCACGGTCCCAACTCCAGAAAGAGCAAATGGCAATGGCTTTGATGTTGAGATTCGAAATTCTTCGGTATTATACCTTGGGAGTGGAAAACTTCATTAATACTACTTTGTCAGTTGCGCATCGGCAGTGCTGATTGAAGCATGAGCCAATCCAGGATGGCACGTTCACGCAGCCACTCAACGACCTGGCGATGGA
>JABRVZ010000144.1:0-9993 GCA_039961775.1 Chloroflexota bacterium
CCCCAACGCCCCCGTGCAGACCCTCTCCATCATTGCCCTGCTGTCCATCAGTCTCGGCATCTTCAACCTCTTCCCCTTCCCCGCGCTCGATGGCGGACGCATCCTCTTCGTCCTCCCCGAACTCATCTTCCGCCGCCGTGTCCCGCACAAACTCGAAAACCTCGTGCACGGCATCGGCATGGCGCTCCTGCTCATCCTGATGATTTACGTCAACTTGCGCGATTTCATTGACCCCGTCATTCCATAAAAATGAAAAACCAGAACACCTCCTTTCAAACCGTCCTCGATTCCCTGCTCGACACAGGCAAAGACTTCCCGCGCCGCTACCTGCAATACTTCTCGGACATCGGACCCCTCGAACTCAAAACCCTGCTCGACATCTGGTCCCGCGTCAAACCGGACCGGAAACTGTCCCTGCTCAAAGGGCTGAGGGCGGCGGCTGACAGCGACACCCTCGTCAACTACGACGACTTTGCCCGCGCCATCCTGCACGACCCCGAAGCCTCCGTGCGGGTGCAAGCCATCCGCCTGCTCGACGAATGCGAAGACCTCAAACTCGTCCCCGCCTACATCGAAATGCTGAAAAACGACCCGGATGCCGGCGTCCGCGCCGAGGCGGCGAACGCCCTCAACCTGTTCGTGGATTTGGGCGAACTGGAGGAGATTCCAGAACAAACCTACGGGGAGGTGCATGCCGCTTTGCTTGAATCAGCCCGAGGGGCGGATGAAGCGACAGTCCGCCGCCGCGCCCTCGAATCGCTGGGCTGGTCGTCGAATCCCGAAGTCGTCGAATTGATCGAGTCTGCTTTCGAGGGCGGTATTGACTGGAAGGTCAGCGCGCTGACCGCCATGGGGCGCTCGGCAGACGACCGCTGGGAAGACCGCGTCCTGCGCTCCATGCTCGACGACAATGTGAGAATCCGCAAAGCCGCCGTGCAAAGCGCGGGCATGCTGGCGCTCAAGTCGGCGCGCCTGCCGCTTTTGCGCATGCTGGAAAGCGAGGAGGACGGCGATGTGATGACCGCCGTCATCTGGTCGCTTTCGCAAATTGGCGGCGAAGATGTGCAAACCTACCTCGAAACCCTGCTCGACCAGGCAGAAGACGAAGACCTGATTGAGTTTCTCGAAGACGCGCTCGACAACCTCGCCTTCACCGAAGACCTCGACCGTTTCGATTTGTTTGCATTCAACCCCGACGATTTGGAAGCCCTCGAGGAAGTGGACGAAGACGACGAGGCAGAAAACTAACCCGGGCAAAACGCCCTGCGGTGAAACCTTGAAATCACGGAGAAGTTTATAATCTCCGTGATTTCTTTTTTGGGTCGTATGCTGAAAGCTGTGTAAATTCGTACCGCGAGATTAATCTCGCGCCACTTTTACAAAAAAATCAAGATACCATCCTTTTTTGGCGGTCAACCGATGTCGCTTTCCATCCTTGCAAACACTTTTGCCAACAACATCCTTCCGATTCTCCTGCTTGGCGGCGCAGGGTTTGCGCTCGGCAAACTCTTGCACGTGGACGCGCGCAGTCTGGGGCGGGTGGTCTTCTATGTCTTCAGCCCGGTGCTGATCTTTGACCTGCTCGTCAAGAACCAACTCAAGTGGAGCGAAGCCGCTTCGGTCGTCGGCTTCACGGTCACCATCGTGCTTTTCATGGGGACGCTGGCGTTTCTGTTCGGCAGTCTGCTCAAACTGGAGCGTCCCGCTCTCATTGCCATCGTCATCACCACCATGTTCGCCAATACGGGCAACTACGGGCTTCCGCTGGTGGCGTTTGCGTTTGGCGAGAAGGCGCTCTCGTATGCGGGCGTGTACTTCATCACCACCACTTTCATGTTCTACACTGTCGGCGTCGTCATTGCCTCGCTGGGACACATGAATCTCAGGCAAGCCGTGAGCGGATTGCTCAAACTGCCCACCCTCTACGCGGTTTTTATTGCCATGCTGGTCATCGAGCTGGGCATCGCCATCCCTGCCCCGCTCGCCCGCGCTATAGACCTTGCCGCAGGCGGCACGATTCCCCTGATGCTCGTCCTGCTGGGCGTGCAGATGACGGACGTCATCCTGACGGGCAACCGCCGCGCCTTGTCGCTCAGCGTGGGGCTGCGGCTGTTCGCCGCGCCGCTCATCGGGCTGGGGCTTGCCGCGCTGTACGGCATTCAGGGATTTGCCCGCCAGGGAGCGGTGACGCAGGCTTCGATGCCGAGCATGGTCAGCGCCACGGTGCTCGCCGCGGAATATCACCTCGATTCGAAACTCATCGCCGCAGTGGTGTTTGTCAGCACGCTGCTCAGCCCGCTGACGCTCACCCTCCTGTTGGTTTTTCTGGGAAGTTGAAATGCGCTCAATCCGCTGCTTGATATTGGCATTCCTGCTTGCCCTGGCGCTGACCCCTGTAAAACCAGCCGGCGCGCAGACCGCTGTGGACATGGAACTTGCCGCCTCCGTCCAATTTGGAGAAAGCGTTACTTTCACAGCGCGGCTCAAAGCGCCGCTCCCAATTCAGAGCGCGCTCATTTACATCCATGACACTGCGCGGAGCGTCACTTACTCCCAGCCTGTGATCTTCGACGCGAACGGCGTTTCCGAATACCGCTTCGATGCGCGCCAGAACGCCCTGCGCCCTTTCACCACCCTGTTGTGGCGCTACGACCTGACCCTCGCCGATGGCGGCATTCTTCAGAGCGCAACAGGCTCTGTCCGCTACGACGACAATCGCTTCGCCTGGCAGACCCTCGAGGCGGACTCGCTTCGCATCCACTGGTACAACGCCGACGACTCATTCGGTCTCGCCGCGTTGAACGCCGCGCAGGCGGGGCTTCAGAACATTCGCGGCTTCTTTCCTCCCGACCTCTCACAACCTATTGACATCTTCCTCTATGCCAGCGAATCCGACCTGCGCGGCGCGATCCCCGGCGCAGAGGCTTGGGCGGCGGGTCATGCCGATTCGGGGGCGGGCGTGATTACGGTCACGGTTGAGGCGGGCGCCGCTCAAGCCATCCTCATGGAACAGCGCATCCCGCACGAACTCATGCACGTCTTGTTTGCGCGTCAGGTCGGCGCGGGCTATCGCAGCCTGCCCGCCTGGCTGCGAGAAGGCATGTCGGCGCTGGCGGAGGTATATCCGAACCCCGATTACGACAGGGTTCTGGCAGACGCTGCCGTCCGCGACGGGCTGATTCCCATGCTGGACTTATGCGCTTCATTCTCCCCTCAGGCTGATTCAGCGTTTCTTGCCTATGCCCAATCCCGATCCTTTACCAACTACCTGCGCGGCGTGTATGGCGCAGACGGCTTGCTGACCCTCGCCCGCGCCTACGCCAGCGGCGTGACCTGTGAGCGCGGACCCGAACGCGCTTTTGGCGTCACGTTTGCCAAACTGGAGCGCGACTGGCGCGTGAACGTACTGGGGCAGGAGAGTCTCGCCTCAATGCTTGAGGATTTTCTTCCCTATCTGGTATTGTTATGCGTGGTAGTGTTTTTCCCGGCGGTTGGCATTTTGAATTCCCTGCGGAAGAAAGGTTCTGCTCATGGACGATCAACATGAACTGGTTCGAGCCCATGTTTGGGTAAAGGGACGCGTGCAGGGCGTGGGGTTTCGCGCCCATGTGGAATTTTACGCGCGCCAAATCGGCGTCACAGGCTGGGTGCGGAACGTGGGCTACGACACGGTGGAGGCGGTAGCAGAGGGGGAGCGCGCCAAAGTGGAACGCTTCATCGAGATGATGAAGGAGGGTCCGCGCATGTCGCGGGTGGATGACGCAAATGTGGAATGGGAAAACCCGACGGGGGAGTTTCGGGAGTTTGGGGTGAGGAGGAGTTTGTGACGTTCAACGTTTGAACGTTTCAACGGTTGAGCGTGGAGATGTCAGGCAAACCCCAGCCCTCTTTCCTTCAGCGACACCCATTTCCCCTGACCGATGACAAGATGATCGAGCACTTCCACGTCCAGCAGTTTGCCCGCCTGGACGACGGCGCGCGTCACGGCTACGTCGTCGGGGCTGGGGGTGGGGTCGCCGCTGGGGTGGTTGTGGATGATGATGACCGCCGAGGCGTTTTTGCGAATCGCCTCCTTGAACACTTCACCGACCCTCACCTGCGATGAATTGACCGAGCCTTTATACACTTCAACGGTTTCCAAAACCCGATTTCTTCTGTCGAGCAACATCACGCGCAAATGCTCCTGCTCGAGCGCGGACATCTCGTATGCGACCAGCGCGGCGGCGTCGGCAGGGGAGTTGATGGCGGGACGTTCTTCGGGCGATTCCAGCGTCAGGCGGCGTCCCAACTCGATGGCGGCTTTGATTTGGGCGGCTTTGGCGTCGCCGAGTCCGTGCTGTTTTTTCAGTTCGGCAAAGGGGGCGCGGTGCAGTCCCGTCAACCCGCCGAATGTGTTGAGCAGACGCTGTCCCACTGCCACTGCATTCTCGCCTTTGACTCCGACGCGGAGCAGGATGGCGATGAGTTCAGCGTTGGTCAGGGCTTGAGGTCCCAGCGAGGCAAGCCTCTCGCGCGGACGATCCGCTTCGTGCAGGTCTCGGATGCGGTAGATGGGTTTGGGGGTGGAGTCGGGCATGAGTCCTTCCTCGGCAGGAGAATATCCCCATTTTACATCCGAACACTGCTTGACATCCCCCAACCCCTCAAGTAGAATTCGGTTCGCTTTACGAACGGGCCTGTAGCGCAGTTGGGAGCGCGTGGCGCTCGCAGCGCCAAGGTCAGCGAGAAAAGAATAACTTGGGCCTGTAGCGCAGTTGGGAGCGCGCCTCAATCGCACTGAGGAGGTCAGGGGTTCGAATCCCCTCAGGTCCACAGATTTGCGATTTGCGATTTTCGATTGCCGATTGAAATCGTAAATTTGAAATCAGAAAATCCAAAATCATCCCGGGCCCATAGCGCAGTTGGGAGCGCGTCTCAATGGCATTGAGAAGGTCGGGGGTTCGAATCCCCCTGGGTCCACACATGCGTAATAGGCGTTTTCTAACGCCGAAACAAAAGTCACGGCAGGAGTAGTAGGTCATCCCGTCAGCGAGAAGGGAGAGCGAGGTGGAAGCCCTTCAGCGGCATCGAACGGGAATGCCACACAAGACCGAACTCGCCTGTCATCCTGCAAGGGAGACTGCGCTGGTGAACCGCGAAGTAGTCAGCGCCGGGTGCGCCCGTTATCGCAATCAAAGTGACGTTTTTGGGTTTGAATGTTCCAATGTTTTGAACGTTCCAACTTGAAAACGTAATTCGGGTGGTACCGCGGAGAGACAAACGTCCTTCGTCCCTGAGTGGATGAAGGATTTTTTGTTTTTGGACGATGAATGTCAAAATTCGGGTTTAACCTGACACTTGAAACCTGGAACTCATATTCGAGAGGTAAGAATGGCTGTCACAAAAAAGAAAAAAGAAGAGAAAAAGAAACCCGTCAAAGCAACCACAGGCAAAGTGAAAAAGCCTGCGGCGAAAAAACCTGCTGTGAAGAAGCTGGTCAAGCCTGCCGCAAAGAAACCTGCGGCGAAAAAGCCAGCCGCCAAGAAGCCGGTCAAGACCGTGGCGAAACAAGCCACGGCGAAGACAGCGCCAAAGGGGAAGGCTGTCAGCAGGAGCGCGGCAGTCAAAGCCGGGTCTGCAAAAAAGACCGCCCCCAGAGCGGGGACGCGGAAAAAATCCGCCGCGAAGGCAATCGTCCCTGCGCCGGTTTCAGCCATTGCGCCTGTAACCGAAAAACCGAAAGCCGTCGTCCCTGCCGGGCAAGCGCCCAGGGCGATTCAACCTGCGGCGAAGACCGAAAAACCCGCCAAAGATAAATCCTTCAACCCGCAGGTCTTCGAGAAGCAATGGCAGGCAAAATGGGAAGCCGATAAGTTGTACCGCGCTGTGATTGATTACAGCAAGCCCAAGCACTACGCGTTGACCATGCTGCCCTATCCCAGCGGCGACCTGCACATCGGTCACTGGTACGCCATGACCCCCTCCGATGCGCGCGCCCGCTTCAAGCGCATGCAGGGCTACAACGTCCTGTTTCCGATGGGTTTCGATGCCTTCGGTCTGCCTGCGGAAAACGCCGCCATCCGCGACGGCATCCACCCGATGAAGCGCACCATCCAAAACATCGAGCGGATGCGCAAACAGTTGAGAAGCATGGGCGCGATGTTCGATTGGGAACGCGAAGCCGTCACCTGCGACCCGCGCTATTACCGCTGGACCGAATGGTTTTTCATCCAGTTGTTCAAGCATGGGCTGGCGTATCGCAAAATGTCGGCTGTGGATTTTTGCCCCCACTGCAACACCACGCTGGCGCGCGAACAAGTGTGGGGCGAGAACCGCGTCTGCGAGCGCTGCGGCACGCCGGTCATCAAAAAGGATTTGGAGCAGTGGTTCTTCAAAACCACCAAGTACGCCGACGAACTGCTGAACTTCGACGAACTGGACTGGCCCGAGCGCGTGAAGGTGCTGCAAACGAATTGGATCGGACGCTCGGAAGGCGCGGAAGTCCAGTTTTCAGTGATCAGTGATCAGTTGTCAGTGGAAGAGTCGAAGGTCACTGTCTTCACCACACGACCCGACACGTTGTGGGGTGCAACCTTCATGGTCTTCGCTCCCGAACATCCGCTGGTGGATAAGATCACCACCCCCGAACAACGCGAAGCCGTCGAGGCATATAAAGCGCAAGCCGCGCGTCAATCGGACATCGAGCGCGAAGCCGCCGACAAGGAAAAGACGGGCGTCTTCACGGGCGGGTACGCCATCAACCCCGTCAACGGCGCGCGCATCTCCATCTGGATTGCCGACTACGTCCTGATGTCCTACGGCACGGGCGCGATCATGGCGGTCCCCGCGCACGATGAACGCGACTTCGCTTTTGCCAAAAAGTATGACCTGCCCATCGTCGAGGTGATCAGACCCGAAGGTCAGGAAGAAGCGAGCGACCTGAAAGAAGCATATACGGGTCCCGGCGTCATGGTCAATTCGGGACCGTTCAACGGGACGAAGGTCAACACCGAAAAGGGACGCAAGAATCCCGGCATCAGCGCCGTGATTGACTGGCTGGAAGCGCAGGGCATCGGCAAAGAAGCGGTCAACTACCGCTACCGCGACTGGCTGATTTCACGTCAGCGTTACTGGGGCGCGCCGATTCCCATGATTTATTGCGAAAAGCATGGCTGGAACCCCGTCCCCGAAGACCAACTGCCCGTGCTCCTGCCCGAAGACGTGGAATGGAAACCGACGGGCGAGTCGCCGCTGAAACTGCACCCGACGTGGAAACACACCACCTGTCCCGTCTGCGGCGAACCCGCCGAGCGCGAGACCGACACGATGGACACCTTCATGTGCTCCTCCTGGTACCACCTGGCGTACCTCTCGCCCTACAACGACAAAGCCCCCTTCGACGAAGCCGAATACAACTACTGGATGCCCGTGGACACCTACACCGGCGGCATCGAACACGCCACCATGCACCTGCTCTACACGCGCTTCTTCCACAAGGCGCTGCGCGACATGGGCATCACCGAAGGCAACGAGCCGATGATTCAACTGCGCAATCAGGGCATGGTGCTGGCAGAAGACCACAGCAAAATGTCCAAGAGCAAGGGCAACGTGGTCGCGCCCGACGTGCTGGTCGAGAAATACGGCGCCGACACCGTGCGCGCCTACCTGATGTTCTTCGCCCGCTGGGAGATGGGCGCCCCCTGGGACTCGCAGGGCATCGAAGGGACTGCCCGTTGGATTCGCCGCGTCTGGACCCTGTTCACGGATCGGACTCCGCCGAAACCTGATTCCGCTTACGACGGGCGTGAGTTACGCCGACGCGTCCACCAGACCCTCAAGCGCGTCACCCACGACTTCGAGAACTTCGAGTTCAACACCATCATCTCTTCGCTGATGGAACTGTTGAACGAGATGTACAAAGCCCGCGAGGCCGGCGCAGCCGAAAGCCCCGCCTGGGACGAGGCGACCGAAATCTACCTGAAGATGCTGGCTCCCGTCGCGCCGCACATCGCCGAGGAACTGTGGACGAATCAACTGGGCAAGCCGTACTCCATCCATCAGCAGGCGTGGCCCCAGGTGGACGAGGAAGCCGCCAAAGAGGACATGATCGAACTGCCGGTGCAGGTCAACGGCAAGGTGCGCGACCGCATCACGGTCCCGGCGGAGGCGGGCGAAGAGGAGATCAAGTCCGCCGCGCTGGCTTCGGCAGTGGTTCAGAAATACCTGGAGGGGAAGGAGCCGAAGAAAATCATCGTGGCAAACAAGCGATTGGTCAGTGTGGTGGTGTGATTGCGAAGTGGAACGACAAAAAATCCCTGAGAGCGGCGGCTTTCAGGGATTTTTGTTTCCTGGCAGTGTCACCGTCAGAAGCCAGCCGTCATCGGTCTCTTGCAGGTCGTCCATTTGCCCGCCGTGCAGTTTGACCAGCGAGGAGAGAATGAAGCCCAGCATGGCGCTGTCCATTTCGAATTTATCGGCAGACTTTTTGCCGAAACTACGGGCGCGGAGACTTAAGTCGGCGTTGGAGTCGCTTGCTGAAAGCGAAACAATTCCCTCGGTCAGGCGGAGCGAGGCGAAGGAGAGCAGGTGCGAGAGGATTTGGCGCATCTGCGTTTTGTCCAACGTGAAAATTGGGTCAGTCAGGTTTATCTCGACTGTCAGCGGCTTGGCGGGGTTCTGGCTCTTCCAGCGATTGCACGTCTCCTCGATGATTTCGGCGACATTGGCTTGTTCGCGCGCCAGTTGAGTCTGACCGTTGTTCAGGCGGGCGATTTCGACGAGGTAACTGATGAGCGCCAGCATGCGCTGACCGGCGGTAAAGACGGTGGTCAGGTCTTTTTCCTGCGTTTCGTTGATGGGACCGTCAATGCCCTTGAGCACCACCTTGCTGAAGCCGATGATGGAATTGAGCGGGGTCTTCAGGTCGTGCGATGCCCACGAGAGGAAATCGTCCAGGTCGAAGCGGCTGGTCTGTGCCTGTCTCCATCCCAGCGAGTCGGTCACTTTCGGGTCGCCAGCCAGTTCTCCTGCCTGTTTTTCGTTCAACTTGTGGAGTTGATACAGGCGGAGCGCCAGTTCTCTTTTGGCATCCTCCGCCGTGAGGTTTGCCGCTTCCAGTATTTCGGTTGGGATTTCAAGAATGGTTGTATTCATTTGACCTCGCCTGTGATTCAAAGGATGCCATGTCTTACGGTCCTCCCATGTCCACTGTCCAGTAGCCGCCATAGGAACTGAACTTGTTATAGACGTATCCCACGCCGATTTCGATGACGCGCGAGTTGAGCACGGCTTCCCAGTGCGCCGGGTCGCTGCGCCATTGGTTCATTGCGTCCTGCGGCAAGCCGATGGCGATGATTTCGAGGTAGTAGGGATTGGTATAGCCGGCGTTGAGCAGGCGGTCGCCAATCCATGAGCCGTCCGAGCCGCTGTGACGGAGGAAGTCGTTACACGCCATATCCAGGCTGTGACCCTGCGCGGCGGCGGTCAACTGCGGGTTGACGGTGAGCGCGGGACGTCCGACATCGGCGCGCGCCTGGTTGATGAGTTGGATGAGTTGCTGAACGTATCCGTCGTTGACGGTGTATGTGCAGTTGCCGACTTGTGACACGATAGGCGTTCCGGCAAGGTTCGAGGCGCCTCCGCTCCCGACCACCACCTGCACCCAAAAAATGGACTCAGCGCCCATGGGCACTGTCTCGCCTGCCGCGTTCACCAGCCTGAAGTTGCCGCGATAGATTTTGTCTGCCGAGGGGGCGGTCAGTTGCACGGAGACTTCCACGCTTGCTTTGGGGGGAGTTTCGGGCACGGGAACGGAATCGGGCGCGCCCATGCGGTCGCCGTCCACAAAGACGACGGTGTAGCCGCTCCAGGTGCAGGTGCCGGTGTTTTGCAGTTTCCAGGTTTTGGTGAATGTTTCGCCGGCGTCCACCCGGGTATTGTCGGGGTAGGTCACGTCTTCGGCGAGGATGGCGCTGTCGCGGCAGGAGGCGGGGGAGGTGGCGGCGGCAGTCCCTG
>JABRVZ010000145.1:0-3896 GCA_039961775.1 Chloroflexota bacterium
GACGCGCCCTCCCTCATCCCGCCCGTTTCCGCCGGCGACCATGTCCGCGGAGCGGAGAACGCCGCCGTCACGATTCTCGTCTATGGCGACTTGCAGGATGGCACAAGCGCTCTGTTCAACGCTGTCATGCAAAGGCTCATCGCTGATTACCCGAATGAGGTGCGCCATGTCAGCCGGGTGTTTCCGCTGGTGGGACGAAACGACAAAGCCCTGCTCGCCGCGCAGGCGGTGGAAGCCGCCAACCGTCAGGGAAAGTTTTGGGAGATGCACGATTTGCTCTACGCCCAACAGGCAAACTGGACGAACCTCTCCCCCGAGGATTTCGGGCAGTGGAGCGCGGCGCAGGCTTCGGCGTTGGGGATGGATGTTGAGCAGTATCAGGCTGAGGTCAAGAGTGAGGCGGTGGTTCAGTTGGTGCAGAGCAATTTCGAGACGGCGCGGCAGTTCGGTCCGTTTGCCGTCCCGCTCATCCTCATCAACGGTGAGATTTATCTGGGTCCACAGGATTACGGCAGTTTGAGGGACATCGTGGAGTTGATCCTGCTGGGCAGGCGACAGTTCACCGAATGCCCGCCGCTGCTCGTGGAGAAGACGAAGCAGTACATTGCCACGCTTCATACCGAAAAAGGCGATGTGGTGCTTCAACTCTTTGCCGACAAGGCGCCTTTTACGGTGAATTCGTTTGTGTTTCTGGCGCGGAGCGGCTGGTATGACAACATTACGTTCCATCGCGTCATCCCCGACCTGTACGTGCAGAGCGGCGACCCCAGCGGGACGGGCAAAGGCACGCCCGGCTATTATGTGATGACTGAAATTCTGCCCGACCTGAAGTTCGATAGACCCGGCATGGCGGCGATGGTCAATTCGGGGCCGGATACCAGCGGGAGTCAGTTTTTCATTACGCTGGCGCCGGCGCCCGATTTCGACGGCAGGTACACGATTTTTGGAGAGGTGTTGAACGGCATGGAGGTTCTCCGTTCGCTTGCGCCGCGCAATGCCCAGCCGGGGGTCGAGACCCCGCCGGGCGACAAGCTGTTCGGCATCGAGATCGAGGAAAAATGAACAACTCGCAAACTCACTACACTTCCCTGCTTGGTTTTTTCTTGTTTGCCTTTTCGGCGTTGTTGCTGTTCGGGGCGGCGTTCTTTCTGGGCTTTTCAGTTTTGCTCATGTACCTGACGGCAGGGGATTTCGCCGTGCCTACCCTGATTTACGTCTTCACCACCGCGTTTTTGGGGATTCTGGTAAGCGTTGCTGCGGTAATAGCCCTGTTGAGATTCACGAATAAGCCGGCGGCTCATGCACCCGTCTCGACGGCGTTCCCCGCCTGGCAGATTGGCGCCGGCATCCTGGGCGGAGGGCTTGTCCTGCTCATTGGGTATTTGATCCAGTACAACGAAACGGTCAACTGGCTGATTCTGCCGCTGCTGACCGTTCCCGCTGTCATACTTCCGCTGTGGATCATCGTGGGGCTGGGCGTGCGGGGCATTCCGCTCGGTTCGCGCTGGCGCACATGGGGAGCGCTTGGCGTCAGCCTGACGCTCACGCCGTTTGTGCTGGTGCTCATCGAGGTGATTCTGATTATCGTCATCCTTGTGATGATTGTTTTGTACGTGGGCAGTCAACCCGACCTGACGGCGCAGTTCGAAAGGCTTGCCGCCTACATCATGTTCCTCGATCCCGAAACCGAAGCAGGGATGGAGGAAATTCTACGGCTGCTCACTCCCTTTTTGATGCGCCCGGGGGTTTTGATTCCCCTCCTGACCATGTTTTCCCTGCTCATCCCGCTGGTGGAGGAACTTTTCAAACCGCTGGTGGTCTGGTTTTTTGCGGGGCGGCTGGAGTCACCGGCGCAGGGCTTCGCCTTCGGAGCGTTGAGCGGCGCCGGCTTTGCCATTTGGGAAACATTCAACACCAGCGGTCAGATGGCGGAATGGGGAAGCGTGCTCGTCAGCCGCATCGGCACCGGGCTTCTGCACGTGACCACGTCCGCGCTGATGGGAATGGCAATCTTCCTTGCCTGGCGGCAACGCCGCTATCTGCGCCTGCTGGGAACCTATCTGCTGGTTGTCTTTTTGCATGGGGTGTGGAACGCCGCCGCCATCATGGTCTCGTTTTCGGCATTGTCGGTTGAGTACATTCAAAAGGACGAGTTTCTTCCCATGCAATGGTTCTCAACCGGTCTACTTGTGGTACTCATCGGCATCCTGCTGGCGCTGCTGATGATGAACAACCGTCAACTGCGGCAGGCGGCTGCCGCACAACCCATCGAGACGGCGCTTCCCGCCGCAGATTCCGATCGTATGCCGAAAGATGTGTAAACTCGTACCGCGAGATTAATCTCGCACCACTTTAACCGGTAAAATACCCTCATGACATTCACTCCTCCCACTTCCATTGCCCGCGAAGGCGACCTGGCAGAACTGGTCGGCTTGCGTCACAAGCACTTCATCGTCACCCTGCAGGCGGGTGCAAAATTCGAAACGCATCGCGGCGTCCTTCTGCATGACGACCTGATTGGCAAACCCTGGGGTTCGCAGGTCTTCAGTCATCTCGGCGCGCCGTTTTTTCTGCTTCAGCCTTCGCTCGCCGACCTGCTGGTGGATATTCCGCGCACCACGCAAATCCTCTATCCAAAAGACATCGGCTTCATCCTCGTCACCATGGGCGTGGGACCGGGGCAAAAAGTTCTCGAAGCGGGAACAGGCTCCGGGTCCATGACGACCGCGCTGGCATATGCAGTTGGGAACGAAGGACGCGTCGTCTCTTACGAAGTCCGCCCGGATATGCAAAATCTTGCCCGAAAGAATCTCACCCGCTTTGGGCTCGCTTCGCGCGTGGACTTCAAACTGCGCGACATCCAACAGGGCTTCGACGAAACCGACGCCGACTCCTTCTTCCTCGACGTGCCGAATCCCTACGACTACATCGCTCAGGTGCGCGCCGCGCTTAAGCCGGGCGGGTTTCTGTGCTGTCTCATTCCCACCTTCAATCAGGTGGAAAAGACGCTGTATACCCTGCGGCAGAATAAATTTGCCTTCATCGAGGTCTGTGAGATTTTGCTGCGTTACTACAAGCCCGAACCCACCCGTCTGCGTCCCACCGACCGCATGGTGGCACACACAGGCTTTCTCGTCTTCGGACGCCGCATTGAACCCAGCGAAGACCCGCGCGGCAAAGAACTGACCGAAGAAGTGGGGTAGAATCGGTAACTCCTCCTCCCTCGCCGGAAACGCCTGCACCGCGCACGCCTTGAACTCGTTCAAGCGCAGGGATTTACCCTCAGCGAAATCAAATCCAAAAAAGTAACGTCCTTCTGGCAACAAGTGATAAAAGAACAGGCAATTGCAATCTAAATGAAACCAAGAAATAATTGCGGTTTTGAATCTGACGGAATAGAATGGGGCAGTTGCTGAAATTGCTTGCCCACAAAGAGGTTGTCCATGCGCCCGCCAGTTCAAATCCACCTGCACGGGCATCAGCTTGCCCGCTTACGTGTGATGTACGAGGAGACCAGTTGTCCACGGACACGACTGCGAGTTCAAATGGTTTTGTTGTCTCATGATGGGTACTCCGTTGCAGAGATTGCCAGGATCACGCGGAAGAGCGATGATACCGCGCGCTATTGGCTCCATCGTTTCCAGCAGGGTGGCGGCTCTGGTTCGCTGGAGGCGCCACATTCTGGTCGGCCGCCCAAAATTACAGCGAGCATCGAAGCTTTTCTGCATGACTGATTCCGCAATCACCGCGAGACTTCAAGATCAATCGCCCTGGCTGGACGACTGCACTCTTAGCCAAATTGGTCAAGCGGCGTTTCCAGGTGGCGGTTAGCGCCGAGTGTATTCGTCAACATCTCAAGCGGGTCAATGCGGTCTGTCGGCGTCCAACCTGGACGG
>JABRVZ010000146.1:0-5718 GCA_039961775.1 Chloroflexota bacterium
ATGTCACTCGTCCCGCCGTATCCGTCATGGACGCCAAAAAGCCTTCGGGGGTGTAGGTGTAAGTAGTCACGCCGCCCAATGCGTCGGTGCTGCTGGTCAGTAATTTGCCGTTGTATGTGTAGGTCGTAGTGTTATTGAGTGGGTCGGTGACTGAGGTCAGGTTGTTCAGGGAATCGTACGTGTAGGATGTCTGGTTCCCAGCCGGGTCGGTCTTCGAGAGCAGGTTGGCGCCATCCGCGCTCCATTCCATGGTCAGCGTTTGGTTGGCGTCGTTGGTGATTTCTATTGGGCGGAAGTTGGCATCAAATGTTTTGGTCTCTGTTCTGCCAACCGGGTCCACGGTTTGTGTGGCAATGTTATGCTCGTTATATTGGTGTTCGTCCCTCTGCCCGAGAGCATTATAAACGGAGGTGCTGCCGTCGTTGTTGTAAACGATCGAGACGATCAGGTTCCCTTCGCCATCATATTGGCGATTGACGCGCCCCTGCCCGTCGTATTCATTCCTGACCGTTTCCTTGCCGGCCGGGTCGTTCGATTGCGTCATACGGTGACCGGAATCATAGAGATACGCCCAGGTTTGTCCAAGTACATCTGTGGCGGATACAAGGTCTCCTGCGGCGTTGTATCCATAGGCGACCTGCTGGTTGGCATGGTTGCCAACAGAGACAATACGGCCCTGCGCGTCATACCCGATCTGGATGTATCTGGCTCCGTTATCCGCGCTGACCTTGGTCAGTTGTCCCTGGGCGTTGTGCTCGTAATCGAATTCGCGTCCCTGGGCATCTTTGCGCAGGATCAGGCGCCCATTCTCGTCGAATTGGAAAACAGCCTGCTGGGAATCGGTCACGGTATATGTGATTGGCGATGTAGTGGATTTCGTCAGAGTCGCGATAACGCCGGGGCCTGGCGTGAAACTCCCATCTGCCTCGATCTTGAACAGGAACTGGTTGCCCAATACGCTCTGGAAAAGTACATAGCCTTCCATGCCGCCCGGGTCGATCGGGAATATGAGTTTCGCTTCGTGGTTGTGGGTCCAGCCGTATCCCAGAGCGCCTGCGGTGTCCAATGCGCCGGTTGAATACGATCTCTGGAAGACCAGTTCTCCTGCGGAGGTCGGGAAGGACATGTCTGCCAGCGTGAAGGAAAACACGCCGGTGTGAGTGTTGATCGGGTCGCCGCAATCCTCCTGTGTGGTGCAGGATATTATGCTAATATTGCCATCTGTCTCAACCACAGCCTGAATTATTGTTTTATTTTGACCCGCATTGAGTACCGAACCTGAGAAGACGTCGGTCAATGGGTTGAAGACATATGAAGATGACGCAGTACAAGAATAAGTGCTCTGGACAATTTGTTGAGCGCTGGCTTGAGAATCGGCACATACATATGTTGTCGCTTGGTCCACGTTCACATCCAGCTGATAACCGGCCGCGCTGACGTAATGCGCGTCGTTGCTATGCTGGCTCGTCAAATTGACTGTTTGAAGGACATTCCCTGCAATACCGTTATTCCAACTGCTGGTTGGAATATTGAAGGCGTATTGTCCGTTGGGAACCGTGTTTGTAAACGACCCAACCAAAGAATTGTTGAAATTGATCTGGCTGCTGTGATCCAGAACGTTGCCGAAAGGCTGGAAGGTCATCCTTAAGAATGCCGATGCAATATTGGACGATCCGAGGAATGCGGGAACCTGGATCGGGGTATTGATCTCTGGACGGTTGGTGCAGTACCAGTCCTCCGTCTCAAAGGTGATCGTGCAGTCCTGCATCGTCACCGGGATGATCTGCTTGTTCGACCCGCAGGATGTGGGTTCGCCAGTCCAGGTTTCGGTGTTACCTGCGCCATTGGCTATTAGATCAAAATCAATATCACCCGCATCGAGCTGCAGGTTAACTTCACTGGATGCCAAAGCAGTATCCTGCCCTAACAGTGTGTCACTTGCCCCTGCTGAATAAGAGGTCAATTGGAATTGACCAATACCGGATGAGGCTTGCTCAGAATTCGCCTGAGTAACAGCAATCAAGGAAGAATCAATGGACGCGAGGAGATTGGCATGCGCGACGGCATCATCTGCGGTAAATATGGGGTACGCAACCACTCTGACAGATTGTCCTGTCTCGATACGCATATGATCCACGTTTGGCTGAAGGAAGATATTCGCTGGTAGTCCAGTCGCGGGATCAATGGCATTCAGAGATAAGTCGGTAACTGGCTTGCCATTATTGGTGATCACGAAGGTCCGCCCCAGTGTGAGCTCATCGAAGGCATCCAAATCTTCTTCGATGGTTAGGTCCCAATCGCTAAGTACAGTCAGGTGAAGATTCATATTGTCGTAGATGGGCGTGCTTTCTTCATCTGCAACCAGTGATGCGCTCAGGTCATACGTATCCAACAAGGCATCCTGGGTGTGGATTGCCAGTGTGATCTGCCTGATTTCATTTGGCTGAAGGGTTATCGTTTGATCCTGGCTGCCGCTATCCACGAAATTGACCAGAATATCTTCGTAAGGATCGGTGACCGTAACTTTTAATGTGTGGGCATTTACGGTGTCCTCGTTCTTCACGGCGATGGTTCGCCGCTGATCGTAATCACGGTCTACGGAAATACTCTGACTGCGGTTGGTAAAGACAATACCGTTACCAACGGTAAATTGGCGCTGGGGGCTGGTGGTTGTGCCGCACGCCGACACTGCTTCAACATACCATTCATAGGTTGAATTGCGATCGAGGCCGGGAACTACCACAGAGGAAAAAGTTCCACTTGTTGTGCTGAAAGTTTGTGACAACCCAATAACGGTCAGCGTGCCAGTGGAAGGAACATCGGAGCGCCAGCTGAAAGTCACATTTTGCGACCCAAGCAGACCGTTCTCTTTTGGCGTAAATTCGGAAAGCAGTGGGCCGGATTGGTACGTCACACTTGCCGGTTTGTTGATTACCTGCTGGTCTGCCGTATTGGTAACAGCCACCTGGAATGTATGGTTTCCGGACTGTTCGCAACTGTTGATCTGAACGGTCAAGGGCACATTGATGGTTTCCCCGGGCAACAGGGAAACGGTGGTGTTCGCGAACGTATACCAGGCAGTATCCAGCCCGATCAGGCTCAAGGTAAACTGGTCTGTCATCAATCCGGTGTTCTTGATACTGATCTGGTAGTTCGCCTGGGCACCCAAACCAAGGGATTGTGAGGCTGGGAGAATTGTAGCGGTGAAATCATGCCCATCCACTACCGTAGTAGTCAGTGTCGCTACGTTATTCGCCAGGTTTACATCCGTCGTAGTAGAAGTGAGATCACCTTGCATCGTGAGTTCACTGCCTAATGGGGCGGAGGCGCTGATGGAGCCATTGACGATAAACGAACGTTCCTGTCCTGGGGCAAAAGTGCCAAAGTCCCAGGTCAGGTTTTGTCCATTCTGGACCGGCACAACCGGGGAAGTCTGGCTGGTGTAGGTCACAAGATCGGGAAGTTGTACCTGCAAAGAGACACCCTGCATGGTAATGCCGCCAATGTTCCTAACCTTTATGTTGTATGCCAAGGTGCTGTCCGCCAGCGCTTCAGGCGCGGTTGCTGCAGACAACGCCATGTCTGCGCCAGTAAATGTAAGGGTTGCCTGGTTATTCAACAAAACACCGTCTATAGTGGCGGAGACCGTCACTTGCTCAACGACGGAATCCACCACCTGGGCGGTTGCCTTGCCTTGTGAATTGGTCGTCTGATTTGCCGGTGTGACAATGGCACTTCCAGTTACATTCCAGACGACATCCGCATTGGGAATCGGATTGTTATAAGCATCCAGGGCGGTGACTGTAAGATTTATAGTTGATTGTCCATTGGCAGGCGCAGAGGCCGCGCCGGGACTCAAATCTGACATGTTCGCGCTGATGGAGCCTGGCAGGAATTCGGTTGTGACTTCTTGTCCGATGATCGTCTGTTCTTTGAGACGCGCCCTGATCGTCCGGAGTCCAGAGGTGAAAGTTAATAGATTTGCTGTAACAGCTCCACTCGAGTTTGTATTTCCAATCGTGATATACCCGTTTGGATTGACGGATTGGTTATTGATATACAAACTTGATCCCGATAATATGCCAAGCTCAACGGGTACGTTAGGTACTGGAAGACTGTCCTGGTTTTGTACGATAATCGTAACAGTGATTGGCGTCTGATTACCCACTGGCTTCGGGGAATCCGAAGTCATACTCAGTTTTTTTCCACTGATCGTATAGCCTGGTTCTGGATCTGTGGCTCCGGTAATATTTGTAGAATCCAAACGAACACGACCCAAACCGCCCGCGCCTCCGCCCCATGTGCCCCAGCCTGGAAGTCCTGCAGCTCCTCCGATCGCAGTGACCGTATTTGTGTTGAAAACCATACTTGATGCGGATAAATAAATCGAACCTCCTGAGCCACCGCCACCGCCGCCACCATCACATGGTGAATCGCCACCTTTCAGCCCGTTCGCCTCCATACTCCCATCTACAGAGATCGAGTCTGCAAAGATGGCAATTACCCCACCTCCAGGTCCTCCCAATGCGCCACACGACGAGCTTGCATAGCCTGCACCGCCTCCGCCTCCAGATCCAAGATACAGGTTGTCCAAATTTGTTGAACCATATGCCAGCCCTCCTCTTCCATAGTTGATTCCACTATCTGTGCCTGCATTTTCGCCATTGGAACCATAACCGCCACCACCACCACCGCCAGAATTATTCCCCATTTGCCTGCCAGCACCCCCTCCACCTGAATTAGGCTCCATATTGGTGTTTCCAAGGCCAAGGGGTGATTCACCCTGAAAGGCAAAGGTCAGCCCTTTATTTCCACCCCGATATCCCAATCCACTTGCGCTGATCTTTCCTCCAATTTCCACAATTACTGTATCCGCCCGAAAGAAAACAACCCCGCCGGTTACGCCATCCCAGGCATGTGCAGTAATATTTCCACCTGATGTAACGGTCACATCACCCAAATAGGGAACTTTCTGAACCATTACCGGTCCAAGACTAATATCGTAGATATTTGCAAGAGCGGACAGCAGTTCCAGTCTGTCTGTCCCAACCGTACTTATATGTGTGGTTTCGTATTGTCCAGCCTGCGTTCCCTGCATAGTCATCACCAGGATTTCGTCACCTGCTGTGAATCCGGAAGGATCGGCAACGTACAAAGTGTTGCCTGACGCAGTTTGTGTGAGCGTTGTACGAATAGAGTCTGTATAATAAATGCTTGAAACAATTAATGATGGAGGCGCCTGGAGGGCGGACAGGTTGCTTGAATGTTCAACGCTTTCAACCTGATTAACCTCCGATGGTCTTTCCTCGGATATCGATTGAGAACCAAGAACACGCTCCAAATTGTCGCCTTCTCTCGCGTGTTCAGATTGAGCCAATACTAAATTGGACGTTAGCGCGTTGAACAATATCGCCGCGATCAGCGCTACGCGGATCGTGGCTTCTCTCTTGAGAATGAATGCAAATATCGCGCCTCCTATACTTTGCTTGTAAGCAGGAACCCTTCCCCCTCTTTCCCACTTGTATTTGTTTCGTGGCTGGGTTTTTGTTTGGGTTTCCCCCAGCGCATACACCAATACGCGCATTCTACCCCCCCCCCCGTGAAATTTGTCAATATGAATGAAAACATTGAAACACCCCCCTTCGCTAATATTGGCAACCGAGGGTTTATAAAATCATTGATGTCACGCTGCTTTTCACTCGACCCTGTAACAAGTGC
>JABRVZ010000147.1:0-4781 GCA_039961775.1 Chloroflexota bacterium
CGGGTCCTCCGCAGGCAAAAACCTGGGACCCTGCCCGCCCTCCCGCAGCAAATCGCGCGTGCGGCAGTTCAGCGCCGCCTTCGCCGCCTCGATGCCCGAAGCCGTGACCCCCGCCACGCCGTGACTGGTGGTACTTGCCCCGCACAGGAACAGCCCCTCGAACTCCGTCCGCGCCGTGAAGCCAAGCGGACCCACCTGAGTCGGCGATTTCTCGATGCCGTAGAGATTGCCGCGCGTCGCGTTCAGGTAATGTTCGTTGGTCAGCGGCGTGCCGAGGCTCCAAAACACGATGCGCTTGCTCAAGCCGGGGATGCGCTTCTCCAGCCCGCGCACCATCTGCCACGCCAGGTCTTCCTTCATCGCCTCGTAATCCGCAGGACGCGCCCCGTAGCGCGTCTGCGCCCAATTCGCAAAGGCGTCATACGACACAAAGGCAAACGCCTCGCAAGTGTGATGTCCCGCCGTCGCGCCGTGCGTGTGCATCTTGGATGGGTCTTTCAGCGTCGTCACCGTCAGGAACATCCCAGGCGGCGTCTCTTCGCGCAGCAGCGCGTCGGTCAGACCGTCCGCGTAAATCTTGTCCACGTCCGCGTGATCGTAGTACCACATGTTCCCCGAGTCGAGACCCGCCCCTCGCAAATCCATATCCGTCGCAAAAAACAAACTCAGGCACGAGGTCGAATACGTCAGCCCGTCCAGTTTGCGGAGCAACTTCGGCGAGAGGTTCTCGCGCCCGATCAACTTGCCGAACGTCACTTCGGGATCGGCGTTGGAGATGACGACTCCGGCGCGGATTTCCTCTCCCGATTCCAGTTCCACGCCGATCACTTTCCTCCCCTCGAGCAGAATCCGCTTCACACGTGACTTGAGCCTGATCTGCCCGCCGGAGCGTTTCAACGCCCGAACGAAGGCGCGCGGAATGGTGAACGCGCCGCCCTGCGGATAGTAGCCGCCCTCCAGGTAGTGATGGGTAATGCCCGCGTGCATGAACGCGCTGACCTTCGACGGCGGCAGACCGTGGTCGCCCGACTGACCCGCCAGCACGCCGCGCAGCACGGGGTCGCTGACGTGCGCGTTGATGAGTTCCGCGCCCGTCGCCCGCATCCACTTGAGGACGTTCCCCGCGCCCTTCGCCGCAGCGAGCGGATTGTTCAGCCTGCCGAGGGCGCGCAGACCGTCCATCATGGCGGTCAGGTCGCGGAAGTAGCCGTCAATCCCCTGCGCCTCGTGCGGGAAGTGACTCTTCAGCCGCTCGATGAGATTCTCCCTGCCTTTGGGGAAATCCACGCGCTTCTCGCCGACGACGATGTGGTCGTAGCCGTCGGGGTTGAGTTCGCAGAAGACGAGGTCCTGCGAGACGCCCAGCCCGTCGTAGATGCGCCGCAGACCGCCGCCCTCCTGCAAGTCGCCGATGTAGTGGACGCCGGGACTGAAGCGGTAGCCTTGCAGGGTGAACGAATGCGTCCACCCACCGGGGCGGTCGTGCTGTTCGAGAACCAACACTTTCTTGCCCGCCTGCGCCAGCGCGACGGCGGCGGTGAGTCCGCCCGCGCCGGAACCGATGACGAGGATGTCGTAGTCTGTCATGGGGAATTCCTCCGCTTTCTTGATGATTTTTTGTCGTGTTGCGGTAGTGGTCGGTTGAAAATCGCTGTCAGTGCAGGACACGCTCTCTATCGCGTCCATCGGCGCAACGACTGCTCATGTCTCAACACATGCGGCAAACCCGCTCAAGGATGAGGGAAAGGCTGAGGGGCGAAGCGGCTTGTTGAGAAGGGACAGCTGCCGGCGGAGTCGGAGGCGGGCGCGTTCAGTCGTCCTGAGGTTTGAGGGTGAGGTCCACCAAATTCCCCAGAATGCCGATGGGCAGGGAAACGGCAAGCGCCGTCATTGCCACCTGTGCCAGGGACCAGGCGTAGTCGTAGCGGAGGAGGGGGGTGAGTTGTTCGGGGGCTGAGGCGAAGCGAATGTGAATCCACCACCCTGCCAGGATGACGCCGAACACGACAAGGCTGACGAGGAGCGCGCGCAAGGGATAGGAATGGGTAAGGCTTGCGGCGGCAAACGCCAGGGCAATGACGAAACAGCCAGCGGCGATGAGGAAGCCATGCGGCGGCGTCCGTAAAAAGAGGACGTGAAAGACGAACAGGGCAAGGTTCATGAGCAGGGCGCCGGCGAGAATGCCAGCGACGAGGCGCGGGAGGAGGCGGGAGGTGTGAAAGCGTTCCACCGCCGCGCGGGTCAGGAAGATGCCCAAGCCGAAGATGGCGCCGGTGATCAACCCGCGCTCGAGGGAGAGGGTGAGGCGGGCGCTGTCGAACAGACCGGTGAGGTTGATGGTGAGGTACACCTGGGCGGCGACGCCGAGGGATGCGCCAAGAAACGCCACAAAGTACGCGCCCACCAGGCTGACAGGTTTTTGAATGAGACGCTGGAAGATCCATTCGAGGGAGAGGCGCAGGCGGATGCCGCCGCGCACAAAGGAGGGCAGGCTCCCCGCCGTTTGCTGAATGATGAGGAGGGCGTCTACGCCTCTGTTGTCGTCATGATGGTTGGTGATGACGCGCACTGCCGGGGCGGCGCGCAGGTGGGCGATGAGTTCGGCGGCGGCGTCGCCGGTTTCCGAATCTTCGAGCGCCAGGTCGCCGAGTTGTTGAATCTGGTCGGCGGTCAGGGGCAGTCTTTTTTCGTTCCAGGTTCGCGAGGGGAGGGTGAGCCCGCGAATGCTTTGCAGGATGCGGCGGCGGAGGCTGGAGTCGCCGGTGCGGATGCCCATGTCGAAGAGGGACATGACCAGGTTTTCGGGCAAGCCTTTTGAAAAGGCGCGGATTTCCATGTCGGCGGTGAGGTGGTGGAGGATGCGCGCGGTGATGGCGTCGGTATCTCTGCGGAGGAGGAGGGAGGCAACGGCAAGCCGTTCGCGCGGGTCACTGACTGCCGCCCACCAGTAGTCGTCCTGATAGCCGTAGGTCAATGCCTGGGCGAGCAGGAATCCGCCGAACACCTGATGTTCGATGCGGCTTCGCTCGAGGTCCACCATGGCGAAGCGGGTGAGACCCAGGTTGTACATGCCGTCCGACGATTTCCACTGCGCCAGCCCCTGCCAGAGCAGTTGTTCCACGTCCTTTTGGTGCGCCTCGGCTTCGTCGTAGCCGCTGTCATCGAGCGGCTGGTAGGGAGCGCCGAAGAGGTAGCAGATGGCGCGCATGATTTCCCCTGCCGAAGGCGGGCGCAGGTCGGGGTTGGCGGAGGTGACGCGGCGCAGCACGTCCACCAGGCGGGGCGGCAGGGAGGTGTTCACTTCGCGCGGGTCGGGCAGTTCGGCGTTGGAATGGAGCTGTTCCATGCCCAGTTGTTTGCGTCCGTTCCAGGGGAGTTGCCCGGTGAATAACTCAAAAAGCAAAATGCCGAAACTGAAGATGTCGGATTTGGGGGTGATTTGTTTCAGGCGGTTTTGTTCGGGAGGGGCATAAGGAGGGGTGCCATGCCCGGTGTGGAAAGCCAGGGTAGAGGTCGAGACGACGCGCGCCAGACCGAAGTCGGAGAGATAGGCGTGGTCGCTCAGGTTGAGCAAAATGTTCGAGGATTTGAGGTCGCGGTGGATGACGCCCTTGCCGTGCAGGAAATCCAGGGCGGAGGCGATTTGCATGCCGTAACGCAGCGCTTCTTCCACAGACGGGGGGCTGGTTCTGATCTTCTGGGTGAGCGTCCCCCCGGCAATGAACGGGCTGACGGCAAACCGTTTGCCGCTTTCCACGCCGAATTCGCGGAAGGGGAGGATGTGAGGGTGGCGCAGGTGAATGAGTTGTTCCTGCTGATGGGCGGTGCGTTCGTCTTCGATTTGGGCTTCGTCCGACTCGAGAATTTCGTTGAACTTGACGGCGTAAATGCGCCTCTCGAGCGGGTCCAACGCCGACCAGACGACGCCCTGCCCGCCGATACCGATTTGTTCGAGCAGGGTGTACTGGCGAAAAGAGGCGCCGGGTACGAGTGTACTGAACAGCGGGCGGGCGGGGGTTGTCATGTTGACGGAAAAGCGGGCGGGTTACTTCGTCCCAACTACCTGACAGCCGGAGAGGTCGAAGATGATATGCACTTCATAGCCCGTCGTCTCGAGCGGGTTTTGGAAGCGCAGGATCAGCGTGCGCGTCTGACCGGCTGTAATGCTGCGGTCACCGCCGCTCCAGCCGCCCTCAGCGGGGATGTCGCTAGGCGAATCGGTATCAGACGTATTCCACAGCAAGTTTCCATCCAGCAGGATGCGGTCGAGTTTTTGCGAGGGAACCGGCTTGACCCAATAGGCAAACACACGATTGATAACGATTGTCTCGGTGGTGTTGTTGTTGGTGATGTCCATGCTGAGGTCGCCGCCGCTCGAGGTGAGCGGGCTGAGCGTCACAGCGCCGCCGCATAGAGGGTTATTGGGACCTGCGGGCGTGTTGGTGGGTGTGGGCGTGAACGTAAAGGTCGGCGTGGGGGTAAAGGTGGCTGTCGGCGTGAAGGTACTGGTCGGCGTGAAGGTGGTGGTAGCGGTGAAGGTGCTGGTCGGCGTGAAAGTGGTGGTAGCGGTGAAGGTGGCAGTAGCGGTTGGTGTGAACGTTTGCGTGGGGGTGTTGGTGCGCGTGAAGGTGGCAGTCGCCGTCGGCGTGCGGGTGATGGTTGGGGTGGAGGTGCGCGTGGGCGTGGGACCGGGCGTCCGCGTGGGGGTGCGGGTGGGAGTGAGGGTGGCTCGGCGAGTGGGAGAGGTAACCGGCAGAACAAGAAGCGTGTTGGTCGGGAAG
>JABRVZ010000148.1:0-1972 GCA_039961775.1 Chloroflexota bacterium
ACAACTCGATTAGACTATCCATCAGGGGCTCCTTGGAATGCTTGTTTTCGCAAATCCAAGTTTACACCAGGGAGCCCCTTATCCCGAATTCACGTTACATTATACGAGATGGGATGGGAAACATATCACAATCCGCCCCCAAATGAGAGAAATTTACAACGGAACTGACCATTTTGAAAGGATTATAGGCTGTGAGAGCCGCCTGAGAAACGAAGTCCAAAGTCTCCCAACTTTCGGGCAAAAATCTGGAGACTTTGCAGCCCGCATTGCACACCCCTCGATGGGGCTCTGGGGAAGAAAAAAGCCCCGCTTTGGGGCGTGTGGGCGCTAAGGGACTCGAACCCCTGACCTTCTCTGTGTAAGAGAGACGCTCTAACCAACTGAGCTAAGCGCCCGCGCCCGCTATTATACATCATGTTACACTTGGGGCGTTGGAGGAAACCATGCGCATCGTTCGATATGAATTGAAGGAAGGAAGAGCCAGACCCAAATACGGCTGGCTGTTGGGTGACAAAGTGGGGGAAATTGGGGGCAACCTCTTCGGGCGCTACCGCCGCAAGGAAGCCGAAACGCCTCTCGCCGAGGTAAACCTGCTCGCCCCCTGCGAGCCGACTAAAATCGTCTGTGTGGGGCGCAACTACGTGGAACACGCCAGGGAACTGGGCAACGAAGTGCCAAAAGTGCCGCTCATTTTTCTAAAGCCGCCCTCCTCTATTATCAGCCCCAACGATACCATCATTCTCCCGCCGCAATCCGCCCAGGTGGAGCATGAAGGCGAATTGGTGGCGGTCATCGGCAAACGCGGACGGTACATCACCGCCGAAAATGCCCGCAAGCACATCCTCGGCTATACCATCGGCAACGACGTCACCGCCCGCGACCTGCAAAAAACGGATAACCAGTGGACGCGCGCCAAAGGCTTCGACACCTTCTGCCCGTTCGGTCCGTGGATAGACACCGAATTCGACCCCGCCGACGCCGTCCTCACCGTGCGCGTCAACGGGCAGATGCGGCAGATGGCATCCACGCGCGACATGGTCTTCAACGTCGGCGTGTTGATTGCGTACATTTCCTCGATCATGACCCTCGAGCCGGGCGATTTGATTTTTACCGGCACCCCCTCCGGTGTGGGAATTTTGAAGGACGGGGATGATGTGTCGGTGGAGATCGAGGGATTGGGCGAACTCAGGAACCGGGTCCGGGCAGAGAACCGCTAAGAGGAGGAAGTTGAACCATGCGTTTCGAGAAGTCATTTCGTTCCGATCAGGATGTCATCCTGCGTTTTTTGGACGCGCTGGGCGGCGGCGCGGCGATCCTTTCGGGCAGTAAGAAGGCGCGCCCCGGCTTTTTCATCTTTGCCCATACCTTCATCCGCGAATTCGTGGAGGAGAATTTCTTCAAAAAGGAAGCCCTGCTCATCCGCGCGCTGGTGGATAACGGCTTCCCGCCTGATGACGGACCTGCCGGCGCGATGCTGGCGGCGCAGAAGAAGAGCCGCGAAGCGGGCGAACACATGTTGAACGCCGCGAAGGGATGGCAGGCAGGCGACGAGGAGGCACGCGTGGAGGTGGGCTGGGCGGCTAGCGAATACACGTCCACCATGCGCCAGCATCTCGAACGCCTGCGCAATTTAATCTTCCCCCTGCTCGAGCAGAATATTTCGCCCGAAGATGAACACAAAATTTCGGAGGGATTGAACACCATCGCCTTCGAAAACAGTCTGAAAGGCGAAGCCGACAAATACGTCAAGTTGATCGAGTCGCTGGAGGATGAGTTGAGGGAGTGGCGGTAATTCGGACTGGACGATGGGCGTTTTTTTACAATCTCTTTCCAATGCGGAGACAGCCCGTTTCCCGTATAATAGTCTTGAAATGCTCTGTTGCAAGGATGTGTTTTGAAGCGTACTGGGCGTTCTCTAACGCCCGAAGTTGCGCTAGAGAGCGCAAAATACGCAAGATTTTTGAATGATTGC
>JABRVZ010000149.1:0-13556 GCA_039961775.1 Chloroflexota bacterium
CAGAACAACTCGATTAGACTATCCATCAGGGGCTCCTTGGAATGCTTGTTTTCGCAAATCCAAGTTTACACCAGGGAGCCCCTTATCCCGAATTCACGTTCCTGAATGTATTTACCGCGAAGGCGCAAAGAGCGCAAAGGATTTTTTAGAATTAAAGAACTCACCTTACGCGGTGGCGCGAGATTTATCTCGTGGTTTCAGGCGACATGAATGTCGCGGCACGAATGAACTGCGTAACGTCAGTTCGTCATATTTCATCAAAGGCACATACCAGTTGAGAAGAAATCCAATCTGGCATCCAGTTAGTTTCATGTAGGTCAATAATTGCGCTTCATGGACTGGCAGGATTGCCTCGTCTTGTTTTCCACGATAGCCAATCTGTTTATAAGAACGTCAATCTTATAACCAACATCCATTTTCTGGTCTTCATAGATTAGGGGAAGTTTCACCTCAGTTTCCACATCCCAACCGCGTTTTCTCAATTCGTAAACGTGACAATGCTGATAAGCCGATTCCAGTAATCCGGGACCCAAAGCCTTATGAACCTTGACGGCGCAGTCAACAACATCTGCGGCAATTGCCTCAATGTCCACCATTCCTTCTTCCTCCTTAACTTAGCGTCCTTCGCGCCTTTGCGGTGAAAGGATCTATGCCGTGCGGTAATACCCCACATCCACCGAATAGACCTGCCCGCGTTTGATGACTTGTTTGACGAGGTTCGTCCCATAGCGGTAGCCAAGGTGGCGGTAATCTGGCACGGAGAGGATGAGCATGTCCGCCTGTTTGCCGACTTCGATGGAGCCGACGGTATCGGCGCGGCGGATGGCATGTGCGGCGTTGATGGTGGTGGCGGCAATCGCCTGGGCAGGGGTGAGTTTCATGTAGCGGCACGCCAGCGCAATGGCAATTTGCATGGATTCATTCCAGGAGGTGCCGGGGTTGCAGTCGGTGGCGAGGGCAAGAATGGCATCCGCCTCGATCAGTTTGTGCGCAGGGGTGTAGTCACATTCTGCCAGACCGAACGGCGTGCAGGGCAATGCCACGGCAACCGTATCGGATTTTCCGAGCGCGGCAATGTCGGCATCGGAGGTCTTCACGAGGTGGTCGGCGGAGGCGGCTCCCAATTCCACTGCGAGCGAGGCGCCGCCGAGGTTGTCGAATTCGTCAGCGTGGATTTTGAGCGGGAATCCCAGCGAGCGGGCTTTGGTCAGGATTTGACGCGATTGCTCGAGGGTGAAGGCTTTGTTTTCGCAGAAGACATCCACAAAGGGCAGGGACTGGCGCGGGGCGTGCGTCTCCCACCATTCTTTGAGAAGAGGAAGCATGGTTTCGGCGACAAGGTCGGTGTAGCCCTGGGGGTCGCCGCTGTATTCAGGGGCGATGGCGTGCGCGCCGAGGAAGGTGAAGGCAAGGTCGAGCGGGGTTTCGTCGTCGAGGGTGAGCAGGGCTTTGAGCAGGCGCAGTTCGGTGGCGGTTTGCAAGCCATAACCTGTCTTGACTTCGACGGTGGTGGTGCCGTGCGAGAACATGCGCAAAAGACGCGGACGGGTTTGGGCGATGAGCGACTCGATGGAGGCGGTGCGCGTCGCGCGGACCGTGGAGAGGATGCCGCCGCCTTCAGCCAGAATCTCCAGATAGGGCTTGCCTGCCATCTTCATCTCGAATTCGTTCGCCCGGTCGCCGCCCCAGATGACGTGGGTGTGCGGGTCCACAAAGCCCGGCATGAGGACGCAGTGGTTGGCGTCGAGGGTGGGTTCGTTGGGGTAGGCGGCGCGGAGTTCGGCGGTGGTGCCGACGGCAACGATTTTTTCATCGCGCACAACGACTGCGCCGTCTTCGATGATGCCGAGCGTGCCGAGGGCGCGTCCGCGCTGGGGACCGCCGGCGAGGGTGAGAAGTTGGGAGGATGAATGAATGAGCATGGTGGTGCGGGAGGGAGGTGGTTAGACTTTATCCGGAATCAGTCGAAAATCCACGTTGGACCGCTGATGAACGCAGATTTTTTTCATCGAATCAGCGTAAGTCAGCGTTTACCAGCGTCTCAGTTTTATGCCGGATAGAGCCTAATATTTGACTGCGCTCAACTGCCGTAATTTGTCAATTTGATGGGTGGCGATGATTTGACGGACGGTGCCGGTCATGCCGCGCACGACGAGGGAGTCGGTGCTGGCGCTGGTGCCAAAGTAGCGCACGCCTTTGAGCAGTTCGCCGTCGGTGATGCCGGTGGCAGTGAAGAAGACATCTTCAGAGGAGACCAGGTCGTCCATGGTGAGGATTTTGTCGAAGTCGTAGCCGGCTTCGCGTCCGCGGCGCAGTTCGTTTTCGTCGCGGGCGTATAACTTTCCTTGAATTTCGCCGCCCATGGCGCGCAGGGCGCATGCCGCAATGACGCCTTCGGGGGTGCCGCCAATGCCGATGAGCACGTCCACGCCGGAGTCGGGCCAGGCGGTCATCAAGGCAGCGGCGACATCGCCGTCGGGGATGAGGCGGATGCGGGCGCCGGCTTTGCGAATTTCGGCAATCATTTCTTTGTGGCGGTCGCGGTCGAGGATGATGACGGTCAGGTCTTCCACGTCTTTTTTCTTGGCTTTGGCAATCGCCCGCAGGTTCTCGGTGATGGATTTTTCGATGTTGATGACGCCTTTGGCTTCGGGACCGACGGCAAGTTTGTTCATGTAGACGAAGGGACCGGGGTTGAACATGGTACCGCGCGGCGCAACAGCGACTGTGGAGAGGGCGTTCGAGCGTCCAAAAGCGAGGGGGCGGGTGCCGTCTATGGGGTCCACGGCAACATCCAGGTCCAGGCCAGAGCCGCTGCCGACGATTTCTCCGTTGTAGAGCATGGGAGCGTTGTCCTTTTCGCCTTCGCCGATGACGATGACGCCGTTCATTTCAATGGTTTGCAGGACGGTTCGCATGGCGTTGACCGCCGCCTGGTCTGCTGCTTCTTTGTCGCCGCGCCCCATGAAGCGCCCGGCTGCCAGCGCTGCCGCTTCGGTGACGCGCACCAGTTCGAGGGCAAGGTTTCGGGTGGGGTCTTTGGTGATGTCCATACGCCTCCTTTACAGGGTTACAGAATGAAATACTGGATGATGAAGTAGCCGAGGGCGGCGCCCCAAATCCACGAGTCGATGCGGTCGAGGAAGCCGCCATGACCGGGGAAGATGTTGCTGGAATCTTTCATGCCGCTCTGACGTTTGAACATGCTCTCGCCGAGGTCACCCAGCGGGGCAAGCGCGCCGATGACCAGCCCCAGCAGTGCGCCTTGCAGGGGGGTGATGAAGCCGCCCAGCGGTTGAGGTCCGAGGGAGGAAAAGGCGTAGGCAAAGAACGCGCCGACAAGGACGGCGGTGAAGATGCCGGCAAAATAGCCTTCCCAGCTTTTCTTGGGGCTGAGGCGGCGGGTCATTTTGTGTTTTCCGTATGCCGCGCCGATGGAATAGCCGCCGGTATCCGCCGCCCACACCAGCGGCAGGACAAGCATGAACCACCATACGCCCATTTCGTTGTTGACAAGGGTACGCAGGTCGAGCAGGTAGGCGCCAATCCAGCCCAGATAAACGATGCCCGCCACGGTGACTCCGAAGTCAACGGCGGCGTGGTCGCGTCCGCGCTCGAAGGCGAACAGGTGGACGGTCATGGCGAGCAGGATGAGGACAACGAAAACAGGGAGGGATGCTTCGGGAAAAAAGAAGCGTGCAGTGACCAGCACCAGCACGCCTCCAATCGTGACCGTTTCGTTTGGTTCGTGATTTACAGCCCGGTACAAGCGGACGTATTCCCACGCCCCCCCAACGAGAAATATGCCCATGACCAGAAAATAGAACCACCCGCCGTAAATGATGGCGGGCAGTCCCACCGCCGCCATTCCCAATGCCGTCAGGGTGCGCTTAAGCATTGGACGCCTCGAACTCCTTGGGTGAGACCTTGCCGAAACGACGGTCGCGCTGGGCAAACGCTTCGAGGGCGCGGCGGTATTCTTCCTGATCGAAATCGGGCCAATAAGTGGGGGTGACGTACCATTCGGAGTATGCCGCCTGCCAGATGAGGAAGTTGCTGACGCGCAATTCGCCCGAAGTGCGGATGATGAGGTCGGGGTCGGGGACGCCGGCGGTGTAGAGGTAGCGGCTGACGAGTTCATCGGTGACTTCCTCGGCGGGGATTCCGTCACGGATGATTTTTTGAATGGCATGGACGATTTCATCGCGCCCGCCGTAGTTGAAGGCAACGTTCAGGATCAGGCGGTCGTTATTTTTGGTGAGTTCGATGGCTTGAATCACTTTTTTCTGAAGTTTGGGAGAGAGGCGCTCCAGCCGCCCGATATGGCGCAGTTGGACGCCTTCGGCGTGAAGTTCGGCAAGTTCCTTGTCGAGCACATCTTCGAGGATGGACATCAGCCCGCGCACTTCTTCGAGCGGACGTCCCCAGTTTTCTGTGGAGAAGGCGTAGATGGTGAGGTATTTGACGCCGAATTCCACGGTGGAGCGGATGACGCGGCGCAGGTTTTCGGTGCCGGCTTTGTGACCGGCAAGGCGCGGCAAGCCGCGTGAAAGCGCCCAGCGCCCGTTGCCGTCCATGATCATGGCAACGTGGCGGGGGAGTTTTTCGGGCGGAATGTTGAGGGAGGGTGTGGGCATTCAGCAAGAGTGTGCGGGCGGGTTATTCGCCTACACTTCCATGATTTCCGCTTCTTTTTTCCTGCCCAGTTCGGCGATCTCTTCGATGAATTTGTCGGTCAGTTTCTGAAGGTCTGCCTCGCCGCGTTCGAGTTCGTCTTCGGAGATGAGTTTTTCCTTTTCGAATTCGCGCATGTCGTTGTGGGCGTCGCGGCGGATGTTGCGGATGGCGATGCGCGCCTCCTCGAGGCGGTGGTGCATGTGTTTGACCAGTTCGCGGCGGCGTTCTTCGGTGAGCGGAGGCAGGTTGAGGTGGATGGCTTTGCCGTCGCTGTTGGGAGTCAAGCCCAGTTCCGAGGCGAGAATCGCCTTTTCAATGGCTTTCAGCGTGGAGGCGTCGAAGGGTTTGATCATCAGGGAGCGCGGTTCGGGAACGCTGATGGAGGCAAGCTGCTGGAGGGGGGTGGGCGTCCCGTAGTATTCCACCTGCAGGCGTTCGACGAGGGCAGGGCTGGCGCGTCCGGTGCGGATGCCAGCCAGGTCGTCGTGCAGAACGGAAATGGCGCCTCGCATGCGGGTTTCGGCGTCGTTGAGGATGTCTTTTATCACCACAATCTCCTGAATATGAAAGTGAAGTTGGATTAAGGATACCCTAAAATCTGGAAATTTGCTATACGGGCATCCATTTGGAGAGAAAATGAGGGAATGTGAGAGGCTCTCAAAAGAAAAGCAGGAGAGAAGCGGTTCTCTCCTGCGGCGGGATTGATTCGTTTCAACCGTGAACGAGTGTGCCGACGGCTTCACCCCTGAGCGCGGCAAGCAAGGCGTTGGGGTCCCACAGGTTGACGACGAGGATGGGAATTTTGTTTTCCATGCAGTGGGTGATGGCGGTGCTGTCCATCACCTGCAGGCGGCGGTTGATGACGTCAATGTAAGTGAGTTCGTCGAATTTTTTGGCGTTGGGGTTTTTCTTGGGGTCGGAGTCGTACACGCCGTCCACTTTGGTTGCCTTGATGACGACATCGGCGTCAATTTCGGTGGCGCGCAGCGCGGCGGCGGTATCGGTGGAGAAAAAGGGGTTGCCGGTGCCGGCGCCAAAGATGACCACGCGTCCTTTTTCGAGATGACGGGTGGCGCGGCGGCGGATGTACGGTTCGGCGATGGCGCGCATTTCGATGGCAGACATGACGCGGGTGTACACGCCCTCGCGCTCCAGGGCGTCCATCAACGCCATGGCATTCATGACCGTGGCGAGCATTCCCATGTAATCTGCAGTGGAGCGGTCCATGCCGCGCTCCAGCCCCTGTTTGCCGCGCCACAGGTTGCCGGCGCCAATCACCACGGCAATTTCCAGCCCCAGGTCGTGCACTTCCTTGATGCGTTTGGCGATGGATTCGGCTTCGTCCACGTCTATGCCGAAGCCCGATTCGCCCGCCAGCGCCTCGCCGCTCAGTTTCAAAAGGATGCGTTTGTATTTGAATTGACCCATTTTTTCTCCTGCATTCGTGGCTGAATAGGTATAAAAATGACCAACCCGAAGGTTGGTCATTTTGCTCAACTTTCCAAACGTTCGCCCAACTCCCATCGCTGGAAGCGGCGGACGAGAATGTTTTCGCCGATGGCGCCCACCGCCTGCAAAATCAATTTTTCGATGGTGATAGATTCATCGCGGATGTAGGGCTGGCGCAGCAGCACCACTTCATCCTTGAATTTTTCGATGCGTCCCTGAACGATTTTTTCGGCGACGTTATCGGGCTTGCCTTCCTCTTTGGCGCGGGCGCGGGCAATTTCCGCCTCCCGCTCCAGGACCTCGGCGGGAATCTCGGATTCCTTGACATAGCGCGGCGCGGAAGCGGCAATCTGCAGGGCGATTTCGTGCGCCAGTTCGCGGAACTTCTCGGAACGGGCGACGAAGTCGGTTTCACAGTTGACTTCCACCATCACGCCCACGCGTCCGCCGCCGTGAGAGTAGAGTTCCACCACGCCCTGCGAGGCTTCGCGGTCGGCGCGTTTGGCGGCAGTCGCCATGCCCTTTTCACGGAGCCAGTCCACAGCCTTTTGAAAATCTCCGTTGGATTCGGTGAGCGCTTTACGGCAGTCCAGCACGCCGGCGTTGGTTGCGGCGCGCAATTCTTTGATCATTTCAGTCGTAATTTCCATTGACAGATCCCTTCTTCGCTAACAGGTTATTCTTCAGAGGCGGAGGCTTCGTTGTCCTCAGCCAGAATATCATTCTCATCCAACTCTTCGGCTTCATCCACACGCGAAACGTTCAACTTTGCCAGCGTGGATTCGCCCAGCAGGTCGCCCTCATCCAGTTCGTCGTCGAGTTCAACGCGGCGGGCAGGTCGGCGGGCGGATTTGTCGTCGGCAGTTTCCGCAGCGGCTTCGCGGGCATCCAAATCGTCCTCTTTGCGCATCGCCTTGCCTTCCAGCACGGCATCGGCAATCTTGGCTACCAGCAATTTGATGGCGCGGATGGCGTCGTCGTTGGAGGGGATGACGTAGTCCACGTTTTGCGGGTTGCAGTTGGTATCCACCAGCGCAACCACGGGGATGTTGAGCAGATTGGCTTCGTGGACAGCGGCTTCCTCCCTGCCCACGTCAATGACGAACAGCAAATCGGGGCGGCGCTTCAGCGTGCGCAGACCTTCCAGCCGGGTTTGCAAACGCACAATTTCGCGCCCGATCAACAGCGCTTCCTTCTTGGTCAGATGCGCCAGTTCGTTGTTATCGCGCATCTTTTCGAGACGTTCCATCTCCTGGATGCGGGCGTAGATGGTGGGCCAGTTGGTCAGCGTGCCGCCCATCCAGCGTTCGGTCACATAAGGCATGCCGCAGCGGGTCGCCTCTTCGACAATCGTCTCCTGCGCCTGGCGCTTGGTGCCGACGAACAAGACAATGCCGCCATTCGCCACGGTATCGCGCACCACGTTGTATGCCTGATTCAACAGTTTGGAAGTTTGTTGAAGGTCAATGATGTGGATGCCGTTGCGCTCGGTGAAGATATACGGCTTCATACGGGGGTCCCACTTGTTGGTGCGATGCCCAAAGTGGACGCCGCTCTCCAAGAGGGCTTTCATGGAAATAACAGCCATGTTTCTCCTTACAACCTGCCAGCCACGCAGGACATTTCGAAGTCTGCGCCTGACAGAGTGAGTTTAGCGGGAATTGGTGACCCGCTCAGGGACGCTTGTTGCCCGTCCCAGGCAAGATGTGCGACGCTTACGCGCGCGGCGCGCATTATAACACAGGATTTGACAGCCCCGGCGTAAAAAAAAGCCCCGAGCCATCTCGGGGCTGATGCGGCGGTTATACCACTGCATTTTGACCGTACAACTGCTGTTTGATGCTCACCACCCGCTTTCTCAAATCGGTCTTGGTTTCGATTTCGCTGGCGATTTTGTCAATGGCGTACATGACAGTGGTGTGATCGCGCCCGCCCAGCGCCTCGCCGATTTGCGGCAGGGAGGCGTTGGTCTCTTTACGCAGGAGGTACATCGCCACCTGACGCGGCTGGGCGACTTTTTGCGAACGGTCCCGCCCGAGCAGGGCATCCACCGAAATCTGCCATTCGCGCGCCACCAGTTCGATAATTTTTTCGGGGGCAACGTCGGTGCGCTGGGGGAGCAGGTCTGCCAGGGCAACCTCGACCAGGTCCGGGGTCAGGGAAGCGCCGCTCAGGTCGGCAAAGGCAAGGATGCGGTTGAGCGCGCCTTCCAGTTCGCGGATGTTCGACTGCACGCGTTCGGCAATCAATTCCAGGATTTCGTTGGGGACGCGGCGTCCCATCCGTTCGGCTTTGGCGCGCAGGATGGCAAGGCGGGTTTCCAGGTCTGGCGGTTGGATGTCGGCGGTCAGCCCCCATTCGAAGCGGGAGCGCAGACGTTCTTCCAGCGTGACCAGCGCCTTGGGGGGACGGTCGGAGGAGACGATGATTTGCTTGTCCTGCCCGTGCAGGGTGTTGAAGGTGTGGAAGAATTCTTCCTGGGTGGATTCCTTGCCGGCGATGAACTGGATGTCGTCCACCAGCAGAACGTCAATCGAGCGGTATTTTTCGCGGAACGCCTGGGTGGTGTGGGTGCGGATGGCGGAAATCAGGTCGTTGGTGAATTCCTCGGAGGAGACGTATAGCACTCTCAGTCCGCGCGCCTGGCAGGCGTTGCCAATGGCATGGAGGAGGTGGGTCTTCCCGAGACCCACCCCTCCATAGAGAAAGAGCGGGTTGTAGGCGCGGGCGGGCTTTTCTGCCACCGCCAGGCAGGCGGCATGCGCCAGGCGGTTGCCGGAACCTACAACAAAGGCGTCAAAGACGTAGCGGGGGTTCAGGTTGGAACTGCGCGCAGGTCCTTCGTAAGCCTGTTCGGCTTCGAAAGCGGGGGGAACGGGGAAGTCGAGGGGGGAAGCGGCGGGTTCGTCGGTTATCCAGTCCGCTTCGCTGCCGCGGACAACGAAGTGGACATCCACATTCGAGTTGAAGATGCCCGCCAGCAGGCGGTTGATGGTTCCCGCCAGGCGGGTTTCGAGCCAGTCACGGGCATAGGCATTGCGGACGCTAATGGTCAGCGTGCTGTCCTTGTAGGAGACCGGCTTGGTATCCCGCACCCAGGTATCGAAGGAGGCGCGCGGCATTTCCATTTGCAGTTGTCCAAGTACTGATTGCCATGCCTGTTCAGCGTTCATAGATTGCTCCAGTGCCGTGTTGATGAGTATGCCGAATTAATCCGCTTCGTCAGCGGCTTGGTTACCATGTATGTTCTTATCACATGTCTTACAGGGAGTTCGAGATGTGAATGATTCTCCACATCCTTTACATCAGCGTGCCATCATTCTAGCAGAGAGTCGGGAAAAATAACAACACGTAAAGCCTACGTTTGTTTTAAAACATCGGCTTTTTTAAGGTCACTCAACGTTAAAGATTCGAGGTGTGAATTTTTTTATACGAAACGGTTTATAGAACACTCGTTTCAGCCAAGTATCCTTTGAAAAGTTATCCACACCCCCATATATGGCGCTGTGTGGTGAAATTGACCCCATGAATGCAGATGTAGAGGCTGGTTCTTAAAAAAACATGCCGTGAAAACTCGGTTAAGAGTCTGTTAACGAGCCTCCGGTTTCTGTGATTCAAGATGAGAAAATCGCAGGAGCGTCGTTTTCAGGGTCGCGCTTCGCGCGGAACCCACGCCAATACGGTCGTTCCCTCGTTGGGAGCGGAGGAAATATCCACATCGCCGCCGACAGCGCGCGCCCGGGTGCGCATGTTGGATAACCCGTGACCGATATTGGCTTGCATGGCTTCCATATCGAAGCCTTTGCCGTCGTCGTTGATTTCCATCAACACGCGTTCGTCGGTCGTCCACACGGCAATGTGGACTTTTTTCGCCCGCGCGTGCTTCGCCGAGTTGGCTAACGCCTCCTGGCAAATATGAAACAATGCCAGAACATGGCTCTGCGGCAGGTCGGCGAGGTCTGATTCGGGTTCGGTGAGGTAGACATCTGCAAAGGTGTTGGCGCGATACTCTGCAATCAGGCGTTTGACGCCGCTCATCAAGCCGTCACTGCCCAGTTGGCGCGGACGCAGGTCCAGAATGTAGGAACGCAGGTCACGGATGGTCTGATTCAAGCCGTCAATGGCTTGCTGGACACGCTGTTTGGCGTCCTGCGGGTCAGTCTCGATGGAGTGGAGGGCGCCCTCCAGCGACAACCCCACCCCATAAATGGACTGGATGATGCCGTCGTGCAGGTCCATGCCGATGCGCTGACGTTCCTCCAGCACGGCAAGCCGCCTGGCGTTGGCGTGCAGGCGGGCGTTCTCGATGGCAAGCCCCGCCCAATTGCCTACCGCCGCCATCATTTCGACGTTGCGGTCGTCTATCGGCTCTGTGCTCTGGGTGGCGACGCTCATCACGCCCATCAAATTTTCGCCCGAAAGCAGGGGAATGCAGGCAATCTGACGGAAGCCCGCCCGGACCACCGCCTCCCGCAGAAAACGGACATCGTTTGCCAGGTCGTTGCTGACCACCGGCTTGCGGCTCTCTGCCACAATGCCGACATACCCCTCCCCCACTTTGAAAACGTTGCGCGTCCAAAAGGCTTCGGCGGCTTGCCCGCGATGCAATACCATGCGCAGTGACCTGCCGTCCTCTTCCAGCAGGAAGATTTCGCCCGCCTCCACGCACATGTAGTTCATCACCAGCCCGAGGGTTTTGTTCAGAATTTCGTCGAGTTCCAGGCTCGAGGTCAGGGTGGAAGCGATGCTGTTGAGAAACGCCATGTCCACGTTGCGGCGCGTCAGGGCAACATCCCGCTCGCGCATTTGTTCGTACAAACGCGCGTTCGTGATGGCAGTCGCGGCGTAGGCGGCGAGCATTTGGATGATTTTTTCGTCGTCGGCGGTAAATTCAGGGGCGTATTTTTTATCGGTAAGATAAATTTGCCCCAATTGCAGGTCGCCCGTACGGATGGGAACGCCCAAAAACGAGCGCATGGGAGGATGATTGGGCGGAAACCCCACCGAAAGCGGATGCTCCCGTATGACCGGCACCCGCAGCGGTTCTTTCGCGTTCATCAACGCCCCGATCAACCCCAGCCCCCGCGGCGGGTGGGCAATCCGTTTGATTTCTCTGGCGGTCATACCCACCGCAATGAACTTTTCCAGTTTTCCTTGCGTATCCAGAACCCCCAAGGCGGCATACGTTGCCTCTGCCTGCTCGCAAGCCACCGTTGCAATGCGCTCGAGCAGTGTTTCCAGCGATACATCCTTCACCAGTTCCAGGCTTGCCTGATGCAGGGCAATCAATCGCTCCTGTAATTGTTCTCTTGTCAACAGCATCTCAAAGACACCTCACGCCGATTATCTCACAAATCTGATAGATTTTGGCAGAAGAGTACAATAGAATAAACCCGCAAAGGTGAACCCATGACAACTTCCCGCATCTCTGGATTTTACAACATGACCCTCGACGAGCGCCGCGCCAAACTGGCGGAGGCGCTTTCCTCCCCCGAGGGGACGCATCCGACTCCGCCCGAACTTGCCGCGTGGACCTCAGGCGGACTCTCCCCCGAAGCCGCCGACCACATGATCGAAAACGTCATCGGGCTGCACAGCCTGCCGCTGGGCATTGCCCTGAACTTCATGGTCAACGGACGCGATGTGCTCGTGCCGATGGCAATCGAAGAGCCGTCGGTGGTGGCGGGCGCATCGTTCATGGCAAAACTCGCCCGCGCCGGCGGCGGATTCACCGCCACCACCACCGATCCGCTCATGATTGGGCAGATGCAGGTCGTCAACGTCACCAACCTGCTTGAAGCCAAATTGAAACTCTACGAGCATAAAGCCGAACTCCTCGCCGAAGCGGATTCGATTGACCCCATCCTCAAAAAATTCGGCGGCGGCGCGCGCGACCTCGAAGTGCGCGTCATCGAAGAGTCGCCCATCGGCGGATTTCTCGTCGTCCACCTGATTTACGACGTGCGCGACGCGATGGGCGCCAACGCGGTCAACACCGCCTGCGAACGGCTTGCCCCGAGGGTCGAAGCCATCACGGGTGGACGCGTCCACCTGCGCATCTTGTCCAACCTCGCGGATCATCGTCTTGCCCGCGCGAGATGCACGATTCCAGTAAAAGAACTCGCTTTCGGCGATTTTTCGGGCGAAAAGGTCAGGGATGGGATCATCGAAGCGTGGGCGTTTGCCGCCTCCGACCCGTACCGCGCCGCCACCCACAACAAAGGCATCATGAACGGCGTGGACGCGGTCGTCATCGCCACCGGCAACGACTGGCGCGCCATCGAAGCCGGCGCACACGCCTACGCCGCCCGAAGCGGACGCTACACATCCCTCTCCACCTGGGGCAAGGACAAACACGGTAACCTCATCGGTACGCTGGAAATGCCGATGGCGGTGGGAATCGTCGGCGGCGCGACCAAGGTCCACCCTGCCGCACAAGCCGCGGTCAAGTTGATGGGTGTGAAAACCGCCAACGAACTGGCTGAAATCATCGTTTCCGTCGGTCTTGCCCAAAACATGGCAGCCCTCCGCGCCCTCGCCACCGAAGGCATCCAGCGCGGACACATGTCGCTGCACGCGCGCCAGGTTGCCATCGCTGCAGGCGCGAGCGGAGAATTAATCGAAAAGGTCGCCGCGCAGATGGTTGCAGAGAAAGTGGTTAGAATAGACAGAGCAGAAGAGATTTTGAAGGAAATGCAGAAGAGTTAACCACAAAGGACGCAAAGTGCACAAAGGAAAACCAAAATTCGCGCCACGAGTTCCCTCTCCCTGTGGGAGAGGGTTAGGGTGAGGGCGCAGGCAGGTTTGATGTCAAAGTTTTGGTATATGTAAAGGCTGATGTTGCAAATGTGGAAATACATCATGAATAACCCGGCATTGATAATTAGCACTCTTGCACTTCTTTTCACCATATTTAGTTTTTGGTGGATGAATTGGCGTAAAGGGAAACTACAAGTTGGGACACCTAGGAGTTACGCTGCTTTTGGATCGTTAGAAGGAAGAATGGTTCTAGAGTTTCCTTTTGTCTTTTTCAATGACGGACCTACGCCAATTATTGTTCAGAATCTCAGGCTGGTTTTCTCTGATCAAAAACAATCTCAACCCTTAACCTTTATTGCTACTGTGAAAGAAATTGGCAATCATCAAAATCGTGCATTTGCGACACAATTCCCAGTACGTGGAAGGGAAGCATTATTATTGATTTGCGAATTTCAAAGGGAACCTGGTGGTATGATCTTTGAGGCACATAACTATCCGATGGAACTTCAAGCGAGGTTGGACAACAGCAAAAAATGGAAGAAAATATGTGGATTCAACCTTAATGTGGCGGAAAAGAGTTTACCAACAATCAACAAACAATTTATTGTCCATGACAATATCCTATAAGGATAAAGAAGAATAATGACAACCCCTCACCCCCACTCCCCCAC
>JABRVZ010000150.1:0-50046 GCA_039961775.1 Chloroflexota bacterium
CCGCCACCCCGCCCGCCGACTCCACGCAGACCTACTACGTCAAAAAAGGCGACACCCTGCGCAAGATCGCCGAAAAGTTCGGCGTCACTGTAGATGCCCTGCTCAAACTCAACCCCGGCATCACCAACCCCAACCTGATTTACGTCGGGCAGGCGCTCAAAGTCCCGGCGGCAGCCACCAGTTACATCGTCCAGAAAGGCGACACGCTCCGCATCATCGCCGCCAAATTCGGCACAACGGTGGACGCCCTGATCAAACTCAACCCCGACATTAAGAATCCCAACCTGATTTACGTCGGGCAGGTCATCAAAGTCAAATAATGCAGACCGACCTGTAAAAAGGACATGCTTCAAAAGAAGCGTGTCCTTTTTTCGTTTCCCTTATTCCCCTGTATAATTCCTCCCATGACCGCCCCCGACCGCATCGTCACCCACCTGGAACTCCGCCGCAACAACGGCGAGCGCGGAACTCGTAAGTATGTCGCCCACAACGGCATCGTCTATGACGTGACCGACTGCCCCAAATGGCGGCAAGACCTGCACGAAAACCTGCACTTCCCCGGGCAAGACCTCACCTCCGAACTCCCCGAAGCCCCCCACGCCGAAGAAGTCTTCTCCCGCCCATGCGTAAAAATTGTTGGAAGGTTGGCAGGTTGAGACTCTTAACTCTCTATCTTTCCAACTTTTCAACTTTCCAACTTTCCAACTTTCCAACTTTCCAACTTTCCAACTTTCCAACTTTCCAACTTTCCAACTTTTCAACCTTCCAACCTTCAAACCTTTCACCCCAACAAGGATCGTCTATGACCTCCCTCAAATGGTGGCAAACCGCAGTCTTCTACCAAATCTACCCGCGCTCCTTCGCCGACGGCAACGGCGACGGCATCGGCGACTTCAAAGGCATCATCCAAAAACTCGACTACCTCCAATCTCTCGGCATAGATGCCCTCTGGCTATCGCCTCACTACCCCTCCCCCAACTGGGACTGCGGCTACGACATCTCCGACTACTGCAACGTTGCCCCCGAATACGGCACGCTGGACGACTTCAAAACCTTCCTCGCCGAATCTCACAAACGCGGCATCCGCGTCATCCTCGACCTCGTCCTGAATCACACCTCCGACGAACACCCCTGGTTCCTCGAATCCAAATCCAGCCGCGACAACCCCAAAGCCGACTGGTACGTCTGGCGCGACCCGCTCCCCTCTCCCAACGGTAGAGGGGCTGAGGGGGAGGGCGTCCCTCCCAACAACTGGCAATCCTGCTTCGACGGCGACGCCTGGACCTATGTCCCCGAACGCGGTCAATACTACTATCACTACTTCATGAAACAGCAGCCCGACCTCAACTGGCGCAACCCCGAAGTCAAAGCAGCCATGTGGGACGTCGTCCGCTTCTGGCTCGACCTCGGCGTGGACGGCTTCCGCCTCGACGCCATCGGCACCATCTACGAAGACCCCCACCTCACCCCGCACAACGTCCCCATGAACCTCGCCGAACTGCGCCGCGCCTCCGAACTGGCGCGCACCCCCGCCGAAAAGAAACAAATCGAAAAATACTGGTACGACATGTTCAAACATCAGTGGGGTGGACCCGGCCTCCACGACCTGATGAAGGAACTCCGCGCCATCCTTGACGAATACGACGGCGACCGCATGCTCGTCGGCGAAGATGACAACATAGACTACATGGGCAACGGCGACGACGAACTGCACCTCGTCTTCAACTTCCCCCTCATGCGCACCGAACGCCTCACCCCCGACCATATCCGGCGCAACCAAAAAGAGCGTTTGTCCCGGCTGGAAGCGCTCCCGGTCAAAGGCTGGGCATGCAACACACTCGGCAACCACGACACCTCCCGCGTCTACACCCGCTACGGCGACCGCCAGCACGACTCCAGCCTCGCCCGCCTGCATGCCGCCCTGGTGCTCACCCTCAAAGGGACGCCCTTCCTCTACAACGGCGAAGAAATTGGCATGACCGACCTCATCATCACCGACCCATCCAAACTGCGCGACACCATGGCGACCTGGTACTACAACAGCCTCGTCAACGACCTGGGCGTGGACCCCGCCGAAGCCGCCCTGCGCGCCGGCGAAATGAGCCGCGACAAAAACCGTACCCCCATGCAATGGAACAACGCCCCCAACGGCGGCTTCTCTCCGCCCGGCGTGCAAACCTGGCTGCCCGTCAACCCGAATTACAAGGAAGGCATCAACGTCCGCGACCAACTGCACAACCCAAACTCGCTCCTGAACTACTACAAGCGCCTCCTGAGCGTTCGCAAGGACACCCCTGCCCTCATCGAGGGCGATTACCTCCCCCTTCACCCCAGGGCAAAGGACTACCTCGCCTTTCTGCGCCGCACCAGCGCACAGACCGTGCTGGTTGTGCTGAACTTTTCGAACGGAAAACTCGAACTGAGTTTTTCCCGCACCGCAGAACTCAAGGACAAATCCCTGCGCCTGCTCTTTTCCAGCGCCGTCCACTCCCGCACCAACCTTAGCCCCAAATCCCTGCAACTCGGCGCGTTCGAGGTCTTCCTTGCGGAGGTGAAGTAGAGATGACCGTTTCACAGGCAGACCAAGAAACCGCCGCGCCATCCAACCCCGCCCTGCGGGACGTTTCTGCCCCGCGTCCCTTCGTCACCCTGTGCGGACGCATCTTCCGTGACGCCGACCCGGCATACTTCCCCCGCGCCCCCTACCGCAGACGAACCCTCCTGTTCTGCACCGAGTCCTGCCGCGGCGCGTTCCTCGCCGACCCGCACGTTTTCTACAAAGTCCATCGCAACGCCGAAAAGGACAAAAACAGCAGCGCGTAGCAGACGTTCTCTCTAACGTCTGCTCTAACGTTCGCATACCAATCTCACATACACACGATGAAACCGTTTTACCGGTTGGAGTGAAAATGATTACCCCTCAAAAAGCGATTCAATATCAACGCTACGAATTCAAAAAATGGGAGCATCACGACGCAGAGACCATCGTCGAGACGCCCGTTTCATTGACCGTCAACGGCAAGGTCTGGCTGACGTTCATGTGCACGCCGGTTCACCTCGAGGAATTGGCGCTGGGCTTTCTCTATAACGAAGGCATCATTGACTCGATGGAAGAAGTGGCAGACGTGCGCCTGTGCGAACACGGCGACAACGTGGACGTGTGGCTGAACCGCAGTGCGGAACAGCCCGTCTCCTGGCGGCGCACCTCCGGCTGTACGGGCGGCGTCACAGCGGTGGACCTGTTAGCGAAGCCGAATGTCCATTTTGGCGGCGACAGGTTCGAGGTCGAGGCGGAGGCGGTTGGAGAATTGGTCGAGCAGCTCTTCGAGGCGCAATCCCTCTACCGCGAGACGGGCGGAGTCCACACATCCGCATTGAGCGATGGGAAGAAGATCGTCATCGCGGCGGAAGACATTGGGCGGCACAACACGCTGGATAAAATCGCCGGGTTGTGCCTGCGCAAGGGGCTCTTCCCTGAAACCCGCATCCTGATTACAACCGGGCGCATCAGTTCGGAGATGTTGCAGAAAGCCGCCCGCATGCGCGCGCCGATTCTCATCTCGCGCACCTCGCCGAGTTCGCTTTCGATTGAAATGGCGGAGCGCTACGGCATCACGCTCATTGGGTATGCGCGGCGGCACCGCTTTAACGTGTATTCGAATCCGCAGCGGGTGGGTCTCCTGCCCGCGCAGGAAATCCGTGACGAACATCCTGTGGAAAGGTGAGAAAAGAGACTAACCCGGCTGTGGTGTAATCCCAATAATGGGAGTATCTTTCCCAAGAAGGAGGTTTCCATGTCCACGGTTCGAACGATTCTCGAAACAAAAGGAGACGGGAGTAATTATTCCGTCGCCGCCAGCGACACGGTGCTGACCGCTTTGAAAATCATGGCGGAAAAGCACATCGGCGCGGTGCTGGTCACGGAGGGAGGGAAAATCGTCGGCATTTACACCGAACGCGACTACGTGCAAAAGGGCGAACTGCAGGGACGCAAAGCCGACTCGACGCTCCTCCGCGATGTGATGACCAGCGGCATGTACACGGTCACCACCGACACCTCGGTGGAACAGTGCATGGCGCTGATGGAGGCGCATCACATCCGCCATCTGCCGGTGGTGGAGAACGACCAATTGGTAGGCATGGTCTCCATTCGGGATGTGATGAACGCTGTGCTGGAAAACCGCGAGAGCGAAATCAAGGGTCTTGAAAATTACATCCTGGCTTCGGGCTTTTCGAGTTAACGTCAATTTGGGATAAGGCTTTTTTCACCACAGAGAACACAGAGAAAACCTGTAGAACGTCAATTCGGGATAAGGCTTTTGGAGAATGGCAATATCGCGCCGGGAACAAATGGCAAGTTCCGTACCTGATTTTATTCTGCTAATCCTCGCTACTCTGCACTAATCCGTTCAAAATTCGCGAAGATTGGCGCAGAGTAGCGGATCAGAAAGCCTTTCTCCATAAACCAGGCAGGTACATCTCTTATCCCGAACTCAGGTTACGTAAAGCCCCCAACCGCAAACGGCGCAGAAAAGCGCGGTTTCTTTCTTCTGCCCCCGTGTTTCTCTGCGTTGATCTGTGATTGAACAGCCATTGCCCCCAAAGGCGCATGAACGCGGTGGGAACCCTTTGGTAGAATGTCCCGCATGACGTTTCGCGCCTTTTTTGTTTTCCTTCTGCTGGCACTCCTCGCCTCCGCCTGTTCGCCCGACGCTTCGCAAGCCATTCCCACCTACGACCCCTTCGCGCCCATCGGCGCTGCGACTTCCATCCCCGGCGCGCCGCCCGCCGGCACCCGCCCTCCTGCCGGTGCGCCGACTCCCACCCGCGCGCCTCTCTCCGTGACCCTGCCGCCGCGCCAAACGGCGGACCAGTACACGGTTCAGGCGGGGGATACGCTGGGGAGCATCGCCCAGCGCTACGGGGTCAGTTTGGAGGCGCTCCTGCAGGCAAACGGCTTGAGCGAATCGAGCATCATCCCGGTTGGGCTGGTGCTCAACATCCCGCCCGTCACCGCCGACCTCACCCCCGGCTCCTCGTTCAAAATCATCCCCAACTCCGAACTGGTGTACAGCCCCTCCAGCGTCGGCTTTGATGTGGAGGCGTTCATCCAGTCGCAGGGCGGCTACCTTGCCGGCTATTTTCAAGACGTGAACGGCGAAACCCTGAGCGGAGCGCAAATCGTCCAGCGCATCGCCGAAAACTACTCGGTCAACCCGCGCCTTCTGCTGGCGGCGCTCGAATATCGCAGCGGCTGGGTGACCAACCCCTACCCCTCCAACATTGACTTCCCGCTCGGCAATTACACCGCCTATTACGCCGGTCTCTACCGTCAACTTGCCTGGGCGGCGGATAACCTCAACCGCGGCTACTACCTGTGGCGGGTCAACGGCATCGCCGCCCTGCCGCTCGGCGACGGCGCTTACATTCCCCTTTCTCCCACCATCAACGCCGGCACAATGGGCGTGCAATACTTCTTCTCGCTCTTCAACGACCGCGCAACCTGGGATTTCGACGTCAGCCCGCAGGGATTCTTCCAGACCTACAACCAACTCTTCGGCTACCCCTTCGATTACGAACTCGCCTCCCTCCTCCCCCCCAGCCTGACTCAACCGCCCATGCAGTTACCCTTCGAAACGGGCGTCACCTGGGCGTTCACCGGCGGACCGCACGGCGGCTGGGATGACGGGTCCGCCTGGGCGGCGCTCGACTTTGCCCCGCCCCTCGAGGGACTCGGCTGCGCCTCCAGCGACTTGTGGGTGACGGCAGTCGCAGACGGCTACATCGTCCGCTCGGAGAATGGCGCGGTGATTCAGGACCTCGATAACGACGGCTACGAACAAACCGGCTGGACCGTCCTCTACATGCACATTGACTCGAACGAACGCGTCGCGGCGGGGACCTATGTCTATGCCGGCGACCGAATCGGGCATCCCTCCTGCGAGGGCGGGGTCTCCAACGCCACTCACCTGCACATTGCCCGCCGTTACAACGGCGAATGGATTCCCGCCGACGGCAGTCTGCCCTTCGTAATGGACGGCTGGGTCTCCAGCGGCGAGGGAATCTACTACGACGGCTACCTGAAGCGCGGCACGGTCACCCTGCACTCGGAGGAGGGGGTCTTTGAAGGGGTCAATCTTATCTCGCGAGAATGACGGCTGGGTTGCAAAATCTGTCTGTCGTTCAGTATCCCTTAACCAACACAGGTATAATCCCTTGCGGATACCCGCGTGAAAAAGTTCATCGTTCTTCTGGCTGTATCTTGTTTTTTTCTATCTTCCTGCATTGGGTACACTTCATTGTGGGGGCAATACTACACGCCCACGCCGCCCGGCTGGACGCCGGAGACGCCCGCGCCGGATGTCTATTACGCCGACCCGCCCGTCTCCGACCCGCTCTACCCCACCGTGACGCCGTTCCCCACCACTACGCCCACGCCGCTGGCAAACTTCATCACCCGTGAAGTCCCTGCCCAATCCACTGCAGAAGTTGCTCCCACCTCATCGGGAGGCTCGATTCTGTATTACGCTCAAAGCGGAGACTGGCTCCCGGCAGTGGCGCGCCGGTTCGAGGTCGGTGTGAACGAGATCGCCTCGCCAAAGCCCCTCTCGGAGCAGGGATTTCTCGACCCCGGCGCCCTGCTCATCATCCCCGACCGTCTCGACAAGACCATCCAATACACGCCTGCCCTGCGCTTCATGCCCGACAGCGAGGTGGTCTTCTCGGCATCTGCCGCGGGCTTTGACATCGAAGAATACGTCCGCAGCGCCGGCGGCTACCTTGCCGCCTACCGCGAATGGCTGGGAACCACCGCCTGGACGAACGGCGCAAAGGAAATCGAACGGCTGGCGTATGAGAACTCGGTCAACCCGCGGCTGCTGCTGGCGCTGCTCGATTACGAGGCGCGCTGGGTGCGCGGCAGACCGGAGACTCAATTCCGCATTGACTACCCGCTGGGAGAGGAAAACTACCGCTACAAAGGCTTGTTCGCGCAGTTGACCTGGGGGGTGAGCCAGTTGTTTGCCGGCTACTACGAGTGGCGCACCGGCAATCTCACTTACCTGACCTTCAAAGACGGCTATTCGCTCCGCCTCGACCCCACGCTCAACGCCGGCACGGTGGCAGTGATGACCCTCTTCTCGCGCCAGCACACCCTGAACGAATGGCTGCGCATCATGGACGCCAACAGCGGCTTCCCCGCCTTCTACCGCGATATGTTCGGCGACCCCTGGGCGCGCGCCGATGCGCTGGGTAACTTCTTCCCGCCGGGCTTTCAACAGCCGCCGCTTTCTCTGCCTTTTGAACCGGGCTCCACCTGGGCATACACCGGCGGACCTCACAGCGCGTGGGGAACCAACGGCATCCCTCTGGCGGCGGTGGACTTTGCCCCTCAAAACCAGAAACCCGGCTGTTTCATCGCCGACCAGTGGGTGCTGGCAAGCGCGCCGGGGCTGGTCGTCCGTTCGGAAAACGGCGTCGTCATCCTGGATTTGGACGGCGACGGTTCCGAACAAACCGGCTGGAACATCCTCTACCTGCACATCGCCAGCCGCGACCGCGTGGCGCTCGGTCAATGGGTGGATCAGGACGGCTTGATCGGGCATCCCTCCTGCGAGGGCGGCGTCGCCACCGGCACACACGTTCACATTGCCCGCAAGTACAACGGCGAATGGATGCTGGCAGACGGTCCCATCCCGTTTGTGCTGGATGGCTGGACGGTCGTCGCCGGCGACAAGCCCTACCTGGGAAAACTGGTCAATGGCGGAAAAACCGTCATTGCCGATGTGTACGGGCAATCCTGGTCGCTTATTACCCGTGATAACGATGAATAGAACAGGACACAGGGCATTTGCCGCCCTCGTCATCCTTCTCTCCCTGCTCGCCTCCTGCGCCCCGCCCGGCTCGACCACCGTCATCCAGAGCATGATTACGCCGCTCGCGCCGACGCCGCTCCCCGCGCCTACCTCGGGACGTCCGCATTACAACCCCGGCGAGCTCGTCGCCTACACTGCCCAAAGCGGAGACACCCTCCCCGCTCTTGCGGCGCGCTTCAACACCACCGTCGCCGAAATTTTGCAAGCCAACCCCATCATCCCGCGCGACGCCACCACCATGCCGCCCGGCCTGCCCATGCAAATCCCCATCTACTACCTGGCGCTATGGGGCACCGACTTCCAAAGCATCCCCGACAGCGCCTTCGTCAACGGACCGGCGCAGGTGGGCTTCAACACGTCCGCTTTTGTGGCGTCCTCCTCCGGCTGGCTCAAAACCTACCGCGCCTACGCCGGCGGCAAAAACCGCAGCGGCGCCGAAATGGTGGAGTACGTCGCCGTCACTTACAGCATCAGCCCGCGCCTCCTGCTGGCGCTCCTCGAATATCAGGCAGGCGCCCTCACCCAGCCCGAACCTCCCGCAGGTAAATTCCTGCTGGGCTTCCGCCGCAGTTATTACGACACGCCCTACCTTCAACTGGTCATCGCGGCGAACACCCTCAACAACGGCTACTACGGCTGGCGCAGAGGCACACTCACCGAATTCGAACTCCCCGACCGTTCCCTCACCCGCCCCGACCCCTGGCAGAACGCCGCCTCTGTGGCGATCCAATACTACTTCTCACGCATCTATTCAGGGGAAGACTTCTACGCCTCCATCGGACCCGACGGGCTGGCGCGCACCTACCGTGACCTCTTCGGCGACCCCTGGCAGGAATCTGCCAACTTTGCCATCCCCGGCAGTCTTCAACAACCTCCCCTGCGGCTTCCCTTCCGCGCCGGGCGTCCCTGGTCTTACACCGGCGGACCGCACACCGGCTGGGGTTCCGGCGAGCCGCTCGCCGCCGTGGACTTTGCCCCCGCCTCCGACACCTCCGGCTGCTACACCGTCCCCCCCGATGTGTTCGCCGTCGCCATGGCAGACGGGCTGGTGGTGCGCTCCGATGTGGACGGGCTCGTCCTCGACCTGGACAAAGACGGCGACGAGCGTACCGGCTGGGTTCTTTTCTATCTGCATCTTGCCATGGAAGGTCGCCCCAGCGTGGGACAGGAACTAAAGGCTGGCGACCTCATCGGTTATCCCTCCTGCGAGGGCGGCTCCTCCACCGGCACGCACGTCCATGTGGCGCGCAAATACAACGGCGAATGGATCCTCGCCGACGGTCCGCTGGCATTCAATTTCGAAGGCTGGGTGGCGCATAACGGAGTTGAGGCATACAAAGGCACACTCACACGCGGACCTCTCTCCGTGACCGCCTGCGAATGTGCCGATGAAGCCAGCCAGATTCAATCCGAACTTCCCTGATTTGCCCCACCTCACCAGGCTACCCTGCCGCCTTCTGGATCGTATGCGGAAAGTTGTGTGAAGTGGTACCGAGAGATTAATCTCGCGCCACTTTTACACAACAATCAAGACGCCAATGCCCTCTGCCAGATTCCCTGGGCGGTCAGGCGTTTCTTTCCTTCCCCTTCGTCCTCGTAAATTTCATAACGAAGTTCCATCGGGAAGACCTGCGTAAACATGGCTTGCGCCGGGCAATAACGGGTGGCAGAAAGTTCGATGGCGCGCAGGACTGCTGCCTCCTCAACGCCTTTGCCTGAGACAAGATACAGGATGACGGCGCGGGTGAACACCCTGGGATGTTCCTCTGCCCGCTCCGCCTCCACGCGGACCTCGAAACCGGTCACTTCCTGACGCTTCTTCCGCAAAATCGAAATGACATCCATTGCCGTGCAGCCCGCCAGCCCGATGGCAATCAACTCCATTGGGCGGCTGCCTCCGCCCTCCCCGCCCACGGCAGGGTCGGCGTCGAGCGGGATGGGGAAGCCGGCGTCGGAGTTCCCCGTGAAAGCCATATTTCCCTTCCAAATCACGTTTGCGTTCATCGTTTCTCCTTGATGATGGGGGTTACATATTTTTCGAGCGCCTGGGCGCTGATTTCGCCAACCCAAAACAGGCGGACGGTTCCGCTCCGGTCTATGACGAAGGAACTGGGCAGGTTCATGGTTTTGAAGGCGTCTTCGGTGGCAATGTAAGTTGGGTCGAGCCAGACGGGAAAGGTCAGGCGGTAGTCTTGCACAAATTGAACGACATCGGGGGTTGGGTCGCCGTCGTTGATGGCGATGACGGTGAAGCCTTTGTCCACATATTTGTCATGGTAGGCTTGCAGGGTGGGCATTTCCGCTTTGCAGGGCGGGCACCATGTCGCCCACAGGTTGACGAGCACCACCTGCCCGCGATAGTCTGCGAGGGAGCGGGTGACGCCCTGCAGGTCGGTGAGGGTCAGTTCGGGGGAGGGAAAGGCAGTTTGGACGGGAACCACCTCGAGGTCGGCTGGAGGCGGGTTGTTCCGCAGGATGAGGGTTGCGGAGGCGGCAATCAGCGCCAGTCCCAGCCCAAGCAGGAGGAGAGGAACGGTTTTTCGCAAATCTTCACCTTTTTTGTTGGCGTTAAGTAGTGCGGATTTCATTCCGCAGCCTGAAGCAAGATGAACTGTCGCGCTGCAAATTTCGCTTTACAGGCTGCGACACACTGGGTATGACAAAGTATACTCTGGCGCGCTGCGGTCATGATTAAGTTAGGATGAACGTCATCGAAAAGATGATGTTTGCCACTAGGGCGGGCGTCTGCGGCGGGGCTATCATGCTGTCAAATGGTCCCCGATTTGGAATTACTGCCTCTTTTTCAGGGCTTGAAAGCGGATCATCTGACTTTGCTGCGTCCGTTGTTCGAGCGGGTGACGTTTGCCGCCGGTGAGACGGTGGTGGAGCAGGGGGAGGCGGCGGAGTATTTGTATCTGATCGAACGCGGGAGGATTGCAATTTGTTACAAGCCTTACGACGGGGAAACGATTACGATTACCCATGTGGAGGCGGGCGGGCTGTTTGGGTGGTCGGCGGTGGTGGGAAGCCCGCAATATACGTCGTCGGGGGTGGCTGTGGAGGAGTTGGAGGCGATTCGCGTGCGCGGGAGCGACCTGCGGCGGTTGTGCCTGGAGCACCCCGAAGCCGGGCGGGCAATTCTGGACCGGCTGGCGGATTCGGTTTCGACGCGCTGGAAGGACGCCCATCAGCAAATCCGCGCTGTGTTGAAGAGCGGGATGGACGGTTGAGGAATCAAACAGGGAGCGCCGCGGCGCTCCCTGTTTTTTTCGGCAGAGGGGATTAGGTCTGCGGTTTGAAGAATCGGAAGACGAAGTACGCGCCCAGCAGGATGAGCACGGCGGGTCCGATGTAGTTCACTAAACCCAGCGAAGGCGCGAACATGGTTCCCATGATCAACAAGGCAACCGCCGGGATGAACGCCCACGTGCGCTGACTGCCGCCCGGCAGGATGGCAACCAGCGCAAAGGTCAACCCCAAGCCCACGAGGAAGACGCCGCCGGTATCCATGCCGGAGAGTTCATCGAGAACAGAGACGACGCCCAGCGTGAGCAAAACGCCGGCAGGGATGATTGCCCACCAGCGGCGGATGTCGGCGAAGAACACCCACAGGAAGGCGAGGCTGATTCCGCCGAGAAATGCCAGCCCATCGAACATCTCCAGCGAGGGCGGCAGGAAGGAGGAGACCGCCATGCCGAGCAGAGTAAAGCCCGGAAACGCCGCCCACCAGTTGCGATATCCATCCACTACGAGCAGGTAGAGGAAGTAGAACGCCGCCGCGCCCCAGATGAGCCCCCAAAAGATGCCGCCGGCGTTGACGATGACGCCCATCACTTCCAAAAGAGAAAGCAGACCGCCAAGCACCAGCAATCCGCCAATGATTAATCGCGGGTCATATTTGCGCATGGTGTCCTCACTTGATGCTGATGGAGCCGAGCCCGGCTTCCACGTTGATGTCGGCGCGGTTGGGGGCGGTATCGAAATCGGGCGATTGATACAGGCGCGAGTCCAATTGCGGGAAGCGGCTCGTATCCACGTTCAGGGAGGACAAGCCGTCTTTGATGCGGATGCGTCCCGCCACGCCTTCGGGGAGGGTAATGTCAATCGAAGCAGCGCCGGCTTCCAGGTCGAGCAGGGACGCGCCGCGGGCAGGCAGGGTCACTTCGGAACTGCTGGCGCCGGTCTTCAGGATGATGTGTCTGGCAAAGACATCCCGCAAATCCATCTTCAACTGGCTGGCGCCGGTCTCCACCTGCAAGGTGACGGGGACTTGCTGGGTGAGTTGGAAGCGCCATGAGCCGTCGGAGGGACCGACAAACGGGATGAAGGAAGCGCCCGCTTCAATGCGGACCTCGAGCCTGTCTCCGTCCGAATAGGAGATTTCCTTCAACCCGGCGGCGGAAGAGCCGACCAGGGCTGTGCCTGCGGGTGCGCCGCCGCTGATGACGATTTGCCCGGCGCCATGCGAGAATCGGTAATTGACGCTTTGTGCGCCGCCGAGCGCAACGCTGAAACTTTCACCCTCTGCGGGAGAGGGACGCCAGTACACGCTCAGGATTAACCAGCCGCCGACAAGGATGAGGGCGATGGGCCAGAGATAGGGTACGACATTGGGGATGACGCCCAGCCGCTGGAGGAGGAAGAGCGCTCCCAGCAGGATGAGTACGCTTCCCCAGAAGATGTTGTCACGTCTCATTGGGGTTACTCCTTCCGCCGCGCACAAAGCCGCGAGCCAGAACGTACAACCCAAGCAGGATGAGCAGGATGGGCGGCCCGTAATCGCCCAGAATGGAAAGCCCGCCAAAGAAGGTGGCGAAGATGAGGAACAACACGGCGCTGGTGACGATGAGCCGCAGTCCGTGCGCGATGCTGCGGCGGGTGTTTTCGCCGAGCAGCCCCGCCAGAATGGAACCGACTCCCACGAAGCCGGGGATGAGAGTCCACATGTAAGACCAGGAGGCGAAGTTGTTGGTCTGTTCCTGGTAATACAGGATGCCGCCGATGCCGGCGACGATGGAGGCAGGCACCGCCATGCCGGGCGCGCCGGTCAGCAAGCCGATGAGGAGCACCAGCGCGCCGGCGGCGATGGTCCAGGTTGCGCCGGTCATGTTTTCGGCAAACTCGCGGAGCGCCGGTACCTGTTGAGTGACCAGCAGCCACCCGCCGAGCAGCAGCAAAATCAGCCCGAGGGCAAGGTTGGTACGGTTTTGTTTCATGAGAACATTCTCCTTTTGAACGCGTGTAGGCTCAATCTCATTATACGGAAAATGAGGCGGGAAGTTTCAGCGGAGCAGTTTGCGAAAGCCCGGCGCTAGAAAGCGTCTCTTACGCCGCGAACGCAGACGGACGCTCTCTAACGTCCGCTTGCCTTGCGCTATGAAGTTAGTCCTGGCAGAGCGAACCACGCACCTTTTTCCTTTGGATGTTCGCATTCGACGAGCGCACGCTTCGCGACCAAGCCGACAATTGTCCGGGTCACGAGTTCCCTTTTCCACCCGAAGAGTTTGACTGCGTCCGCCTCCCGCGCCGCGCCCACCGACTGGAAGTACAACTCGAGCAGTTTCGTCCGCGCCTCGCCCTCGCCGATTTTGCGCGCCTTCTCGGGCAAATCCGGGTAATGGCGCGGGACGATTTCGTAGATGAAGGAATACTTCCACGCGCCCGCCTCCGCCACCCCCACCGGCAGAATTTTGAAATCGGCTTGCAGAATTTCGAGCGCCTTGTTGAACTCGGATTCTTTTGCGTTTGCCAGTTTCGCCGCGCGGCGCAGATCAATCGTGTTGAGCGCGCCTTCCTTCAGCAGGGTTTCATACACCTGCTTTGCGGCTTGCGGCAGGCGTCCCTCCTGGTAGGCGACGAGGTAATCTTCCTCCGGCGAGCCGTAATTTTCGGAAAGGGCGTAGAAATACGGAGCGACCTCGAGCGAAATCATCGTCGCTTTTCTGCGGAGGACTTTGGCGTAATACCAGATTTTCCTGCCGAGGGCGTCGTCCTTCCACCTCCACGTGATGTGACCGGGGTCGTCGTGGGCATCGGCAACGGGGCGGTCACCGGCGACGGCTGTCCACAGGCTGGGCAGGTCAATGCCGCTGATGGGCCAGAAGTAGATAAAGCCGCGCTCGTTCACGAAGCGCAAAGCCTGGGCGGGAGTCGAAAGCCGTTTGGCGGGAGGCAGGTTGAAGGTCTGTTTGCGATGCGTATTCAGTTTTTGCAAGTCGAGCAGGGGCATGAAGGCATTATAATCTTTTCATGCGCGTTCTTTTTATCTTTATGGATGGCATTGGGCTGGGGGGCAATGACCCTCAGGTCAATCCGTTGGCGCGGGCAGAGATGCCGAATTTGCTCCGGCTTTTGGAGGGGAAACGTCTCACCGCCGATAACGCGCCGTTTCGCGGGGAACTCGCCACCCTGCTGGCAATTGACCCGGCGGTGGGCGTGGAGGGATTGCCGCAATCTGCAACAGGACAGGCGGTTCTGTTGACGGGGCGGAATATTCCGCGCGAGTTGGGCTATCACTACGGACCGAAACCCAACCCGCAGGTGGCGGCGTATTTGAACGGCGAGACGTTGTTTTCGCAGTGTGTACGGCACGGCAAAAAATCCGCGCTGTTGAACGCCTATCCGCCGCGCTATTTTCATGGAATCGATTCGGGGAAGCGGCTGTATTCGTCCATTCCGCTGGCTGTGACGAATGCAGGTCTGCCGCTGTTCACAGAAAAGGATTTGTACGAGGGGCGCGCGCTCTCGGCAGATTTCACCGGCGAGGGCTGGCGGACGATGCTGGGTTTCAGCGATGCGCCGCTGATGACACCACAGGCGGCGGGGCGGAAACTTGTTTCTCTGGCGCTGGAGTACGATTTTTCGATGTTCGAGTATTGGGCAAGCGATTACGCCGGTCACAAGCAGGATATGGAGACGGCAGTGAGGCTGATGGAGACGTTCGACGGGGTGCTGGGAGGGCTCATCGAAAGCGGAATGTGGAATGAGCTGCTGGTTGTGGTGACGTCGGATCATGGGAACATGGAAGACCTGTCCACGAGAAAGCATACGGCGGCGCACGTCCCTGCGCTGGTGATGGGAAACAAAACCGCGCGTGAGGAGTTCACGCGCGGGATGACGAATTTGACACACATTGCGCCGGCGATTTGGCAAGCGGTAAGTCGAGATTAATCTCGACCTACGCCCGAATCTCCTGCCGCTGGAACAGGACGTATGTCAGCGCAAAAAGCAGAATTGTTGCGGCAATCAGAGCGGTGAACTGGGGCCAGATGACCAGCACGCTTTGCGCCAGCGGCAAGGGGGACTGAATGGCGCGGTCCAACTGCACCGGCAGGACGAAGCCGAGGAATCTTTCGGTGGGCTGGAGCATAATGGTGGCGATGTCGGCGTAGAGGGTGATGGGCGAGATGCGGGTCAGGATCATCTGCAACTGTCCCGCCGCCACCAACTGCTCGAGGGTGGTGATTTGTTGAGGTCCCAGCAGCGGGGCGATAATTCCCACCACGATGTTCCAGAAAAAGATGAAGAACGCCCAGACGGCAATCGAAGCCAGCGCGGCGGTGGCAGGCGAGCGGAAGACGGTGGAAAACAGCAGCGCCAGCGCCATCCAGATGCCGCCGTAGAAGATCGTCCCCAGCAGGAACCACAGGGCGCGCCCGGTCTCTTCCGCCGTCGGCGGGACGCCCAGCCGCAGGATGCCGATGCCAAAAATCAACAGCCAGATGGCGGAAAAAACCATCGTGAGCGTGAGCAAGCCGCCGAGGAATTTGCCCATCAACAGCGCGTCGCGATAGACCGGTTGAGCCAGCACGCGCGAGAGCGTGCGGCGGTTGAACTCGCCGTTGATCGAGTCGAAACTCAGGGCAATGGCAATCAGCGGCACAAGGATCGCCAGGAAGAACACAAAGGCGGGCAAAGGATCCTGGGCAGTGGTAAACAAGCGCAGGTACAGAAATTCGTTATTGCTGCCCGGACGGATGTTTTGCAGGGCGGTGTAAATCGTGCCGACCGCCGTAAGCAGGACGAGCATTTCCAAAATCAGCACCCGCACGCCGGTCAGATGATCTGCCATCTCTTTGGTCAGCACGGCGCCCAGCCCGGTCCATGGGGAGCCTTCGCGTTCGTCGCGCACTTTCATTCTTCTAGTTGACGGTTTCATGTTTCGCCTCCTCGAAGTAGCGCGTGTAGATGTCGTCCAGACTTTGCGATTCAACGCTCAGACCTCGGAGTCTGCCGCCAGCTTTGACCACTGCCTCCGCCGCGTCGGCGCGGATGTCCTTTTGGGCTTCGAGGATAATCCTGCCGTCCTTCACTGTGACTGCGTTGACATCCCGCAACCCTTCGAGCGCCTTGCGGAACTTTGCCGCCGAGCCTTCGGTTTCGAGTTGAATGCGGTACGCGCCGCCCAGCACTTTGCGAGCCAGTTCCGGCACTGTTCCCTGCAGCACCATGCGCCCACGGCTGAACAACCCAACCCGGTCACAGATTGCCTGCACCTGATGCAAAAGGTGTGAGGAGAGCAGGATGGTCGTCCCTTCTTCCTTCAGGCTGTGGATCATGCCCAAGAATTCGTGAGCCAGTTCCGGGTCCAAGCCTTGAGTCGGTTCGTCCATGATGATGAGTTGCGGTTTTTTGACCAGCACATCTGCAAGTCCGAGGCGCTGACGCATGCCGCGTGAAAAGGTGCCGGTGCGTTTGTCAATCACATCGGTCAGGCGGACGCGTTCGATGGCTTCCTCGACGCGGCGCTTGATTTGATCGCGCGGGATGCCGTTGAGTTTGGCGATGTAGATGAGGTTTTCGCGGGCGGTCAGGTCGTCGTAAAAGCCGACCTGGTCGGGCATGTAGCCGACGCGTTTTTTGACGCTCAACGGCTGGCGCGCCGGGTCGAAGCCCAGCACGCTTACTTCGCCTTCGGTGGGTTCTGTCAGCCCCAACAGCATGAGGATGGTGGTGGTTTTGCCTGCGCCGTTGGGACCGAGCAGCCCGAACACCTCACCGCGGCGGACGCTGAGGTCGAGGTGATCCACGGCGGTAAAATCGCCGTAGCGTTTGGTCAACCCTTTGGTTTCGAGCACAAGGTCGCTCATGGGTGCCTCCTTTTGGGCGGGGGCAAGATCAGCGGCGACCGAAGCGCGAGACAGCCATGCCCACAATCGCCACAGCCACAGCAATCAGAACGATGCCCACTGCCCCCCACAGCGTGGAGGTCTGCACGGTGATGCGGAAGTCGGCAGATTTGCTGGCGCTCTGGTTGGGCTGGGCGCGGAAGGTGACGACGTAATCGCCGGAGATGGCTTTGTCGGAGGGTTTGACGTTGGCGGTCACTTCCACTTCGCCGCCTGCCGGCACCTCAACGACGGTTTCGGGGTCGAGGGTCACAGTCCAGCCGGCAGGAGCGGAGGCGGTTAATTTGACGCCCGCCGCCGGCGAGTTGCCGCTGTTCCGCAAAACCAGTTTGATTTGGTTGTCGCGGTTGATGTAAGCCGTGCCAGAGAGACGCCCATCCGGCGTGGTGATGCTCAACTGCGGCTGACCGACCACTTCGGCGGTCAACTCGAGGGCGGCTGTGACCGTGTCGCTTTGCGCGGTGACAGTGAAGGGATACGTCCCCACCGGCAAGGAAGTGAGCGGCGTGGCGGTAATATCCACCTTCACCGAACCGCCAGCCTTGACATCGGTGGGCAGGTTGGTAATGTCTTTGCCAGCCGATTTGAAGGTGACGGCAAGTTCACGCGGCGCATCTGCCAGCAAACTGACCGAGAGGTCGTCATCGCCTTCGTTCTTGAGGGTCACGCTGAAGTTGAAGGCAGATTCGGAACCGCCGCGAATCGTCGGAAATTCCGTTTCCAGGGTCAGCCGCGCGGGAGCCTTCTCCTTAACGGTGAACACCAGCGGAAACTCCGCGCGTTCGTTCTGCCCCTGCGCCGCTACAACAAACTCATAACGTCCTGCCGCCACCGTTTTAGGCGTGGTGACGCGCAATTCCACTTTGGAGGCGTTCCCCTCCGTCACATACACCGAGTTGATGACCCGTCCGCCGCCGCGAAATTCAGCCGTCCAGTCGGCGGGCAGTTTCGCCACCGACAAATCCACTCTTTGCGAGACGGACGAGCGAAGGTCCATGCTCAAGGTCACGGTTTCGCCAATGCCCACCACCATGCTGGGGTAGGTCGTGCTGATGGACAGACCGCTTCCCTCCTGAGCATGGGCGGGCATTGCCGCGTTGAACAACAGCCCGAACAACAGAGTTGCAAGCACAGCGAAACGAATGCGTAGCATAGACGCATACCTCCTGATTTGAAGTTGTGAGTTTGATGGTGGATCAGTCAGAATCCGCCTGCTGATCGAATGTCCAGCAAAAATATATATGCCGCCTCTGTTAATTTTTTGTTGGAAAGGGATAAATGCAGGATTAGGAGTCCAAGCGTTCAGACAAACCGCACAAAGACCCGATTCCCCAGCAGGCGTCCGCGCAGGGTGAGACGATAGACTCCCTGCTGATATTCGAGCAGACCGCTGTGGAGGAGGTCGTCCACCTCCCTACCATAGACCTCCCGCAACTCGCGTCCAAACCTGGACCTGAAGTCTGCTTCCGCCACCCCAGCCTTGACCAGCCTGAGATTGTTCAGCATATACTCCGACATGTCGTCTTCGATGGTTTGGCGGTGATGGCTGACCGCAGCAGGGGAGAGGGGGAAGGGGTGATTGGTAAATTGGTAATTGGTAAATTGGTGATTGGTCATTCGCTCGATGTAGGTTTTGATGCGCAGAACGTTGGAGTAGCGGTAACCGCCCGCGTAGCCGTGTGCGCCGGCGCCCAAGCCCAGGTAGGGAAGCGAGCGCCAGTATTGGAGGTTGTGGCGGCAGGCAAAAGCAGGAGTCAAAGGTTGAAGGTCGAAGGTCAGACCTGTGACCTCTGACTTTGGACTTTTGACAAATTTTGCCCAGTTGGAAATCTCATACTGCACATACCCGTTCGCTTCCAGCGTTTCCCCCAGCCACTCGTACATTTCGGCGGCGAGGTCCGGGTCGGGGAGCGGAAGCAGCCCCTTCGACGCCCAGCGCCCAAAAGGAGTGCCATGCTCGAGGGTCAGCGCGTAGGCGGAGATGTGCTCCGGGTGCAGGTCGAGAATGCGGCGGACGGTGGTCTGCCAGGAGGCGAGGGTCTGTTCGGGCAAGCCGTAGATGAGGTCGAGGTTCAGGTTGTCGAAGCCAGCCTTGCGGGCGGAGGTCACGGCTTCGATGACATCGAAGAAGGTGTGCGTCCGTTCGAGCATCCGCAGTTCGAAGGGGTTGGAAGATTGCACGCCAAAGGAGATGCGGTTGATGCCGAGAGAGCGCAGCTCCTGCAATTGAGCGAACGAACAGGTTCCCGGGTTGGCTTCGATGGTGATTTCGGGGGTGGCGGTCAGGGCAAAGGCGGAGCGAATGCTATGGAGGAGGGAGTCAAATTGAGGCGGGGAAAGAAGCGAGGGCGTCCCTCCACCGAAGAAGATGGTGGAGATTGGCAATCGGTCATTGGTAAGTTGTTGACGGATAAAGTTAATTTCGTGGATGAGGGCATCCACGTAGGCGGGGATCAACGCCTCCTGCCCGGCGTAGGTGTTGAAGTCGCAGTAGGCGCAGCGGTGCGTGCAAAAGGGGACGTGGATGTAGAGAGAATAAAGCATCGGTGGGATTATAGCCGGTGACTGCAAATTTACCGGCTTCACCATGCTCGGCGGTAAAGACCGCCTCATACGGGCAACATGGCTTTCTCAAAGTCGCCTTTATGACTGCCTGCTCTGGTTTTTTTGCATCGAATTACGCGAATTTCACAAAAATTAGGTCCATTCGCGTCCATTCGATGCCGCTTTTGCTGACTTTGAGAAAACCATGATACGGGCAAACGATGACAAAAATTGTGACATTCCAAAGATTGACAATCCGCCGCATCGTAGTATAAATGCGCCACCAGAGTCTGTTCGAAGGCGCTTCATTCGTTACACAGGGCAAACATCCTGTGGATCGTTTTGAAGTAAAAAGTTCGTGCTTTCGGGCGGGTTCTTTATCTTTTTAACACCGGAGGTGTGAGTGAACGCGACTTTGAAACTGGGAGAGCACTATATTTTCGATCTCTCCAACTGCAACCAGGAGATTCTCCTGGATAGCGAGCGGTCGTACTCGCTGTTTGCGCAAGCCGTGCGTGAAAGCGGCTTGACGGTTGTGGACGAGGGCTTTTACAAGTTCAGTCCGCATGGCTTTACTTGTTTCTTGCTCCTCGCAGAGTCGCATGCGAGTTTGCATGCCTGGCCCGAATACGGCTATTGCGCCATTGACCTTTTCACCTGCGCCATCGGCAAGGATATGATGCCGCTCATCATGCGCCTCAAGGAGGTGTTCGGCGCGGAAAACTTCTCGCTTCGCAAAATTGACCGCGATGCCGAAATCGAAACTGAACTGGCAGTGGCGGTGTAAGCGCTTATGAGCATCTGGTTCACCGAGGAACTGCACCCCTACTACCGCAAGAGTTTGCGCGTCAAGCGTGTTCTGGCAGACGAGCAAACCCAATACCAGCATTTGCAACTCATCGAGACCGAGTTCTTCGGCAAGGCGCTGATCCTCGATGGCATCATCCAACTGACCGAGCGCGATAACATGGGCTACCACGAGATGATCGTCCATGTGCCGATGCTGGCAGTTGGACAGCCGAGGCGCGTGCTCATCGTCGGCGGCGGAGACGGCGGCTCACTGCAGCAGGTGTTGAGATACCCGTCTGTGGAAGAAGCGGTGGTCTGCGAATTGGACCGGCGCGTGGTGGACCTCTCACGCGAACACTTCGCCGCCTCCTTCGGGGACCCCTGGGCTGATCCACGCGCCAAACTGCTCATTCGGGACGCCTTCGGCTATCTCGAGGAAAACCCCGCTCAATTCGACGTGATCATCTCCGACACCACCGACCCCATCGGCATGGCGGAACGTCTGTTCTCGGATGAGTTTTACAAGTTGATGGTGCGGGCGCTGGCGCCCGGCGGCGCGGCAGCAACCCAGTGCGAACAGCCTTTCTTCGACACTGAGTTAATCAAGCAAATCTACAAATCCGCCAAAGCGCTGACGAAAAATCCCGCGTACTACTACGCCAACATCCCCACCTACCCCGGCGGCGGCATCGGCTTCATGTACGTCTCGGATACGCCCTGGGAGAACGGCTTGAAGACGCCCTACCCGCCCGGCGAAAACAGGTACCTCAACCCTGAGGTTCACAAGGCGGCGTTTGCCCTGCCGGAATTCTTCAGGAAAGAGTTGTACGGTTAATCTCAAAGGTCACGCTCACGGCGTGACCTTTTCTTTTTGACACAAGTTGTAAACGGTTGTCTGCGCTTCGCCCTCCGCCACAAACACCAGCGCGTCGCCCGCCTTTAGAATCGTCTCGCCGCGCGGAATGAGCAGATTTCCGCGCCGCCGCACGCTGGCAATGACGCAATCGCGGGGCCACGCCACATCGCGCACAGCCTTGCCGTCACATGGCGCGCCGGGCTGAATGATGACCTCCTGCACATCCACGCCGCTGAAGGTGCCAAGCCGCGCCTGTTGAGCGCGGTGACGCAAAACTGCATGGCGCTTCAAGGCGATGTCATACGCGCGGATGGCGTCTGAGCGCCGCAGCAAACCAACCAGTTGCTTCGGGTTTTCGCGCGAGACGACCGGCATACGTCCAATATCGCGGACAGCCATGCGCCGCAGCGCCGCTCCAATCGTTTCATCGGGAAAGGCAACCAGCAGGTCGCGCGTGCAGATTTCGCCCACCCGTTCGTTTTCTCCCAGCTCCGTATCGCGGATATCGTACAAGGTAACAATGCCAAACAATTCCCCGCCCCGCGTCAGGACCGGCACGCCATGGATGTGGTGTGTGAGCATGTAATTGAAGGCTTCCTTTACCGACATGTCCTCGTAAAGGAAAGGCAGCGATTCGGTCATCACCTCGCCTACAGTGATGCCATCCAAAACCTCCACATCCCGCCCGCGCTGGATGCGGATGCCCTTGCGCGCCAGCCCCAGCATGTACACCGAATCGGCTTCGATCCGGCGGGAAATTAGCAGGCTGACAATCACTGCGAACATCAGCGGCAGGATGATGCGATAGTCGCGCGTCATTTCGAAGAGCAGCAGAATCGCCGTCAGCGGAGCGTGAACCGCCCCCGCCAGCACAGCCGCCATTCCCACCATGGCAAACGCGCCGGGGACGATGTTCAAGGAAGGAAACAGGCTTTGAGCAAGCATTCCGAATGCCCCGCCAAGCATCGCGCCGATGAACAAAGCGGGAGCGAAAACGCCTCCGGCAAATCCGCCGCCAATGCTAACGGGGGTCATCACCAGTTTGGCGACCATCAACGCCAGCAAAAGCCCCAAAACAGCCGTGCGCCCATTCAGCACATCCCCGATGACATGATACCCTTCGCCAAAAACCTCAGGCAGGAAGATGCCAATCGCGCCGACCAGCGCTCCTGCAACCGCCGGCTTGCCCCAGCGCGGCACATTCAGACCATGGAAAAAGTCCTGAAACCAATACAGCAGTTTTACATACAATGCCGAAACGGGACCCGCAATCAGTCCTAACACAAAATACAAAATCAACTCCCAGGGTGAATTGAAGGCATAGGCTGGGACGCTGAAGGCAGGCTGAGTCCCAGCAACCGCCTGTGTGAATACCGAGGCAATCACCGACGCCAGCACTACGATACCCAGGGCGTTTGTGCCAATTTCGCCGAGGATGATTTCCACCGCAAAGAAGACGCCGGCAATCGGCGCGTTGAACGCAGAGGCAACTCCCGCGGCGGCTCCTGCCGCGACCAGGGTGCGGACTCGCTCCTCCGACATCTTGAGCCTGCTCCCGAACATGGAGCCGAGATTCGAGCCAATCTGCACGGACGGGTCTTCCGGTCCCACAGAGGCGCCCGCGCCAATGGACACCGCCGACGCAACCGCCTTGGCTGGAATGCGCCAATAGCGTAACCGCCCGCCGGATAACGCCACCGATTCGATGATGCCCGCCACGCCATGATAACGCTCGACGCCGATGAAATAAAACTGGATAAGGCCGACTATCAAACCGCCCAGAATGGGAACAAGGGCAATCGTCCATGCGCCGTAGGTTTGCAAAAAGCCGCCCAGCGACACCAGAAAAAACTCATGCGCCAGGGCGATCATTTGCTTGAAGAGCCAAATGCCAATGCCGGCAGCCAGCCCCAACCCCAGCGCAACCCCGCCAAGAAGCGCAGAGTCGGAAATTTGAAACCGGTCCAGCCAGCCAAACCAGGAACGTTTCATGCCCGCCTCCAATCCTGAACCTTGGGAAAGGCGCTTCGCCAACCTGCAGGCAGAGGAGAGCGGCTCAGGCAGTCAAATGTGAATTGGTTGAAAGTGTTTTGCATGTGCAATGTTTTACCATAGAACGCATCCCCTTTTTGGGGTTTTGTCAGGTAGAATGTTAGAAAATTGGATAAAAAACGGCAAAATTGAATGAACCAGCCGCCTGGCGGCAGGGGTATCGTAAGAATGCCTGCGGATTTTAGCGTGAGAAGAGGCTGCCATGAATGCCAAAATTTTCGTGTCATATTCCCGCAAAGACAAGGAACGTGCCCGTATTCTCATCCCCGCTTTCGAGAAGATGGGCTACGATGTGTGGGTGGACTGGGAGGACATCCCCCCCGCCACCGACTGGCTCGACCAGATCAAGCGCGGTATCGAAGCGGCGGATACGTTCGTCTTCTTCGTCAGCCCCGATTCGGCTGCATCTGAAGTCTGCAACATCGAAGTCAATCACGCCGCCAAATACAACAAACGCTTCATCCCCATCGTCCTGCGCGACACGCCCGCCAGGGATGTCAATCCGGCTGTTCGCCGCTTCAACTGGATCTACATTCGCGAAGAGGACGATCTCGACGAAGGGCTGAAAAAATTCCGCGACGCGATGGAACTCGATTTCGAGTGGGTCGCCCGTCACAACCGCCTGCTGGCGAAAGCGCTCGAATGGCATCACGGCAAGGAAGCCAGCCTGCTGCTGCACGGCGGGGAACTGCGCCGCGTGCTAAAGGAGGTGGAGGAGGCAAAGGACAAGGAACCCAAACTCATTCCCATTCAGAAAATGTTCCTGGAATACAGCCAGAAAAACGAGCGGCGCAGATTTGCCTTCTGGACGGCGGTTTCGGCGGTGATCGTTGCGCTGGCAGCGCTGACTTCCTTTGCCCTGTATCAGCGCAGCCTTGCCATTGTCAACGAGGCGCGGGCAAATGCCAACGCGGAACTCGCCACCGAGCAAAGGCTCAAAGCAGAACAAAACGCAGACCTGGCATTCAAAAATGCCAAAGCGGCGCTGGCGGCGAAGGAGGAAGCCGAAAAGCAAAAGTCCATTGCCGAGGCGGAGCGCGAACGCGCCGAGGAACGCGCCCGCTTTGCCCTGGCGCAGCAAAGCGCGGCAAGGGCGCAGATTTACCAATCTCAGCCCGGCGAACTGTACACCAGCACCCTGCTGGCAATCGCTTCGTGGACGACAGCGCCCTCAGATGAAGCCGAGGAGATTCTGCGCAAAAATATCAGCCTGCTGCCCATCCCCCTGCGTCAGGAAGGGCGGACGGGGAGCATCAACGCCCTGTCGTTCAACGCACGGGGAGACCTGTTCGCCACCGCCGGGGCAGACGGCAGCGCCTGCGTGTGGCAGGCGTCGGATGGGAAACTGCTTTTTTGCCGCACCAGCCCCAAGTCGGTGAATGATGCGGTGTTCAGTCCCAACGGTGAATTGCTCGTCACGGGCGATGAATCGGGGCTGGTTCAATTCATCCGCACGGAAGACGGGGAGTTGCTGTATGCCTATCAGGATCAGGCGCGGGGCATCGTGCGCGATTTGGACATCCGCACCAGCGGCGATCAGGTGGCGGTGACGTTCGACGATGGACGGATTACCCTCGTGGAGATGCAAACCGGCAAACGGAAATACGATTTGCAGGCGGTCGGGCGGCTGCGGGTAGCGTTGTTCAGCCCAGACGGGCGTTACATTGCCGCCGGTTCTATCAGCGGCAACGTGACGGTATGGGATATTGTCAATGGCGGCGATCCTGTTTCCAGCGGGCGGCACCGGGGCGAAGTGCTCGCCCTCGCCTTCAGCCCCGACGGACGCTACCTCGTCAGCGGCGGCGCGGACGGATACGCCGTGATTGTGCGCCTCAGCGACGGACGGGAACTTGCCCGTCACCTGCACGAAGACCGCGTGACCGACATTGCCTTCAACCCCAAAGACGGTTCGTGGTTTGCCACCGTCTCCGCCGACCAGCGCATCCGGCTGTGGAACACCCTCAACGGCGAGGAGCGTTTGCGAATGGCGCAGGACGGGCAAATCAACGCCGTGGAAATCAGCGCCAGCGGTCAATGGCTTGCCACCACAGGCGCTGACCGAACCGTGCGGGTGTGGAACGCATCAACCGGCACCGAAGTTTTCGAAATTCCGCTCAAGGGGACGGGAACTGTCCTCGCTTTCAACGCCGACGGCACGCGCCTGATGGCAGGCGACGCCGGCGGGGAAATCAACCTCTGGGATATTTCCTCCCTGCCCGCCCCGGAAACCTATCTGCAATTCAATGACCTGGCAGGAGATGTGCACTTCAGTCCCTCTGGGGAATGGTTCGCCGCATCCAGCGGACCTCGGGTCTGGCTGCTGGGCGCCTCGCGTCTTTCCACGCTGACAGCGGGTACGCTCGAACCGCCTCTTCTCACCCTCAACGGGACCGTCACCGACCTGCTCTTCAGCCCGGATTCCGTCTGGCTGGGCGCTTCCACTTCCAACGGACAGGTGAGTCTGTACAACCTGCAGACACGTCAGCTTCGCACGCTGTTCCAAACCGCATTGACGCATCACATTGCATTCACGCCCGACAGCACACATCTGCTGGTTTCCAGCGAGAGCGGCGCGGTGGAGTTGTGGAGTCTGGCATCCTTTCGTAAGACGGCAGACCTGGCGGCGGAAGGGTCGGGGGTGGCGGTGACTTCGGGACCAGAGTATTTCGCGCTGGGGATGGCAGACAAAATCCAAATCCTGGATAAGGATGGGAATCTGATTGCCGAACTGGATGCGCCGGGCAGTCAGTCGGTGCTTGCCTTCAGCGCAGACGGTTCGCTGTTTGCCGCAAGTAATTCGGCGGGGCTGGTGAGGGTTTGGGAGGTGAAGGAGAACACATTTTTGGAGTTTGGCGACCTGCGCAAGGAGTTTGTCAGTTCACTGGCGTTCAGCCCGGCGGGAGATGTGCTGGCGGTTGGCTCGCGGAACAGCATGTTCCTGCTCGATCCGCTCACATTGAAGGAGACGGCGCGCGTGTCGCTGGCTGGCGATGTGGGCGGTCTTGCCTTCTCTGCGGATGGCAGTGTGATGGCGACTGCCTCTCAGCGCGTTGTTCAGTTTTGGCGGCTCTCTTCCCTTCCTGCCGTCCGTTCAGAGGATTTGATCATCACAGCGTGCGCGCGGCTGACGACGAACCTTTCACAGGCGCAGTGGAGCAATCTGTTCAGCGGGGAGACGTATCGGGTATTGTGTGAGGGTCTGCCGGTGCCGTAGGGGGGGCAGGTGGGGGAGGGGGAAACAGGCGTCAGAGGAGAGAAGACAGAGGGCGGCGAAACAGGCTGAGGCGGAGAAGGAGGCGGGGCGCCGGCGTGAAATCCCGCCGGGAAAGTGGGTTATACTTGCCGGCGTCTTGGACAAATCGGCGCATCGCAACGATGTGCCTGTAAATCTCAACTGCATCTGGAGAACAAAATGGATACGATTATCGAAAGCATTTCAGCACTTGAAATCCTCGATTCGCGCGGCAACCCAACGGTCGAGGTGGAAGTGACGCTGGCAGACGGGTCGTGGGGACGCGCGGCGGTTCCTTCGGGCGCTTCGACGGGCGTGCATGAGGCGCTCGAATTGCGCGATGGCGATAAGAAACGTTATCTTGGCAAGGGCGTTTCGCAGGCTGTGGCGAACGTGAACGGTGTGATTGCCGATGCGCTCTTCGGCTGGGATGCGGCGGAACAGAAAGCCATTGACGCCGCACTGCTCGACCTGGATGGGACGCCGAACAAATCCAAACTCGGCGCGAACGCGATTTTGGGCGTGAGCCTGGCGGTGGCGAAAGCCGCGGCAAATTCGTTCGGCTTGCCGCTCTACCGCTATCTCGGCGGCGTGTACGCGCACGTTTTGCCCGTGCCGATGATGAACATCCTGAACGGCGGCGCGCATACGGCGTGGCAGTCCACCGACATGCAGGAGTTTATGGTCATGCCGTTCGGCGCGCCAACCTTTGCGGAGGGTCTGCGCTGGGGCGCGGAGATTTATCACGCGCTGAAGTCGGTGTTGAAGGAAAAGGGCTACGCCACGCTGGTCGGCGACGAGGGCGGCTACGCTCCGGCGTTGAAAGCCAACAACGAAGCCATCGAGGTCATCCTCGCCGCCATCGAGAAGGCTGGATTCAAAGCCGGGCGCGGCAAGGATGTTGCCATTGCGCTCGATCCCGCCGCTTCGGAACTCTTCGAGGAAGATACCAAACTCTACAACCTGCGTAAGGAAGGCAAGAAATTGACCGGCGAGCAGATGGTGGAGTTTTGGAAGAAGTGGGTCACCGACTACCCCATCGTCTCTCTCGAGGACGGTCTGGCGCAGGATGACTGGGCGTCGTGGAAATTGCTGACTCAGGAACTGGGCGATAAGGTTCAGATTGTAGGCGATGACCTGCTGGTGACCAATCCGGAGCGCGTCCGCAAGGCGATCAAAGAAAATGCCGCGAATGCCCTGCTGGTGAAGGTGAACCAGATTGGTTCGTTGACCGAAACCATCGAAGCCGTTGAAACCTGTCACCGCGCTGGCTGGCGGGCTGTGACAAGTCACCGCTCCGGCGAGACCGAAGATGCAACCATCGCCGACCTGGCTGTGGCGCTGAATACCGGTCAGATCAAGACCGGCGCGCCCGCCCGCTCCGACCGCGTGGCGAAGTACAACCAACTGCTCCGCATCGAAGCGGAATTGGGCGATACGGCGAAGTACGCCGGGTGGGCGGCGTTGAAGTAATCCTGATGTCGTTGCGAGGAGTGACGCTATCGTTCGCTCCTCGCAACGAGATATTTTGGGAGGGAACATGGCAGATAAGAAAGACATCGAACGCTATCTTGCCAATTGGCAAAAGGAAATTGACGGGGCGGCGCTGTATCGTGTGCTGGCTGAAAAAGAAACGCAACCACAAATGAAGGAAGTCTATCTCAAACTGGCGGCAAGCGAGGAAAAACACGCCGCCACGTGGGAGAAGAAACTGACCGACCTCAAAGTCTCACTGCCGCCGCGTAAACCGACCTGGCGCACCGCGACGATGATCTGGCTGGCAAGACGTTTCGGTCCGCAGTTTGTGCTGCCCACCATCACAGCGAATGAAAAAGCCGACAGCCAGGCATACGACGGTCAGTCGGACGAGGAGGCGCATGAGTTCTCACGCGAAGAAAAATCGCATGCGCGCCTGCTTGCCATGGCGTCTCATTCCACAGGCGGCTTGTCCGGTGTGACCGTTGCCCAACTGGAGGGACGTCACAGGGCGAGCGGCGGCAATGCGCTCCGTGCGGCGGTCCTCGGCGCGAACGACGGTCTCGTCTCGATTTTGAGTCTCACCATGGGCGTAGCGGGCGCGACCAACTCCCGCACCGATATTTTGATTGCAGGTCTGGCGGGTGTGCTGGCGGGCGCGGGCTCCATGGCGTTGGGCGAATGGCTCTCCGTGCAGAGTTCGCGCGAACTCTACGAACATCAGATCAAGATCGAAGCGGAAGAAATTGCGGAAAGTCCCGAAGAGGAGCAGGAGGAATTGGCGCTCATCTACCAGTCCAAAGGTCTGCCCGAAGACCGCGCCCGAGAGATGGCGGCGCACATGATGGCAGACAGGGCAAACATTCTCGACACGCTCGCCCGTGAGGAACTGGGGATAGACCCCGAAGAACTCGGCGGCTCGGCTTATGAAGCCGCGTTCACATCCTTTTTCCTGTTTGCGTTCGGCGCGCTCTTCCCAATGCTTCCCTACCTCTTCGTCGGCGGCACACTTGCCATCGCGCTCAGTCTGGTGGTCAGCGCAGTGGGATTATTCATCATCGGCGCAGCGATCACCTTGATGACAGGTAAGAGCGTGATGTTCTCCGGCACACGGCAGGTGTTGGTCGGCATCGCCGCCGCGGCGCTGACGTATGGCATCGGCAAGTTAATCGGCGTTTCGGTTGGGTAAAACAGCGTCCCGAAGACTAAAACCCTTCCCTATTATTCAGGGTAAGCCTTCGGGACGATATATTTTTATTTGCTTTTGCACTTTCCAATCACCAGACCCGTTTGATTTCGTAGGCATCGAATAGCGGGTCGGCGCTGACCAAAGTCATTTTCTCGATTCTCGCTTGAACTGCAATCAACCGATCAAACGGGTCGCGGTGGTGAAACGGCAGGGTGGAAATGGCTGCGGCGTGTTCCATGGAAAGATTCAGAACCCCAATACCATTCATAGCCAATTGTTGGGGAATGAATTTTTCGTATGGCTCTTTTAGTTTTAACTTCCCAAGGCTGATCTTGATAGCCATTTCCCACAGGCTCGCCATGCTGATAAACGGCTGCACATCGTTCGATTCAATAAGGACCCGCGCTGGCTCGCTCAAGCGCGGGTTATCGTCCACAAACCAGAGAAAGGCATGTGTGTCGAGCAGGATATTCATGGCATGTATTCGGCAAAATCGTTCAGCGGCTCGTCGAAGTCATCCGACATGTGAACCATGCCTTTGGCGCTCCCCGCCTTACGCGGGCGGAACATCTGCTTGAGTGGAATCAACTGGATCAATGACTTATCGTCACGCTCGATAAACACCGGCTCGCCACGCAGCGCAGCATCAATCAAGTTCCATAGTTTTTTGGGGAGTTCGCTTTGCTTGATTTGGTAAATCATATCTGCCTGCTTTCCTATGCTTCAAGTATAGCAGATTTGGTACGACAAAAAAGCGAGCGATTTTCGGTCAATTCCGACCTCGGTACTTCTTCATGCCTTCGCAGCATCAGTCCATATCTTATTCGCGTACTTCTCCGCAAAAAGCGCGGGCTGTCCGCCGGTGTGCCAGAACAGCACGGTCTCGTCCTTCTTGAAAAATCCCTTGCGGATCAAGTCAATCATCCCTGCTGCAGCCCGTCCCGTGTAGACAGGATCAAGCAAGAGACCTTCATACTTCGCAAACAACCTGACCGCTTCGCGCTCCGCATCGGTCAGGACGCCGTAGCCTGCTCCGCAGTAATCGGCATTTGCCAACACCTCAGCCGGAGTGAACTCGATCCGCGCCCCCAGCCTTTCACTCGCCTCCGATGCCAGTTTGGAAACGTGACTTTTCAGCCACTCCTCCGACTCGTCAATGCTGATTCCCAGCACCCTGCCCTTGAACCCAAACACACGCTGACCCAACACCAATCCCGCATGCGTCCCGCCGGAAGATGTGCCGAACAGGATCCAATCCGCGCGGACGTTTTGTTTGATAAATTCTTCCATCGCGAACGCATACCCCAGCGCCCCCGTCGGGCTGGACCCGCCATAAGGCACGAGGTATGGCTTCTTCCCGTCGTCAGCGGCGGCTTGAAAGGTCTCCTGCAAGACGTGGTCTCGGTCTTTTCGATCTGCCACGTGGACAATCTTCGCGCCGAACAACTTATCGAGCAGAAGGTTGGCGGAGGGTCTGTCGGGCATTTCCCCGGTCAACACCAGAATGCACTCGAATCCAAAGCGAGCCGCCGCGGCGGCGGTCTGCCGGCAGTGATTGGACTGAATCGCCCCGCCGGAGATCAACGTCCGTGCGCCCCGCTCCATCGCCTCGGCGACGAGAAATTCCAGTTTGCGGGTCTTGTTGCCGCCAAAGGCAAGACCGGTCTGGTCGTCGCGCTTGACCAGGATCCGCGGACCAGCCAAATGGTCGGAAAGACGCGGCAGTTCTTCGATGGGGGTGGGGAGATGGGCAAAATGCAAACGAGAAACTTCCTTCATGGCAATCCTTTCCAGTTGGTAAATGGTAATTCGTGATTGGTAATTACCATTTACCAATCACCTCAAGCGCCTACGCTTTGTTTTGTTCTTGCCTTTCCACGCGAGCGCATCACATCCAACACGCGCGGAATGATTTCCGAATACATCTTATACCAGAGCAGGCTGGGCGCAAAGTCCCACGCGCCAAGCGTGCGCACCACCCTGCCGCCAAGCCCCTCTTTGAAGCGATAGACGCCCCACATCGAGTCGCTTTCGTTGAAGACCTCCGGCGCGCCCCACAGGTCGTAGACCGTGCATCCCTTCGCTTTGGCGCGCTTCATCGCTTCCCATTGGAGGAGATAATTCGGCATCTTCTCACGATGCGCCTCCCGCGACATGCCATAGACATAATACGCGCGCCCAGCAAAATAGAAAACAAAGATGGCGGCGACGGGGATGTTGTTCACTTCAGCGATGAGGGGCTCGGCAATTGGTAATTGGTGATTGGTAAGTGGAGATTGGCTTTCCGCCATGAACATTTGCCACACGGTTCTGTAATACCTTTCGTCACGGATGACAAAACCGTCGCGCACGGAGGTTTCGGCATACATTCGATACAACATCCCCAAATCATCTCTCGTTCCTGCACGCAGGGAAACACCCTTCTTTTCGGCAAGGCGGATGTTGTACCTCGTCTTCTGTTTCATGCGCGCGAGAAGTTCCTCCTCGGATGGGTTCAAATCTATCAGGACGGTGTTTCTGAACTGAATCTGATCCAACGAATATTTCCACCCTCTGCGCTTCAACTCGGACATCACAGTCTGTCCGCTGGAATCCTGAACCTCTTCCCCGCTGCCAGGGACTCCCGTTCCCAGCACAACGTCGGGGTCTATTTTGAGGAAGATGGCGTCCTGCTTCTTTGCGAAGGCTTGCAAATCGTCGAGCACGCGGCTGCGGAGGGATTCATTCGTCCAATCGAGGAGGGGACCCTTTGGAGAATAGAGAATCGAGAGGCGCGCGGCAAATCCGTTGCGGATGATCTGGCGTTTGAGGAGGAGGGCGGCGGCGACGCAGTGATCAGTGTTCAGTGACCAGTTATCAATGATTGCAGACTGATCACTGATAACTGAAAACTGGTCTTTCGTCCACACCGCATAAAGCGGCTCCCACCCATACTTCGCTTTCACCTGTCCCCATTCATAAGTTTGCAGGAAGTGAGGGTTGGGCAACTTCGAGATAATGGAATTCCAGTTACTACTTTCCACTTCTATTCCCTGTTTCCGATAAACTTCAAATACGCCCAATACAACAGCGGATTGTACACTCTGTCCATCGCCTGCGCGGCGCGTTTGAGTTCGCCGCCAAAGCCGCGTTTGAAGCGATAGACACCCCACAAGCCGTCGCGCCGCGTCTCGAAATTGGCTTCGAGGGCGGCTTCGTCTTCGTCGGGCACGCCCCACAAATCATATTCTTCGCAGCCGCGGGCTTTTGCCCATTTCATGGCTTCCCACTGCAAGAGGTAGGTCGGCATGCGGTTGCGTTCCACGTCGGTGGAGGCGCCGTAGAGGTAGTAAGCGCGATTTCCGTGGCGGGCGACGAATAGGGCAGCAAGGGGGTTGCCTTCGTATTCGGCAACCAGCAATTCACACATGCCCTTTGGGTGGAGCAACTCATATGCGCGGCGATAATATTCCAGCGAATGGACTCCGAAACCGTCGCGTCCACCGGTGAGGAGCATCATCTTGTGAAAGGCTTCGACGTCCTCCCACGCACGGACGGTGACGCCTTTTTTCTCGGCGAGGCGAATGTTGTAGCGCGTCTTCTGCTTCATGCGGGCGAGGATTTGCTCCTCGCTTCCGCGCAGGTCCACGATGAGGGTGCGGGGAGGCTGGATGTTGTGTTTGGAAAGGATGAAGGATGAAGGATGAAGGATGATTTCAGAATCCCACGAATCAGGTTCGAGTTTGAGGAAGATGGCGCGCTTCTGTTTGCAGACAGAGTCAATCTCGTTCCAAAACTTTTCACTGATGAACTGACTACCGATGACTGCCTTCGGAATGTAGCCGATGGTAAAACCCAAAGGCAACTTGCGAAAGAGAATTTGGACCCCTGCCTCTTCATTGATAATTCGTACGGGCTCCCACCCAAAGGCTCTCTTTAATTCTCCCCACTCCCCCGTTTGCAGCAGATGGGCGTTGGGATGGCGGGAGAGGAATTGGTTCCAGTCGGTGAGGGAGACAATCATGAGGTTGAAAGTTGAAAGTCGAAGGTTAAAGGTCGAAGGTCAGGAGGGAGGTTTGACTTTTGACCTGTGACTCGTTTTGTTGACGAATCGAAGCGTTGGGAATGAGTTCATCGAGCAGGTTAATGACGGCGTCGGTGTCGTTGGCGCGGCAGAGGCGGGAGAGAGACTCGATGGCGTGAGGCAGGTTCAGGGTCGAGGGAGATGCGCTGTCTTCGAGACGGAAGATGTCGGGGTGGAGGGTCGGCGCGAGGGGAGTCCCCTCATCCCAGAGTTCTTCGGTCAGTTTTTCACCAGGGCGGATGCCGGTGTAGGCGATTTCGATGTCGCGGTGCGGTTCGAGCCCGGAGAGGCGGATGAGGTCTTCGGCAAGGTCGAGGATGCGGACGGGTTCGCCCATGTTGAGGACGAAGGTCTCGCCGCCGTTTTCCATGGAGGCGGCTTGCAGGACGAGATAGACCGCTTCGGGGATGGTCATGAAGTAGCGGTACATGTCGGGGTGGGTGATGGTGACGGGTCCGCCGTTGGCGATTTGTTGTTTGAAGATGGGGATGATGGAGCCGCGCGAGCCGAGGACATTGCCAAAGCGGACGACGGTGAAAGCGCGGCGGGCGGTTCGGGCGGCTTCGAGGACGAGCATTTCAGCAAGGCGTTTGGTTGCGCCATAGACGGAGGAGGGGCGCACGGCTTTGTCGGTGGAAATGAGGACGAAGCGTTCGGTTCGATGCGCCAGCGCGGTTTGCACGATCACCTGTGTGCCGAGGACGTTGTTGGTGACGGCTTCGGTCACGTTGACTTCCATGAGGGGGACGTGTTTGTGGGCGGCGGCGTGGAAGACGATTTGAGGCTGGTGCGCGGCAAAGACCTGATGGATGCGTTCGGCGTTGCGGATGTCGGCGATGACGGGGTGCAGTTTGAGGGCGGGATAGTCGCTTTGCAGTTCGAGCAGGATTTCGAAGATGCTGTTTTCGCCGTGTCCGAGCAGGACAAGTTCGGCGGGGTTGCGGCGGGCGATTTGCCGGCAGAGTTCGCGCCCGATGGAGCCGCCCGCGCCGGTGACGAGGACTCGTTTGCCTTCGAGGGCGGCGCCAACCGCTTCGTCATTGACCCGCACCGGCTCGCGGCGCAGGAGGTCGGTGATGTCCACTTCGCGCAGGCGGGAGACGCTCACCTTTCCGCCGATGAGTTCGTAGATGCCGGGCATGGTGCGGGAGGGGATGCCCTTGAGGCGGCAGACATCGTTGACCATGCGCACCAATTGGCCGGGGGCGGATGGGATGGCGATGATGACTTCGTCTATGGCGTGCTGTTCGATGGCGGCGGGCAGGTCGGAGACCGCGCCGATGACGGTGACGCCATGAATGACATGCCGCTGTTTGGCGGGGTCGTCATCGAGGAAGCCGACGGGGGTCAGGTTGAGTTGCGAGGTCTTTTGGAGTTCCCGCACCACCAGCGCGCCGGCGTCGCCTGCGCCGATGATGAGGGCGCGTTTGGATTTTCCGTTGGCACGGGCGAGGGTGGATTGTTCCGCAAGGATGCGCAGGGCAAAGCGCGAGCCGCCAATCAGGATGAGGGAGAGCAGCCAGTCTATGCCCAGAGCGGAGCGGGGCATGCCCGGCTGAACCAAGCCCGCGCCGATGAGCAGGAGCATCACGCCGGAGGTCAGGACGGAGGCGGTGGTAACGGCAACGGTGATGAGGCGCAGTTCGCCCGTGCTGGCATACATCCACAGCCGGCGGTAGAGTCCGAAGAAAAAATAGGTGGGGATTTTGACCGCCAGCGCCACAGCGCACATCAGCAAGGCGGCGGGAAAGTAAAACGTCAGTTCGCCGGTATCCAGCCGCAGGGCAAAACTGCCCAGCACCGAGATGATGATGAGGGCGATGTCGCCAATGAGGACAAAACGGTTGCGGATGTGAGAACGGGAACGGGTCATGAACAGGGGGAAACGTCAACGACCGGTGCGGCGAAAGACCGTGCCAATGGTGCGCAGGATGATTTGAAAGTCCATGGCAAGGGTGCGGTGTTTGATGTAGTACAGGTCGTATTCGAGTTTGATGGAGGTTTCTTCGACGGTCGCCACGTAGCCGTAGTTGATCTGCGCCCAACCGGTCAGGCCGGGCTTGACCAGCAGGCGGGCGCGATAAAACGGGACCTGTTTCTGGTATTCTTCGACCAGGCGGGGGACTTCGGCGCGCGGACCGACAAGGCTCATGTCGCCGCGCAGGACGTTCCAGAATTGGGGAAGTTCGTCGAGGCGGGTCTTTCGCAGGAATTTGCCCACGCGGGTGACGCGGGGATCGTTTTCGGCAGTGGCGCGCAGGTCATTGGGGGCATCGTTTTTGCGGCGCATGCTGCGGAATTTGTAGATGGTGAAGACTTTGCGTCCGCGCCCGAGGCGGGGCTGGGAATAGAAGATGGGGAGACCGGAGTCAATGTAAATGGCAAGCGCAATAAACGGGAAGAAGAGCGCGAGAATCAAAAGCCCGACAAGAGCGCCGGCGATATCCATCATGCGCTTGAAGAGTTCGTAAAAGCCGCTGGTGGGCAGCCCGTCCACGAAGGAGCGGATGATCCAGTCCGATTCGAGGTGGTGGATAGGCACGCGCCCGGTCATCTCTTCGTAGAGGATGGGCATGCGGGTCACGTCCACGCCTCGTTCCTGGGCATCCAGAATGGTTTGGAAGGTCTTGCCGCGGATTTCGCCGTTGATGGCGACGACAAGGTCAGAGATGCGGTTGTCTTCGATTAATTCGAGCAGTTGTTCGCTGGTGCCCAGCACGGGAATATCGTAAAACAGTTCGCCCACTTTGCTGGTGTCGTCATCCACAAAGCCGATGATGTTGAAGGAGCGCGGTTCGAGGGAGTCGTAGAGTCTTGCAAGGGTTTGTCCGGCTTTGCCTGCGCCAACGATGAGGATGCGGCGCATTTGCCCGCTCCGTTTGTAGATGCGGATGAAGAGCAGACGCCAGATCAGGGTCAGGAGGGAAGCGTAAACGAGAAAGGAGCCGACACCAACGCGCGGCAGGTTGGTATCCTGCCGGGTGACGAAGAGCAGGGAGAAGGCAATCAAGCCGATAAAGGCGGCAACGGCAACGCCGCGCAGGGTTTTGCGGGTGCTGCCGGCGACATGCGGTTCGTATAACTCGACGAGCAGGAGGGTCCAGGCAATGGGTAAAAGGTAAAACCAAAAGGGAACCTGGATGACAAAGAATTCCTCGACGATTTGCTGAGCCCGCCGCAGGGCAATGCCCCGCTCGACCAGTCTGGCAACTTCAACGGCGATGTTGTATCTTCTCCAGGTTTCGACCGCGGCGAAAACTGAAACAAACCCCATGACGAGATCGCCGATGAAGAGAATCATGCGATGTTCGTTGGGGCGCAGGCGCAAAGGAGTCGTGCGGATGTTTTCAGCCATTCCGTTTCAAACCTGATTTAAGGATACTCCACAAGAAACCGCCTCCCCATGAGAGGTGCATGACAGGAATTGCCAGCGGGATGCCAGCCAGCAGATACGGCTCCTTTCGCTTCGCGGCAGACTGCACCCCGGCGGCAATCATAACCAGGGCATACGCCAGCGCTTCGCCCGCCAGCACAAGGCGCAGCAACGGCGCAAATGCCGAAACCACTGTCAGACCAATCAGGCTGGAGACAAACAACGGAGGCAGAGCCTGCCTCCATCGTAGTGTGTCGGGATAGCGGCGAAGCATGCGCCATTTCCAGTATCCATAACGCCAGTACTGCCGCGCAAGTTCCTGTAGCGTGGAACGCGCAAAATAAACCGAGCGTATGGACGGGTCGAGCCAGATTCTACCACCCGCCTTGCGGATGCGCGCGTTGAACTCGTAATCTTCGTTCGTGAGCAGGGTTTCGTCGAACCAGCCGATGCGGTCAATCAGTTCGCGTTTGAATGCGCCAAACGGAACCGTATCCACATGGGCGGCATGACGGGCGTGACGATAGAGAGCGTCGCCCACTCCCAGCGGATGCGCCGCCGCCGCCGCAACGGATTTGGCGATCCATGTATCGGCGCCGGGTTGAATCTCCCACACGCCGCCCACGTTGTCGCCACGCCCCTCTTCCAGCGCCTGCACGCAGCGCTCCACGTAATCGGGATAGGGCTTGGAGTGGGCGTCGAGGCGGAGCAGGATCGAGCCGCGTGAAGCCTCAATGGCGCGATTCAAGCCCGAGGGGATGGTCTGAAGCGGGTTGTCCACCACGCGAAGGTTCAAGTCGGGAAATTCCGCCTGAAAGGCGGCAATCACCTCCCGCGTGCCGTCGGTGGACATGCCGTCGGCGACGACAACTTCCATCTCTGCCAGCGGAAAGGTCTGGCGGCGAATCGCATCCAGCAACAGGCGGATGGTGGCTCGCTCGTTATAACAGGGGACGATAATGGATACTCTGGTCATTTCGATTTGCAGGCGGATGGCATACGTCAATCAATGCCCCACCCGACTGCGGACGCGAATTTTACCACCTTGCGCGCCCGTGCTTTCGCGGAGGAACGCCGCCGGGGGCAGGCTGGAAATCAGTCACCGTGAACGGGCGAGAGGAGCGCCACGCACTCGATTTCGACCAATGCGCCTTTGGGTAATGCCGCAGCCGCAACAGTGGTACGCGCCGGGGGATTCTCCGGGAAGAACTCGGCATAGACGGCGTTCATTCGGGCAAAGTCATCCATGCTCTGCAAAAAGACGGTGGTTTTGACGACGAAGTTCAAACCCGAATCGGCGGCTTCTAGGACGTGCTTGAGGTTGGTCAACGCCTGGCGGGTTTGCGCTTCGACGCCTCCTTCGACAAGTTCCATGGTGGCGGGGTTCAAACCGATTTGCCCGGCGGTGAAGACGAGGTTTTCCGTGCGGATGGCTTGCGAATAAGGACCGATGGCTTTCGGCGCTTTTTCGGTGGAAACGATCTTTTTTCCTTCGGTTGTGTACATGGTTCCTCACAGGGTAGATTTTCAGTGAGGCGATTGTACTTCGGTTTGAGCGTTTGTGTAAATTATCCCTGCCGCCGTTCAATATCTGCATTGACCTTGCACACAAACCCCCGTAAAATTTCCCGCATCCCAATTCAGCAAAGGTCAACATGGCACGGTACCGCATCACGTATTGGAAGCACATCCCGCAATCATTTGTCGTCGAAGGCGAGGGGCGTACAATCAAAAAACAACTCTCGCAAAAAGTTCAGGATAAGATAGACGCCTACGCCATGGTGGAGGGATTGACCTCGACCTCGGAGTACGCCGCGCAATACAAACGTGGGGAGTGGACCGAGCGCGACGGCTCCCCCGAAGAAGTGGCGGACGCGCTTCTTTCGGAACTGGAAGCGGAGGCGGCAAAAATAGAGATTCCCCGCCGAAATGGGAAGTAGTCAGTTGCCAGTTATCAATGAACAGTGGAAAGCAATGACCAGGAAACATACCATCATCCTGCAGCCTTCGGGCAGACGCGGTCAAGTGGAGGAAGGCACCTCCGTCCGCACGGCGGCGCGCGAACTTGGCGTGGAAATCGAGTCCATTTGCGCGGAAAATGCCACCTGCGGCAAGTGCATGGTTCTCATCGAGGAAGGGCGCTTCGAGAAGTACAACATTGACTCGAAACGCGAACACCTCTCCCCCGTTTCCACCGAAGAAGCCAATTATTTCAAACGCAGACCAAAACTGCTGAAAGACAAAGGCTGGGAGGTGGGGCAGGTGCGTCTCTCCTGTCAGGCACGGATTCGCGGCGACGTGCTAATCAACGTCCCGGAGGAGAGCCGCGGCAACAAACAAATCGTGCGAAAAACTGCGCGCGAGCGGCAAATCGAAATCAAGCCGGCGATTCGCAAATATCTGGTTTCGATGAGCCCGCCCACGCTGGAGCGTCCGATTGCCGATTGGGAACGGCTGGCAAAGGGATTGGAAACTTCGATGGCGCTGGTGCGCGGGGCGGAGGAAAAACTTCCGCGCTGGTATGAGTTGAAGATTGATTATCAGTGCCTGCGGACGCTCTCGAAGACCCTGCGCGAGGCGAAATGGCAGGTCACGGTTTCGGTGTGGAACGACAGGGAGGTGATTCAAGTCCAGCCTGGGTATGTGGAGGATAGTTACGGTGCGGCGGTGGACATTGGCTCGACAACGGTGGCGCTCTATCTGTGCAATCTGCGGACGGGCGAACTGCTGGCGGCAGAATCGGAGATGAATCCGCAGATTGTGTACGGCGAGGATGTCATGTCGCGGATTCAGTACACTATCGAGCATCCCGACGGGCTGGAGAAACTGCACAAGGCGATTATTGCAACACTGAACAAGTTGTTGAAGCAGGCAGTGAAGACGACAAATGAGCAAATGGGGAAATTGGCAAGCGAGCAAGGGGAGAAGTTGAGGGTTGAAGATGTGCTGGAGGTTGTGATTGTAGGCAATTCGACCATGCATCATCTGGTGTTGAACCTGCCGCCAAAGGATTTGGGGCTGGCGCCGTTCGTGCCTGCCATCCACGAATCCATTGATGTGAAGGCGCGGGAGTTGGGAATCCACATCAACCCATCGGGGAATGTGCATGTCCTGCCGACGATTGCTTCGTTTGTGGGCGCAGATACGAGCGCGATGATCCTTGCCGAGGAGCCGCACAAGCAGGATGAGAACTGGCTGTTGATTGACGTAGGCACCAACGCCGAACTGGTGCTGGGCAACCGCAAACGGCTGGTCTGCACGTCCACGCCGACGGGTCCGGCGCTGGAAGGCGCGCACGTGGAGTATGGCATGCGCGCCGCGCCTGGCGCCATCGAACGAGTGCATATAGATGAAAAGACTCTCGAACCGCGATACAAAATCGTCGGCGAGGAGGAATGGAACACGGGCAAGGCAAAGGGCATTTGCGGCTCCGCCATCATTGACGCGGTGGCAGAATTGTTCCGGGCGGAGATTGTGGATTCTCGGGGCAGATTCAGGAAAGAGTTAAAGTCGAAGCGTGTGCGGGAGGGAGAGTCGGGTTGGGAGTATGTCATTGCCTGGGCGGAGGAAACGTCCATCGGGCGCGACATCCCCATCACCCAGCAGGATGTGAGGCAAATTCAATTGGCGAAGGCGGCGTTGTTCACAGCGGCGCGCACGCTCTTGAAGCGGATGAACCTGCAAAGCCCTGATAAAATCATCCTGGCGGGCGGCTTCGGAAGTTACATTGATAAAGAGAAGGCGATGCTCATCGGCTTGATTCCCGATTGCCCGCTGGAGAACGTGTACGCGGTGGGCAACGCGGCGGGCGACGGCGCGCGGATTGCGCTTTTGAACATCGAGAAGCGCAATGAGATTGACAACGTGACGCGCAAGGTAGAACGGTTCGAACTGCCGACCGACCCGGAGTTTCAAAATCAATTCATGCTCGCCACGAGTTTTCCGCACATGAGCGAGCCGTTTCCGCACATTGCGCATCTGATTCCGCACCGCAAGGCGGATCCGATGGCGAAGAATTTCATGAAGTAACCCTCACCCCCGCCCCTCTCCTAAAATGGAAGAGGGGAGTTAAGGAGAACCATGAACAAATTTCTTGAACGACTGAACAGCGGGGAGATCCTCGTTGCGGATGGGGCAACGGGCTCGAATTTGCAGAAGATGGGACTCAAGCCCGGCAAGCCGCCGGAAGATTTGGTGATTGACGACCCCGATACGATTCTGAAACTCGCTTCGTCCTTCGTCGAAGCAGGGTCAGACATCATCCTGACCTGTACCTTCGGCGGAACGCGTATGCGGATGAAAGATTCGAAATATCAGGATCGGGCGCCGGAGGTGAATATGCGCGCGGCAGAGATTGCCCGCAAAGCCGCTTCCAAACGGACCGATGTGCTGGTCGCCGGTTCGATGGGACCCGTCGGCGCGTTGATCAAGCCCTACGGTCCGCTGGAGGCGGAGGAGGTGCGGGCAACGTTTGCGGAGCAGGCAAAGGCGCTCGCCGAGGGCGGCGTGGATTTACTGCTCATCGAGACGATGTTTGCGTTCGAGGAGGCGACCGCCGCGTTCGAGGGGGCGCGTTCTGTCACCGATCTGCCCATCGTGGTCTCTTTCAGTTATGACCGCGGCACGCGCACGATGATGGGCGTCAAGCCGAAGGATGTCATCAAGCGATACAGCGAAATGGGCGCGGCGCTGGTCGGGGCGAACTGCGGAACGACGCTTGAGAACATGGAAGCGGTAGTGAAGGAATACGCGGCGACCGTGCCGAACTTCCCGCTGTGGGTGAAGCCAAATGCCGGTGTCCCGCACATGGACATCGAAACCGAGCAGGGCGTGTATGACATGACCCCTGAAGACATGGCAAGGTATTCGCTGAGGTACATCGAACTGGGAGCAAAGGTGGTCGGCGGGTGCTGTGGGAATACGCCGGAACATATCGCGGCGATTGTGAAAGCGGTGAAGTGATTGGTAAGTTGGTAATTGGTAACTTGGTGCTTGGTGATTGGTGATTGAATGCGCGAAAAGATACTTTCGCTGCTGGCGGGTCAAAAACTGGAGGCGGTTCATGCCTTCAGCGGTTTGATTCACGTCACGGCGGAGGGATTGGAGCGCGAGGGGCTGGTGTGGCACGAAGTCCATCTCGATGCACGGAGAATGGCGCGCGCGGCGGCAAGCACCTTCAAGTTGACGGGAATACCCTCCGCAACCCTGCCGCTGGATCTGTGCGCGCCCGCCGAGGCGCTGGGTTCGGAGTTGAATTTTTACGAGGATGGAAGGCTGCAATTTCCGCAGGTAAAGAGGGTGGTTTTTGAAAGTACGAAGGAGATTGGGGGATTGGTAATTGGTCATTGGGAGAAGGGCAGGATTCCGCTGATTTGCGAAGCGATAAGGCTGGTAAAGGAAGAAATCGGCGGAGAGGTTGTTATTTCGGGGTTGATACCGGGTCCGTACACGCTGCTGTTGTATCTGTGTAATTTGCCGAATATGGTGAGAGAGATGAAGAAAGAGCCGCAAATGGTTCTGGATGCGCTCTTGAATCTCTCCTCTTTCCTCGCAGAGATAGGCAAGGCATACCGCGCAGCGGGCGCAGACTTTATCACCGTCCACGATATGGGCGGCTCGGCGGGGTTTGTCGGACCGTCGGTGTATGAGCAGTTCGTGTTGCCGGCGGAGAAGGATTTGATTGGGAAACTGCCGCAGCCGCGCGTGCTTTCTGTGTGCGGGAGGATGGACAAGGCGTTGAATCTCTTTGCGCAGACCGGCGCGGAGGCGGTGTCGGTGGATCAGGTGACAGACCTCAGGTCTACGAGGGAGGCGATGGGAGATACGCTGTTGTTCGGGAATCTCGATCCGCTGGAAACGCTGCTGCGGGGAGATGAGGCTCAAGTCGCTGAGGCAGTTGCCGGGGCGCGAGAGGCGGGCGTGGATGCAGTCTGGCCGGGGTGCGATCTTGTCCTCTCTACGCCCGTTCGAAACCTCCGCCGCATGCTGGGATGACCATCCCTCCAATTTCCCACCTCGAAACTTGACGCTTACGATTGGATATGCTACCATCACTGAAACTTTTGTTCGATGTTGAGGAGAATTTCATGTTCCGACTAAAACGAGGCTCAATCATCGCCTCCACCTTGCTTCTGGCTGTCATGGTAATTTCTGCCTGTCGTCAGCCTTACTCCACGCCGCCTGCGGCGACCAATACGCCGATTGACCCGAATAGTTTCTTTTCGACGCCTATTCCGAGTCAGCCTGCAAATATACAGGACGTGGAAACGATCACCACGCAGACTGCCGCCGCCGCATTGATCTCGCCTACGCCGGGCGTTGAAACTGCGGCTCCCTCCAACGGGGCGACTGCCACAGTAACCCCCATCATTAACCTGCCCCCCACTGCCACACAAGCGGTGGCTGTTGTGCCGACTTCCACTTCGGTGCCGGCCGGTTCCAGACCGGCAACGTATACATTGAAGCAGGGCGAGTTCCCCTACTGCATCGCGCGCCGCTTCAACGTGGACCCGGATGATCTGCTGCGGTTGAGCGGGCTGAGCGCCGGCGTCTTGTACCCGCCGGGTACCGTGTTGACCATCCCGCAATCGGGCAGTTTTCCCGAAAGCCGCATGCTGCGGAATCATCCCGCCACGTATACGGTGTCGTCTGCCGATGAAACGGTGTACAGCGTGGCTTGTCTCTTCGGCGATGTGGACCCCTCTGCAATTGCGCAAGCCAACGGCATTTCGGTGGATTCCACATTGAGCGTCGGTCAGACGTTGAACATTCCATAATTGTCCTCACCCCCACCCTCTCCCACAGGGAGAGGGGAATGATGGAAAAGCCCGGACGAAACCTCCGGGCTTTTGCTTTATAATCGCGCTATCCACCACCAAAGGACATCTCATGCCCACTTTTGAACTCATCAAATCGGAAACCCTCATGCAGGGACGCGCCTTCAAAATCCGCCGCGACTGGCTCAAGACGCCGGATGGGCGTGAGACAAAGTTCGAAATCATCGAACATGGCGGCTCGGTCATCATCATCCCCATAGATGCGGCGGGCAATCTGCTGTTTGTGCGTCAGTACCGTCATGCCACCGGTAAAGACCTGCTCGAACTGCCGGCAGGCACACGCGACGGCGATGAGCCGTTCGAGGAGTGCGCGGCGCGCGAAATCCGCGAGGAGACGGGTATGGAAGCGGGCAAACTGCAAAAGGTCGGCGAATTTTATCTCGCGCCGGGCTATTCCACCGAGTTCATGATGGTGTATCTCGCCACGGAGTTGAAGCACAACCCGCTGGAAGCGGACGACGATGAGTTTCTGTCGGTGGAAAAAGTTCCGATTGCAGAAGCAGTTCGCAGGGCGGAACGAGGCGAAATCCCCGATGCGAAATCGCTGGCGGCGCTCTTTCTGGCGCGTCCGTATCTGACGCAGGGAGCGTAGTAAGTTTCTCAATCCCACCATTCTTGTCCGAAATTATGACAACAGGCACAAGGATTTAAGCCATTCATAACTAACACGTTTTATCCGCCGGGGGATACACTTGCTCGAATATAAAAATCCGGGTACTGCAACCCGTTTTCCAAAGGAGTACGCATGAAAAAGACCACAGTTATGATGGACGGCAATGAAGCCACCGCCTCGGTGGCGCATCGCCTCAATGAAGTGATTGCCATTTATCCCATCACCCCTTCCTCTGCCATGGGCGAATTCGCAGACGAATGGTCTGCCAAAGGTAAAAAGAATTTGTGGGGCACGGTGCCTCTGGTAATTGAGATGCAATCGGAGGGCGGCGCGGCGGGAACGGTACACGGCGCACTGCAAACCGGCGCACTCTCCACCACTTTCACTGCCTCACAAGGCTTGCTGTTGATGATTCCCAACATGTACAAGATTGCGGGCGAACTCACCAGCACGGTCTTTCATGTGGCGGCGCGTTCCATTGCGGCGCAAGCCCTCTCGATTTTCGGCGACCATCAGGATGTGATGGCAGTGCGGCAGACCGGCTGGGCGCTCTTTTCGAGCGGCTCGGTGCAGGAGGCGCACGACTTCGCCGCCATCGCCCAGATGTCCACCCTCAAAGCCCGCGTGCCCTTCCTGCACTTCTTCGACGGCTTCCGCACCTCGCATGAAGTGTCCAAAATCATCCTGCTTTCGGATGACGAACTCCGCCTCCTTCTGGACGAGGACCTGATTCGCGCCCACCGGGCTCGCGCCCTCAACCCCAACCGACCCGTCCTGCGCGGCACTGCCCAAAACCCCGATGTGTACTTTCAGGCGCGTGAAACGGTCAATCCGTTCTATGCGGCGGTCCCAGCCATCACGCAGGAAGCCATGGACAGATTTGCCCAGGTCACGGGACGGCAGTACCACCTGTTCGATTACGTCGGTCACCCCGAAGCGGAACGGGTTGCCGTCATCATGGGCTCCGGCGGTGAGACTGCCGAGTCAACGGTTAAATATCTTGCGGCGCGCGGCGAGAAGGTCGGCGCAATTCGCGTGCGCTTGTATCGTCCGTTCTCCATCGCCCATTTCCTCAAAGCCCTGCCGAAAACCGTGCGGGGAATCGCCGTCTTCGACCGCACCAAGGAACCCGGTGCGCTCGGCGAGCCGCTCTACCAGGACGTGGTGAACGCCCTTGTCGAAAGCGGGCGCACCGACATCAAAGTCATCGGCGGAAGGTATGGATTGTCGTCCAAGGAATTTACGCCCGCCATGTTCAAAGCCGCGCTGGATGAACTTGCCAAGCCCGAACCGAAGAATCATTTCACCGTCGGCATTTATGACGACGTGAGCCACACCAGCCTCGATTACGACCCCTCCTTCTCGGTGGAGGATGAAGAGACCGTCCGTTGTGTGTTCTTCGGTCTCGGCTCGGACGGGACAGTGGGCGCGAACAAGAACTCCATCAAGATCATCGGCGAGGAAACCGACAACTACGCTCAGGGGTACTTCGTGTACGACTCGAAGAAATCGGGGACGATGACCATCTCGCATTTGCGGTTTGGTCCCAAGCCTATTCAGGCGCCGTATGTCATCGAGGCGAACCAGGCGAATTTCGTGGCGTGTCACCAGTTCTCCTTCCTCGAGCGGTTCGACATGCTCAAGTACGCCAAAGAGGGCGCGGTCTTCCTGCTCAACAGCCTGTATGGACCGGACGAGGTCTGGGATCACCTGCCGGTGGAAGTCCAGCGGGACATCATTCAGAAGAAACTCAAGTTTTACGTCATCAACGGCTACGAGGTTGCCGAGAAGACCGGCATGGGCGGGCGCATGAACACCATCATGCAGACGGCGTTTTTTGCCATCAGCGGCATCCTGCCGCGTGAGGCGGCGATTGCCGAAATCAAGCACGCCATCGAAAAGACCTACGGCAAACGCGGCGAGGCGGTGGTGCGGAAAAACTTCGAGGCGGTGGACCGCACACTGGAACATCTCTATGAGGTCAAGGTTCCAGCGGAGGCAACGTCCAAGATCACGCGCCGGCCTCCAGTCCCGGCAGATGCGCCGGAGTTCGTCCGCAATGTGCTGGGCGAGATGATCGGTTTCAATGGCGACCGCATCCCCGTCTCAGCCCTGCCTGTGGACGGGACCTTCCCCACCGCCACCACGCAATGGGAGAAGCGCAACATCGCGCTGGAAATCCCCGTTTGGGAACCGGATCTGTGCATCCAGTGCGGCAAGTGTGTGATGGTGTGTCCGCATGCGGTCATCCGCCACAAGGTGTACGACGAAAAACTGCTGGCAGACGCGCCGGAGACGTTCAAGCACAGTGTTTCGAAATTCAAGGAGTTTTCACCCGGTTACGCCTATACGGTGCAGGTAGCGCCGGAGGATTGCACAGGTTGTACGCTGTGCGTGGAAGCCTGCCCGGTCAAGGATAAGAGCCAGGCGGGGCGCAAAGCCATCAACATGGCGCCCCAGCCGCCCTTGCGCGAACAGGAAGCGAAGAATTGGAAGTTCTTCCTGAGCCTTCCCGACCCCGACCGCAAGTTGATCAACCCCTCCACTATCAAGAATTCGCAACTGCTCCGCCCGCTGTTCGAGTTCAGCGGCGCCTGCGCCGGATGCGGCGAAACGCCGTACGTGAAACTCGTTTCGCAGTTGTTCGGGGACCGGGCGGTGATTGCCAACGCCACAGGCTGTTCCTCCATCTACGGCGGCAACCTCCCCACCACGCCCTGGGCAGTGGATGAAAAGGGACGCGGTCCTGCCTGGTCGAACTCGCTGTTCGAGGACAACGCGGAATTCGGTCTCGGCATGCGGCTGACGATTGACAAACAAACCGAATACGCCCGCGAACTGCTTCCTCTCTTCGAAAATGAACTCGGCAAAGAGCTGGTGGACGCCATCCTGAACGCCGACCAATCCAGCGAGGCGGGTATCGAGGCGCAGCGCGAACGGGTTGCCGAACTGCAGGAAAAACTCGGCAGGCTGGATGACCCGCGCGCCCGCGACCTGATCAGCCTGGCGGATAATCTGGTCAAAAAGTCGGTGTGGATTATCGGCGGCGACGGCTGGGCGTACGACATCGGCTACGGCGGTCTCGACCATGTGCTGGCAAGCGGGCGCAACGTCAACATTCTGGTGCTGGATACCGAGGTCTATTCGAACACCGGCGGTCAGGCAAGCAAAGCCACACCGCGCGCGGCGGTTGCCAAGTTTGCCATGAGCGGCAAGGGACTGCCCAAAAAAGACCTTGGCTTGATTGCCATGTCTTACGGTTACGTCTATGTGGCGCGCGTTGCCATGGGCGCTAACGACCAGCAAACTCTGCGCGCCTTCCTCGAAGCCGAGTCCTACGAGGGTCCCTCGCTCATCATCGCCTATAGTCACTGCATCGCTCACGGTTATGATATGGCGAAGGGACTCGAACAGCAGAAACTGGCGGTGCAGTCGGGTCATTGGCCCATGTACCGCTACGATCCGCGCCTCGCCGCGCAGGGTCAAAATCCGCTCGTCATCGAATCCAGGGAGCCAAGCATCCCCCTCGCTCAATACGCCTACAACGAGACGCGCTACAAAATGCTCGCCCAACTGGACGAAGCCCGCGCCGAGGAACTGATGCGTCAGGCACAACAGGACGCCAAATCGCGCTGGACGCTCTACCAGCAGATGGCATCCATGCACTACAACGGAGACAAAAAGGAGTAGGACATGACGGATCTTTCCACGACCTATCTTGGTCTGCACTTAAGAAACCCGCTCGTCGCTTCAGCCTCTCCCCTCTCAAAAAAGATCGACCGGGCAAAACGGCTGGAGGAGGCTGGGATTTCGGCGATTGTGATGTACTCGCTCTTCGAGGAGCAGATCATCCACGAAAGCCTGGAACTCGATCACTATCTCAATCGAGGCAGTGAGTCATTTGCCGAGGCGCTCTCCTACCTGCCGGACGGCGGCTTGTACGGCATCAGCCCCGAGAAATACCTGAACCAGGTGGCGGGGTTGAAGAAAGCCCTGTCCATTCCGGTCATCGGGAGTTTGAACGGCGTTTCCAAGGGCGGCTGGACAAATTACGCCCGCAAGATCGAGGAAGCCGGCGCCGACGCGCTTGAACTCAACCTGTATTTCATCCCCACCGAACTGGATATGACCTCCAGCGACATCGAAAACATGCAGGTGGAACTGGTGGCGGAGGTCAAATCTGCCATCAAAATTCCGCTGGCGGTGAAGATCAGTCCGTTTGTTACCGCCATTCCGAACTTCGTTAAACGGCTTGTAGAGGCAGGCGCCGACGGGTTGGTGATGTTCAACCGCTTCTATCAGCCCGATTTCGACCTGGATGAACTGGAGATACTCCACAGCCTCGATTTGAGCACCTCTGCCGAGTTGCGTCTGCCGCTGCGCTGGATTTCGATCCTATACGGAAAAGTCAATGCAGATTTTGCCCTGACCAGCGGCGTCCACACCTACCGCGACGTGTTGAAGGCAATGATGGCGGGAGCGAGGGTGGCAATGATGGCGTCGAATCTGCTTCACAACGGCGAACAGGTCGTCGGTCTGATGTTGAACGATCTCGAGGCGTGGATGAAAGAACGCGAGTATGCCTCCATCCGCCAGATGCAGGGAAGCATGAGTCAAAAGGCAGTCCGCGAGCCTGCGGCGTTCGAGCGTGCGAATTACATGAAAGTGCTGGGGTCGTTCAGGGACCTGCCGTAAGCAACACGGTTAACATCAAAAAGGCTCTCGAGCAATCGGGAGCCTTTTCAATTTCAAAGAAGATGGCAATTATTCGGCAGGGGTAGGGGTGGTCTTGCGCTGACGGAACGTGATGCGGGCGCGGGTGAGATCGTAGGGCGACATTTCCATTGCCACGCGATCGCCCAGCAAAATGCGAATGTAATGTTTGCGCATTTTGCCAGAAAGGTACGCAAGCACTTCATGCCCGTTGTCGAGGCGCACGCGGAATTGCGTGCCGGGTAGCGCCTCCACCACAACGCCCTCTGCCCGGATTTTCTCTTCCTCTTTTGCCATAGAACCTCTTTCTATTCACCTTCCTTGGTGAACGTGCGCCGCTTGATGCGGCGGATCGCCTTCTTCTTTTCCATGCGGCGCTGTTCGCTCTTGGAGACGAACCAGCGTTTGCGGCGAACGGTGCTCAACACACCGCTCTTGACGACTTTCTTGCGAAAGCGTTTGAGCAGGGAGTCTTGGGATTCGCCATTACGTAAATTTACAGATGCCAAAGCAATTCACCTCCTTTCCGCATGGAAGTTGCCAAAAAAATCGGCCGAGCGGAAGTTTCTCGGCCGAGGCATGGTTCAAACAGGAAGAAACGACTGGCTGATCCTGGGATCAAATTGTTCGCTTCACGCTCCTTTTGATGAACGGGACGGTTTCGTCCTCAGCCGATGATGCAAGTATTATACACGATTTGCAGGTTCAAGAAAAGCCTGCGCAAGATTGTTAAAAAAAGAAAAAGTCTCCTGGCAATGACCTACTCTCCCAGGAGGTCGCCCTCCAAGTACCATCGGCGCTGACGGGCTTAACTGCCGGGTTCGGGATGTTACCGGGTGTGACCCCGCCGCTCCAATCACCAAGAGACTTATTCACAAGGTTGTTCTGAACAGCAACTGACGAACTTGCGGAAGAGTAATAAGTTCTCCGCACCACGGGATTCAGCCCTCGACCATTAGTACAACTTAGCTAAACGCCTTTAGATATACGCGCTTACACTTGTTGCCTATATAGCAGGTGGTCTACCTGCGGTCTTACTCCATTACTGGAATACAGGGATCTAATCTTGAGGCGAGTTTCCCACTTAGATGCTTTCAGCGGTTATCTCTGCCCGACGTAGCTACCCAGCAATGCCGCTGGCGCGACAACTGGCACACCAGAGGTCGGTCCACTCCGGTCCTCTCGTACTAGGAGCAGCTCCTCTCAAATCCCTTGCGCCCACAGCGGATAGAGACCGACCTGTCTCACGACGGTCTGAACCCAGCTCGCGTACCGCTTTAACGGGCGAACAGCCCGACCCTTGGGACC
>JABRVZ010000151.1:0-27015 GCA_039961775.1 Chloroflexota bacterium
GCAAGGATGTGTTTTGAAGCGTACTGGGCGTTCTCTAACGCCCGAAGTTGCGCTAGAGAGCGCAAAATATGCAAGATTTTTGAATGATTGCAACAGAGCAATTACCACTTACATTTACAATGGAAACGGAGCCATGATGAAAGTATCCTTCCAGGGCGAACCGGGCGCTTATAGCGAGCAGGCAATCTTCGAATATTACGGCAAGGCGGAAACCATCCCCTGCGAATCGTTCGAGGCGATGTTCGATTCGGTCGCATCTGGCAAAAGCGACTTCGCCCTCGTCCCCATCGAGAACTCGCTGGCGGGGAGCATCCACCAGAACTACGACCTGCTCCTGCGGCATGACCTGCACATCGTAGGCGAGTATCTCCTGCGCGTGCGCCACTGCCTGATTGCCCTGCCCGGTGTGAAAAAGGATGACATCAGGAAAGCCATCAGCCACCCGCAGGCGCTGGGGCAGTGCGCCGCCTACCTGCGGAGTCGCCGCATCAAACCGGAACAGGTCTATGATACGGCGGGGAGCGTGAAACTGCTGAAAGAGTGGGGCGCGCGGGATGTGGCGGCAATCGCTTCGCGGCGGGCGGCGGAATTGTATGGGATGCAAATCCTTGAAGAGGGAATCGAAGATAACGCGGAAAACTATACGCGTTTCCTCGCTGTCGGACGTGAAGCCGTCGTTCCGCAGGAAGAGGCAAAGACATCCATTGTGTTCACGTTGAAAAACCAGCCCGGCGCGTTGTTCAAGGCATTGAGCGTGTTTGCCCTGCGCGATATTGACCTGACCAAGATCGAATCGCGCCCGCTACAGGGCAAGCCGTGGGAATATCTCTTTTATGTGGATTTCATCGGCTCAGTGCAGGATGATGTTTCGAAACGCGCACTCGACCATTTGGGGGAATATGCGCTGACCCTGCGGGTGTTGGGGTCTTATCCGCGCTTCAAAAGATGAACCGTCAGCGGATTTTGCTGTTGACAAAATAGAACGCATGTTCTAAAATAAGACTGTTGTTATCCAAATTGGGGGCAAACGCATACGCCAGAGGAGCATCTATGGCAAGGACAAATTTTCAATCCATTGACGAGTACATCGCCGCCTGCCCGCCGCAATCACAGGAACGGCTGCAAAAGGTGCGCGAGATCATCAAACGCCTCGCCCCTGCAGCGACCGAGAAGATCAGTTACCAGATCGCAGCGTTCGAATTGAACGGCAGGAACCTGATCTATTTTGCGGGGTGGAAAAGGCATATTTCGCTGTATCCGGTTCCGGCGGGGGATGAAGCGTTCGAGAAGGCAATATCCAGATATGTTGACGGTAGGGGCACGTTGAAATTTCCGCTCAATGAACCGCTTCCGCTCAAATTGATCGAACGAGTTGTAAAGTTGCTTGTCAAGGCAAATAAAAAGATGACCGCAGACCGGGGACGATAGACTGCAAAACCCAATGGCGGTTTGTCGCCTGCAATTATGAGTTGAAAAGGAGAAATCAAAATGAAAATCACCCCGTTTTTATGGTTCGATACGCAATGCGAAGAGGCGATGAACTTTTACGTGGATACGTTCAACGGTGCGCCGAACAAGAAACAGGAGTCCAGAATCGTCAGCATCGCCCGCTACGAAAAAGGCATGGATGCGCCCGGCGCGGAAGCGCTGGAAGGCAAGGTGCTTACCGGTATTTTCGAGCTGGCAGGTCAACGTTTCATGGCGCTCGATGGCGGACCGGTCTTTCAGTTCAACGGGGCAATTTCGCTCTATGTGGAATGTGAAGATCAGAATGAGGTGGATTACTTCTGGAGCAAACTGTCTGCCGTTCCCGAAGCCGAGCAATGCGGCTGGTGCATGGACAGGTTCGGTTTGTCGTGGCAGATCATTCCCAAACAATTGGGTGAATTGATGAGCGCTTCGGATCCAATAAAGTCAAAGCGCGTCGTCAACGCCATGCTCAAGATGAAGAAAATCATCGTGGCTGATTTACAGAAGGCGTATGAGGGTGCTTCATGAGGAAAATTGTTGCGCTTGAACATCTCTCCCTCGATGGCGTAATCCAAGCCCCAGGCGGACCAGAGGAAGACACCAGCGGCGGCTTCGCGCATGGCGGGTGGATAGCGCCGTTTGCCGACGAAATTTTGGGGACTGCCCTGCGAAAGCAGATGAATTCGTCCTTCGATCTGTTGCTGGGACGCAAGACCTTTGAAATTTGGGAGCCGTACTGGCCCCAACATGCGGATGCATGGACCCGCGTCATGGCGGCGACCAAGTACGTCGCCTCGAACAGCAGGACGTCCAGCGAATGGCAGCCGTCCGTGTTTTTGAGCGGAGACATCCCGGAAAAAGTCGCCAAACTCAAACAGGGACAAGGTCCCGATTTGCATGTTTGGGGGAGCGGGGATCTCCTGCAGACGCTGATCAAGCATGATTTGGTGGATGCGTTCTGGCTGATGATTTATCCCATCACACTGGGCGGCGGAAAAAGGTTGTTTGCCGACGGCACGATCCCGGCGGTGTTCCAGGTAACGGAAAGGCAGTTCACATCAAAAGGCGTTATTATTGTAAATTATGAGCGTGCAGATGCAATCAAAAGGAGTTTGATATGAGCCCAAAGAAAGTTACCAACAACCAGGGATTATCGCGCGAAGAAATTGCCGCCATGAAGGAAACCATCAAAGAGAGGAAACTGGCTGCAAACAAGGAAGAGATGGAAAAAGCCGCGCTGGAGGCGATTGCAAAGATGAAAGAACCCGACCGCTCCCTGGCGAAACGAATCCATGAAATCGTCAAAGCCGCCGCGCCGGAACTTACGCCCAAAACCTGGTATGGTATGCCTGCTTACGCAAACAAGGACGGCAAGGTTATTTGCTTCTTTCAAGCCGCGAGCAAATTCAATGTGAGGTACGCAACCTTCGGCTTTCAACCTGACGCAAAACTTGACGACGGCAACATGTGGGCCGCCTCGTTTGCGTTGATTAAGTTGACTCCCGCGGAAGAGGCAAAGATCGCCGCGCTTGTCAAGAAGGCGGTGAGTTGAAGACCGATCCCGCTACAACCCGAATTTGGATAATTTTAGTCTTGACCAAATAGAATAAATGTTCTAAAATGCGGAGTATGCTCATGGGTGGGTGAAAGCCTGGCTTTTACCTACCCAATACTTTAACGGCGAACTATCGTTTTAATGAGGAGAATTTCCATGACAACCAAAAACCGACCAGCCAAACTGAACGCCTCCTCCGCCTCCCCCTCGACCTCGGACCTGCGCGCGCTTTTCAATGGCAGAGTCATCGCCTCAGACGATCCCCGCTACGAATCCGCACGGAAAGTTTTCGCCGGGAATATTGACCGCCGCCCGGCGGCAATCGTCCGTGTGGCGGATGCGGGCGACGTGTCGCGTCTCGTAAAATTAGCAGGCGACTATGGTTTTGAACTGGCAATTCGCAGTGGAGGTCACAGCGGCGCGGGTCACAGCACCACCGAGGGCGGAATTGTGCTCGATCTTTCAGATATGAAGGATTTACAAATCAATCCCGACGAACGCACCGCTTGGGCGCAGACAGGCTTGACCGCCGCCGAATACACGCTTGCCGCAAATCAATACGGGCTTGCCACCGGCTTCGGCGACACCGGCTCGGTTGGGCTTGGCGGCATCACCCTCGGCGGCGGGATCGGATTCCTCGTCCGTAAATATGGGCTGACGATTGACTCCCTGCTTGCCGTCGAAGTGGTGACCGCAGACGGGCAACTCCTTTATGTGGACGACGAGTCTTACCCCGATTTATTCTGGGCGATTCGCGGCGGAGGCGGCAATTTTGGCGTTGCCACGCGCTTCAAATTTCAATTGCACGAGGTGGACATGATCTTTGGCGGGATGCTCTTTCTGCCCGCCACACCTGAGATCATCGCCTCTTTCATCGCCGAGGCGGAATCTGCTCCCGAGGAATTATCCACCATCGCAAACGTGATGACCGCGCCGCCCATGCCGTTCCTGCCTGAAGGGGTGATTGGCAAACCAATCATCATGGCAATGATGGTGTATGCGGGGAATCCCGAAGAAGGCGAAAAGGTCGTTGCGCCGTTCCGCTCGCTTGCCACGCCGTATGCCGACATGCTGCGCCCGATGCACTACCCGGAGATGTATCCGCCCGAGGAAGGGGAATACCATCCCGTCGCTGCTGCGCGAACCATGTTTCTCGACCGTGTGGATCATTCCGTCGCAAAGTTGATCCTGGATCGGCTTCAGCGTTCGAGCGGCTCGATGGCAGTGACCCAGTTACGGGTGTTGGGAGGCGCAATGGCGCGCGTCCCATCCCAGGCAACAGCGTTTGCCCATCGTCAATCCAGAATCATGGCAAACCTTGCCGCGTTGTACGAAAAGCCCGAAGAGAAGGAAGTTCATGAGGAATGGATCGCCGAATTCTTTTCCTCGTTGCAGCAAAGCGATAAGGGGATGTACGTCAACTTCGTCGGCGATGAAGGCGAGGCGTCCGTCCGCGCCGCGTATCCGGGAGCAACGTGGGACAGGCTGCGTCAGGTCAAGACAAAATACGATCCTGACAATCTCTTCCGTCTCAATCAAAACATCCCGCCGTTGAGTGGGAAGTAGCGTAAGTGTGAGAAAGGAATCCGCATGACACATCCTCAACCTCAGGGCTTTCTCGCCGTCCCGCCCAGCGGCAAGGGCCCCGGTGTATTGGTCCTTCATGCCTGGTGGGGGTTGAATGACACAATCAAAAATTTCTGCGGGAAACTTGCCGAATCTGGTTTTGTGGCGTTCGCCCCCGACCTTTATCACGGCAGGGTCGCGGACACCATCCCCGCTGCGGAAGCGCTCGGCAGCGCGCTCGACGCCAACCACCTGCAAGCCAAAACCGAGATCGCGGAGGCGGTTCGTTTTCTTAGCGAGCACGCCGAACAAACCAACCGCGGACTTGCAGTGATCGGTTTTTCCCTGGGCGCCTATTATGCGCTCGACCTCGCCGCCACCGATCCTGAACGCATCCACTTCGTCGTCCTCTTTTACGGGACGGGACCCGCTGATTACGCTAAATCGAGAGCCGCTTACCTCGGTCATTTTGCCGTGAACGATCCGTACGAGCCGCAATCCAACGTGGACGAATTGGAAGAGTCCCTGAAGCGCGCGGGACGCCCAGTCACGTTTCACCGCTACCCCGGCACTGGTCACTGGTTCTTTGAACCCGATCGAACCGACGCGTACAACGAAGCGGCAGCGAGCCTGGCATGGGAACGAACGCTGGCGTTCCTGAGGGGTTCCTCATGAACGCGGATGCCTTTCGCCATTTGTATGGTTACCACTTCGCGGAAAACCGCAAACTATGGGGTTATGTCGCTCAATTATCCCTCGAACAATTCACCCAACATGCGGACTACTCCCATGGTTCCGTTCGAGATCAGATCGTTCACCTCATGGACGTGGATGAAGTATGGTTCAGTGAATTGCAAGGCGTCCAGCCCTCAGATCCGCTTCCCCCTGTTGACGGTGACGACCGCGAGATCATCCGCGCGCGCTGGGATAAAATCGAACAAATGATGCGCCGTCATCTGGACGCATTGCGCGATGGCAAGTTATTTGACAAACCGATCAAAGAGCCCGAAGAGGACAAAGACATCATCGTGTGGCAGGCGCTTCTCCACGTGGTCAATCACGGCACCGATCATCGCGCGCAAATTCTCAGGCTGTTGAACGATCTGGGAGTCCAAACGAAACATCAGGATTACATCTTTTACGTCTATGAAAACCCGATATAGCCGTGGCATGAAGGCGACAACCGAACATGTTTCTTGACGGCTTTACAAATAAATAAAGGCATCTCCTGTGAAAACCTTTTATCAAATCCTCGCCAACACCCTGCTCGCCAACGTCACCAACATGACTGTTTGGTTTGCGTTGATCTTCTTCATTTACCTCGAAACGCGGTCGGTCACGGCGACCTCCATCGTTTCGGGAATCTATCTGGTCGCTGTGGCGGTCTCGGGTATCTGGTTCGGCAGTCTCGTGGATCACAACAGGAAAAAGAATGTCATGATCCTTTCGGGTCTTGTTTCGCTGGTCATTTACTCGATTGGATTCGCGGTCTACCTTTTCACCCCTGCCGAAACGTGGAAGAATGCCGCAAGCCCCGTGCTTTGGACGTTCGTCCCGCTTCTGCTCCTCGGAGTGATCGCGGGTAACCTTCGCGGCATTGCTCTCCCGACACTGGTCACAATTCTTATTCCCGAAGATTCACGCGACAGGGCGAACGGTCTCGTCGGCACAACGACGGGTATCATCTTTCTCATCACATCCGCCATCAGCGGATTCCTCGTCGCTCATTCGGGCATGTATCTCGTCCTGATCCTTGCGATGATCGTAATGGCACTTTCGATTGCGCATCTCTTCGTCATGGACATTCCAGAAAAAGAGATCGTCCATCTCGAAGGTCAGCCTCCCAAAGTGGATCTGCGCGGCACGTTCGCGGTGGTCGCCGCCATTCCTGGCTTGATTGCCCTCATCTTCTTCAGCACCTTCAACAACTTTTTGGGCGGCGTCTTCATGGGCTTGATGGATGCCTATGGGCTGTCGCTGGTTTCGGTTCAGGTGTGGGGCGTGTTGTGGGCGTTCCTCAGCTGCGGCTTCATCGTCGGCGGTCTCTTCATTTCAAGATACGGCTTGGGCAAAAATCCGCTCTTTACCATGTTCGCCGCCAACATCGTCATCTGGATCATCTCCAGCGTCTTCACCATCCAGCCGTCCATTGTACTGCTGAGCATCGGCATGTTCATCTACATCAGCGTTATCCCATTCATCGAAGCGGCGGAACATACCATCATCCAGAAAGTCGTCCCGCTCGAAAGGCAGGGACGTGTCTTCGGCTTTGCCCAAAGCGTGGAGATGTCCGCCTCGCCTCTGACGACCTTTATGATTGGTCCCGTTACCGAACTTTTCTTCATCCCCTTCATGACGACGGGTGCGGGCGTCGAACTGATCGGCGGCTGGTTCGGCACGGGCGCGGACCGCGGCATCGCCCTCGTTTTCACATTGACGGGTATCATTGGCTTGATCGTCACCTTGATTGCGATGAACACGAAGTATTACAGCCTGCTTTCGAAACGGTATCTGGCGGGCGAACAAGCGCCTCTGCCGCTCGAAGGTGAACTGGCATGAAAAGAGAGTCTCAAAGCGAAAGCGACCTCCCCAAACTCGCCGCGCCTGCCCAACGCGCGCTCGCAAGGGCGGGCATTACCAAACTCGAGCAGTTGACCGAGGTCACCGAAGCGGAGTTGCTGCAACTGCACGGGATGGGGAAAAACGCAATCAACATTTTGCGCGGGGCGCTTTCTGCACTTGGATTGTCGTTTCGCAAGGGAAAGGACAGCGGCATGGACAAGACCATCCGCAAACACCTGGATAACATCCGCTCGGAAGATAGTCAACTTCAAAACGAAGCCTATCACTTCCTCATGGAGCAGACCGAAAAGCCGGTGGACTGGGCGTACGAGGCATGGAACGAACTGGTCGAAGGGTTGACGCACAAGGACAACCACGTGCGCGCCATTTCAGCGCAATTACTCGCCAATCTCGGCAAGAGCGACCCGAAGGGCAGGATGTTCAAGGATTTCGACAAGTTGCTGGCGGTCACGAAAGACGAAAAATTTGTCACGGCGCGTCATTGTCTCCATTCCATTTGGAAGGTTGGGCTGGGCGGCAGGAATCAGAAGACCATGGTGGTCAAAGGCTTGGAGAAACGGTATCGGGAATGTGTCAAAGAAAAGAACGGGACTCTCATCCGCTACGATATCCTTGTGGGATTGAAAAATCTCTACGAAGCCACCACATCCAGTGAGATCAAGGAAAAGGCGCTGGAATTGATCGAGTTGGAAAAGGATTTGAAGTATAGGAAGAAATATGCAGGAGTTTGGAAGAAATGAAAATCCACCTCGTTGACGGGACGTACGAATTGTTCCGCGCCCACTTCGGCGCGCCGCCGAAAAAGGCGCCTGATGGCAGGGAAGTCGGCGCGACGCTCGGACTCCTCCGAAGCCTGCTCCTGCTGCTCTCCAGCCCCGATGTGACTCACGTCGGCGTGGCGTTCGATCACGTGATCGAGTCGTTTCGGAACAAGATGTATGTGGGCTATAAATCGAGTGAGGGAGTTGACCCCGTCATTCTGAATCAGTTTCCGCTGGCTGAAAAGTTGGTGTCCGCTTTGGGACTGGTGATTTGGCCCATGACGAAGTTCGAGGCGGACGATGCGATTGCCACGGCAGTGACGAAGTTCAAGAAGGTCAAATCGGTGGAGCAAATCGTCATTTGCTCGGTGGATAAGGATTTGATGCAAATGGTGGATGGGACACGTGTCGTTTGCTGGGACCGCCGCCGCGAGATCGTCATGGACGGGAAAGGCGTCGTCCAAAAGTTCGGCGTCAGCCCCGAGTCGATCCCCGATTACCTCGCCCTCGTCGGCGACTCGGCGGACGGTTACCCGGGCATTCAGGGCTGGGGGGCGAAGTCCACGGCGGCGGTGCTGGCGAAGTTCAAACACATCGAGAAGATCCCCAAAGACCCGAAGAAACTTCCGCTGGGGTTGGGGCGGGCGACAACACTCGTGGAGAACCTTCAACAGAACTACGAGGACGCGTTGCTGTTTCGGGAGTTGTCCACCCTGCGCACCGACGTGCCGCTCAAAGAAAAACCGGATGACCTGAAATGGCGCGGCGCGTATCCGCGCTTGAAGACGCTGTGTCACGAATTGGGGGAGGAGCGGATTCCGGAGCGTGTCTCGCGCTGGCGGTGAGGAAGACGCGCCCGGTTGAATTGAGAGAATTTCGAGGGGGAATGTCTGAAACGAGAATCAGCCCGAGGTCTGGAAAGAGGCGAGGGGTCCTTTTGGTTGTATAATGTTTTTCATGATGAGGTCTCGGCAGAGGAGGAAATCTCATGAAGACTCCCCTTAAGCGCTATATCACCCCAGACGACCCGTTCGGTCCAATCGATTCGATTGATATTGACACGGCGGATAAGGAAGCGTTGAAGAAATTGTTCGAAACGCACAACCACGTGTATCGGAGTATGCGTCATCGTCCATCCATCATTATGGGGCGCAGAGGCTCCGGCAAGACCTCTTATTTGCGGACGGTGTATTTCAACGGGGAATATGATTTCATTGTGGAAATACGGGCGCAGCGGGTGTTCGAGGAAATTACGATGGTGGTGCACAGGGCGGCAAAGGATTCGTATGTCGAGTCGCTTGCCGAGTTATGGGAAATCATGCTGTGGGTCTGTGTGTTTTCGGAACTTTCCCGCAAGACGTTTTTACCGCCAGACCGGCTGAACCTGGTGAATGGCTATCTTTCGTCGGTGAGGGTGCGCGACGCTGTCAGCGTGGATGATGTGCTTTTGAAAATGGCGGGCGTTCTCGATGAGGTGACGCGCGAACATCCCAGCGAGGGCATTCTGGCGGTTTTGCGGCAGTTCGACCGCGTGGCGTTCGATGGGGTCAAAGAAGCTGTTTCGGACAGCCTGATGAAAGCCAAGAAAAGGTTTGTAATTTTGATGGATTCGCTGGAGGATTTTCGTCTGGACGTGGATGCGGCGTCGCATTCTTTGCGGGGGCTGCTGAAATTTGTCGGTTCAATGAATAAGCCGGGCGACGTGGTGGACATCCGTTTCTGCCTGCCGACGGAGTTGTACCGCCGCGTGGCGGATTTTTCCTCCAATCAAAATAAGGATTTTCGCCGGGCGTTGAGGCTGCAGTGGAAAGCGAGCGAATTGATTTTGGTGGGCGCGCTGCGTTTGAAGTTATATCTTGAGTTGTATTATCCGGAGTTTCTCAGCCGGCTGCTTCCGCTGGATGTGAGCAAGCGTTCGGATGCGCGCAGGTTATTCGACGCCGTGCTTCCGCCCAGGATTACCAATGCGGCAGGTTTTCAGGAGGATACGATTTCCTACATTTTGCGGCATACGCAGTTACTGCCGCGTCATTTTCTGATGCTGTTGAATTCCATCTTTCGGAACAGCGGCGGCGCTGAGGGAGCGCACTTTCCCATCAGCGAGCGGAGGATTGTAAGCGGCGTCCGCCGGGTGGAGGAACAAATCGTCAAGGAGATTTTCGGCGCATTTCGGCTGGTGCATCCCACGGCGGAAGAGACCTGCCGCCGCTGTCTGCCGGCGCTGGGGCACAAATTCGATTTGGGCGAACTGCAGAGGGTGTACCACCGTCACGGAAAGGCGGTTTTCGGCGGCGAGAGCATCCATGATCTTCGACGCATGCTGCAGGAAATCGGCGCGGTGGGCAGGGTGGATCCCACCAAATCGGCGGATGTGTACATTCAGGGCGATTTCGAGTACAACGTGGAGCATGAGGTTGCCATTGCCCCGCAGGATGAAATGTGTTTGCATCCGCTTTTTTCGGGGATTTATCGCGGGAATCAGAAAGAGCGCCCGGTATATCCTTCCGGGTGCAGTCCGGATGATGAATTGCTGGAAGACCTGGATTAATCCCTTCCCGGCGGCGAAATCACCTATGCTAAAATACAACCCATGAACGCCAAATTCCCCCAGCCGCTTCACGATTCGTACCGAAACCATCGCAGACAGTTATTTTGGCAGATCCTTCTGCCCATCATTCTGACTGCGCTTCTGTGCGTGGGACTGATTGTCGTCATCAACATTGCCGCCTTCCGCAACAACGGCGACGTGGCGCGTTGGGCGGCGGTTTCCACCATCTGGATTGTCATCCCCATCATCTTCGCTCTGGTCATCGTTCTTGCCCTGCTCGGCGGGCTGGTGTATCTGATGGCAAAACTGCTCCGCGTCACGCCGACCTATACCGGGCTGGCGCAGGAATACGTCCATAAAGCCGCCGGCTACATCCGGCGTGGTGCAGATGCGGTTGTCAAACCGATTTTTTTGATTGACGGGCTGGGCGCAAGTATTCGAGAATTCTTTGGAAGGAAGTAAACCATGAACAGAAACAAAACCCTCTTCTTTGGCGCCGTCATCGGCGCAGTGACCGGGCTGATTGCGGCATCTCTGCTCAACCGCCGCGCCGAGAAAAACGAACGGGAGACTGCCCTCACTGCCGGCGAGGGCATCAAACTCGGCGTGCTGGTGTTGGGTCTGCTGCGGGCAATTGCCAGCCTGGGGGATGATAAATGAGTCCAAGGGTCTTCAAAGAAGGAGAGTATGTTTTTTGGTTTCACAGTTACGACGTTTTATATGAGAATAGAGCCAGCATTCACGTTGGCAAGGGCTCGCAAAACGATTCGGGTGATGCTAAAATTTGGTTGGAGCCCAAGATTGAAGTTGGACGGGCGGGGCGGACATTAAGCCGGAGTGAATTGAATGAAGCGATTGAGATTATTGAGCGTAATCTCAATCGGCTACAGGAGGCTTGGAATGCCCACAAAAGAAAAACAGAATGAGCAAACGACAAAGACAAAATGGTATGACATTGCGTATCCCGCCTCGGCATACACTTTCCCGCGTGAAGCGCTGATCCACCGTGTGCGATTCGACAGCGACTACATGCACGTGGAATTGACCGATGGGCGGATCGTCTCTATCCCGCTTTGGTGGATACCCACCTTGCATAACGCCACGCCTGAAGAGCGCGAAAAGTACGAAATCAGTCAGGATCGCAAGATGATCATCTGGGATCCGGATAAATGTGCAATCAATGACGAAGTGCGAATTGACGACTATCTTGTGCCGCGCGCAGCCGATAAACCGCAGGCTGATGAATGATAGGGTTGCGGCGGATAATTGTCAGCCATTGATGGCAACAGCAGGGACGCGATGATGAGCCGCGTCCCTATTTTTTTACACACACCATCCCTTTGAGGTAGGCGCTTTCGGGGAAATACAGCGAGACGGGATGATCTGCCCCCTGCGACAACCACTCGATGATCTGCGCTTCGACGCCCGCATCGAGGGCGGATCCTGCCACGATTTTCTGGAACAACGCTGAATCCACGCCGCCCGAACACGAAAACGTGACCAGTATCCCGCCGGGACGCAGAAGTTTGAACGCCAGCAGGTTGATGTCTTTGTAGGCGCGGGCGGCTTTTTCGGCGTGAGCGGCGGTGGGTGCAAACTTGGGCGGGTCGAGGATGATCAGGTCGAAGGAGCGGTTCTCGTCGCGGAATTTGCGCAGGAGTTGGAACACGTCGCCTTCGAGTGCGGTGTGGCGGCCGGCGGGGAGGTCGTTGAGGGCAATATTCTCTTTGCACAGTTCCAGCGCCTCAGCGGATGAATCTACCGAAAGAACGGATTTGGCTCCGCCTGCCAGCGCGTTGACGGTGAAGCCACCCGTGTAGCAGAAGCAGTCCAGCACATCGCGGTCCTTTGCCAGTTCGCGCACGCGCAGACGGTTGCGGCGCTGGTCGAGGTAGAAGCCGGTTTTGTGACCGGTTTGGAGGTTGATGAGGAATTTCAGGTTGTGTTCGAGGATGGTAATTGGCGATTGGTAATTTTTTCCGCGCAAGGGACCGACCTTGGGTTCCAAGCCTTCGAGTTCTCGCACGTCGGCGTCGGAGCGTTCGTAGAGGGCGGTAAGACCGGTCTCTTCGAGGAGCAGGTCGGCGAGCGTGTCTTTCCAGTATTCGCTTCCGGCGGTTAACGATTGAAGGACAAGAACATCGCCGTAACGGTCAACGATCAAACCAGGGATGCCGTCTGATTCGGCGTAGATCAAACGATATGAGTCTGTATGACTTTCGATGTTTGACCTTCGACGCATTTCAATAGCAGAATGAATCCTTTTGCGGAAGAACGCCTCGTCCACCGCTTCGTCGTCGAAGGTCCAGACGCGCGCGCGGATTTGGGAGGCGGGGGAGTAGGAGGCTCGGGCGAGGAAATGCCCCTCGGCGGAGAGCAGGTTCACGGTCGCGCCGGAAGCGGGGTTTCCTTCCACCCGTTGGATCGCGCCGGAAAAAATCCAGGGGTGGCGGCGGAGCAGACTCTTTTCGCGTCCGGATTTGAGGATAATCTGTGGCATGGCGTGAGTGTATCATGATATGATGGTGGCTTGTTTGAATTGAGGAGCCATGTTGAGACCCATCCGCTGGAATACGTTTGCGCGCGATTTTATCGTCATTCAATTCGGCTTTTTGCTGTACGGCGTTGCGCTGGCGTTGTTGATTCGCGCCAGTTTGGGAACGAGCACCTGGCTGGTGCTGGAGATTGCGCTGGCGGATATGTTGGACATCACCATCGGAACGATGACGGTGTGGATGGGCTTTGCCGTTTTGGCAATTGCGCTGACCTTCCGCGAACGGGTGGGGTGGGGAACGCTGGGGAACATTCTGAGCATTGGTCCGTGGTTGAATCTGTTTTTGGGTTGGATTCCCTCACTGGAGGGGAATCTCCCTTTGCGGGTCGGGATGTTCCTGCTGGGGGTGTTGATTCAGGGCATTGCCACGGCAGTTTATATCGGCGTGGACGCGGGTGCGGGTCCGCGCGATAGTTTGATGCTGGCGATTCACCGTGTGACGGGAGTCAGCGTGCGGCTGGCGAGGGGTTCCATCGAAGTCATTGTCGTCGCGCTGGGCTGGCTGCTGGGCGGACCGGCTGGCTGGGGCACGCTGGCGTTTGCGCTGTTGATCGGTCCGTCGGTGCAGTGGGCGTTCAAGTTGTTCAAGGTGCGTCCGCACAAGGCGGAGGAGAAGGCGGCAGTCGTTAATCTCTAGTTGCTATGGGTTTCAGGAGAGAGGGAGAGGATAGTAGTAATTGGTAAGTGGTGATTGGAGATTAGTGATTGGTGAGCAATTGATAGATGTAAGGAGGAGTTCGTCATGCTGGAGATGCAAAACGATTTGAATCAACCCCTTCAACCAAAGGAAGAGACGAAGAAACGTTCGGCCGGCGCGCTGGCGTTGTTCCTTGTGTTTGCGCTGCCGATGCCGATTTGCCTGTTCTTGTATCACTTTGTGCTGTGGTTCATGGAGCAGACGGCAATTGCATCGGGCAGTCTTGCCTATCTCAAATGGGCGGGCGTGATCGGGCTGGCAGCGCAGGCGGTGGTGATGACGGGCGTCGCTGCGGCGCTGTGGTATTTCACGAAAGACGAGCGCTTCAAGCCCATCTATGCGGGATGGCTGGGCGCGGCAGTGATGGCGTTTCCCGCCCTTGTGTTGCGCTTTCTCGGTCCAAACAATGACCAGTTGGGGGCAATCGCTCAAATCGTGATTTGTCTGGCGGCGTTTTTCATCGTGTCCAAAATTCGCAAGGTGAAAATAGACTGGACAACAGGCGGCGTCTCGACTGCGCTCCTGCTGGCGGCGTTCGGCGTCGGTCCGTTTGCGGTGCTGGGCGCGTTCGGTTCGCCCGCCGACGCCCTGTTGGGGCTGCTGGCGGGGCTTTCGCTCGGCGCACTCGCGGCGGTGTTGATGGAAGCGGCGACGGGGAACAGGTTCCTCGACGCGTTCGGTATCGGCGCGACTCTCGCCTTGCTCGGCTCGGCTATCGGGTACGACGGGGCGCAGTTGATTCTGCTTGCTCTGCTGCCATCGTTTGCGTTTGCGGTTGCGGCAGTCCTACCTTCGCGGGCGGCGGGGATGACGCTCACAGGTCTGCTTGCGGCGGCGGGATTCGTCTTCTTCGACCCGACGGAACTCACGATTTTGCTGGGCGACATTGGCGGGCTGGCGGTGAGGGCAGGCGCGTTTGCCGCCGGCCTGGGGTTGTCCGTCGGAATTGTCGGGGCGGCGATACGCATGTTTGCCGAATCAGGCTCGAGGTCCGCAGCGAAGCGCCTGCTCGGTTGGGCGGGCGCGGCGGCGGCGTGGCTGGTCGTAGTCATCCTGTTCGTCACGAACGGCAATCACGGTTTTTACGGTGACCGTCTGTTCGTCATTTTGAAGGCGCAGGCAGATTTGTCGGACGTGCGGAACATCCAACCCATAGACGAGCGGCGCACGGCGGCGTATCAAGAGTTGACCCGCTTCGCAAATGAGTCGCAGGCAGATTTGCGGAAAGCGTTCGATGCGTTCGGCGTGGCGTACACGCCGTATTATCTCGTCAATGCGATGGAGGTGCGCGGGGGGACGTTGATTCGACTCTACCTGCTGACCCGCCCCGAAGTGGACCGCGTCCTTCCCAGTCCGAGGCTGCGCCCTGCCCCCCAAGCCGAAGCCTTGGCTTTGAGCGGACTCTTCTCCGCGCCTCCGCCCGAGGGCGTGCAGTGGAACGTGAGCATGATTGGCGCGGACAGGGTGTGGGAGGATTTCGGCGTGCGCGGCGAAGGGATTGTCATCGGTCAATCGGACAGCGGCGTGGATGTGACTCATCCCGCAGTGAAGGACAGTTATCGCGGGAAGGATACAGGCAATGACTACAACTGGTTCGACCCATGGTACGGCGGGAGTTCGCCCTACGATGTCAACGGTCACGGCACACACACGCTCGGCACAGCGCTGGGAGAGAACGGCATCGGCGTTGCGCCCGGCGCGACGTGGTTCGCCTGCATGAATTTGAACCGCAACCTGGGCAACCCTGCGCTGTATCTCGACTGTATGCAGTTCATGCTGGCGCCGTTCCCGCAAGGCGGCGACCCGTTCGCCGACGGCGACGCAACCCGCGCCGCAGACGTGTTGAACAACTCGTGGGGCTGCCCCGAACTCGAAGGGTGCGACCCGCAGGCGCTGTTATATGCGGCGAATCATCTGCGCGACGCGGGCATCTTCGTGGTCGTTTCGGCGGGCAATGACGGTCCGAATTGCAGTACGGTCAACGCGCCGTTGTCGTTGTATGACTCGGTTTTTTCGGTGGGGGCGGTTGACAAATACGGCAATGTGACCGAGTTCTCCAGCCGCGGACCGGTGACGGTGGACGGCTCGAACCGCATCAAGCCCGATATTGTCGCGCCGGGCAGAGACATCCTGTCCGCTTTGCCGGGCGGCGGCTACGGCGCGCTGGAAGGCACGTCCATGGCGGGACCGCACGTGGCGGGGGCGGTGGCGCTGCTTTGGTCGGCGGACCCCAGCCTGATTGGCGATATTGACCGCACCGAGCAGATTCTCATCGAGACGGCGGCTCCGTACACCGGGAGCACGTCGGTGGGGTGCTTTGAGGGCGGCGTGCCCAATGCGGGATACGGCTACGGGGTGGTGGATGTCTATGCGGCGGTGAAGAAGGCACTGGGCAAATAAATTCGTTCTTCTCCAAAACCGTCTGATATAATCTCCTTTGCCGGAAGAGATGAAAAACTTCCGACGGAGGAGATTTTTTATGCTAAACGTGCGAGTGAGTCCCAAAGGACAAATCACTCTCCCCAAAGAAATCCGCCGCAAGTTGAACATCAAGTCGGGTGACCAGATGGCGGTCATTTTGGATGGCGATCAAATCGTCTTTAAGCCTTTTACGAAAACCTTGCGTGACCTGCGGGGAAGCGTCAAGGTAAGGGGGAGGCAGGATTTTGAAAAGATTCGCGCGGAGGTCCTTGCAAAACGCGCAGCAAGGAATGCGGGCAATGAAGGCTGAAACGGTCTTTGTTGACACCAATCTATTTCTTCGTTACCTGACCAACGACGTGCCTGCCCAGGCGGACGCTGTGGAGGAATTGCTCCAGCGGGCTGAGCAAAACAAGGTATCCCTGATCACCAACGGTATGGTCCTTGCCGAAATCGTTTGGACACTGGAAAGTTACTACGGACTGGAACGAAGCGATATTCAGAACAAGGTCATGGCAATTCTCAATACACCGGGGCTTGAAATTCCCGAAAGCAGCCTTATTTTGAAATCGGTTGTATGGTATGCCGAAAAGAATGTGGATTTCATTGATGCCTACAATGCCGCCTGGATGGGCGAAATGGGCATCGAAAAGATTTACACCTTCGACCAAAAGCATTTTGCCCGTTTCGATGATGTGGAAGTGCTAAAGCCCTGATGAGATAGGAATTTTCTGCTGAGGCGGTTTGTCACCCAAGGATGGCGATGGTCAAAATCCCCACAAAGATGATGACCGAGCCGAGGACGCGCATCCCGCCCATTTTCTCGCCGAGGAACTGCCAGCCAAGGAACGCGCCGATGACCACACTCATCTCACGGATAGCGCCGGAGTAACTGACCGGCGCGATGGTGTAGGCGAACAATGCCAGAAGGTAGGCAACCACACCGAGGACGGCGGCAAAAATCAACGGCAGACGCGGACCGTCCCAGGCAGAGACGAAGCGCTTCCAGCCGAAACGGCGCAGGTTGTAAGTCGTGGTGATGAGCGGAACCAGCATGAACATGGTCAGCGCGTAAGGAACGGTCGGTCCGTTTTTGACGGCAGTGCCGTCAATCAGCGTGTAGAGGGAGATGACGAGGGCAACGCTCAAAGCGGTGAGAATGCCTTTGATGTGGATGCGGCTGCCGCGAGTCTGAACGAGGCTGGTCGCGCCGATGACGATCATGCCGCAGACGATCAGCATCACGCCCAGGACGCCGCCCGGCGTCAGGTCTTCCCGCAAAAATAGCGCCGACCAGAGCATCAGGAAAGCGGGAGCGGTTCCGCGTGCGATAGGATAGACGAGGGAAAAGTCGTTATCGGTATAGGCGTTGGAAAGCAGGATGAAGTACACCGCCTCCAGCGTCATGCTGACCAGGGCAAAGAGCCACATCGAGCGCGGCGGCAGACCGATGAAGAGCAAAATGAGGAACGCAAACGCCCCGCTCAAAATCACCTGCCAGCCCATAGCGATGTATTTTTCCTGCGATTGTTTGAGCAGCAGATTCCACAGCGCATGCAGGGATGCGGAGGCAAACAGAAGCAGAAGAGCAAGGATGGACATGCAGGCTGGAATGTATCACAATTTTTATTCTCGCGGGGAAATCACCGGTTGGGGGATTGTGGAAAGCCCACCGATAACTTATACTTGAAAAAATTTCAAAAAGGAGAATGCAATGAGAAGCCTTCGTCCACTGTTTTTGTTTGTATCGTTTGTGTTGCTGGTGGGATTGGCATGCAGTTTCGGAAGCGGCAACGCGCCTGCTCCAACTCAACAACAGCAACAGCCCCAGCCGCCTACCCAGGCTCCCGCACCGACGGACACCTCTGCCCCGGCGCCCACTGAACCGCCTGCGCCAACCGAACCGCCTGCGCCCACAGCCACCCCAGAACCTGCCCGTTCGAAATTCTTCACCGAGGAATTCGATCAGGACCCCGGCTCGGACTGGGTGATTGACATCATCGGACCGGGCGCCGAAGCCAACAAAGACTCGGTCAAAACCGAATTCACCAACAGCCGCATGCGTATTGAACTTCCCAAAAACGACCTGTACTTCTATTACACCTTCAATGGGTTTTCATACGATAACGTCCGTCTTGACCTGCGCGCCGATAACCGCGGGGTGAACACCAACAACGTCAGCCTGGTCTGCCGCGTAAGCAGCGACGGCTGGTATGAGTGGAGCGTAGGCAGCGGCGGTGACTGGTATCTGTACGCTGTTACGAATCAATATAACCTGCTCACCAGCGGCGGCACGACCTTCCTCAAGCAGGGCAAGGAAGTCAATGAATACACGATGATCTGCAAAGATAAGACCATTTCCATGTTTGTCAACGGCAAGGAGATCAAGCAAAGCCCATTTACAGACAACCGTTATGGACTGCGCGACGGCAGTGTGGGCTTCAATATCTCTTCGCTCAATGTCACGCCGGTCATTGTCGAAGTGGATTGGTTCAAGATCAGCGAGCCGTAGAACAAGATGCATGCCTGAACTCCGAAGCCGTCAACGCTTCGGAGTTCTTTTTTTAACTTGTGCGGGCATGTACACGGTACGGATGGGGAACGGAATTTCGATGCTCTCCTCTTCCAGCGCGGCTTTGACCAGAGACAGGGCGGCATCCTTTGCGGCAAGCGGATTGGTCTGCGCGGCATCAATCCAGAAGTAAGCGTTTAGTTCCAGCGCAGAATCGCCGAAATTGGAAAATCCGACCATTGGCGGCGGCTCTGGCACGAACCCCGGCACCTGCCGAATCGCCTCCAAAACCGCCCGGCGGGCGGCTTCCGTGTCGGTGGCGTAGCCCACGCCCACCGGGAGTTCGACGCGCCGCCGCTCGGCGCGGGTGTAGTTGACGATGGGATGCGCCAGAATCTCGGCATTGGGGATGCTCACGATGCGCCCGTCCAGCGCCTTGAGTTCGGTGGAACGCATGTCAATCCTCAGTACCGTGCCGTCGAAGCCTGCCGCGCCGATCACCTCGTCCACGTGGAAGGGCTGCTGGATCAGCAGGATGACCCCCGCCGCAAAGTTCTTCATCACGTCCTGCAGGGCGAACCCCACCGTAAAACCGATAATCCCCAATCCCGCCAGGAACGCGGTCACGTCGAAGAATCTCTGCAGCGCCGTGATTCCGCCAATGGCAATGACCGACACGCGCGTCAGATCCGCCAGTAGCTGCGTCACGCCTTCGGGCGCGCGCCGCCTCTCCAGCACGCGGCGCACCACCCGGCTCAACCCCCTCCCCGCATACACGCTGACGATAAAAATCGCCAGCGCCGTCAGCAGGTTGGGGATGCCTCGAATGAAATTCTCGATGAAAGCGTCGAAATAAGTTCCCATGCGTCAACTCCTTGAATAGACTTATCTGCAATAAGGCTCAATTTTCTTTTGCATCGAATTTTCACGAATTTTCCGAAGAAAATTCGCCGTATTCATGTCATTCGATGCGGGGTTGGCTATTGCAAATAATGACCAATGAATATCCGCTATCTTATCTCAAAGCGGGGCGCGAGTCCAACGGGGTATAATCCCCCCGATGCCCGTCCTTGACCCGCATTCGCTCGATTTTTTCAGCCGCAGCCCCGAACAGACCCGCCGCCTCGGCGCGCGGCTGGGAGCGGCTTTGCGCCCCGGCGATGTCATCTGCCTGCAGGGCGACCTGGGCGCAGGCAAGACTACCTTCGTGCAGGGTGTGGCAAAAGGCTGGGGCTCGCAGGATGCCGTCTCCAGCCCGACCTTTATCCTCGTCAACGAATACCGCCGCGCCGACGGGAGCCTGCTCTTTCACATGGACGCCTACCGCCTCGACTCCGCCCCCGAGGCTGAAGAACTCGACCTGGACTCGATGCTGGCTGACGGCGCGCTGCTCATCGAATGGCCCGAGCGGATAGACGGACTCGTCCCGCCGGAACATTTGTGGATCAAACTCGAACACGTGGACGAAGAAGAACGCGAACTAAAATTCAAAGCCGTCGGCGCGCGCTACGACGAACTGCTCGAAGTCGTCCGCCGGGCGGTGGGAGGCGGCTGATGCTGCTGGCTGTGGATACCTCCACCCCGCAGGTGGGGCTGGCGCTCTACGACGGAGCGCGCGTCCTCGCCGAATGCGCCTGGCGCAGCAGTCAACGCCACACTGTGGAACTTGCCCCCGCCGTCGCCGACCTGCTGACGCGCTGCGGCGCGACGATGAACGACGTGCAGGCGCTGGGCGTGGCGCTGGGACCGGGTTCGTTCACCAGCCTGCGCGTGGGACTTTCGCTCGTCAAAGGGCTGGCGCTTGCCCGGCATATTCCGCTGGTGGGCATCCCCACCCTCGACGTGCTCGCCCATGCTCAGCCGCTCGGGCGGCATCCGCTTTTGTGCGCCATTCAGGCGGGGCGCGGACGGTTCGCTCTCGGCGTGTATAAAACTTCGAGAAAACGGTGGCAGGCTCAAGGTCCAGCCAGAGTCGTGAATCTCGAAGCGTTGATGGCGGAGGCGCAGAGTCCCGCCCGTGTATGCGGAGAGTTTTCGGTGGAGGAAATCCAGAAGATGAAGGCGGCTGGCATCCGCCTTGCCACTCCCGCCGCCTCGGTGCGCCGCCCGTCGGTTTTGGCTGAACTGGCGTGGGAGCGCTGGCAGGCGGGAGACGTGGACGACGAAGCCGCGCTCGCGCCGATTTACCTGCACACCGAAGGAACGCCGCCCGTATGAGTGTGAACATCCGCCGCATGACGCTGGATGACTTGCCGGCGGTGGCAGCGCTCGACCAGATGTCGTTCAGCCTGCCCTGGCCCGAGCGGTCGTTCCGCTTCGAATTGACCGATAACCCCGCCTCGCGCTGTTGGGTGGCGGAGGCAGACGACAAAGTCGTGGGCATGCTCATCGCCTGGCTGTTGGTGGACGAGGCGCACATTGCCACGCTTGCCACGCACCCCGCGTACCGCCGGCAGGGTATTGCGCGGGAACTCCTCAGCCACGCTCTGCGTTGCATGGCGGAGGAAGGGGCGGTCACGTCGTTCCTCGAGGTGCGTGAGAGCAACATTGCCGCGCAGACGTTGTACCGTCAGTTTGGCTACGAGGCGGTGGGACGCCGCAAACGCTACTACAAAGACACCGATGAAGACGCAATTTTGATGACCTTGAACGGGTTGGAGAAGTTCAAGAGGAAAACACTGGAAGGTTGAAAAATGTCAATCAAGGAAGAACTCGTCAGGAAACTAAAGGATAAAACTGCCCGGGTGGGGATTTTGGGACTCGGCTATGTGGGACTGCCGCTGGCGGTCGTCTTCGCCGAGGCGGGATTCCACGTCACGGGCATCGATCCGGACGCGCGGAAAGTGGATTCGCTTTCGAGGGGCATCTCCTACATCCCAGACGTGAAGACCGAGGCGGTGGAGCGAATCGTCAAATCTGGTCATCTCACCGCCACGACGGATTTCTCCGTGCTGAAGGACATTGACGCCGTCAGCATTTGCGTGCCGACGCCCCTGCGCCAGACCGGCGACCCGGATATGTCGTTCATCATTGCCGCCGCCGACGAACTGGCGAAGTACATGCACAAGGGCATGGTGGTGGTGTTGGAGTCCACCACCTACCCCGGCACCACGCGCGAACTGCTCCTGCCCAAACTGGGCATCGAGCGCGGGCTGACGATTGGCGAGGACTGGTTCCTTGCCTTCTCGCCCGAACGGGTGGACCCCGGGCGCGAGGATTGGACGACCGTCAACACACCCAAGGTGATGGGCGGCATCACGCCCGCCTGCAGTGAGGTGGCAACCGCCTGGTATGCCGGCGCCATTCAAACCGTGCACCCGGTCTCTTCGGCGGAGGCGGCGGAGATGGCAAAACTGCTGGAGAACACCTTCCGCATGATCAACATCGGTCTGGTCAACGAACTGGCGATCATGTGCGAGCGTCTCGGCGTGGACGTGTGGGAGGTGATAGACGCCGCCGCCACCAAGCCGTTCGGCTTCATGAAGTTCACGCCGGGACCCGGCCTGGGCGGTCACTGCATTCCGATTGACCCGCTGTATCTCTCGTGGAAGATGAAGTCGTTCAACTACAACGCGCGGTTCATCGAGCTGGCTTCGGAAATCAACACCAACATGCCGCGCTACGTGGTCAGCCGCGTGATGGAGGCGTTGAACGACCGCGGCAAGCCGGTCAAAGGCTCGAAGATTCTCGTCCTCGGCGCGGCGTACAAACCCGATATTGACGACGTGCGCGAATCGCCGGCGCTGGATGTCATCGGTCTGCTGATGAAGAAAGGCGCAGAAGTGACCTATCACGACCCCTACATCCCTCACATCCACCACGAGACCGACGGCTGGCACATGGACAGCGTGACGGACGTGATGGAAGCCGTCCGTGAGGCAGATGCCGTGGTGATTGTCACCAATCACAAGGTCTATGACTACGAGGCGATTGTCCGCGAGGCAAAGTTCGTCTTCGACAGCCGCAACGCCACCGGCAAGTTCGCAAAGGGGAACGAGAAAGTCGTCAGGCTTTAGGAGTCAAAGGTCGAAAGTCGAAGGTCGTTCGACCCTTGACTTTCGACGTGGGACCAAAGGAACAATATGGCACATTACCTGGTCACCGGCGCGGCTGGATTCATCGGCGCCCGCACCTCCGAGGTGTTGATTCAGGACGGTCACACCGTCACCGGCATTGACAACCTGAACGACGCCTACGACGTGCGCATGAAGGAGTACCGCCTGAGGCGTTTGCAGGCGATGGGCGGGTTCACCTTCCACAAACTGGATATTTCCGAGAAGTCGGTCATTGATCACTTCAAAGGGCAGACCTTCGACGGCGTCATCAACCTGGCGGCGCGCGCGGGCGTGCGGTACAGCGTCAGCGACCCCTGGGTCTTCGTGCAGACCAACATGGTCGGCACGTTAAACATGCTGGAGTTGTGCCGCCAAAACGGCGTGAAGAAGTTCATCCTCGCCTCCACGTCGAGCATCTACGGCGAAGACCCGCCCTACCCCACGCCAGAGACCGCCTCCAGCAGTGAACCGCTCCAGCCCTATGCGGCAAGCAAAAAGGGAGCCGAGGCGATGACCCACGCCTACCATCACCTCTACGGCATAGATGTCAGCATTCTGCGCTATTTCACGGTCTACGGTCCCGCCGGGCGCCCGGACCTGGCGCTCTTCCGCTTCGTGCAATGGATCAGCGAGGGGCGTCCGGTGCGCGTCAACGGCGACGGGGAGCAGTCGCGCGGCTTCACCTACATTGACGACATCGCGCGCGGCACGATCCTGGCGCTCAAGCCGGTCGGCTACGAAATCATCAACCTCGGCGGGCATGAGGTCATCACCATCAACAACCTCATCAAATTGGTCGAGGAGGTGGTCGGCAAAAAAGCGGAAGTGGTGTATGGTCCGCCCAACCCTGCCGACATGCGCTCGAACTGGGCAGACGTGACCAAAGCCGGCAAACTGCTCGGCTGGGAACCGCAATACGACATGCGCGCCGGCGTGGAAAAACTCGTCGAGTGGTACAACGCCGAACGCGCCTGGGCGAAGGATGTGCTCACGCCATAGGGAATCACCAATTATCATTTACTTTGTGGAGTGAGTGGTAATTGGTAACTCACCTTACGCGGTGGCGCGAGATTTATCTCGTGGTTTCAGGCGACATGAATGTCGCGGCACGAATGAACTGCGTAACGTCAGTTGGTAATTGGTAATTGTATGTTTCCCATCCAGAAGCTCAAATCCCGCCTGCAGGACGACCCTGTCATCCGCCGTGTGCTGCGCAACAGCAGTTACCTGTTCAGCAGTAACACGCTCGCCTCGGCGCTCGGCGTTTTGCAGGGCATTCTGGTCTTTCGCTTGCTGGGGGATTCAGGCTCCGGTCTGCTGGCAATCGTCATGGACTTTCCCTCCAACGTCAACCGTCTGCTCTCCTTCCGCATGAGCGAAGTGACGGTCAAATACGTGGGCGAGGCGCTGGAACGAGGCGAAGAACAACGCGCCGCCGCCCTCGTCAAAGGCATCGCGCTGACGGAGGCGGTCACCTCGGTGATTGCCTATCTCGTCCTGTATTTGCTGGCGGCGTGGGGCGCACAGACCTTCGCGCAGGGATTGCCCATCGAGCCTCTCTTCCGCTTTTACGGCTTCTTCCTGCTCGCCAACCTTGTTTACGAAACTTCCACCGGCGTGCTCCAAGCCACCGACAACTTCAAACAGGTGGCGCGCGCCAATTTCTACCAGAGCCTCGCGCTGACCGTCCTCATCGCCGCTGTCTTTTTCCTCGACCTGTTCAAAGTCACCGCCTGGGGGCTGACGGGCATCCTCGCCGCCTACCTCGTCGGCAAGACGATTGCCGGGGTGGTGGTGACAGGCTCGGCGTCCAGAGAAATGAAGCGCCGATTGGGACCCGGCTGGACGCGCGCCCCGCTCCGCCTCGTCCGCGACTGGAAGCCCATCCTGCGCTTCGCCTTCAGCACGAATCTCAACGGGACCGTCAACCTGTTCGCCCGCGACAACGTCCGACTCTACATTGCGGCTTTGGTCTCCACCGCCGCGGTGGGATACTTCAGCCTCGCCTCGAAACTCATCAACCTCATCATGGTGCCGCTCGACCCGCTCATCGCGCCGACCTACGCCGAGATGACGCGCACCATCGCCGCGCGGCAATGGGCGGCGACCCGCAAACTGCTCAAACAGGTCAGCGCCATCAGCGCGGCATGGACCCTGCTGGCTGGCGGCGGGCTGGCGGCGGTTGGCTGGTGGCTCATCCCGTTCGTTTATGGGCGCGAGATGGCTCCCGCCTACCCCGCCTTTCTGCTCCTGCTCATCGGCTACGGCGTCGCCAACATCGCCAACTGGAACCGCCCGCTCCTGCTGGCGTTGGGGAAGCCCGCCTACCCGCTTCTCATCGCGGCGGCAGCGGGCGCAGTGGAAGTGGCACTCATTTTTCTGCTCGTCCCGCGCGGGGGGTACCTGGTCGGCGCGGCGATTGTCGCCGGGTATTTCGTCGTCTCCATCGGCTGGACGGTGTGGCTCGGACTGCGAATCATGAAGCGCGAGGAGACAATCGCATGAAAATCGTCGCCGTTGCCGGCTCCCAAATCCCCTCCGACACCGCCAACAGCATCCAGGTGATGAAAGCCTGCTCCGCCCTCGCCCAACTCGGTCACGAGGTCACGCTTATCGTTCCCGAAGTGAACGTTGAACGTTCAACGTTAAACGTTCAGCGTCATTATGGCATTGAGACCTCCTTCCCCATCGAATGGCTCGCCTCACCCAGCCGCCGCCTGTTCACCTGGCAAGCCGTGCGGCGCGCCCGCGCCCTGCGCGCCGACCTGCTCTACACCTGGTTCCCGCAATCGGCGGTCTTCGGGCTGCTCCATCGCATCCCCACCGTCTTCGAAATTCACCTCCAGCCGACCGGCGCGTTCGGTCCCGCCTGGCACCGCGCCTTCGCCGCCCTGTCCGGACGCAAGCGCCTCGCCTCCATCACCCGGGCGTTGGTGGATGTGCTCGAACGACGGCACAACATCCGCTTCCACGCGGACGAGGTGGTCATTGCCCCCAACGGCGTGGAACTGGAACGCTTCGCCTCATTGCCGGACCCGGTCACTGCGCGCCAGACCCTGAACCTTCCCCCCGCCCCAACCGTGATGTGCACCGGTCACCTGTACGCCGGTCGCGGCGCAGACCTGTTCCTCGCGCTGGCAAAGGAACTGCCGCAGGCGCATTTCGTCTGGGTCGGCGGCCGCCCCGCAGACGTGGAATTGTGGAAAAAACGCGCGCAGTCTGACAACGTCACCTTCACCGGCTTCATCCCCAACCAAACGTTACCCCTCTATCAGGCGGCGGCAGACATCCTGCTCATGCCCTACAGCCGCTCCATCATGGGTTCCAGCGGAACGGCAGACTCCGCCAGCGTCGCCAGCCCGATGAAGATGTTCGAATACATGGCGGCGGGACGGGCAATCGTCACAGCGGATTTGCCGGTGATACGCGAAGTGTTGAACGAGAAGAACGCCGTGTTCTGCGAACCGGATAATTTGGAAGATTGGAAAATGGGAATTGGGAAATTGCTGGCAGACGAACCGCGCAGGCGGTCACTGGGGGAGCAGGCAAGGCAGGATGTGCAGGGCTATACCTGGCTGGCGCGGGCGGAGAGGGTGCTTGTGGGGTTCATCCGGTAAAATTGGTATAATCGTTTCATGCCTTTTGAATACGATCCACGCAAGAGCGAATTAAACCGCGTGAAACATGGCATTGATTTTGAAGAAGCGCAAGCCTTATGGGATGATGAAGCATATCTCGAAATTCCCGCCAGGAATTTGGACGAGCCGCGTTATCTGGTTATTGGAAAAATCAACGGAAAACACTGGTCGGCTGTGATTACCTATCGCGGCGAGAACATCCGCATTATTTCCGTGCGGCGTTCAAGAGACGAGGAGATTGATTTGTATGAAAACGAAAGCCTCTGATTTCGATAAAAAATTCGACGCCGGCGAAAGCGTTGTCGCCCAGTTAGACCTTTCTAAAGCCCGCCGTCCCTCCGAGGAACAGAAACGCATCAATATGGACATTCCTGTTTGGATGCTTGCCGCAATTGATCGCGAAGCAAGGCGGCTGGGTGTTACGCGCCAGGCGATTATCAAAATGTATCTGGCAGAGCGCTTGCAGGCAGGGTAGCGCATGCAATGGAAGATTCGAGGGTGACTTCCAGGAAGCAGCACAAGGCTGGCGCGGGCGGAGAAGATTCTGAAACTTGATTGCTCTGTTGCAATCATTCAAAAATCTTGCGTATTTTGCGCTCTCTAGCGCAACTTCGGGCGTTAGAGAACGCCCAGTACGCTTCAAAAAAATCCTTGC
>JABRVZ010000152.1:0-19992 GCA_039961775.1 Chloroflexota bacterium
CCCGCAGACTACACCCCCGTCAACCCGCGCCCAGCCGCACCCGAACCTGTCGGCGGCAGCCTGCGCGTGGCATCCCTCAACACCCTCAACTACTTCCTCACGCCAGACTACCCCACCGGCAACCCACTCGACAACAAATGCGGACCGCTCCAAAACGTGGAATGCCGCGGCTGGGACTCTGACCAGCCGGACGAACTCACCCGCCAGCGCGCGAAACTCCTCGCCACCCTCGCCGGTCTCGATGCCGACATCGTCGGACTCAACGAACTCGAAAACACCACCGGCGTCGAACCGCTTGCCGACATCGTCGCGGGCTTGCCCGGCTACGCCTACATTGACACCGGCACCATCGGCACCGACGCCATCAAGGTGGGCATCATCTACAAAACATCCAAAGTCGCCCCCATCGGTCCTTACAAAATTCTCGACTCCAGCGTTGACCCGCGCTTCATTGACACAAAGAGCCGCCCATCCCTCGCACAAACCTTCCAGGACCTCTCCACCGGCGGCATCTTCACCGTCGTCGTCAACCATCTCAAATCCAAAGGATCAGACTGCAACGACATCGGCGACCCCGACACCGGCGACGGTCAGGGCAACTGCAACGGAACGCGCACACTCGCCGCCCAAGCGTTAGTAGATTGGCTCGCCACAGACCCCACCGGCAGCGGCGATGCCGACTTCCTCATCATCGGCGACTTGAACTCCTACGCCATGGAAGACCCCATTGACGCCATCAAAGCCGGCGCAGACGACCTGCCCGGCACAGGCGACGACTTCACCAACCTCATCGCCCACTTCCAGGGCGCCTACGCCTACTCCTACACCTTCGACGGACAGGCCGGTTACCTCGACCACGCCCTCGCAAATGCCAGCATGTTCCGCCAAATCACCGGCGCGGCAGACTGGCACATCAACTCCGACGAACCCGATGTCCTCGATTACGACACATCCTTCAAACCGCCTTCGCAGGACGCCCTCTACGAACCGAACGCATCCCGTTCCTCCGACCACGACCCGATCATCATCGGACTGGAACTCGACCCGCCCTTCCCTGCCACCGCCGTCCTCGACAACTTCAACCGCCCCAACGGCAACCTCGGCTCCAACTGGAAGGGCGCTACCGGCTCCTACCGCATCGTCGGCAACCAGGTGGACGTGCGGCGTGACGGCGCCATCTACTGGAAGAACCCCTTCGGCGTGAACCAGGAAGTCTTCGTCACCCTCACCAACGTGGACACCGCCGGCTTCGAACAGGACCTGCTCCTCAAAGTGCAGGGACAGTACGGTCCCAACTGGGGCGAAGGCGTCATCGAACTCCAATACCACGCCACATCCAACACCGTGATGATTTGGACCTTCCGCCCCGACACGCTCGCATGGCAGAGTTATGGCTCCATCCCCGTCACCTTTGCCAACGGCGACCAATTTGGCGCCCGCGCGCTCTCCAACGGCGAAGTCGTCCTCTACAAAAACGGCATCGAAGTCGGCTACATCACCCTCGACGCCGCCGACCAGGCATTCTTCAACCCCAAAGGCGGCTACCTCGGACTCTGGTTCATCAACGCCCCCAACGCCTTCTTCGATGACTTCGGAGGCGGCAACATCCCCTTACCATAAACTGTCCTGACCAACCATCCACCAAGCCCCCCGCCAGCCGGGGGGCTTTTCATTTCATCCCGCCGGGCTGGTAAAATCACCCCATGACCCGCGTCGTCTTCATGGGCTCGCCCGATTTTGCACTGCCGTCTCTGCGCACCCTCGCCTCGCACTATCAAGTCGTCGGCGTCGTCACCCAACCCGACAGAGCCTCCGGACGCGGGCGCGAACTCAAGCCCCCGCCCGTCAAACTCCTCGCCCAGCAACTCGGCATTCCCGTCATCCAGCCCGAAAAACTCCGCCAGCCCGAAGCCATGCAGCAACTGCGCGAGTGGAATCCCGGCCTCATCGTCGTGGCGGCGTTCGGGCAAATCCTGCGTCCCGAAGTCCTCCAACTGCCACGCTTCGGCTGCGTCAACGTCCACGCCTCCCTGCTCCCCCGCTGGAGAGGCGCCGCACCCATTCAAGCCGCAATTCTGGCAGGCGATGAAGAGACGGGCGTCACCATCATGAAGATGGACGAAGGCTTGGACACCGGCCCCATCCTGACTCAACGCGCCCTCCGCCTCACCCCCGACGAGACGGCTGGTTCGCTCTTCCAAACCTTATCCACGCTGGGAGCCGACCTGCTCCTCGAAACCCTGCCCGAATACCTTGCCGGCAACCTGACGCCCACCCCGCAGCCCGCAGAGGGCGTCACCTACGCACCCATGCTCAAAAAGGAAGACGGCAGGCTCGACTTCACCTCCGACGTAAACGCACTGGAACGGAAAGTGCGCGCCTTCAACCCCTGGCCCGGCGCCTTCATGGATTTCGACGACACGATGCTCAAAATCCATCGCGCGCATATTGCCCCTCTCCCGCCGGGAGAGGGGGCAGGGGTGAGGGATGTGTCAGCGGGGCAAAGGCTCATCGTCCAGAATCAGCCTGCAGTCGCGGCGCGAGGCGGGGTTCTCATCCTCGACGAAGTCCAGCCGCCCGGCAAAAAACCCATGAGCGGAAAATCCTTCCTCGCCGGCGCGCGCCGTTGGGCATCCTGAGTTTTTCTCCCCGTGAGAGCAGCCAGAGTGACTCATCCCCAATGCAGGGATGAGTTTTTTTTGACAATTCAATGAATCGCCGCTATAATGACAGTTAAAGATAATAATAATTTACAGAGAATTATTATCAATAAGGTAAACTATGACCGATCCTCAGCAGCGATTCGAGCAATTAATAGTCAAACTCAAACAAAGCAACTACCGCCTGACGCCGCAGCGGGTGGAGTTGATTCGTATAATTGCGGCGAGCGACGGGCACCCCAGCGCGGCGCGGCTCTACCAGCAGGTCAAAGCGCAATTCCCCACCATGAGTCTGGCGACGGTTTATAAGACGCTCGACCTCCTGAAGGAATTGGGGGAAGTGTTGGAGATTGGGCTGCGCGATGACGGTCATTATGACGGCAATAAGCCGTATCCGCACCCTCATTTGATTTGCGTGAAATGCCAAAAGATTATGGACGGCGAACTGGATGCGGCGGTTGACACCATGGTTCGGGAGGTCGAGAGAAACTTTGGTTTTCAAATCGTCAAGCACCAACTCAATTTTTACGGAATCTGCCCGGAGTGTCAGGATAAGAATTAACTGATGTTACGCAGTTCATTCGTGCCGCGACATTCATGTCGCCTGAAACCACGAGATAAATCTCGCGCCACCGCGTAAGGTGAGTTAACTGATGTTACGCAGTTTTCCTGTAGCGCGACATTCATGTCGCTTGAAAATGCGAGATAAATCTCGCACTACTGCGTAAGGTGAGGAATTAACTCAAAACGTACCAACCGTTTTCAGAAAAGGAGAGAAAAATGAGCGAAGAAAACAAATGCCCTGTCCCTCACGCCGGCATGACCTCTGCCAGGCGGGGAGCCTCGAACCGTGATTGGTGGCCCCATCAACTCAATCTGAACATTTTGCACCAGCATCACCCCAAATCCAATCCGCTCGGGGCAGATTTCAATTACGCCAAAGAATTCAAAAAACTCGATTACGCCGCCCTCAAAAAGGACCTCGCTGACTTGATGACCAACTCGCAGGAGTGGTGGCCCGCCGACTGGGGTCACTACGGCGGTTTGATCATCCGCATGGCGTGGCACAGCGCGGGGACGTATCGCACCGGCGACGGACGCGGCGGAGGCGGCACCGGCAACCAGCGCTTTGCGCCGGTCAACAGTTGGCCCGATAACATCAACCTCGACAAGGCGCGCCGTCTGCTGTGGCCCATCAAAAAGAAATACGGCAACAAAATCTCCTGGGCTGACCTGATGATTCTGGCGGGCAACGTCGCGCTCGAAACGATGGGCTTCAAAACCTTCGGCTTCGGCGGCGGGCGCGAGGACATCTGGCAGCCCGAAGAGGACATCTACTGGGGTTCCGAAGCCGAATGGCTGGGCGACAAACGCTACAGCGGCGACCACGAACTGGAAAACCCGCTTGCCGCCGTGCAAATGGGCTTGATTTACGTCAACCCCGAAGGTCCCAACGGCAACCCCGACCCGGTCGCATCGGGGCGCGACGTGCGCGAGACCTTCGCCCGCATGGGCATGAACGACGAAGAAACCGTCGCCCTTGTGGCGGGTGGTCACACCTTTGGCAAGGCGCACGGCGCAGGCGACCCCAAACTGGTCGGTCCCGAACCCGAAGCCGCCCCGCTGGAAGAAATGGGCTTGGGCTGGAAGAACAAATTTGGCACCGGCAAAGGCGTCCACACCACCTCCAGCGGCATCGAGGGCGCATGGAAACCCAACCCCACCCAATGGGACATGGGCTACTTCGACATGCTCTTCGGCTACGAATGGGAACTGGTCAAAAGCCCCGCGGGCGCGCATCAATGGGTGGCGAAAAACGTCAAGCCTGAGCACATGATCCCCGACGCGCATGACCCGACGAAGAAATATCCGCCGATGATGACCACCGCCGACCTCTCCCTGCGCTTCGACCCGATCTACGAACCCATCGCCCGCCGCTTCCACCAGGACCCCGAAGCGTTTGCCGATGCCTTCGCCCGCGCCTGGTTCAAACTGACGCATCGTGACATGGGACCCAAAACCCGCTACCTCGGTCCCGAAGTCCCCAAGGAAGATTTGATCTGGCAGGACCCCATTCCCGCCGTCAACCACAAGTTGATTGGCGCGAAAGACATCGCCGCGCTGAAGAAGCAGATTCTCGCTTCGGGTCTCACCATCTCCGAACTGGTGTACACCGCCTGGTCATCCGCCTCCACCTTCCGCGGGTCGGACAAGCGCGGCGGCGCAAATGGCGCGCGCATCCGCCTCGCCCCGCAGAAGGATTGGGAAGTCAACCAGCCTGAACAGTTGGCGAAGGTGCTGAAGAAATTGGATCGCATCCGCAAGGAATTCAACAGCGCGCAAAAGGACGGCAAGAAAGTCTCGCTGGCAGACCTGATCGTGCTGGGCGGCTGTGCGGCGGTGGAAGCCGCGGCGAAAGCGGCAGGATATTCGGTCAAGGTACCTTTCACCCCCGGGCGCATGGACGCCTCGCAGGCGCAGACCGATGTCAACTCGTTTGCCGTGCTCGAACCCGAAGCGGACGGCTTCCGCAACTACCAGAAGGCGGTTTTCTCCATCTCTGCCGAAGAACTGCTGGTGGACAAAGCCCAACTGCTCACCCTGAGCGCGCCCGAAATGACCGTGCTGGTCGGCGGCTTGCGCGTGCTGGGGGCAAACTACGGCGGCTCACAGCATGGCGTCTTCACCAAACGCCCCGGTCAACTGACCAACGACTTCTTCGTCAACCTGACCGACATGAGCGTGGAATGGCATCCCACCGACGAAAGCGCACAGACCTTCCAAGCCCATGACCGCAAGACCGGTGAAGTGAAGTGGACCGGCACCCGCGTGGACCTGGTCTTCGGCTCCAACTCGCAGTTGCGCGCCCTCTCCGAGGTCTATGCCCAGGACGATAATGCCGAGAAGTTCGTAAACGACTTCGTCGCCGCCTGGAACAAGGTCATGAACCTCGACCGCTTCGACCTGGCGCGATAATAGACTTCTTACATAAGTCATTCGACGTTAGAGAACGTCTCCTACGCCAGAGCGTATTGTGCGCTCTCTAGCGCACTTATACAACGGGTCAAATATGCCGCCCAAACCGGCTGAATAAACACCGGGCGTTCGCACAATCAGGGTTGTGTAGAAATACACAGCCCTGATTTTTGTTATACAATAAGCGCTATACGGAGAGGAAATATGTCGAAATACGTTGCCGCCATTGACCAGGGCACCACCAGCACCCGTTTTATGATCTTCGACCGAAAGGGGAATATCATAGCCGTTCACCAAAAGGAACATCGTCAGATTTACCCCAAACCCGGCTGGGTGGAGCATGACCCGCTGGAAATTTGGGAACGCACACAGGAAGTGATAAACGGCGCGCTGGCAAAAGCGGAGTGCAAGGTCTCCGACATTGCCGCAATTGGGATTACCAACCAGCGCGAGACGACGGTAGTGTGGGAACGGGAAACGGGACGACCCATCTACAACGCCATCGTCTGGCAGGATACCCGCACCGACGAGATTTGCAGCGAATTAGCCCGCGCAGGCGGCGCTTCGACGTCACTCAACACAGGGCAGGACCGCTTCCGACTCAAGACCGGTCTGCCGCTTGCCACCTATTTTTCGGGCCCAAAACTCAAGTGGATTCTCGATAACGTGGAAGGGGCGCGCGCCAAAGCCGAACGCGGCGACTTGCTGTTCGGCACAATAGACACCTGGCTCATCTGGAATCTGACCGGCGAGCACGTCACCGACGTGACCAACGCCTCGCGCACCCTGCTGATGGACATCCACACCCTGGAGTGGGACGAGGAGATTTTGGGCGTCCTCGATATTCCGCGTGCAGTGCTGCCGAAGATCAAATCGTCTTCCAAAATGTACGGAACGGTTCGCGCCGGTGACTTGAAGGGCATCCCCGTCTCCGGCGACCTGGGGGACCAGCAGGCGGCTTTGTTCGGACAGACCTGCTTCGCGCCGGGCGAGGCAAAGAACACCTACGGCACAGGCTGTTTCATGCTGTTGAACACCGGCGAAAAAGCGGTGCCATCCTCCGCCGGTCTGCTCACCACGCTGGGATACAAAATCGGCGACCAGCCAGCCGTCTATGCGCTGGAAGGCTCCATCGCCATTACGGGGGCGCTGATTCAGTGGCTGAGAGATAATTTGGGGCTGATTCAGTCGTCGGCGGAGGTGGAGGCGCTGGCAAAGACCGTCGAAGACAACGGCGGAATCTATTTTGTCCCGGCGTTTTCGGGTCTGTTCGCCCCGTATTGGAAATCCGATGCGCGCGGCGTCATCGTCGGGATGACGCGTTACGTCAACAAGGGGCACATCGCCCGCGCCGCCCTCGAAGCGACCGCCTACCAGACGCGCGAGGTGCTGGACGCCATGGAAAAGGATTCGGGCGTGAAACTGACCGCCCTCAAAGTGGACGGCGGTATGGTCTTCAACGAATTGCTCATGCAATTCCAGTCCGATATTTTGGATGTGCCTGTGGTGCGTCCCAAAGTGGCAGAGACCACCGCGCTCGGCGCGGCATACGCGGCGGGGCTGGCTGCCGGCTTTTGGAGGGATTTCGACGAACTGCGCGCCAACTGGGCAAAAGACCGCGAATGGCTTCCGAAAATGGACGCCGAAACCCGAAAGAAGTTATACTCTGGCTGGAAGAAAGCCGTCACGCGCACGTTCGATTGGGTCGAATAAAACAAAGCGTCATATTCCAGGTTTCAAGTTTCATGGAAAACCCGGAACCTGGAACCCGGAACCGATACATGAACCGACAGGAACTCCTCTCTCATCTCAAAGAAAACCCCGAAGTCTCCGTGCTGATCGTCGGCGGAGGCATCAACGGCATCGGCGTATTCCGCGAACTGGCATTGAACGGCGTGGACGTTTTACTCGTGGAACGCGGCGACTTTTGTTCCGGCGCGTCGGCGGCTTCCTCGCACATGGCGCACGGCGGCATCCGCTACCTGGAAAACGGCGAGTTTCGTCTCGTGCGCGAGGCGGTGCGCGAACGCAACCTGATGATCCGCAATGCGCCGCACCTCGTCAAACCGCTGCCCACCGTCATCCCCATCTTCAAATGGTTTTCGGGGCTGTTCAACGCGCCGCTCAAATTTTTGGGCGCGCTCGACAAGCCCGCCGAGCGCGGCTCGCTCGTCATCAAAATCGGCTTGATGCTCTACGACGCCTACACCGGCAAACAGCGCACCGTGCCGCGCCACACCTTCCTGCCGCGGCGCAAGGCATTGCAAAAATGGACTCGTCTGAACCCAAAAATCATCCACGCCGCCGTTTATTACGATGGCGCCATTCTCCAGCCTGAGCGGCTCGCAGTGGAGGTATTGCTCGACGCCGAGCAGGAAAATCCCCGCGCCCATGCGCTCAACTACATGAGCATGGTCGGCGGCGCGGAAGAGACCGTCATCCTGCGCGACGAATTGACCGGTGAAAACTTCGACGTGCGCCCCAAACTGCTCATCAACGCCAGCGGCGCATGGATTGACCTTTCCAACCGCAAACTGGGGTTGTCTTCGCGCTTCATCGGCGGCACCAAAGGCTCGCACATCGTCGTGCAGCACGACGAACTCCGCCGGGCAATCGGCGAGTATGAATTCTTCTTCGAGAACAAGGACGGACGCATCGTCCTGCTCTTCCCGCTCTACGACCGCGTGCTCATCGGCACCTCGGACATCCCGGTGGACGATCCGGAAGACGTGCGCTGTACCGACGAAGAGATTGACTACTTCCTCGGCATGGTCGAGCGCGTCTTCCCCGACCTCAACCTGACCCGCCAAAACATCGTTTTCCAATTCTCGGGCGTTCGTCCGCTCCCCCGATCGGGGGCGAAGAGCGCCGGGCAAATCTCGCGCGATCACAGCATCGAAGTGCTCAGCGGCGAATGGACCCAGCTCGCTTTCCCGGTCTATTCGCTGGTGGGCGGCAAGTGGACTTCCTTCCGCGCCTTCGCCGAACAGACGGCGGACAAGGCCTTTGAGTATCTCGGCGTCAAACGGACAAAGCGCACCGAGTCCCTGCCCATCGGCGGCGGGCGCGGCTACCCCGCCAGCGAAGAGGAGACGCGCCGTCAGGTGCAGAGCCTCGCCGCCTGGACGGGCTTGCCGCGCGAAAGGGTGCAGACCCTCTTCGAGCGCTATGGCACGCGCGCTGAAGCCGTCGCCGCCTTCATTGCCAAGGGCGCAGACCGCCCCCTTGCCGCGCTCCCCGAGTATTCCCAGCGCGAGATTCAGTACATCGCCACGCACGAAAAAGTCGTCCATCTGGACGATTTCATTCTGCGGCGCTCCATGCTGGCAATGCTCGGCAAACTGACGCGCGCAGGGCTGGAGGAACTGGCGGAGGCGCTCGCCTCTGCCCTCGGCTGGACGGAGGAAGAGAAAAAGGCTGAGGCGGCGCGCACGCTGTCCATTCTGGCAGACAGGCACGGGGTCCGTTTGTGAAGCGGATGGTACAATCATCTCCTATGCCATCCCGCAAATCGAAACTTCGCGTTGATCTGGTCATCCCCGTCTATAACGAAGAGGGGGTGGTCGAGCAGACGTATGAGGAAGTCTGCAAGGTCATTGACGCGCTTCCCCATAAATTCACCATTTACTACGTGGACGACGGCTCGGAAGACGGCACAGTGCAGTCGCTCGATGCGCTCGCCCGCCGCGATAAGCGCGTGGTCGTCCTGGAACTTTCGCGCAACTTCGGGCATCAAGCCGCGCTGACGGCCGGGCTGGACGCCGCGCAGGGCGATTTCGTCATCTCGATGGATGCGGACGGGCAGCACCCGCCGTCGTTGATTCCGCAGATGATCGAGTTGTTCGAGCAGGGCTACGATGTGGTGCAGGCGCAGCGAGTGGACGAGGGCGGGGCGTCCCTCAAGCGGCTGACTTCGGCAGCGTTTTACCGTATCATCAACGCCATCAGCGGGACGCAAATGGTGCCCGGCGCGGCGGATTTTCGCGGGTTGAGCCGTCAGGCGGTGGATGCGCTGAAGTCCATGCCGGAGTATCACCGCTTCTTGCGCGGCATGGTTTCGGCAATGGGGTATCGCAGCGTCATCCTGCCTTATCACGAAACGAAGCGCGTTGCCGGGCGGTCGAAGTATTCGCTGGGCAAGATGGTGCGTCTGGCGATGGATGCCATCTTTTCGTTTTCGCTGGTTCCGCTGTATATCGGCATGAGCGCCGGGGTGATCTTTCTCTGTCTCGCCGCGCTGGAGATGCTCTACGTGTATTCCTTCTGGCTCAAAGGCGACACATCCACACTGGCGCCGGGCTGGAGTTCGCTCATGTTTGTCGTGCTGATTGCCAGCGGCGTGATTCTGATTGTGCTGGGGTTCATCGGCGTGTATATCGGCTACATCTTCCAACAGGTCAAGCAAAGACCGGTCTATCATCTCAAAAAGAGGGCGGAATGAACGAAGCGCCAGTGTATCAGTTTGTCTTTCTGCGTCACGGCGAATCGCTGGGGAATGCGCAGTCGCGCTGGCAGGGACAGTCCGACTATCCTCTCACCGAGAAGGGACGCGCTCAGGTGCGCGCCCTGGCAGAACGCTGGAAGACGGAAAACGTTCAATTCGACCTCATCATCTCCAGCCCGCTCGGACGCGCCAAAGAGACAGCGGAAATCATCGCCGAAGCGCTGAAGGTCAAAGTGGAGTTCGACCCCATCTGGCTGGAGCGCGCCATCGGTGAAATGGAAGGGCTGACCGCCGAGGAAGTGCGCCAGAAGCCCCGCCCGCCCTACGTCACGCCCTACGACCCCGTCGGCGGCGACGGCGAAGGCGATTGGGCGTTGTTTCTGCGCGCCGGGCAGGCGCTGCACAGCCTGCTGCGCAGACCGCCCGGCAGTTACCTCATCGTCTCCCACGGCGGATTGCTCAACCAACTCATGCATGCAATTGTCGGCATCGCTCCGCATGTGGACCCTTCCGGCGTACGCTTCCGTTTCGAGAACACCGCTTTTGCGCGGGTGTTTTACCATCCGCAGCAGCACCGCTGGGTGATAGACGCCGTCAACGACCACACACACTGGAAGTCCAACGAATAACCCATGACGCTTTCCTCCGCTTTCCCCCTCAACGGAAAACTCAAGATTCTCACCTTTGGCGCGGGCGCCATCGGCACCTACATCGGCGGGAGTCTGGCGCTCGCCGGGCACCCGGTCGTTTTTGTGGAACAGCCCAAAGTCGTGGAAGAGTTGCGGAAGCGCGGCATGCGGCTCGATCTCACGCTGGATGCCCGACGCAGAACGAAGGACGCCCATCTGCTCGATCCTTCCTCCTTCGTCATTGTCTCATCCCTCGAAGAGGCGCTTCGTTACGGACCTTTCGACCTGGCTCTGTTTGCCTTGAAATCGTTCGACACTTCAGCCGCTTTGGAGGGCATCAAGCCCTTTGGCGATAAAATGCCGCCCATCCTGTGCCTCTCCAACGGGGTTTCGAACGAACCCGCCATCGCCGAAGCCCTCGGCGCGGACAAGGTCATCTACGGCACGGTCACTTCTGCCGTTGGGCGGCGCGGACCGGGCGACATCGTCCTCGAAAAACTGCGCGGCGTGGGAATCGCCAGGGGACATGCGCTCTCGGAAAAACTGAACGACGCCTTCAATCAGGCATACCTCAACGCGCGTTTGTATGAAGACGCCGCTTCGATGAAATGGTCGAAGATGCTGACCAACCTCATCGCCAACCCCACCTCCGCCATCCTCGACATGACCGCCGCCGAAATCTTTGCAAACAAAGACCTGTACCGCGTCGAAATCGCCATGCTGAAGGAATGCCTGGCGGTGATGGAGGCGCAGGGGCTGAAGGTGGTGGATCTGCCCGGCACACCGGTGCGTGCGCTGGCGTTTGCGACAAAACTGCCGCTTTGGCTTTCGAAACCGTTCCTCAGCAAAGCCGCCGGCGCAGGGCGCGGCGCCAAGATGCCGTCTTTTCACATTGACCTGCATTCCGGACGCGGCAAAAGCGAGGTGGAATACCTGCACGGAGAGGTGGTGCGCGCCGGCGAAAAATATAACGTGCCGACGCCGGTCAACAAAGTGTTGACCGAAACCTTGCTCGCGCTGACGCGGGGGGAAATTCCGCTCGAAGAGTTCGCCCGTAAGCCGGAAAAACTGCTCCAAAAACTGCCCGCCTGACCTGTCGCAGGCGTAAGCCATGAGAAAGAATACGCCGTTCCTGGTCATTGTTTTTTTGCTTTTCCCCGCCGCTCTGATGTACGGCTGGCGCGTTTACGCCCCTTCGGACGATATGTACATCTTTCTCGTCTATGTGCGGAATTTCCTTGCAGGCAACGGGCTGACATATAACGGAACAGTAGTGGAGGGATTTACCAGCGTCTTTTGGGTCTTTCTGCTCACTCTGTTTGGCGCGCCGGGCATTCCCCTCCCGCAACTTGCCGCGGCATTGAGCATGGCATCCGCTTTGCTTGCGTTGCTGGCAACCTATCGTCTTGCAATCAGCATGGACATTCAGCCGGGCTGGCTGGCATTGATGCCTCCCTTCCTGCTCGCCCTGACGGGCGACTTTGCCTTCTATGCGGTGGTCGGCTTGGAGGAGGTTTTGTTCACTGCGCTGGTGACATTCAATCTCTCCCTTCTGTTTTCGAAACCGATAGAGTCCTTGCTTTGGTCCAACTACTACCCGGCGCTTCTGGCAGTGATGATTCTGACGCGCCCGGAGGGTGCATTGATTTGCGCCCTGTTCTTCCTGATTGCGCTGAAAAAGGAAACATTCTCTCTGATTTTGCAATGTGGCGTCAAACTTTCCCTGTTTCTGCTGCCGGTCCTCGCCGCCAAATGGGCGTATTATGGTTACTGGCTTCCGAACACCTGGTACGTCAAGGGAGGCGCCGGGCTGGCGAATGCGGGGCAGGGATTGATTTACGTCCTTTTCAACGGCGGCAGATATGTGAGCGTGCTGGTGGTGCTGGCGGCGTTGGTTCTATTCACACGGCACCGCAAACAACCGCTGCCCAAACAGCCACTCCTGCCTGCCGGTTTGATTGTGGTCGTCTGGCTGACCTATATCGTCATTCAGGGCGGGGATAACATGGTCGGCGGCAGGTTTCTCCTGCCCATTCTGCCCATCGTGTACTGCATCCTGATAAAAACTGCACAGCAAGCCCGCCTGGGACAAACTGCAATCATTGCCACCTCTTTTGGGCTGGGACTCTTTTTACTGCTCGCCTATGTGACCAGCCCCGGCATTCAAGCGCAAGCCAACTCCTGGCGCGACGTGTTCGAGACGCGCAAACAAGCAGGGCTGTATCTGCGCGAACACTATCCGCCCAATACGCTGGTGGCGTTGAATCAGGCGGGGATCATCCCGTACTACTCCCAACTTCCCACCATTGACATGCTGGGGCTGAACGATGTGTACATTGCTCACCACGGCAAACGGGATTACAGCCTGTGGTATGCGCATCAAGCCGGCGACGGTGCATACGTCCTCTCACGAAAGCCCGATGTCATCATCTTCGGCGGGCGTGGGTTGAACGCCCAGCCCGGCGAATTCATCAGCGACAGGGAAATTTGGGCTTCGGAGCAATTCCAAAACGAATACACCCTGACCGAATGGGAAGGGATCGGTCCGGTGTACATACGAAAGGATCGTCAATGAAAACCATCCGGGTTTCGTCACCCAGCAATATCGTTCAAATCCACCTGCCCAACGGGCAGACCCTCGAAGGTCCGCGCGGGGCAACGGTGGGAGAATTTCTGTCTGCCATCGAACATCGCACCCTGCTGGTGGGAGCAATCGTCAACGGCGAACTGCGCGAGTTGACCTACCCCATCAACATCGAAGCGAAGGTCGAGCCGGTGCTGATGGATTCCCCCGACGGCGCGCGCATCTACCGCCGCTCGCTGACCTTCCTGCTCGAAAAAGCCTTCGCCGACCTCTTCCCCGAAGGGACGCTCTACGTGGATCACTCTGTTGCTTCGGGCGGCTACTTCTGTCAGGTGACGGGACGCGCCCCCCTTTCGGACGAAGAAATCGAGGCGTTGAAAACGCACATGCAAAAACTGGTCGAGGCAGACCTGCCCTTCGAGCGCAAGGAAGTCCCTTTGCAGGAAGCCATCGAGCATTTCCGTTCGAAGGGCTATGAAGACAAAGTCGCGCTGTTGAAGTACCGCAAAAAGAATTACCTCACCCTTTACCGCCTCGAAAACCATCTGGATTACCATCACGGCTACATGGTTCCGTCCACGGGGTATTTGCGCATCTTCGACCTCAAAGCAACCGACGGCGGCTTTACGCTCGGTTACCCCCGCAGGCATAAACCCAACGAACTTCAGCCCATGCCGGAGTACCCCAAACTGCTGGCGGCGTTCCGTCAATACGGCGGCTGGCTGGCGCGCCTGGGCATCGAGAACGTCGGCTCGCTGAACGAAGCCATTGAGCAGGGACGCGCCGATGAGATTGTGCTGGTCTCGGAGGCGTTCCACGAGCAGAACCTGGCAGACATCGCCCGCACTGTGGCAGACCACCTCGATAAGAGCCACCTCATCCTCATCGCGGGTCCGTCTTCTTCGGGCAAGACCACCACCTCGAAACGCCTCACCATCCAGCTGCTGGCGCTGGGCATTTCGCCGTTTCCCCTCGAACTGGATAATTACTTCCTCGACCGCGACAAGACTCCCCTGGGCGAAGACGGCAAGCCCGACTTCGAGTCAATCGAAGCCCTCAACCTGCCTCTGCTGTGGGAGCAGTTGCCGCGTCTGATTCGGGGGGAGGAGGTGCAATTGCCGCGCTACAACTTCAAGTCCGGGAAGAGCGAGGCGGGCAAGGTCATCCAATTGAAACGCGGACAACCCATCATCCTGGAGGGGATTCACGGCATGGACCCGCGCCTCATCCCCGACAGTGTGCGCGGCGAGGCGTTCAGGATTTACGTCTCGGCTCTGACTCAGTTGAACCTGGACCGCCACAACCGGGTCTCCACCACCGACACGCGGCTCATCCGCCGCATCGTGCGCGATGCGCGCGAGCGAGGCTACAACGCGGCGCAGACCATCGCCAACTGGGAGAGGGTGCGGCGCGGCGAGAAGCGGCACATCTTCCCGTTCCAAGAGAACGCGGACGTGATGTTCAACTCGGCGCTGGCGTATGAGATGGCGGCATTGAAGCCGTTTGCCGAGCCGTTGCTGCGGCAGGTGCCGTTTGGAACGCCGGAATATATCGAAGCCAAACGCCTGCTGGCGTTCCTCGAATGGTTCCTGCCGCTGGACGTGAACCTCGTACCGGATAATTCGCTCCTGCGCGAATTTCTGGGCGGTTCGATTTTGAAAGACTTCACGGTGTGGAAGGAATAGAGAGTTACGGCGTCACCGGCGCTTTGAAAATTAATCCCACCACATAGCCCGCCAGCGCGCTGACAGTGCCGATGATTGCCATCTCCAGCCCGCTGCGGAAGGGTTTGCCGACCGTCACGCGGGCTTTATACACGCCGACGAGGAAGAGGGTCAGGGCGGCGATGAGGATCGAGAGAACGATGCTCAGGTTCACGGTCCAGAAGAAGAACGGGAAGAGCGGGATGAGCGAGCCTACCAGGGCAGAAAATCCCACCAACAGGGCGGAGTTGAGCGCCTTCGATTTTTCGGGCGGCGTCAACTGGAATTCTTCCGACATCATCACATTGACCCACACGTCGGGATTGGAGGTGATGACCTCCACGATTTTGTCGAGCGTTTCGCCGTCGAAACCTTTTTTGCGGTAGATGTCGCGGATTTCTTCGACTTCGACATCGGGCGCGAGGTGAATGTGACGGTACTCGCGCTCGCGTTCGCTGTGATAGAGGTCGTTTTCCGCTAGGGTGGAGGTGTAGGCAACCGCGCCCATCGAGATGGATTCGGCAAAGGTCGCCGCCATGCCCGCCGCAACGACGATGCGGGCATCTGCGGTTGCCGCAGCGACGCCGAGGATGACGCCCAGCACGTTAACCAGTCCATCCTGCCCGCCGAGGATGACATCGGAAAGGCGAAACTCGCCGTGATGCGGGTCGTGATGGTCGTGCCAGCGCACCTGTTGGATAATTTTGCTGTGACCTTGTTCCGGATTTGACATAGGGGTCATATTTTCCTGCGATGGCAATTGAACTTCTAGCCTACGCCTGCCTGTCCAGATGCATATCTGCCATCGAGAGTTCGTCTTCGGCTGGTTCGAGATGTGTGAAGACCGTCACCGCGCCGCCCAGCGATGAGCGGATGTCGTCCTCGAAATCCTCTACAATGTGATGGGCGTCGTGGACGGTGGTGTCGCCAGGGACCAGCACATGCACCGAGACAAACCGCCGCGCCGCCGCCTGCCGCGTGCGCAGGGCATGGAAGTCCACGCCTCTTTCTTTGTACCTGTCCATGACCTCTTGAATGAGTTTTTGCTCGTTCTCGGGCAACGCCGCATCCATGAGGCCCATCACCGAACGGCGCATGAGCTGGTAGCCCGTCCACAGGATGTTGAGCGCCACGAGGATGGCAACAATCGGGTCGAGCGGACCCCAGCCCGTGAAGCCCGCCAGCGCCACGCCGCCAATGACGCCAACCGAGGTCCACACATCGGTCATCAGGTGCTGGGCGTCGGCTTCGAGGGTGATGGAATGGCGCTTTCTGCCGGCGTTCAGCAAAATGCGCGCCACAACGAAGTTGATCAACGACGCAGCAACCGATACCGTCAGACCGATTCCCAGTTGTTCAATCGGACGCGGCTCGAGTAATCTTTGAACGGCAGTGACGATGATACCGAGCGCCGCGCCGATGATAAGAATGCCTTCGGTGACGCTGGCAAAGTATTCCGCCTTGCTGTGACCATACACATGGTCATGGTCGGCGGGGCGCGCCGCGATGGTCAGCATAATCAACGCCATGACCGCGCCCGCCAGGTTGACCAGCGACTCGATGGCATCGGAGAGTAAGCCCACCGAGCCCGTCAGGAAGTAGGCAATGGTTTTCAGAGAGATGGTCGCCGCCGCCGCGCCGATAGACAGCCAGGCGAATCGGGTCAGCGCAGCGCGGCTTTGCATCAGGTCGGATGTATCCTTTTTCATTGACATAAAACGATGATACATCCCCCTTGCATGCTTGAGAATGGACAAAAGTCACAATTCCAAAGAAGGCGCGAAGTTGCACGCTGCGCAGGGAGCCTTCAAAACATCATCCGCTGGGAGGCAGACTTTTCGAGCGGATCGCTGATAATCTGCTCATCGAAGGTCTCGCGCGTCAGCACCGGCAACTCGATAAGCGCGCGCAACAGGCGGTATTTCACGAGGCGGTATTTTTTCAGGCGCGCCGCCAGGGCAGGGTCGCGTTCGGCTTTGTACTCGATCAATCCCGCCCGTCCGCCGGGGATGACAATGAGGGTGCGTTCCGGCGGATAGGGCGTTTCCTGCAATGCCCGCCCAATCAACGCCGACGCGAGAACGTGAAAGACACGGACAATCCCGCCCGCTTCATCCAACCACAAATAATTCCTCCCCTCCTGACGGGTTTTGTAACCCAACCGCAGACCAATCGCCTCCAGCATGGCAGTGACCGTGTTCAACTCCCTGCGACGCGCGGCGGCAACATCTTCCGGGCGCAAAACAAACGCCGCCCCTTCCCGCAGGGCATACGACTCCAGCACGGCATAGATCATCCCCTTCGACGGAGTCAACAAGCCCGGAAATTGGGGATACAAATCATCTTCGATTTCAAGGTAAATACTGTGCGGATTTTTCTGCAAAAAATTGACAATCGCAACTTCCACACGGTCCGAAAGCGAATCGGCAAAAGCCTCCGCCAGCCCCCACAGCCCGGTCTCGACGCTCTCCCCGCTCGAATAATGGACGAACCGCCCGTCCTCCAGCAGCGCCTTTTGAATCAGCGACTGCGTCAGGCGCAGGGCATCGTCGAATTCCTGCCCCTTTTTCTTCAAAGCATGCGCCTCCGCCAGCGCAATCAGACCCGCCGCATGCAGGTGAAGATAACCTGCCGGCTCGCCGCGTTCCCTCAAATGCGAGGCGATTGCTTCGCGCACAAGTTCGGCATCCGCCTCATTCGTCTCGCGCTTCAACGCCTCGCCGCGCCGCCAAATCACCTGCACCGCGTCATGTTCCGTGCGCAGGGCAAGCGAGGTCAGGTCGAAGCCAGCCGCGCCCGCAGCAGTCAGCGCCGAAGTGAGGAACGAAGGTTCGGGTTCGGGCAAAAAGCCAAAAAACGGCGTCCCCAGCGGAAGCAGGTCGAACAAGTGCGAAAACGCGGCATGCAGGGCGGTTGCGTTCCACGCCCAGTCATACCGCCGGCGGCGCAGCGCCACCTTGAACGGCTCCACCGCATCGCGTCCCCACAGCCAGCCCGCCCACAGCGCAGAGAGAGTCCAAAACGCCTGGTTCGGACGCGGCACCGAGCCGATGACCGCCGCAATCGGAATTTCCTTTTTGACCTCCCGCGCCAAATCCTTGAGACGCCCCTCATAGAGACAAATCCCCCCGCTCTCTGGAAGCCTGCCAGGCCACGCCTCCAGCGGGACGCCGGAACCTGTCTCTGCCCACAGGCTTTGTCCACGCTCGAGCATCATCCACAGGTTATGCTCGCGGAACTGGCTGGGAACGGTGAGTTGCTTCGGGCGCGGACGTTCGGAGGGATGCCCCCAGAGCGTGTTGCCAGCGTCACAGGCGACCAGAAGCAGGGCACTCAGGGCGCGTTTCCGTTCGGGCGACAGGCGCAGGGCGTCGAGGCGGTTGACGATGGTGGTGAGAAAATACAAAGGGCGCGGCAGGTAATGTGAAATCGCCTCTTCGGCATAGACGCGGTCATCGTCGTCGAGCGCGGCAACCCGTTCGAAGGCGCGGGAGCGGTGCAAGCCGTCGGTGGCGGCGATTCTTCTGGCGCGGTCAATATCCTGCTGGGTGGCGAGACGTTCGCCCGCATCGCCGCAATGCGGGCAGGTGTAGAGGCGGGCGTACGGAGCGTCTTCGCCTTTGCGCCAGAGGAAGGCTTCCGCCTGAATTTCACGTTCACATTTTTCGCAGGGGGTGAGGTAGAGGGATTGGAGATGCGCGCCGAGGCGCTCGTCGCCTTTTTTGGCGGTTTCGAGCTCGGCGAGGGCGGCTTTGAAGTCCGCTTCGGCGGGAGGCTGGGCGGAGGTTTCCAGCAGGAAACGGGTGATGGGGTTGTTGACCGCAACGAGGACACGGCAGCCGGCGCGGGCGGCTTCGAGGAGGAGGCGGGGGGAAAAGCCAAAGGGGTCGAGCACCCAGGCTCCGGGTCGGGCATGAAGCGGGAGCCAGCGCGAGAGGATCCCCTCCTCCAGAGGAGGCATGAAGCGCGAGAGCGGACCGGGCTCCGCCGGCTTCGTGCCGGGGATGTAGGGCTGGTGATCCATCTTGAGATAAGTATACATCCCCGGCGCGCAAGGGGGCTACGGGATGGCGCCCAGCGTTGGGGCGCAGACGATGTCGTAGTATTCGAGTTCGATGGCTTTGTTTTGTTCGGCGTAGGCGGCGGCTTCCTTGCCGATGCTGCGGACGTTGTCGAGTTCGGCGCGCACCTGGTAGGGCCAGTAGCGCGGGATGACCATGCGCGGGTCGTTGACGTAGCCTTCGGGGAGGTAGGAGGGGCGGGCGGGGTCAGGCTGGTCGGCGAGGGGAATCCAGTTGTACATGACGGGTCCGCGCGGGTTGACGGTGAAGCCGAGGCGGTAGCCATATTCGCGGGCGATTTGTACGGGACGGAGCCCGAAGCCGCCGCCGGGCCAGATGATGGCGACAGGGGTTTTGTGGAAGTTCTGCTGGAGGTCGGCGATGGATTTTTCGAATTCGGTGCGGATGAATTCGTCGGTGGAAGCGTCGGTCATGTTGATGTTGTGGATGTAGCCGTGCGATTGGTGATCCACCCAGCCTTCGGCTTCGAGGGCGATATTGTCTTGCAGGGCGATGGCGCGGGGTCCGTCTTCGGCGCTGATCCAGGAGTTGACGACCACCCAGCCCCATTGGTCATGGTAGGGGCGGAAGTGGGTGTTGAAGTTTTCGCCGGTGCGGCGGTCATCCTGAATGAGCAGGACGGAGCGCGGAGGGATGTAGGCGTTGTGGTCGAGGAAGTCTGCCAGTTGGGCGGCGTTGATGGCTTGGAAGCCCTGCTCGTGGAGGTCGTTCATCATCTTGTGGAAGTCTTCGACGGTGATGTCGTTGGCGGTGACGTCTGCCGCGTCCCGTTTGATGCCGTGCAGCATGACGACCATGACGATGGTGCCGGGGGCAGCGTTGCCAGACTTCCACTTGTTGTAGAGGTAACGGCAGACGTCCGTTTCGTAGGTGTGAGGGGCGTCGAGGGGGTTGAGGCGGGCGGTGGTGAAGGG
>JABRVZ010000153.1:0-4284 GCA_039961775.1 Chloroflexota bacterium
CACCGACACGCCTCTCCCGCCTCCCACCGCCACCCCTTCGCCCGATCCTGCCGCCTTTGCCCAGACGATTGTCAATGCGCTCAACGCCCGCAACTTCAGCGCCCTGCCGCCTCTCATGAACGAGACCTTTACCTTCGCCTACTGGCAATCACAGGGGGCGGTGTACCAATCGGAGACCGCCATCGAATCCCTGCGCACCAGCCACATCGGAGGGACGCTCGTCCCCGACGCCGCAAAAGACCTGACAGCCCTGCTCGGCGGCTCGAACCCGTATTCCGTCATGGGGCTGGACCCGGCGAAATCGAAAGCCCTCTACGTCTCCGGCTGGGGCTTGGACGGCAGGATGGAAGCCATTCTCTACGTCACCCAGCGCGCCGACGGAAGCCTGTACTGGCACAGCGTCCTCATCGCGCCATTTGGGTTCTCGACCCCCACCACCCTGATCGGTCCGTATGCGGTGGTCAACGTGGCGGGGAATGACGTGCTCAACATCCGCGCCGGCGCGGGCGTCAGCCAGCCCATCGTCGGGTACTTTGCGCCAGAGGCGAACGATGTCATGCGCACCGGTCCAAGCGTCAGCGTGGATGGAGCCGTGTGGGTTGAAGTCCGCAGAAACGACGGACTGACCGGCTGGGTCAATTCCTATTACCTGACCGAATACGTCACCCACGAAGCCTTCTGCGCCGACAGCCGCATCCTGCCGCTCATCGGGCAGTTCAAGCAGAGTCTGAATCAAGCGGATGGAAATTTGCTCAGCCCGATTGTCAGTCCCGTTCACGGCGTGAACATGCACCTGTGGGCATACGGGCCGGGCATCAACTTCACGCAAGCCGCCGCGCCCGGCATCTATACCAGCACAGCGTTCTATAACTGGGGCGGAGGTCCCAGCGGCATCCCCGATACCGGCACGTTCAACGACGTGGTGAAACCGAAGTATCTGGAAGTGCTGAACGCGCCGAACATGGAAACGTACTGCGACAGCCTCGAAAAGGTCTTCCCCCTCGGGCGACCGTGGCCCTACCCGAACATCCGCTTCTACCATCTGTACAAGCCCGCCGCCGGTCAGTTGTTCGATTTCCGCACCCTGCTGGTCGGGATTGAATACATCAACGGTCAGCCGTACCTGTATGGCGTGGTGACCATCATTTGGGAGCCGTAAAAAAATCAGCCACGGATTTCACGAATGTTCACGGAGCTTTTTGTCCGTGTCAATCAGTGAAATCCGTGGCGAAAACAGGCAATGGGGGAAATCTACATTGCGCTCTTGATAAACTTCGACAGGTCTTTCTTCATCTTCCTCAGCGAAGGCATGTGGATGTACATCATATGCCCCGCCTCGTAATACTCCATCGAAACGTTCTTGCGCGTCTGTTCGTCCAGACCAAGATGGTTGAAGGTGTATTCGGTGGCGAAGTAGGGCGTGCCGAGGTCGTAGTAACCGTTGGCGGCAAAGACCTTGAGGTAGGGGTTGTAGGTCATCGCGGCGCGCAGGGTCTCGCCCACATTGACGTAGGCGTTCTCGAACTCCTTGTACGACCACGGATGTACGAAGCGGCTCAAAATCTCATACGGCAAATCGGACTCGAACTTCAACTCGCGGCGGACGTAATCGTAGAACGCAGCGGTGTACGGACCCATGATGTTCGTCAGCAGGGGGTCATATTCGGGTTGTTCGGTCACGCCCAAACGGTCGCGGCCGAGGAGACGGCTGTCGAGGCGTCCCACCGTCAACCCGCGTTCGCGCAGGAGTTCCTTGAAGTAATGCTGGTCGTTGATCCGCAAATTCGAGCGTTCGATGAATTGTTCCGAGATGCCGCTGTAGCGGGATAATCGCTTGACGATGTCGGCGCGTTCCTCTTTGGTGAGCGCATCGCCTTTTAGCAACGCTTTGGCGTAATCGCCGAGCGCGAATTCTTCCGCCTCCTTGAGCCATTCCTTCAACGTCCGTTTGGGCTGCAGAACGCCGTGATACCAGGCGGTGGCGGTATAGCCCGGCAGGAAGAGGATGTAGGGCAGGTCGTTGTTGACGTTGAAATCAATTGTTGTGAAATCGAGCACCACCGAAACCAGCATGATGCCGTTCAGGTACATGCCGTGGCGTTCCTGCAAATATCCTGAAAGCCCCGCCGAGCGCGTTGTGCCGTAGGATTCGCCAATGAGGAACTTGGGAGAGAGCCAGCGGTTGTAGCGCGTGGTGTACAGGCGGATGAAATCGCCAACCGATTCGATGTCCTTCTTGAAGCCGTGCCATTCCTTCGGCTTTTGTCCCTCCACCGGGCGGCTGTAGCCGGTACTCATCGGGTCAATGAACACCAGGTCGGTCTCGTCGAGGATCGAAAAATCGTTGTCCACCATCTTGAATGGCGGTTTGGGCAGGTCGCCGTCGCCTTTCAACAGCACCCGTCGCGGACCCAGCACGCCCATGTGCAGCCACACAGACGAGGAACCCGGTCCGCCGTTGAATGAAAACGTCAGCGGACGCTTCGCCGGGTCGCGGACGTCGTCTTTGGTGTAGGCGACAAAGAAGATTTGCGCGCGCGGCTTCTCGCCTTCCGCCTCCTTCTCACGGTCGGCTGTCTCCTCTTTCAAGACCATTGTCCCCGCTGTGACTGTGTATTTGATGGTCTTCCCGCCAATCCGCACCGAATGTTTCGTGACGACGAGATTATCCTTCGGGGTCGGTTTCTCTTCTTTCTTTTCCTCTTTTTTCTCTTCTGCCATCTTCAACTCCTTGTGCTTTATTCAACCTCATCTTCACCTTCGCCGGCGTCAATGGCGTAGAAGATGTCGAGACCAAGATGGAGCAAGCGGGCAATGCCCTGCAAAATGCTGAAATACACAACGCCCATCACCAAAATATAGAACACATTGACGAGGGACGCAGGCTGATTGAACAACTCCGAAAAAGGAACCGTCCCGTCGAACAGGGGCCAGAAGTTCGTGAAAAAGGTCGCCACAAACGCCAAAAGAACCAGCCAGGATGTGACGTTGGCGGTCGCTGCAACCCGCATGACACTGTCTTCATTGCTGAAGATGAAACCGAAATGATCTTGTTTTGACATTTTTCCTCCAGGGGGTGTCTTGAACGGGTCACAGCCCGGCAAGCCTGTCTATTATATCTGTAATCGCATTCCATTGACCCGGCATTAGAATGCCGGGCGAAATCCCAAAATCACGAACCCGCTGCCGTACGGTCTTCATCATTTCCCCCGGCTGATGCGCGCGTAGATTTCCTTTTTATTCCACCCGCTTTGCTCTGCCAATTCAGCCGAGATTTCTTTTGCAGATTTTTCACCCCTTAATTTCTCTGTGAGCGCGGCAAGCAGTTCTTCTTCTGTCCACTTTTCATTTTCATCTTTCTTCTTCCCCTCCACCACCAGCGTGAACTCTCCTCTCACAGGCTGCGACTTGAAATACTCCACCGCCCCGCTGATGGAACCGCGCCAGTATTCCTCGAACATCTTGGTCATTTCGCGCGCCACGCAGATGCGGCGGTCGCCCAGTGTGGCAAGCAGGTCTTCGAGCGCTTCGATGATGCGGTATGGCGACTCGAGGAAGATCAATGTGTAGGACAAGTTTTCAACTTGTCCTAGTATCTTGCGGCGGTCACCGGCTTTGTGCGGAAGATACCCCAGATAGAGGAACGAGTCTGTGGGGAGACCGGAGACGGTCAGGGCGGCGAGAGGGGCTGAGGGACCAGGCACCGGCTTCACGTCGAAGCCTGAAGCGAGCGCGGCGCGGACCAGTTCGTAGCCGGGGTCGTTGATTGCCGGCGTCCCCGCATCCGAGACGAGCGCCACGTCGCCTGTGGAGAGTTTTTCCAGGATGAAATCCAGTTTGTTCAGTTTGTTGTGCTCGAAATAACTGGTGAGGGGCGTTTCGATGTCGAAATGTTTGAGCAGTTTGCCGGTGTGACGGGTGTCCTCCGCCGCGATGAGAACCGCCTCTTTGAGAATGCGCACCGCGCGCGGCGACATGTCTTCGAGATTGCCGATGGGGGTTGCGACGAGGTAGAGCGTGCCCATGCCGCGATTGTATCACCCATCGAATGCTATAATGACAAGGAACATTTCCCTGCGCCGTTTCGTTACCAGCGGTACAGGTCTGCGCCAAACAAACGCCGTTTTGCCTACGCGCAAACCACCCGCTGATACAAGGAGGTTCCGATGTCGAAAAAATTGTTCACCTTCATCCTCTTGGCAACCCTCGTCCTTTCCGCCTGCCGCGGCGAGACTTCCGCCCCCACCGCCACACCCGCACCCACCGACACGCCGTCCCCCACAC
>JABRVZ010000154.1:0-28071 GCA_039961775.1 Chloroflexota bacterium
GGAGCGCGGGGGCGGAGGTCTCTGCCAGGGAGAGGGAGATGCCGCCGATGACCAGGAGGATGGAAATCACCGCGATGACGAATCCGCCGCCCAGTTGGCGCAGGGCTTTCATGGTCAGCCCTCCGTGCGGGGTTTGCCGGTGGCGACGGGCAGGAGCACGCTGAAGGTGGAGCCGACGCCGGCCTGGGTATCCACCCAGATGCGCCCGTTTTGGGCTTCGGTGAGGGTCTTGGCAATGGACAGCCCCACACCGGTATCGCCGACGCCTTGAATGAGGACATTGTCGGCGCGGTAGAGACGGGTGAAGACTCTCGGCAGGTCTTCGGGCGGGATGCCGCCGCCGCTATCCGAAACCTGCAGGAGGACGTAATCTCTGCCGCCTTCGGAGTGAGTCTTGACGCGCAGGTGAACGGTTCCTTCCTGAGGGGAGGCGGCGCCGGCGTTTTGCAGGAGGTGGATCAAAATTTGTTGCAGGGCTTCGCGGTCGGCGTAGATAGGGTCGAGTTTTTTGGGCAGGTCGAGGTGAATGGAGATGTTTTTCTCGCGCACCTGACTGCTGGTGTAGGACATGGCGTTGTCAATGATGAGGTCCAGGTCCACCGGTTCGGGTTTGAGTTCGTCGAGACCGGTTTCGAGGGTGGTGACCTGGATGAGGTCGTTGATCAGGTTGGAGATGCGCTCGGTGGAGGCTTTGATGCGCTCGACGAATTTGCGCTGCAACGCGCCCAGGATGCCCACCGATTCGCCCAGCAGCAGGTCGGTGTAGCCGACGATGGACGACATGGGCTGGCGCAGTTCCTGCGCGATGGAGGCGACGACTTCTGCCTGTTCGGTGGTGCGCGCGGCGGAGACGCCTTTTTCCGCCTGCACGAGCCGCATGTTCGCCTCGGCAAGCAGGTTTTGCAGGCGCGCCACTTCCTGAAGGGTGGCGCGCAGTTCGGCTTCCACCTGGGCATCGGCTTTTCCCGCCGTTTTGCCCTTTTGTGCGGCGCGCAGGGATTCGTTCTCCGCCTTGAGTTTTTCGATGACCTTTTGCGCCTCTTCCTGCATCCGCGTCATTTCCGCCAGACTTTCAGCCTGGGCAATCCCCTTTTGCGCTTCGGCGCGGACGGTTTCCATCTGCTGGAGAAGTTCTTCGTTGCGCTTTTCGAGTTCGGCAATGCGGACTTGCGCCGCCTCCAGTTCCTGGCGGACCATCTCGGATTTGTGTTCGATGGCGTTCATTCGCTGTCCGCGCTGGATGACCGGGACGAGCGAGGCGGCAATGTTGGAGAGGAACGCCTGATCTTCCGCGCTCCACAGGCGGTTGGAGTAGGGCGAAAGCACCAGCAGACCGCCGATCACATCCTTTTCAGGGGTGATGATGGGGACGCTCATGATGTGTCCCGGCGTGTTGAGACCCAGCATGTCGCTCAGCCCTTTGATGTCGGCAGAAGTACTGCTGGAGGGCAGGCGCAGCGGGCGTCCGCGCTGGATGGAGTTGGTGAGCATGGGAATCATGCTCTTGTTGAGACTGCCGCCTTCCACCGCCTCCTCGCGGATGAGGTCGTAGCCGCTGGCAATGTGAAGCTGGCTGTTGTTGTCGGTGAGGTAGATGAGGAAAGCAAGGTCAGCGAGCAGGGTTTGCGCGATGGCGCGGGTGATGGACTGGCTCAACTTGTCCACGCTGGTTTCGGCGGCAAGCGCCAGCAGGGCGTGGAAGGTCTTCGGGTCGGTGCTGTATCGCCGGCGTTCTTCGGAGGGCGCGGTGGGTTTGATAGTGGTGCGGACAGGCGGCGGCGCCGGAAAACGCTGCGCCAGCGTCATCAGAATTGGATAAGCCGCCATGTAAGCAAGGCGGACGGCGCCGGGGAAGTCGCCGTCGGTGCGCCCGAAGATGAGGTGAAGGAGATGCCCGGCAAAGGCGAGCAGGAAGACCGCCATGCCGTTCCCCCATCCGTTCGGGCGGCGGACGAGGAGCAGAAACAACCCAAAGACGGCGATGGCGAGGCTGCCCATCTGCCAGTAACTATCGAATAAGGTCAGGTTGTAGGGGATAGAGGGCGTTTGAGAGTAAACAATCACTCCCACGGCAAATGCCGCTGCTGCCAGCAGGCTGAACAACGCCGCAACGGCGTCGGCGATGCGGCTGGGCTCAGGGAAGGTCCACAACCAGATCATCCAGATGAGAGCAAAGAGCGTGAGCGCGCGGTCTGCCGGGGGGAGGAAGAGCCGCAGGTTGATCAATCCTTCGTTGCCGAAGGCGCTCAGCACAAAGAGCGCCACCTGAGCCGAGAGCAGGAAACTCAACCCAAAAACCGTGCGGCGCGCCTGAGGAAAACCGCTCGCCCGCAGGTGGAAGATGGCAGATTGCAGTGCGCTGACAATGGAAAAGACCAGCACCAGATGGTAAATGACACTCCCTGTGGGCTGGGTGAAGAGATCGAACATCTGAACGAGGGAATTGACCATGGGCAAGGGCGATTATACTGCCAGTTGCAAGAAATCGTTTGCCCCGTGAGTTACGTTTTCGCTACAAAACCGGCGATTGTCCTTGCCGCCTCGAATATCCACGAATTTCACGAAGGTTCACGAAGAGAAAATTTTGTGTTGTTTCGTTTTCTTCGCGGATAGAAAAGGCTTTCATATGAAAAAGAACATCCCGCAAAGCCCAATGCCTGCGGGATGTTTTCACCGATTGCTGAGGCGCTGCTCACTGAATTACTGACTGACGTTACGCAGTTCATTCGTGCCGCGACACATCGTCCCTGAATGGGGATTCATGTCGCCTGAAACCACGAGATAAATCTCGCGCCACCGCGTAAGGTGAGTGAATCACTGACTACTTCCTGATCATCGTCAACAGCATCTTGAAGCGCGTCAGGGCTTTGACGGCGTGCGGTTCGCCGGCGGGCATGATGATGGCGTCGCCGCTTTTCAAATGAAACGGCTTGCCAGAAATTCTGATTTCCGCTTCGCCATCCAGCACGTGGACGAGGGCGTCGAACGGCGCGGTGTGCTCGCTCAATTCCTGGTCACGGTCAAAGGCAAAGAGCGTGACGTTGCCCGCCTCCGCTTTGGTAATCTGGCGGCTGACCACTGAACCTTCGTTGTAAGCCACCAGGTCTGCCAAGGGCAACACTTCCGATTTGGGGGCTGTGGACATTATTTCACCTCGATTCGATACCTGGCGGGGATGGTTGTAAAGCGCGTCGTGCCAGCCACAATCAGGATTGCCTCCTCGCCGGGCTTCAGCGAAAGCGGAATTTCGGCGGTTTGGCTGGGGCTGAGTTCGATTTCGGTCACGGTGGTGGAATCGCCTTTGAGGATGAGGGACAGGCGAAAGGTCTGCGGAAGAACGTTTTGGATGCGGGCAAAGCCCTCCGCAGCCCAGCCGCCGTCGTCCGCTTCAAAATCGGACCGATAGCCGGCTGCCTCGACCCGCACATCATCCAACATCAAGCCTTCGCCGTTGACCGCCGCGTCGGTGATGTATTCGAAGCGGAGGAAAACTTTTTGCCCGGCAAATTTCGAGAGGTCAACCGTCTCTTCGATCCAGCCGCGGCTTTTGCCGGTGTAGCCCCAGCCGTAAGAATTGCCGGAGGGGTTATAGTCGGTGCCGGAGGGCGTTTTGAGGATTTCCCAGGTTTTGCCGTCGGTGGAGGCTTCGAGATAGAGGTAATCCCAGTCTTCTTCGATGTCGTACCACGTCCAGTAACTGATTTCGATGGGAGCGCTCACGCTTGTGAAATCGAACTCGCGGGTGAGGGTCATGTTCGATTCGTCCCCCTTGTTCGACCAGAAGGCGTATTTGCCGGAATGCACGTCGGCGGGGAGCAGACCAATGGAGGTGGAGCCGCTGAAGGTCAGGGTGTGATCGCCGGCGCAGGTGATGGCGATGTAATCCATGCCATATTGGCTGACGGTGAAATCCAGCGGCGTTTGCGGACAGGTCGAAATGGTATCCGTTGCAGAGGTGCGCGGCGCGTTGGGATAGTTGTGGTAGGTGTAACGCCCATCAGCGACGTTTTTGTCCTTGAGGTAGAGCGCCGCCGCCCAGTCCATGAAAACGTCGTCGGCGGTGATGAGGCGTCCGCGCAAGGGGTCGGTGACGCCGAGGTCGGCGAGGGTATCGTCCACGCTGGAGATGGAGTTTTCGGGGTTTTTGGTCAATGCCTGGGTGGCTTGCTCGCCGAAGCGGTCGAGGAAGTAGGTGAAGAACAGGAAGGATTGACCGTAGTGAGGTCCATTATCGCCAACGCTGTCGCCCCAGGTGGTCAATTGCAGGTCGGGGTCGCGGGTATATACCCAATCCTTGCCGCCGACATCGTACCCATTCAGGAAGACGCCCAGTTCGGCAAAGCCCTCGCTCAGCCAGGAGACGTCGTTGCGGTCGGAGGGGAACTGGATCATGTGCACGAACTCGTGCGCCAGCACGCCGTAGGTGTATTCATCCGTCAGGCTTTGGGTGGCGCTGAGCATGTAGGTTTCGTGAGCGTTGGAATATTCCTTGACGAGGGGGTGAAACGAGTCGGAGGAGTTGAAGTAGCCTGCCACGTTTCTGCCCAGCCCATTGGCGTAGATGACGTAGATGTGCGGGTCGCCGTCTATGCCGGGGATGAATTCCTCGCCGAAGAATTCGCGGTTGGTGGGATAGATTTTGCTCTCGAAGGTGTCCATGAGGCGTTTGACATCGGCTTCACGGTACTTCGTCCCCTCTTCCGCCCAGAAGTAGGAGTGCGGCGTGATGTACACCAGCCGGGCGGTGATTTGACGATGCTCGGCGGTATCGGAATTATTGACCCAGAACTTCTCGGTATCTCCCACTTTGTAGGTTTTGGCTGGCACAGAGCGCGGAACGTCGCAGATGCCCTTCAGCCGGCAGGCGAGTTCGTAGGGATCGTTTTCCGGGACGAGGGTCTGGTTCAACACATCGAGCGTGTAGGAGGTTACGCTCTCGGAGGAGGATGGCGGGGCGTCGGTGGGCTGTGGGGTATCGGTGGCCGGGGCGGGGGTGAAGAATTCGATGGTGGGCGCGGGGGTGAAGGCATCATCTGCCGGGACGGGGCGGACGGCCTGATAGATGATGTATCCTGCCGCGAGAATCACCAAACAGGCGCAGCACAACAGCACGGCGACAATCCCTGCGACGACTTTGGGGACGATGGAGGAAGAATTGGAATTCGACTGCATGAGGAAAACTCCGTGAGAAAGGGTTTGCTTATGTTACCTTGATTCTGTGAAAACGGCATTAGGGATTTGGGGGGATGAAGAGAAAAAGAAAGACCGCCATTTCTGACGGTCTTTCGATTTTTGTCACGCATCCGCGTGTTGTTCGCTCTTTTTCTTCGATGTAGTGAGGGTGCGGAAGACGATTTTATTCTTCTCCTCGTCCACATCCACCTGTACGGCGGCGCCATCCTTGTATTTGCCGGAGAGCAGTTCCACTGAGAGCGGGCTTTCGACGTATTTCTGAATCGCCCTGCGCAGGGGACGCGCACCGAAGGCGGGATCGTACCCTTCCTTTGCCAGCCACTTGCGCGCCGCGTCGGTCAATTCGACGGTGATGTTGTGTTCGTTCAGGCGGTCCTGCACTTCCTTCATTTGCAAGATGACGATTTCTTCCATCTGCTCGATGGAGAGCGGCGAGAACATGATGATTTCGTCAATGCGGTTGAGGAATTCCGGACGGAAGGCGCTCTTCAATGCCTTTTCGATTTTGGCGTGCGCTTCGCGTTCTTCGTCGCTGGCTTTGGATTGGACAAAGCCGAGGGCGCCTCCCCGCCTGACGTATTCGGTGCCCAGGTTCGAGGTCATGATGAGAACCGTGTTGCGGAAGTCCACCACGTTGCCCTGTCCGTCGGTCATGTGTCCGTCGTCCAGAATCTGCAGGAGGGCGTTCCAGACTTCGGGATGCGCCTTTTCGATTTCGTCGAAGAGGATGACGCGATAGGGGCGGCGGCGCACCGCTTCGGTCAACTGACCGCCTTCCTCGTAGCCCACATAGCCGGGCGGCGCACCAAAGAGACGCGAGACGGTGTGCTGTTCGCGGTACTCGGACATGTCAATGCGAACGAGGGCGTCTTCATCGTCGAACATGAACCAGGCGAGGGCTTTGGCGAGTTCCGTCTTGCCGACGCCGGAAGGACCGATGAAGATGAACGAGCCGATGGGGCGCGAGGGGTCTTTCAAGCCGGAACGGGCGCGGCGGATGGCGTCGGAGATGGCGTGAATGGCTTCATCCTGACCGATGATGCGCTCGTGCAGGCGGGCTTCCATGTGCAGGAGTTTCTCGGCTTCGGTCTCCATCATCTGGCTGACGGGGATGCCCGTCCACTGATGCACCACTGAGGCGATGTCGTCCACGTCCACCACTTCGTCCAGTTGATGTTCGGCTTCCCATTTGTCGCGCCTGGCGTTGAATTCCTCTTCGAGGCGCAGGCGTTCGGACTTTTTCTGTGCGGCGCGTTCGTAGTCGCGGTTCAAGCCTGCCTGTTCCTCTTCGGCGTGCAGTTTTTCGATTTCGGTTTTCATGGCTTTGAGGTCGGGCGGCAGGGAGTAGAGCGCCACGCGCAGTTTGGCGGCGGCTTCGTCCATCAGGTCAATGGCTTTGTCGGGCAGGCGCCGGTCGGTGACGTAACGGTCTGCCAAACGGGCGGCGGCAACCAGGGCATCGTCCGAAAAGCGGACTTTGTGATGCGCTTCGTAGCGGTCGCGCAGCCCCTGGAGCATTTTGATGGTGTCTTCCACGCTGGGTTCTTCCACGTAGATGGGGGCAAAGCGCCGTTCGAGGGCGGCGTCTTTTTCGATGTACTTGTGGTACTCGTCCAGCGTTGTCGCGCCGATGCATTGCAGTTCTCCGCGCGCCAGCGCCGGCTTGAGCATGTTGGAGGCGTCCATGGCGCCCTGGGCGGCTCCCGCGCCGACGACGGTGTGCAGTTCGTCAATCATCAGGATGATGTCGCCTTGCGCGCGCTGGACTTCCTCCATCACGGCTTTGAGTCTCTCTTCGAATTCGCCTCGGAACCTGGACCCGGCAATCATCGAGCCCAAATCGAGCGCCACCACCCGTTTGCCGGAGAGAATCTCCGGCACGTCATTGTTGGCGATTTTCTGGGCGAGCCCCTCGACGATGGCGGTCTTGCCAACGCCCGCTTCGCCGATGAGCACCGGGTTGTTTTTGGTGCGGCGCGAAAGGATTTGGATGAGGCGCAGGATTTCGTTGTCGCGCCCGATGACCGGGTCCAGTTTGCCTTCGCGCGCCAGTTGGGTCAGGTCGCGGGAGTATTTTTCGAGCGTGCGGTAGCGGGACTCCGCCTGCGGGTCGGTGACGCGCTGCCCGCCTCGTAAATCCTGAATGGCGGTGTACACGCGGTCGCGCGTCAGCCCGGCGGATTCCAGAATACGGGCGGCGGGCGTGTTGCGCTCGGTGAGGATGGCGAGGAAGATATGCTCGGTGGAGATGTATTCGTCTTTGAGGCGGTTGGCTTCCTCGTTGGCGAGGTCGATGATTCGCTTGACGCGCGGGGTGATAAAGATCTGCCCGGCGCCGCCGCCGAAGATGTTGGCTTTGGGGCTGGCGCGCAGGGTGGCGTCGAGGCGTTCGGTCAGCGCTTCGGGGCTGACGCTCAGTTTTTCGAGGATTTGGGGGATGACCCCGCCGGGCTGTTCGATCAGCGCCAGCAGGATGTGTTCGGTGTCGATCTGGTTGTGGCCGTAGCGCTGGATGATCTCCGCGGCGCGTTGGGCGGCTTCCTGTGCTCTCTCTGTAAAACGGTCGAATCGCATCATAGGGGGAAATCTCCTGCAGACCGTGGACCACATTGACCGTGGACCGTTCTTTACGGTCCGTCCTTCGTCCACCGTCTGCGAATGCAGGCATTATAACAAAACCGCGCCGGCGGTTTGTCAGTGCGGCGTTAGAGGAGTGTTGGAATTGAGGCGGGCGCGTTTGCGTGCGGAACCTTCCCGGTACGTATGTGTTTCGTTAAACGAAAGCGCTCGCTCGTTGACTTTGGTCTTTTACCGCTGTAAAATGAAATTGTGTCAGGGAGTAGCGCCTGCCGGGAGCCATTTCGGCAGGGCAGGCGGTCGTCATCCCGGGATGCGGTGTTGGGACAGCCCCCGGTCGCCTGCACGAAATCGCGAGACTGCCATGTGGTGGTTTCGCGTTCTTATTCGATACAGAAAGGAGGAAGAGATGAAACTTCATCTGTTTTTCATCCTGATTGATATTCTGATTTTGCTGGCTTACCCGTTCATTTTCGTTGCGTCAAAGGTTCGCAAGTTCTTCAATTTTAAGAGATAATAGCCCCATCATCCGCTCGCATTGCTGAGGAGGCTCATATGAAGTCAATGAACGATGTTTTGGGGGTCATCATGGGAGGCGGCAAAGGGACACGGCTGCACCCGCTGACCCAGATGAGGTCGAAGCCAGCCGTCCCGATCGCAGGCAAGTATCGTCTCATTGACATTCCCATCAGCAACTGCATCAATTCGGGGATTTATCGCGTTGCGGTTCTGACTCAGTTCAATTCTGTGTCGCTCCACCGCCACATTTCCCAAACCTACAACTTCGACGTGTTCCACACCGGCTGGGTGCAGATTTGGGCGGCGGAGCAAACCCCTCACAGCGCCGACTGGTATCAGGGCACGGCAGACGCCGTCCGCAAGCAGTTGTTCGAGATTCAGGCGACGGGCGCAGAGTATGTGTTGATTCTGGCAGGCGACCATCTCTACCGCATGGATTACCGCGAGATGGCAGAATTCCATTGGGAGAAAAATGCCGATATTACGGTGGCAGTCCAGCCCGTCGCGCGGGACGAAGCGTCGCGGTTTGGGTTGCTAAAGGTCGAAGCGGATGCGCGCATTACGTCGTTTATTGAAAAGCCCAAAGACCCGGAAGTCCAAAAAAAATACATCAGCCGCGACGACCCGGAGCGTCCGTTCCTGGGCTCGATGGGCATTTACATGTTCAAAACGAAAGTGCTGGCAGAACTGCTGACTTATCACCTGCGGCACGATGACTTCGGCGGGGACATCATTCCCGAATCGATTCAGTCTCACGAGGTCTATGGCTTTAATTTCAATGGATATTGGGAGGATATCGGCACGATCCGTTCGTTCTATGAGACCAATTTGAAGTTGACGAGCTCGGAGCCGCCGTTTAATTTTTATGACGCGAAGGCGCCGATCTACACTCACGCACGCTTCCTGCCCGGCTCGACGGTGGAAGACAGCAAATTGCAGGATGTTTTGCTGGCGGAGGGATGCCGCATCCGCAAGGCGGAGATTACGCATTCCGTCATCGGGCTGCGCAGTCAGATTGCGGAGGGGACGGTCATCAGGGACAGCATCGTCATGGGCGCGGATTATTACGACGCCGAGAAGCCGCGCGGGAATATCCCCATCGGCATCGGCAGGAATTGCCGCATCGAGGCGGCGATCCTCGACAAGAATGTGCGCATCGGCGACAACGTGCAAATCCTGCCCTTCCCGCGCGGACACAAGGATGTGGACGGCGGTTTCTACTATGTTCGCGACGGCATCGTGGTGATCGCCAAAGATACTGAGATTCCCGCCGGAACGCGGATTGGACCCGGGTAGGGTGTTTACTTAAATACGACCAAGCGCTGGAGCACTCATGTTGTGAATTTCAGGCAATTTTGAATGAATAGAAACAGTGTGGCAGATAATTTCAAGACAATCCGCTTGAATTTGCCCTAACCCCAAACAGATTATTCCGAAACTAAAATTCTGGGACGGTATTGCAGCGCCTCTGCCAAATGCGCGGATTGGATATCTTCGCTCCCTGCCAGATCCGCAATCGTCCGCGCCAATTTCAGGATGCGGTGATAAGCCCGCGCCGAAAGGTTCATCTGTCCCATCGCCGCCCGCATCAGGTTCTGACCTTCAGCCTGGAGCCGGCAAAATTGCCGAATCTCCCCGACGCGCATGTCAGCATTGCAATGGACGTCGGTGGAACCAGGCGCTGCAAATCTTCGTTGTTGAATCTCCCTGGCGGCTTGCACGCGTGCGCGAATCGCGGCTGAGGATTCCCCTAATCGGTCGCCGCTGAGTTTCTCATACCCAACACGCGGGACTTCGATGTGGATGTCAATGCGGTCGACATGGGACGAAGCCGAAGACCTGCTCAAACGCGCCGTGAAACTCTCGCTCGAAGCGCAAGCCCTTCCGCAGGCAATGGAGACCAAACAACAGGCGCAGAAGTTGCAAGCCGAACTGGAAAAACATCTCGCGCCGACGGAATCCCCCGAAGCGCTGGAAACGGTCCTGGCGCGGGTATTCGATTAAAATTCACCCATGCCCATCCGCATTCTGCCCGCCAAACTCCACCCGCCCGCCCCACGCGCCGCGCAGGTAGAACGTCCCACCCTGCAAACCCGCCTGACGCGCGGATTGCAAGACAAAGTCACCATCGTCTCCGCCCCGCCAGGCTTCGGAAAGACCACCCTGCTTTCGGCATGGCTCGCCGCGAACCCCAATGCAAGAGCGGCGTGGTATTCGCTGGACGAAGACGACAACGACCCCGCCCGTTTTTTCGCCTATCTCGCCGCATCCTTGCGGAACATCCAGCCTGATTCCGTCCGAACGCTCGATTCTCTGCTCGAAACCGTATCCCCCAACCCGCGCGAACTGGTCGCCGCGCTGCTCAACGACCTCGCCGAAACCATCAGCGGCGACGTGACCCTCGTGCTGGACGACTATCACCACGTCACCCAGCAATCCATCCACGACGCGCTCGCCTATCTGATTGACCACCTGCCCCACACCCTGCACCTGGTCTTCATCAGCCGCGCCGACCCGCCCCTGCCGCTCGGACGCTGGCGCGTGCGCGGGCAACTGACCGAAATCCGCGCCGACGATTTACGCTTCACCGAAGACGAAGCCGCGCAGTTCCTCAACCAGACGATGGGACTCTCGCTCAGCGCCGCAGACGTCCGCGCCCTTGAAGCCCGCACCGAAGGCTGGGCGGCGGGGCTGCAACTTGCCGCGCTCTCCCTGCAAAAATCGTCCAACCCGCGCGAAGCAGTTGCCGCCTTCGCGGGCAGCAATCGCTTTGTAGCCGACTACCTGACCGATGAAGTCCTCGCCCGTCAACCCGAAGCCCTGCGCGAATTTTTGCTCAAGACCTCGCTGCTGGAACGTTTCAACGCCCCGCTGTGCAACGCGCTGTTAGACGTCAACTCCGCCGAAACGATTCTGACGGAACTGGAACGCGCCAACCTGTTCCTCATCCCGCTCGATTCCGACGCGAACTGGTACCGCTACCATCACCTCTTCGCCGACCTGTTGCGGCGGCGGCTGGCGCAAGCCCATCCCAGCGACCTGCCCGCCCTGCATCGCCGCGCCGCCGTCTGGTTTGAGCAGAACAACTTCCTGCTCGCCGCCGTCCGTCATTGGATGGCGGCGGATGAGCCTGAACAGGCGGCGGCGCTGGTGGAACGCGCCCTCAGCCAGGCGTGGGGACAGGCGGAAATTCACGGGCTGGTCAAACGGGTCGAAGCCCTGCCCGAAGCCGTTCTGGCGCAGCGCCCCGCTCTGAGCGCCTTCCTCGGCTGGACATGGCTCTGGCTCGGCTACGATACCGCCCGCATCCTGCCCCTGCTGGCGCGTGCCGAAGCGAATCTGCCCGATACGCCGCAAGCCCGTCACGCGCGCGGACGATTTCAGGTCATTCGCAGTTATCTTGCCCGCGCGGTCAACAACGATTCGTCTGGCGCTTTATCGCTTGCCGAGCAAGCGTTGCAACAACTGGACGAACAAGATTTGTTCTGGCGCGGGTTTGCCCAATTCAACATCGCCATTGTGGCGCACACGACGGGGCTGGGTCTCGAAAAAACGGAGACCGCCTACAACGAAACCGTTCGCCTTTGCCGCGCGGCAGGCGACCCGACCACCGCCTGGATTGCCGAATGCGCCCGCGTGCAAGTGGTGCGCGAGTGCGGCGACCTGCAGTGCGCCATCGCCCTCAACCGTCAATTGCTCGAAACGCTCGAACGTCAGGGCGCGCCCGCGCTGGTGCGCGGCTGGGTGCATGTCAACAAGGCGTTGGGTCATTATCTGGTCAACGACTTAAGAAACGCCTGGCTCGAAGCCCATTTGACGCAGGATTTGGAAACCCAAACGGGCGGCATGCCCGACGTCAGTCTGCGCCTGTATGCCCTGCTGACCAGACTCGAACTGCTCAACGGCGACGAAGCCGCCGCCCGCAAAGCCGCCAGCGACCTCATATCGCTCACAGAGCGCGGCGGAATCACCAACGCCCTCGATTGGGCGCACGCCGTCCATGCCGATTTGATGTTCAGGCTGAGCGACTGGGCGGCGTTCGACGCCTATGCGCGCAACTATCGCCCGCCGCAGCAGCCGCTGTTCTTTCCTTACAGATTGCAGACGCTGTTGCAAATCCGTTATCTGGCGCGGAAAAAAGCCTGGGATGAGAGCCGCCGTCTGATGCAGGAGCAGGTTCGGCTGGCGCGTGAAGCGGGGTATCTCGAATACGAGATGGAACTGCACATCGTCGGCGCGTTGATGGAACAGGAGTCGGGAAATTCATCCGCCGCCGTCAAAACGCTGGAGCGCGCGCTGGAAATTGGCAAGGCGGGCGGTTACGTGCGCGTCTTCCTGGACGAAGGCGAAGCGCTGAAAAATCTGCTGGCGGGGATTCAAAAATCGCGCAAAGATGATTTTGTGGCGGGCTTGCTGGCGGCGTTTGGCGCGCCCGCGCCCATTGACCAATCGGCGCTGATTGAGCCGCTCACCGAGCGCGAGATGGACGTGCTGAAACTGGTCGCCGAAGGACTCTCGAACCCCGAAATTGCGGAAAAACTGTATCTCTCCGTCGGCACGGTCAAGACGCACGTCAAACACATTTACGCCAAACTGGGCGTGGATGACCGCGTGACGGCAGCAGGCAAAGCGCGGGAGTTGGGGTTAATCAACTAACTGTGGGGCGACATTTATGTCGCAGCACAGGCGCAGCGCAAGATTCTCGCCCTGTAGCGCGACATTCATGTCGCGTTTAGGGCGACATTCATGTCGCGGCACGGGTGTAGCGCGAGATTCTCGCCCTGAGCCTGCCGAAGGGTATCTCGCAGTTTTAGGCGACATAAATGTCACAGCACGGGCGTACCGCGACATTCATGTCGCGTTTAGGGCGACATGAATGTCGCGGTACTTGTAGCAGTTTTTTATTCGCTGGCTTCTTCCTTATACCCGCGCAGCAGGTAGATTCCATACACCATCAACAACGTGACCTGCACCACATCCAGCGGGATGACGGGGAAGTTGGTATATTTCAACGCCAGGTCGTGCAGCGCGTGCAGAATGACGGGGAACCAGATGGTGTTCGTCCGCAGGCGGATGGCGCTGAGACCAATCCCATGCACGAAAGCGCCAATCATTTGGGCAAACACGATGAACGGATTGCGGTAGAGCAAATTGCCGATGTGCATGAGACCAAACAGCAGGGATGAAATGACCACGCTGCGGGTCGTGCCTGTGGGCTTGAGCGCGCGCAGGACGATTCCGCGCATGAGACCTTCTTCCATGAAACCTGTCAAAGCGTAGCCGATGACGAGATAAACGAAAGTCCCCGCGTCAGTGGTTTGGACGCCCAGCAGGAAGGGCAGCCCCAGCACGATGATGAAAGGGACAATCATCAAGCGGGAGTCGCGCCACTCGGTTGGGAAATTGAATCCAGCAACCTTCCACCAGCCCAGCGCGGATAACGCCAACGCCACCAGCGCCGACATGCCCAGCAGGGCGATAAATTCGGGTTGAAATTGGGGCAGCAGCGCTTTGGCGGCGAGACCAAACAGGCTGGAAAGAACGACAAACGCGACGAACAAAATCACCGCCGCAAGAACGGGGCGGCTTTCCAGGAATGACACAAGGGCGGCGCGCTTGCCGAAAGACGGGACGGAAACGCTGACTTGATTTTGCATGACAACCTCCGATAAAAATTTGAAATCGTGAGGTCATTGTAGCCAGCGCCAGGGTTTTCATCATCGGTCTTAAGGCGGAGAGAACTGCCCCGCCTTCGGCTGAGAAGCGTCCTGCGCGGGGACGCTGACCGTTATCACCGTCCCTGCGTTGGGCTGGCTTTCGATGTGAAACGTCCCGCCGATTTGCGCGGCGCGTTCAGGCATGGACTTCATGCCGAGATGACCAAGGAATTCACGCGACGGATCGAAGCCTTTGCCGTTGTCGCGGATTTCGAGCGTTAACTTGCCGTCCTTTTCCTGCAAACTCAATTCCACCCGCGTGGCGTGGGCGTGCTTGGCGACGTTGTGCATGGCTTCCTGCGCGATGCGGTACAGTGCTTCCTTCGCTTCGAGCGGAATATCAGGTTCGGGGTCGAAGCGCGTGACCACGTCCAGTTTGTAGCGGGCGCGCAGGGCGTCGGATTGTTTCGTCAACGCGGCGACCAAGCCTTCGTTCTGGAGCGATTCGGGGCGCAGTTCAAAGATAAGGGCGCGCATTTCGGAGAGTCCCGCTTCGGCGAGCGAGAGAATGTAATCGAGCGGCTCCGCCAGTTTGGCGGGGTCGCGTTCCAGTTGCGCCTGAGCCGTGCGCGCGCCAAGCGCAATCCCATATAAAGCCTGCGAGACCGAGTCGTGCAGTTCGCGCGCCAGCCGCTGACGTTCCTCCAGCGCCGCCACTTTGACCTGCGTCTCTTTGAGTTGCAGTTCCGCGCTGGTTTGGGCGAGTTCGAGCGTGCGGCGATTCAATTCATCGGTCATCAGGTTGAACGAAGCCGCCAGTTCGCCAAGTTCATCGTTCGACGTCACAGGCACCGAAACGTCCAGGTCGCCCGCCGTGATGGCGCGCACGCCGCCCAGCATATCTGTAACAGGGCGCGCCAGAAACCGCTGACTGAGCCAGAGCGTAAGCGCCGCCGCGCCGATGAAAAAGAGCGCCATGATGAGCAGGGTGTTCCGCACGGTGGCGACGGCGTCGGCTTCGATGGAGCGCGCCACGCTTTGCGATTCGGCGGTCACGTCGGCAAGTGGAACGACAATGGACAGAGTCCAGCCCAGGTCGGGAAGCGAAGCGCGCGTGACGATGACGGGCTGCCCGTTGAGAGCAATTTCCAGCGCGTCGGGCGCGGACCGTTGAGCGGATTCCAGCGCCAAAGCCAGTTTTGGGTTCAGGTCGGCGAGCGCCGCGCCGAGCAGACCGTTGGGGGCTTGCTCTTGCGCGCGGAGCGGACGGCTGGCGAGCGCCGCGGCGCGCTCGGCAGAGATAGCAATCAGCCGACCATCTGCATCCATCAGAAAGGCAAAACTGCCTGGCGTGGGTTGGAGTTGACTCAGCCGTTCGGTGAGTCGCGTGAGCGAAACGTCAATGCCGATGAAGCCCTGAAAGTCGTCGCCGTAGTAGATGGGCGTATCGGCGCTGACCAGCAAGCCCTGCCCCGCGTCGTCGAGATAGGGCGGCAGCCAGACGGTTTTGCGCTCGGGGTTGTTGTTCGGCGCAACGAGAAAATCTTCGATGCGCGCGGTCTGCGCCGCTTCCGCCGCGCCGTTTTGCAGTTCCAGTTCGGGCAGCCCGCGCACGGGGTAGTAGCGGAAGGTCAGTTGCGCTCCCTGAAAGTAAATCCCCACGCCCGTTTGCGTTTGTTCCAGCAGGGACGGGAACAGGTCTTCCAGAATCGCCGAGTCGCGCAGGCTGCGGTCGGTGACTTCATCGGGCGTGATTGCGCCGATGTGCAAAATCTCGGTGCGGCGGTTGGGGTTGGCGTCGTAGTAGAGCAGACCGTTGTCGCTCAAGGTCAATTGCGACGCCTGATAAACCACGTTGGGCGCGGCAGACCCATCCGCCATTTTGCCCGAAGCGTGCGCCTGCATCATGAAATCGGCGGCGATTTTGGTGGCGCGCGCGGCTTGCTGGAGTTCCAGGTCGTACAGTTGGGCTTCCTGCGCGGTCAGTTGAATCAGGGACTTGCGGCTTTGCATTTGCAAACTGTCGGCGCTGCGCTGAACGGCGGCTTGCTCGGCTTGATGAAAGCCGCGCCAGACCAGCGCGCTGGTCGCGCCTGCCAGCAAGATGACCAACCCCATCACCCCTGCGGCAATTCTGGCGCTGATGCGGTTCAGCCTGAACATGGCGTTATTGCTCCCCCGCCATGGGCGCCAGCCCAATCCGCGCGGCATACAGGGCAGCCTGGGTGCGGCTCGGCACGCCCAACTTCCGCAGAATGGCGCTGACGTGCGTTTTGACGGTCTTCTCGCCAATATTGAGTTCGAGCGCAATTTCCTTGTTGGCGCGCCCCAGCGCCAGCAGGCGCAGCACGTCCGTTTCGCGCTCGGTCAGTTTTTCGGGGCTTTCGGGGGCGCGCACTTCGCGCATGAGACGGGCGGCGGCTTGCGGCGAGAGTTGCACCTGTCCCGCGGCGGCGGCTTTGATGGCGCGGCGCAGTTCTTCCGCCTGCGTATCTTTGAGCAGGTAGCCCATTGCGCCCGCGCGCATGGCTTTCATCACGGCTTCGTCTTCCAGCACGCTGGTCAGCGCGATGACTTCAGTATCGGGAAAATCGCGGCGGATGTGCGCGATGGCGGTCACGCCATCCATGACGGGCATGAGCAAATCCATCAAGACGACGTCGGGATTCAACTCCCGCGTCAGGCGGATGGCTTCTTCCCCGTTTTCCGCTTCGCCCACGACCTCCAGGTCTGAATCCAGACCGAGAAACATTTTCAACCCCTGACGGACGACCGCATGGTCATCCACAAGCAGAATACGAATGGGCATGACAAATTCTCCTTACGCTCTCGCCTTTGCGACAGCGCTTATTTTTTTTGTGTAAACATGGCGCGAGATTCTCGCCCTGTACCGCGACATTCATGTCGCAGCACGGGCGTACCGCGACATTCATGTCGCGTTTAGGGCGGCATCAATCCCCATTCGGGGACGATGTGTCGCAGTACAGACGTAACGCGAGATTTATCTCGCGCTACGAATTTGCGCAACTTTCGACCTATAACCTTGCCCATCTTACACTACAAGATGGGCAAGGGAAACATGCCCAATTATAGTTTCCAATCCCGAATCTCGCTTCCGACTTAAGACGGAGACGGGACGAGCCCTTTTGCCGATGCGCCCCATCCGCCGCCCAACTATACTGGCGGCATGATAAAGATTCTGCTGGTTGACGACGACCCCAACATCCGCCGCGGGCTGCGAATGAACCTGACGCTCGAACCTGATTTCGCCGTTGTGGGCGAAGCGGGCGATGGCTGGGAAGCCCTGCGTCTCGCGCGCGAACTTCAACCCGATGTGGCGGTGATGGACGTCCGCCTGCCCTCGCTCGACGGCTTGAGCGCGGCGGAACGATTGCGGCAATCTCAGCCGCGCTGCGCGGTCATCATCCTGACGCTGTACGATGAACCGTCCAACCGCGCCCGCGCCGAACAGATTGGCGCGGCGGCGTTTCTTTCCAAGGGCAAATCGGCAGATGAATTGAAACAAGCCATCCGAAAAATCATTTTAGACAAAGGAGTACAAGCATGAACACAAAACGGACGAAATCGGGCATTGCGGGCGGCATTTTCTTGATTGGGTTGGGCATTTTAATCGTCACTGGCGGCTGGTATCCAGGCGTTCTCTTTGTGCTGGGGCTGGCAATCGGCGCCGACCGCGCCTTTCGCGGCAATTACGCGCAGGCGGTCACGGCGCTGGCGCTTTGTTTTGCCATCGGCTTGCTTTCGGCAGTGGAGATTCCCTGGCGCATCTTCGCCCCGTTTATTCTTATTTCGCTGGGCGCAATCGTCGTGACGCAAGCCGTCCTTGCCAAAGAAAGTTGAGCCGCCATGAGCCAGAAGGCAGTTTCACATTCTCACGATGAACATGCCATCGGCATGGAGCGGCTGGTCTTCTTCAGCGACGCGGTCTTTGCCATCGCCATCACCCTGCTGGCGCTCGAAATCCGCCTGCCCGAAGCGGCGGGGCTGAACGACGCTGAACTGTGGCGCGCACTGGGCGTCATCTACCCCAAATATCTCAGTTTCATAGTCAGTTTTCTGGTCATCGGCAACTTCTGGTTCATCCATCATCGCCAATTCGGCTACATCGAACGCTACGATACCCGCCTGATTTTCATCAATCTGCTCGCGCTGATGGCGATTGCGTTCATCCCCTTCCCGACGGTGGTCATCAGCGAAAACGGCAACCGCGCCGCCACCATCTTTTACGCGCTGACAATGTGCGCAGTCGGATTGCTCCTCACCCTGCTCTGGTTCCACGCCGCAAACGGACGCCGCCTCACCGCTCCCGACCTGCCGCCTGCCATCGTCCGCCGCGGCATTATCCGCAACCTGAGCGTTTCCGCCGTCTTTCTGCTTTCGGTTGCCCTGGCGTTCATCCATGCCGACCTTGCCAAGTTTTCCTGGCTGTTGATTGCGCCCGCGGTGGCTCTGGTGAAATAGTCATGACATTCAACATCCTCGCTGGCTTTCTCGTTCTCTTCCTGCTCTATCAACTCGGCGAAGCCAACGGGCAGGGACTTTTGAAATTTCCTGGCAAGCCCTATTCCGTTTTTGGGCTGTTTCTGCTGGTCATTCCCGCTGCGCATTGGGTCGCCCGCTGGCAGGGAGACTCGGGTCTGGCGGCATACGGCATGGGCTTCCACGCGGGATGGTGGAAGGCGTACCTGTTTGGCATGGGGCTGGGATTGGCAGTTCAAATTCCGCTCGAATGGCTCGGCGTGCGGCTAGGAATCAGGCAGGTCGCCAACCTGCGATTCACCTGGCTTGGGCTGGCGGGCGGGATTCTCTGGGCGGCGTTTGCCAACTTCCCTGCCGCCGCAGGCGAAGACCTGCTCACGCGCGGCTACCTGTGGCGTTTCATGCAGGAGTCGCCGCTGTGGGCGTTTGTGACGTTCAGCGCGGCGGTTTACACGCTCAACCATCTCATTCGACTATTGACGCGCCCCATCACCGATTGGTATCACCTGCCATTTTTGGGCGTCACGCTGGCGTATGCGCTCTATCAAACGGGTTCACTCTGGTTTGTAATTGGGCTGCACCAATCGGGCAACGTGCTGATTGTCGTCATGCGGCAAATCATGGACGTGACCAACGGCGCCGATACCAAAAAACGCATCCTGTTTGGCGCGCTCTCCGAAGCCGCGCTCTTCCTCCTTGTTGCGCTCACCCTGCGCCTCCTCCCAGCCGCGCTTTGAAACGCCCTCCCCACCTCGCCCTGTACCACGACATTTATGTCGTAGCACAGGCGTACCGCGACATTCATGTCGCGTTTAGGGCGACATCAATCCCCACTCGGGGACGATGTGTCACAGTACGGGCATGGCACGAGATTCTCGCCCTGAGCCTGCCGAAGGGGTTCTCGTGTTGCACCGCGCGTTGTACCGCGACATTCATGTCGCGGTTTTAGGGCGACATCAATCCCCATTCGGGGACGATGTGTCGCAGCACGGGCGTACCGCGACATTCATGTCGCGTTTAGGGCGACATAAACGTCGCGGTACTTGTAGCAGTTTTTTATTCGCTGGCTTCTTCCTTATACCCGCGCAGCAGATACAACCCATAAACTGCCATCAGCGCCGAAACGACCACCTTCAGGATGGGGATGGTAAGGCTCACGTCTCCCGCTTCCATGCCGCCTGTGGCGCTGAATTGCAGGAAGTCATTGAAGGCGTGGAGCAAAACCAGCGGCACGACCGTGTTCATGCGGACGCGCAGCGCTCCCAGACCGATTGCCCCGAAAAAGGACGCGACGATTTGCGCCAGCACAAAGATTGGGTCGCGCCCGACCAACAACGAATTGATGTGAATGACGCCGAACAGCGCGGCGGAAATCAAAACCGCCTTCATCACGCCTTGCGGTCTAAACGCGCTCAGCAGGATTCCGCGAAAGATGGCTTCTTCCTGAAAGCCAATCAACAGCGTGACAATCGCCAGGATGATAGCGCGGTTGAGCGGCGGGAATTGCGGCTGGAAAAAGAGCGTAGGGACAATCAACAGCGCCAGCGGCACGATGATGAAGCCCCCGTTCTTCCACTGCGCTGGGGCGTTGAAGCCTGTTTCTTTCCACCAGCCCATCACGCCGATAAGGATTGCCGCAAAAATGGCGTTGAGCAGCAGGATGGGCAGGTCGAGCGCCAGCAGGGGAATGCCTGCCAGATTGCTGAACAAGAGCGCGCCGATGACGATGACTTCCAGTACAAACAAAACCATCAGGGCAAAGAGCGCGGGGCGTTGGGTAGCGAAGTTCTTCATGATGTAAACCTTATCCTTTGGTTGGTTGAATTTTGAAAAAACGGACGGATTTTTATTCAATCAGGCGGCTGTCGCCCTTCATCGCTTACTTTTCGCCCAACGCCACCAACTCGCCAGAGCCGCTAATCGTTTGGGTCAACCTGGGCGAGCCAGCGTACTGCACCTTGCCGCTGCCGCTGATGGTCACATCCAGGCTGTCCAGCGCCCAGACCAGCGCGTCTCCCGTGCCGTTGACGCTGACTTGCACACCCGACGTTTTGAGATTTTCCAACAGCGCATCGCCCGAACCAGAAATGCGCACCGAAAGCGAATCCGACGTCCCGTTCAGGCGGACTTCGCCCGACCCGCTCAATTCGCATGTGACCGAGTCCGCCGTCAGGTTTTCCACAATCACGTTGCCCGAACCGCTGACGCGGGCGGCAAGCGACGGCGCGGCAAGGTTGACGAACATCACATCGCCCGAACCGCTGACGTTGACGTTCAACGACTCCGCCGTGAAATCTTCCACGCGCGTTTCCGCCGAGCCAGAAACGTCGAGCGCGCTCAGGGCGGGCAGGGTCACGCGGTAGATGAGCGTCTCGCGCTGCAGGATGGTGGCAGGCTTTTTCAAGCCCAGCATCAGCACGCCCTGCTGCACTTCCACCTTCAACAAGGGCAGGATGTTGTCATCCGTTTCAACCGTCACGCGAAAGGTATCGCCCTGCTCGACATACAACACGCCCGACGTGCTGACCCGAATCTGGTCGAAGTTGCGCACCCCGAACGTTTGGGTTGTCATCTTTCCCGACCCCGTCACCATCTCTGGCAGGGCAATGCCGCAGGCGGAAAGGGCAAAGGCAAACGCCACGAAAATAAAAGTAAGTTTTTTCATCGTTTTTTTCTCCTTGCCGCCCAGTTTAGGCGCTGCGCTTTCTTTTTTCATCTCCCGATGGGGGTATTTCAGCAGGAGAGAATCTACCCCCACAAATCCCTCCATGGGGAGATGAAGGAATCAACCCGCCCGCATAAGATGGGGACATGAACGAACAACGCCTTTACCACATCCTCCTGCGCGGCAAACTGGACCTCGAACAGGCGTCCTGGTTCCCAGAGTTGACCCACGTCCCCAACGCAGACGGCAACACGCTCCTGACGGGTAAACTGCCCGACCAGTCGGCGCTCCTCGGCGTTCTGTTCAGGGCGCACAACTTGAATTTGGAAATCCTGTCCGTGGAAGTGAAGGTCAATTGAAATGAAAACAATCACCCCACAAAAACGCAAGCGCATGTTGGACGCCTTCCTTGTCCTGCCGTTCATGATTGCCCTGACCATCACCGTCATCTATTTTGCACTTTGGAGAACTGACCCGCTGATTCGTTTCAGCCACATGCTTTGGGCGCTCGGCTTTTGGATGATGGGAACGCTGGCAATGTTCGCCGTCATCCTCACGGCACGGCAGAAAAGCGGCGCGTCCATCTACCTGCTTATCCTTTCCCTTGCTGCCATTGCGCTGGCGGTCTATTTCACCCCGTTATCCCGTTTTACCAACCTCTTCCCTACGCAAGCCAGTTTGATTCTGCCCGCCTCGATTGGCGCATTCAACCTGCTGACCAGTTGGCTGATTGCTTTTCGGCTGAGAAACAAAATCGTCGAACCACAAATTTATTGAAAGGAAAACTCATGGAACTTCTCAAATCCCTCAACCTTGCGCTGCGCTTTCTGCTCGAACTCGGCGTCCTTGCCATCTTCGGCTACTGGGGCTTCAAGACGGGCAGCAACCCCTTCATCAAATTCCTGCTCGGCTTGGGCGCGCCCATCCTGTTTGCCGTGACGTGGGGAACCTTCCTCGCGCCAAAATCGCCCCTGCGCCTGAGCGACCCCTGGCTGTTCCTGCTCGAACTCGTCCTCTTCGCGCTGGCGGGTTGGGCGCTCTACAGCACGGGCAACGTCCCTCTCGCCGCCGCTTTCGGCGTCATCTACATTTTTAACAAAATCCTCATGCTCATCTGGAGACAATAACCATGAACATTGACACAACCGCCCCCGCCGTTGCCCGCCGCGAAATTCTCATCCACGCGCCCGTCGAGAAAGTCTGGCAAATTCAAGCCGATATTGAAAACTGGAGCGCCTGGCAGCCCGACATTACCGCCGTCAAACTGAACGACGGCTTGCAAACAGGCGCCACCTTCCGCTGGAAGGCGCAGGGATTGAACATCACCTCGCGCCTGCACACCGTTCGTCCGCCGCACCGCCTCGGCTGGACGGGCGTCGCCCTCGGCATGAGCGCCATTCACAACTGGACGTTTGAGCCGCGCGGCGAATCCACCCTCGCCGTCACCGAAGAATCGCTTTCGGGCTGGCTCACCCGCCTGATGTTGTTCTTCGACCCGCGCTTTCTCGAAAAATCGCTCGAAGCCACCCTGCAACGGCTGAAAGCCAAAGCAGAAGCATAAGCCAATCTCAACAAGAAGGAGATTCCCATGACCACCCGCACCTGGACTCTCGAACGCAACAGCAAATACGGCGGCATTCAGCGCCTGGGCGAACGCGCGCCCCTGCCCAAAGACGCCGTCGTCTCCATCACGCACGGCAAAGGCTTAAGCCTGGGGCAAACTATCCTCAACAGCATGTACTCAGGCTGGTTCATCCTGCCGCGTCTGCCCAAAAACGAAAACCTGCTCTACGCCGAACTGCACGGCGACTTCAAAAGCGGCGAAAGCCTCACCATCACCGTCTGGCGCGGCAAAGCCATGACCCAATTCCGCGACAAAGGCGGTCACGGTTGGGCAATCAAACTGCTCACCAACCTGGTCTTCGGCGGCAATGCCACGCTCTGGTTTCTCACCTACGTTCCCAAAGACGGACAAATCCCCAGCGCCGAAGAAGCCCGCCGCCTCTCCGAACAGCACGGCAAGATGATGGTGCGCGGCGCATTCGTCCGCTCCGCCACGCGCCCTGCCTGACATGAGCCGCTGGTCGAGTAGCCGCGCACGCCAGCGAGCGGCATATCGAGACCAGCGTCGAAGCGCTCTAAATTCAAAGGACGCCTATGAAATCCTTCGCCCCGTTCTTCATGGTCTTTGCCCGTTTTCTCTTTGCCCTGCTCTTTCAGGGATTGCTCGCCCTGGTCTTGTTCCTGCGCGGCGACCCGACTCCCATCCAAACCGCCGCCCCCTGGTGGACGGTGTACGGCTCGCTCGTGGATTTCGCCTGTCTGCTGACCATCGGCATTTTCCTGCGCCCCGAAGGGCTGCGCCTCTCCGCCCTCTTCGACTTCAGCCGCGCCCTGCTCTGGAAAGACCTGCGCTTTGCCTTTCTGCTGCTCATCTTGTTCCTCGTTCTTGGCTTTGGCGGCGGGATGGTGGCGGGTCTGCTCATCTACGGCGGACCGCCGCCCGCGCCCATGGGCGGACTTCCGCTGTGGGGCGCGTTGTTCAGTCTGCTGGTCTTTCCCGTTCTGTGGGGCGTCACCGAGCAGTTGACCTATCAGGGCTACGCCCTGCCGCGCCTGCAAGCGCTGACGGGCAAGACCTGGCTGGCAGTTCTCATCGTCACCTTTGGCTGGGCGCTGCAACACACCGCGCTGCCCTTCCTGCCCGATTGGCAATTCGTTCTCTATCGTTTTATCTCCACCTTGCCCTTCGCCATCGTCATCCCCATCTACCTGAAGACCAAACGCCTCACCCCGTTCATGCTCGCCCACTGGGGCGTAGACATGCTCTCGGTGGCGCTGACCAGTTTTGTGTAACTGCGACATAAATGTCGCAGTACGGACGTAGCGCGACATTCATGTCGCGTTTAGGGTGACATCAATCCCCATTCGGGGACGATGTGTCGCAGCACGGGCGTAGCGCGAGATTTATCTCGCGTTTCCAGGCGACATTAATGTCGCTGCACGGGCGTACCGCAAGATTCTCGCCCTGAGCCTGCCGAAGGGGTTCTCGCGTTGTACCGTGCGTTGTACCGCGACATTCATGTCGCGGTTTTAGGGCAACATCAATCCCCATTCGGGGACGACGTCTCGCGCTGCGAATTTACACAACTTTCGGCATTACCTGACCCAGTTTCACGTAATCGGCTCTGCAAGTACAATCAGCGCAGGAGTACCCCATGACCTTTCTTATCCGCCCCGAAAACCCCGCAGACCTCCCCGCCATCTTCCGCGTCAATCAACTGGCGTTTGGGCGCGACAATGAAGCCCGCCTGATAAACAAACTGCGCGACGCCAACGCAGTCGTTCTCTCGCTGGTCGCTGAACAGGATGAGCGCATCATCGGACACATCCTGTTCTCGCCTGTCGCCATCCGCGACGCCGACGCCGAATGGCAGGCAGTTGGGCTGGGACCGATGGCAGTCCTGCCCGAATTTCAAAAACAGGGCGTCGGCTCAAAACTCATCCGCGCCGCGCTGGCGGAACTGAAAACCCTGGGGCATGACGTCGTCATCGTGCTGGGACACGCTGAATACTATCCGCGCTTTGGATTCCAGCCCACGCAGCCGTTTGGAATCCGCTGGGAAATTGACGTGCCAGCCGAAGTCTTCATGCTGACCGAACTCACCCCCGGCGCCCTGCGCGGCAGGCGCGGCATCGTGCGCTATCATCCCGCCTTTGCGGACGTCTAACCTCCCATGAACCTGCGCCCTCTGCTCGAAACCCTGCGCGCCGAAGCGAACCTGCCCGCCCTCGCCGCCTTCGTTGCCAGCCGCGACTCCATCCTGGCGGCAGACGTCACCGGCGCGCGCCGCGCCGACCAACCCGGCGACCTGCTTGCCCTGGCAGACTTTTTTCAAATCGGCTCCAACGCCAAAGCCATGCTCGCCGCTGCCTGCGCGACGCTGATTGAAGAAGGCGCGCTCACCTGGGACGCCACCCCCACCCGCTGGCGCGTCATCGCCATCGTCATCGGCACGCTCTGGCTCGGCGCGGTGACAATCGGCTGGCTTTACAACATGATGACTTTCTGAAAACTAAAAAAATCGAAACAGGAGTAACGACCATGTTCCATTCCATCCCAAACGCCATGCTCGAACAAATGCGCGTTCTCGAAGCGCGCGACGCCCAAGACCGAACCGATGGCACGCCGCGACTGCGGCGGCTTCGGCAAATTCCGCCCGAAACGGGCAAGTTCCTTGCCCTGTTGTTGGCGAATGCGCCGCAAGGACCTGCCATTGAAGTGGGAACCAGCGCGGGCTATTCCACGCTCTGGCTGGCAGCCACCGGTCGGCGCGTGACCACCTTTGAAGTCCTGCCTGAAAAGGCAAAACTCGCCCGTGAAACCTTCCGCCTCGCAGGCGTTGAACATGTCGTCGAACTGATTGCTGACGACGCGCGCAAACACATCGAGCAATTCACCGAAATTGGTTTTTGTTTTCTCGACGCGGAAAAGGAAATCTACGGCGAAATATACGAAATGGTCGTCCCCCGGCTGGTAAAAGGCGGTTTGCTGGTGGCAGATAACGCCATCAATCACCGTGAAGCCCTGCAACCCATGCTCGACCGCGCCCTGACCGATGCGCGCGTAGACGCCCTGATTGTCCCCATTGGCAAGGGCGAATTGCTGTGCCGCAAAATCTAGTAGAGTCCAGCACACGCAGAGCGGCTCAATGGCGCTGCCCTTCATTGGCAGGTGGTACGAAGTTTACATCACCGCCAGCGCCAGCAACCCGCCAATATCGCCCAGCAGGTGCAGGGTTTGACCGGATCGCCGTAATAGCCGCAAGGGCAGGGGTTCATTGCCGCAACCAATTGAAAGTTTGCCGGGAAGGTCAAAGATCCTTTAGCGCGGCTGATGGTGACAACTTTGTCTTCCATCGGCTGGCGCATGACCTCGAGAACGCGCGCGCCGAATTCGGGAAATTCATCCAAAAACAAAACGCCCCTGTGAGCAAGCGAGATTTCGCCCGGTTTGGGGATATTGCCGCCGCCCACCAGCCCCGCATGGCTGATGGTGTGATGGGGCGCGCGGAAGGGACGATGTTGGATGAGCGGTGTCCCGGCCGGTAGTTGGTCTGCCGCTGAGTAGATGCGGGTCACATCCAGCGCTTCATCCAGGCTCATCTGCGGCAGGATGCCCGGCAGGGCACGGGCAAGCAGGGTCTTGCCAGCACCGGGGCTTCCCACCATCAGCACGTTATGTCCAAAAAACCGTCGCATTTCATTTCGAATTTGATTCTGAAATCATCAAAAATGCCCGATATGAGATGCTAACTCTTTACAGCGCTGAGCACCTGGAGATCGCGAATGAAGCACTGGTACACAGGTACAAATTTAGATGACAACTCATACGAAGATCGCTGCGCACTTCATCCAATCTTCGCCTGAGAATCGAACTGAAGCCGCTAATTGGATATGTCTTTGTATTCGGAACAATTGGCTTAAGGGCTGGTATGAGTTAGCGAGTCTTTTCTTTACCCTCAAGCCTCAATCCATATAACTCACAGGGCTGCCAAGAAACTTGACAGCCCTGTTTTGTTCGAAAAAGTTCAATCCCCTAAATCGGGGCAATGGGATTCTTTCGTGATTACGGCATCACAGACCGATACACCGGTGGTGATCAGTTTCAATCCCCTAAATCGGGGCAATGGGATTCTTTCCAAATCTCGGCGGCTACAGCAGGATTGTCATCCCCGTGTTTCAATCCCCTAAATCGGGGCAATGGGATTCTTTCCCACAACCCAAGCGCGGAATGACGCGGGTCTGGGAGACTAGTTTCAATCCCCTAAATCGGGGCAATGGGATTCTTTCTTCTCGTGTCCTATTGCTGATCCTCATGCTCGCTTTGACGTTTCAATCCCCTAAATCGGGGCAATGGGATTCTTTCACGCCAATGGCGTTGAAGAGTGGACGAAGTGCATGAAGGTTTCAATCCCCTAAATCGGGGCAATGGGATTCTTTCTGACCAGCACGCCGTACGTGCCCCCGACCGTGACCAGCAGTTTCAATCCCCTAAATCGGGGCAATGGGATTCTTTCGCCTGGCTGCGGTGAGAAACCGGTTGAATGCCCTGATGTTTCAATCCCCTAAATCGGGGCAATGGGATTCTTTCCTTGTCGATGATGTGAAACATCCCAAGGCACTGCATGGTTTCAATCCCCTAAATCGGGGCAATGGGATTCTTTCCCTGCCGTCATCACCCCTGTCCCGTAACACCACACCAGTTTCAATCCCCTAAATCGGGGCAATGGGATTCTTTCAACAAACGGTAGAAGCGTACATGACGAAGGCTCTGATTGTTTCAATCCCCTAAATCGGGGCAATGGGATTCTTTCCGACCCTTCTCATCGCGGGCACTCTGCTTGCGATGGGTTTCAATCCCCTAAATCGGGGCAATGGGATTCTTTCGAACCGCCTGTGATGTGCGAGTGGAACCCGGAGATTCGTTTCAATCCCCTAAATCGGGGCAATGGGATTCTTTCGATCCCCGGACAGACAGTGTATGGGACAGTCACATTGAGTTTCAATCCCCTAAATCGGGGCAATGGGATTCTTTCACTCTGACTGAAGTCCCGCCGACTCTGACTGAAGTCCCGGTTTCAATCCCCTAAATCGGGGCAATGGGATTCTTTCAAAAAAGCCAATGACGTTTGTGTCGGCGCCAATTGTTGGTTTCAATCCCCTAAATCGGGGCAATGGGATTCTTTCAATAATCGTATCCGAATCCACAAGTTCATATTTCAGAGTTTCAATCCCCTAAATCGGGGCAATGGGATTCTTTCGTTCGACCCACACCCAGACTTGGAACTGGTCCGCTAGTTTCAATCCCCTAAATCGGGGCAATGGGATTCTTTCCCTCCACCCGTGCCAGACAATCCTTGTCTGACCTGTTTGTTTCAATCCCCTAAATCGGGGCAA
>JABRVZ010000155.1:0-2262 GCA_039961775.1 Chloroflexota bacterium
ACTTGTACGACCCGCTCGCCAACCCCGCCAACTCCACAGGCGAAAGCGAACACGCGCTCCCTCCGGCACATCCCGCCTGCGCCGCCGTGTACCACTTCCACAACACCACCGTCTCGTCTGCCTTCCTCACCTCCAGCAGGTAATACGTCGCCGAGGCGTGCCCCGTCCAAATAAATGTATTGCTCCACGAGGTCAAAGTCCCAGAAGGCGACACCAGCGTATTCCCGCGCAGGTTTGCCGTCACATTTTTGTTCCCGTCCATCGTCACAGAGACCGTGGCCTCCGTCCCACTCGCATCCCCACTCCAGCCGGTGAACACATAGCCCGTCGCAGGCACCACGCTCACCTGCACCGCGCTCCCAGCCGTGTATCCACCCGCGCAGTTCTGTGCGCTCGTTGTGACAACACCACCTACACTGGGACTAGTATTTGTTGTCAGGCTATAACACGCTATATCTAAAGTAAAGTTCACATAAGGCGTGAAAGACCCATATCCATAAACGCCGTAGTCGCGAATGCGCCATTTGTAATTCCCGTTTGCCAGGTTCGTGGTTTCAGACGGGATGATCGTACAACCAGCTCCGCCTGTGCATCCTAACGCATCCGCTGTGTACCACTTCCACAGCACTATCGTATCGTCCGCCTTCCGCACTTCCATGAGGAAATGGGTTGCATTGTTCAAGCCAGTCCAGCGAAAAGCGCGGTCCCAGGTTGCCAACGTACCAGAAGGGGAAATCGTCAAAACGGTATTGACTTCATACGCCCCAATATCGCAAATCACGCCGTGCGGTCGTGAAATACCGCGCTGATCGGTTGCAGCGCAAGTGGAATTATCAGCGGCGTTCCATGCTGAACTACCAGCCCCCAGAGACATGGTCTGGGTGAAACCACCGTTATTTATCAGCGAGCCAAGTTTCGGATCGGTCGTGATAATGTTTGTGCCGCCCGCAAATCCACCCTGCACAACGCTGTACGAAATGGTTGTGGAACCGGTGCCGTCGCTGGTAATTTCATCGTTGAGGTCGCCCCAGAAGATGCTGTTTCCAATAACGGGATTGCTGTTCACGGCATTGCGAATGGCGTCGCCGCCTGCCGTGCCGGAAGCATTGACGCTGTTATTCCCGCTAAAAGTCACATGGTTAAGCGTTGGACTGCTGGCCACGTTCATCATACCGCCGCCGCCCCAAGGCGCGCTTCCCACGCTCTCATTTGAGACGTTGCCATAGAACGTCACGTTGGTCAGCAAAGGGCTGGCGTTCTCATTCAACACGCCGCCGCCGCGGCGATTAGCGGTGTTGTTGGAGAAGGTCACCCGATTCAATATACTGTTGACGTTACTATTATATAAACCGCCACCGCCGTTTGCCATGTTATTGTTAAAAATTACGTCCGTCAGAGACGGCAGGCTGGGCGCATCGGAAAGGGTCAGGGTTTGGTTGTTCATGCCGCCACCCGCGCCGCTCGTGGCGATATTGCCTGTGAACACCACGCGGGTCAAGGTGGGACTGGAATTCTGTGTAAATAACCCGCCACCGCGCGCCGCTGTATTACTGCTAAAGGTCACGTCAGTAAGAGATGGTCTGCTGTAGGATGACTCGGGAAGGGTATTGGTCGAGACCACATACATCCCGCCGCCGTTCGATATGGCAGTATTATTGGTAATGAGCAGGTTTGCCAAGGTTGGACTGCTGGAAGCCAGATAGATGCCGCCGCCGTGACCGGAACTCCCATTGGAATTTCCGCGCGTGATCGTAAAGCCATCCAGTACTGCTGAGGCGGAGAGGTTGCTACCCCGCACCACCTGGTAGGAATTATCCGCCAGGACGTTTGCCGTTCCAATATCTCCGCTCAGGGTCGTTCCGTTCGTAGCGGGATTCTTATCGCGCGCAGCAAGATTTGTTTCGTTCCCCTTAAAGCCGCCATAAACCGCCACCCCATCCTTCAAAACAAAACTGGCATTTCGATCACCAAAAACCTGTCCGCCGCCGCGATCGGGATAATATACGCCGTTCGCCACCCAAATCTGCTTTCCACTGGTGGCTGCCACCAGAGCATCCTGCAAATTTTGATAGGCGGTTGCCCAACTACAACCATCGGGCGAAGAGGCAGTTGATCCAACATTTACATAAATAACGTCTGTGCACACAATGGGAACGTTCAATGTGAAATTCATAAACGGAGTAAAAGAACCATAGCCATAAGCCCCGTAGTCGCGGATGCGCCACTTGTATGTCCCGTTCGTCAGCCCCGCCAACTCCACAG
>JABRVZ010000156.1:0-6740 GCA_039961775.1 Chloroflexota bacterium
CATTTTGCGCTCAAATCCAAACTGTACTTGCACGCTATTCATGCCGCTTATGCCAAGTTGCAGGAACTCAATCCTGTTCAACTGGCTGCGTAAGGTGAGTGATTAAAAGAAACCCGCTGGCTTTGCTCTGCCAGCGGGAAGATTGCGAAATGTGCAACGCGGTGAAAAACGCCGCCGGTTATTGAAACGTAATTTCCTCCACCAGCCAGTTCTCCTCCCCCAGCACTTTGCGCAGGCGTGTGAGCAGTTCGGGGCAGATGCGCGTCGTATCGTTGGGGAAGTCAATCAAATGCCTGCCGCCGTTTTCGAAAATCTGAAAACTGAACTTGTCCCGCCCGTGGAATGAAATCAGCGTGCCGTAAATCGTCTTGATTTGACGGCGGTCTGCCTCTTTATCGCCGGAGGCGCGCAGATTGACGGTGATTTGTTTCGGCGGATGGTCCTTCTCTTCCTCTTTGACCAGCGGGATGTAAATGGATTTGAGCGATGCGACCACCGCTTCGCGCTCCGCCTCAGCCTGCTCCTCCTCAACAGCCGAAGCCGCCGCTGAAACCGTCTCCAACTGAACGCGCGGCGGGGTGACCGGTTCTTTTTTGCTGAATTTCGGTTCGGGGCGCGAGGCGATGACCGCCTCCTCGAAGGAGGGCTGCCATTCCGTCTCCCAGCCTTCGGGGAAGTTGTCGGGCGGGGGCGGCATGTCGTCCCAGCCATCCGCGGCCGCAGGCGCCGGCAGCACGGGGGGGGCAGGGCGCTCCGCCGCCGGCGTCACGACGGTCTGCTTTTGCGGGGCGGCAAGCGGCTTGGGCTGTTTGGATTGAACGGCGAGGGGTTTGACGTGGCTGTCCGGCTTGGGCTGGGACAAAGCCTCGAGGGCAGAATCAGGCATCGGCTTGGGTTGAGGCGAAGCGTCCTTGAGGGGTTCGAGGATTTTGATTTCGGTGCGCACGGTGTCCACCAAAATCTTGGGCGGCTGGCTGTTGGCGTCCACCTTGCCTTCGACGATGACGATTTGCCCGACGGTGAGCAGTTCGCGGGTCTTTTCCCAGGTGCGCGGGAAGAGGACGAGTTCGATGTTGCCTTGAATGTCTTCGAGGGTGACGAAGCCCATCGGTTTGTTGGTTTTGGTCATGTATGGGCGGACGCTGGTGACCAGCCCGGCGACGCGGACTTTTTCTTCGTGCTGTGCCTCGCCCAGTTGGGCGGAGAAGTAACTGACGATTTGACGGAAGGTGTCCTGGTAAGGGGTGAGGGGGTGGTCGGAGATGTAGAGACCGATGAGTTCGCGTTCCCAGCCGAGCATTTCGCGGCGGTCCACGTTGTTGACTTCGGGGAGGGTGATTTCTTCGACGACGCCGGTGGAATCGCCAAAGAGGGACATTTGCCCGGCTTCGGCGGCGCGGAAGTGGTTGTTGCTGATGGAGATGAGGCGGTCGAGCGAGGCGAGCAGGGCGGGGCGGCTGCCGAAGACATCCAATGCGCCGACTTTGATGAGGCATTCGAGGGCGCGTTTGCCTACGGAGCGCAGGTCTACACGGCGGGCGAAGTCGTTGAGGTCTTTGAATTTGCCATTTTTCAGCCGTTCGTTGACGATGAGTTCGACGGCGCCTTTGCCGACGTTTTTGACGGCGCTGAAGCCGAAGCGGATGTGCGGCTTGCCTTCGATGTCTTCGATTTCGAAGTCCCAAGCGGAGGCGTTGATTTCGGGCGGCAGGACGGGCACGCCCATGGCGCGCGCGTCGGCGACGTAGAGGGCAACTTTTTCGGTCTGGCTGGCGGAGGCGGTGAGGGTCGCCGCCATGAATTCGGCGGGGTAGTGCGCCTTGAGGAAGGCGGTCTCGACGGCGATGACGCCGTAGTCGGCGGCGTGGCTGTTGTGAACGAGAATATCATTGGCGATGAAATTATGCGTCTCGGCAATTTCAAGGTCATAGGTCTGTTTTTCGCCAACGTATTCGATGCAGGCAACACGGTCCCAATAAAGGTCGCTTTCGGCAAAGCGTTTGATTTGGGGGTCATCGAAATAATTCCCCAAGCGCTGTAAGGTATTCCGCATAAATCCGAACTTGCCCACCGAGTTGGTTGGATAGAATTCACGCGGGGCAATGCCGGTATAAGCAGTCAATTCGTTCCAGGTCAGACCAGCCTGTTTCCTGGCAGAACGAACATACTCCTTGACGGCAGCGACCGGAATAACATCCTTTGTACCTGCGGCGGCAGGTGGGACTTGCGCAGCTATTTTTGCCAGGGCTTGTTTGCGCTTTTGGCTGATGAAATAACAGCCGATCTTCTCTGCAAACACGCTGATATTTTCATACCCGGTGACAAAGACCTGATAGCCGATTCGCCCTTCCTTATACGGGAACTCGACGGTGCGAAGACGGCTGATGATACCGAAGCGCAGCAACAAATGCTGGAGTTGTGAAGCCAACCGCTTCGAGGCGGTAGCGTAGTACAGGCTGCGGCTGCGTACATCCACATGCCCATCGCCCTCCCACATGCGACTGAGCATCAAACCAATCTGGCGATTGGTCAATGCAAAGACCGGAGCGGGGATTTCCTTCGTGCGTGCGTTTTTGCCCAGCAAGCCCAGGTCCCGGCTCCAGGTGAAAATGCCCGGCTCGAAACGTTTGTCTGCACGGGCGGCATAAACAGAGAATGTATTTTTATGCACCGCCACCGTACAATTGACGTTCTGGAAGGAATTGGCAGCACGGACAAAATCATCCACTTGTTCCGCATCCTGACTGTAAAAATACACGGAGTGTGGATGGCAGAGATTCCCTTCCGCCAGCAAATGACCCAGCGCAATCACTTCATGGTCTTGCCATTCGTTTTTCCCCTCCACCGGAATCACGCGGGGAACGGCGATGAAATCATCGGGCTGCAGTTCACCCAATTGCCGCCAGCCGTGAACCGTGAAAAACGGATGATTGTCTGTCGCCTCGATGATGCGCCCCAGAGCCGTGGTCAAACGGAAAACGGGCTTGACGCCGTTATCCATGACTCGCACCACCGCCTGTTTTTTCAATTTCAGGGACGCGATGTCGCAGGATAAAGTATCTGCGATTGTTTGAACGCCGCGATACAAATCATCCACTTTCACCAGACGCCCCGTGGAGGCATCCAGCACTTCCACATCGCCAGGCAAACATTTGTTGAAGCCGTAGCGGGCAAACTCCTCCCAGTCGCTGTAGATGGCTTCGGCGGTTTCCTTGTCTATGCCGTTTTTGACCGCGCCGCTGACGAACTTGTTGCGGTGCTTTTCGATTTCTTCCTTTTTCTTCTTTGAAATCGCCTTGCGCAGTTCGTCCGATTCGGAGGGGGTGTAGCCCGCCAGTTCGACGGCGGCGCGCATCAACTGTTCCTGATAGACCGGGATTCCGTAGGTGTCTTTGAAGATGGGTTCGAGTTTGGGGTGGCGGTATTCCACCTCCGCTTCGCCATGCATACGGGCAATGTAATCGGGGATGAACGACATCGGACCCGGGCGATAGAGCGCCACCATGGCAATGATGTTATCCAGCGTTTTAGGCTTCATTTGCACGAGCCAGCGCGTCATGCCGCCGCCTTCCACCTGGAAGACCCCGGCGGTCTGCCCGCTGCCCAGCAGTTCGAACGCTTTGGGGTCGTCGAGCGGGATGTTGTTCAGGTCATAGCGGATGCCGTGCCGCTTCTCGATCATCTCGCAGGCTTTTGCCATCACGGTCAGCGTAATCAGCCCGAGGAAATCCACCTTGAGCATGCCGAGCGAATCGAGGATGCCCATTTCGAACTGCGTCACGGTTTTAATGGGCGTTTCTTCGGAACCTGAGGTGGGGCGATGAAGGGGCAGGTACTCGATGATGGGTTTGTCCGAAATCACCACACCGGCGGCATGCGTCCCTGCATTGCGGACGGTGCCTTCCATTTTTGCGGCGGTATCAATCAACTCGCGCAAATGGGGTTGTTCATCGTAAATCTTCTTGAACTCCGGCACCGCCAGCGCGTCTTCCATAGTGGTGTTGCGCCCCGAAACGAACGGGACCAGTTTTGCCACGCGGTCCACTTCGGGCAGGGGAATGTTCATCACCCGCGCCACGTCGCGCAGGGCGGCTTTGGCGCCCATCGTGCCGAAGGTGATGATCTGCGCCACCTTGTCGTCGCCGTATTTGCGGACGCAATATTCCAGCATCTCACTGCGCCGGTCGTCGCGGAAATCCAGGTCAATGTCAGGCATCGAAATGCGCCCCGGATTCAGGAAGCGCTCGAACAGCAGGTTGTGATGAAGCGGGTCCACCAGCGCAATTTCGAGAACGTAAGCCACGATGGAGCCTGCAGCGGAACCGCGCGCGTTATACCAGATGCCGTTCTCCTTTGCGTGACGGCACAAATCCCAGACGATGAGGAAGTACGCGTCGAACCCCATCTCGTGGATGACGTTCAATTCGTAATCGAGTCGTTCGCGGACCTGGGGGCTGTCTGCCCGTTCCCCATACCTTTTCCTCGCTCCCTGCTCGCAGAGGTGCCGCAGGTAGGATTGCGCCGTGAACCCCTCTGGGACTGGGAAATCGGGCAGGTGGTAGCCTTTGAAACTCAAATCCACATGACAGCGTTCCGCAATGAGCAGGGTGTTGCTCAGGGCTTCGGGCACCTCAGCAAAAAGTCGGCTCATCTCCTGCGGGGTACGCAGGTAATATGAGTCGTCGGTCATACGCATACGGTCTTTGTCGGTGAGGACGGTGTTCGTTTGGATGGCAAGCAAAATGTCCTGATAGCGCGCATCGTCCTGGTTGATGTAATGAACGTCATTGGTGGCGACGAACTTCGCCGAATACCGCGCCCCCAGTTCGACCAGTTTGCGATTCAGTTCTGTGATTTCCTTGATGTTGTGATGCTGCAATTCGACAAAGAAGCGGTCTGGACCGAAGACATCGTAATACCAGTTCATGCGGCGGACGGCTTCTTCAGGCTTTTCATCCAAAAGCAAACGCGGAATCTCGGCAGACATGCAGCCGGAAGTACAAATGAGCCCTTCGGAATGAGCCGCCAGAAACTCATGGTCAATGCGCGGATAGTAATAAAAACCCTCCAACTGCGCGGCGGAAGAGATTTTGAGCAGGTTCTTGTAGCCCGTTTCGTTCTCAGCCAGCAGAAGCAGATGAGAGGAGGTGCGGTCGAGTTTGGCGTCGCGGTCGCGCATGGTACGCGCCGCCATATATGCCTCCACGCCAATGATCGGCTTGACGCCCGCCTCGGTGGCCGCTTTGTAAAAATCCATCACGCCAAACATCGTGCCATGATCGGTGATTGCCACCGCCGGCATCTCCAGTTCTTTGACGCGTTTAACCAGCTTCTTGATGTTCGAGAAGCCGTCGAGCAGGGAATATTCGGTATGAACGTGAAGGTGGGCAAAACTCATGGTCAGACAGCCTGATGGTCAAATAGCCGCCGGGAGGATTGGGATGCGTTTCCCGTCAACTATGGGACAAGGAAGATTATAGCACGTGTGTTCGGTTATGAAGGCAACGCCATGCTTAAAATATCCCTCCGCCGGCGGCAGGAAACCCAATCCGCCCGCTCATGAATAAAGAAAGGGCAAATTCACTTTCAACAGGGGAGGTTGAAACAAAAAAAATCCTCCTCAGGAGGATTTTTCTTATGAGCGCGCAGAGATTCGAACTCTGAACCAATGGCTTAAAAGGCTAGCGCCAGTTTTATTGCTGGCACTAACCTTATGCTTATTTGGCTGCCAATTTGGGGCTATATTCATCGTAAATTTTTTGTAGTTCGTCATTGGAGAATCGCCCATAGAAGTCCAGGGTAACCTGGACACTTGAGTGACCCATCAGGTGACTGACAACGCCTATGCTCATTCCACGGGCTAGTAAGCGTCTGGCAAACGCGTGTCGGAAGGCGTGAGGATTCCAGCGTCCTTCTACATTTGCGTGTTTGGCAAGACGTTTCAAAACCTGATAGATTCCGTGCTCTTTGAGTAGAAACAGTTGGTCGGAATCCGTAGTGGGACGATGCGAGAGCCAGTTTTGAATGGCACCAGACGTTTGCTCGCTGAAAAACACGAGCCTTTCTTTTTTCCCGCCGCGGCCTTTTTCTGAGACAACTGCTCTGCGCTTTTGCAAATCCACATCACCCAAGCGCAGTGCTGCAACGCCACCCACGCGAGCGCCCGTTTCTACTAAAAACAAAACCAGCGCATAATCTCGCTCAGAAGATTTTGTTTGTTGTGCTGCGACCAGCAATCGTGAAATGTTCTCGTCAGAAATACCTGCAGGTGATTTTTTAGGCAGTGGGGGTAAACGCAGTTTCCTGGCCGGATTCTCCGAAATAAGGGCTTCTTCGTATGACCACCTGAACAGTCTTTTGACTGCTCGCGCAAAATTAAATTTTGAAAAAGGCGACAAATCGGGTTTGGAAAAAATTGTGTTCCGCAGATCGGAAAGAGACACCGAGGCTGCTTCTCTCTCTCCAAACGATTCACATAAAGGCCGCAAATAGTACCGGTACCATTCCATCGTCGTTTCGGAAAGATAGCCTTTATGAGCCTCCAAAAATTTTTGAGTTAGTGTGTTGATTTGCATAGTGAGCCTCCATTTTTGGAAGGCAAGTGTAATTCGTGTATGGCTTTCTCATTATTGCTTGACAAATGCTCTGTTGCAAGGATATGTTTTGAAGCGTACTGGGCGTTCTCTAACGCCCAAAGTTGCGCTAGAGAGCGCAAAATACGCAAGATTTTTGAATGATTG
>JABRVZ010000157.1:0-17191 GCA_039961775.1 Chloroflexota bacterium
CAAGGATGTTGTTTTGAAGCGTACTGGGCGTTCTCTAACGCCCGAAGTTGCGTTAGAGAACGCAAAATACGCAGAATGTTTGAAAGATTGCAACAGAGCATTAGTCGAGCAATAAAACCGGCGTAGGAAAGCCAAAATCAAGCCACGGAGACACGGAAACACAAGGAAAAGTTCTTAAAAACTCCGTGACTCTGTGCCTCAGTGGTTGAATTGGGATTGCTCGGGTGAATTGTTAATCCGCAATATTCGCTTGGAAATGCGAGAAGAATCGCCGGCGGGGACGAGGGTTTTCCCCAACAAAAAAGACACCTGTACGGTGTCTCATTTTGTGCCCCCACGGGGCTTCGAATAGCATCCCCCTGCGGGGACGAGGGTTTTCCCCAAAAAAAGACACCTGTACGGTGTCTCATTTTGTGCCCCCACGGAGATTCGAACTCCGGTTTTAGCCTTGAAAGGGCTGCGTCCTGGTCCACTAGACGATGGGGGCGTTGTGTGCCGGCGTGACTTCCACACCAAAGCGGGCGGATTTTATCATTGCCCTGTGGAACGGTCAAGCGTTTGGCGCGGGTTTATTTGTCGTCCTTTGCCCGTTGATTGAGGAAGGCGAGCATGTCAATTTTTTCGCGGTGGAAGAGCATGCCGGGGCTTTCCACCTTCAAATTGGGAAGCAGGATGGCGGTCAGCGTGGCGTCGAAGAGGGGGATGAAGTTGCGGGTTTTGTCGGCAAGCATGGTGACGAAGTCGAAACGTCCGGCTACCTGTAATTTTCCTTCCATTTCGAAGACGCTGGTGGCAATATGCGCCTGTAATTCGACGACGTTCGAATATCCGCCGCGTACAATGCCGCTGGGACCCAGGTCTTCGCGCCGCGCTGCGCATACCACGTGAATCTGTGCTTTGACCAGACGCACCACCTCATAATGGTCCACCAATTTGGTCGGCATGTGGACACGAGCGAGGCGGGCATCGTGAATTTCGAGGTGAGATTTGGTGGTGTCGTTAAGGATGCCCATAATGCCGTTGGCTGAGACCATAATCTTGCCGACAATACGATAGCCGGCGGTGTACACGTCGGCGGGCAGGAAGCGGTAGGTGCGCTGGGAAGTATCCATCATGATTCGAGGAGGGTTAACCGCTGGTGGAACGGGGGTGGGACGGATTCGGTTTGGGTTGATCAGGCTGAGGGGTGCGTTTGATGCGGCGGGCGGGCTTGCCTGCTTCGGGGTTGAGGAGCATATTCAGCATGGATACGGCGCGTTCGTCGTATTCCCGCTTTCCGCACAGGTCGCATACCCAGGCTGGGAAGTTGGGAACGGTGATGAGTTCCTGTCCCAGCCAGGTGAAGTAAGTGATGGAACGCTGCCGCATGATGCCAGCCTGGCATTCGGGGCAGGGTATGGAGGCAGGGAATTCGTGAGAGGGTTGGGTCATGTGCAAATCCTGTTTAAGGCGCAAATACTTCCTGTGTGTGGTTGACCAGTTTCCAATCGGAGGGGGGCCAGTAAATGAGAATCGCCTTGCCGATGACGTTTTCAATGGGGAGCAGACCCCATTGATGCGAGTCTTTCGAGTCGTTGCGATTGTCGCCCAGCACGAACAATTGTCCCTCGCCAACCGTCCACTCGCCGTTGTAGGCGGGAGGTTGGGCGATGTAGGGTTCCTGCAATTTTTGCCCGTTGACGAATACTTCGCCGCCCTGAATGAGGATGGTTTCGCCCGGCAGACCGATGACGCGCTTGATCAAGTCCTGGCGTGTGTCCATCGGGAAACTAAAGACAATGATATCGCCTCGTTCGGGGGCGCCGGTTTTGTACGATAAGCGGCTGACCAGCACATACTCGCCGTTTTGCAATGTGGGACTCATGCTTAGCCCGTCCACGCGCACGCGGGCAGAGACGGCGTTGATGCCAAAATACAGCACAACGGCAAGGATGATGGTTTCGAGAATGTCAAGCGCAAAGCGCTTCCATTGACCCGTTTCCTGCGGTTGTGATTCGGTTTGAGTCTGAACTTCTGAAGTGGGTGTTGTCGTTTCCAAATTGATCATTACTCCGGATAAAAATTATACTGCCTTTTGATGAATGCCAATCTGCCACAATTGACTTAACATGTTTGCCGGTTATGCCCCGCCTCTGGATTGACGTTCGAACTTTTCCCAGTTTCGAATGAATTGTACCTGCTCGAACGTTTCGGGCGAGCGCTGATGGATGCGGCTTTTGGGAACGGTCTGCCACCACTCCGCCAGTTGACGGAGCGCCTGCTCGCCGCTCATGCCGCGCCGTACGAGGTAGCAGCCGACGGTGGTTCCGGTGCGCCCGATGCCGCCCCAGCAGTGGAGGTAAATCTTTCGTCCCTTCTGAAGCGCCGCATCGAGCGTATCCAGAATCGCTTTCATGGTTTCGGGGGTGGGCAAGCCAAAGTCGCCGATGGGGAAGTTGTGGCGCTCGATTTCGACATTGTAAAGGTTCGCTTCTTCAAGCAAAATTCGATGGTAGGGTATGGTCTCGTTGGGGCGGGTGAGGTCAATGAATGTGTCGAAGCCCGCCTCCAGCAGAGCGTCGAGCCGCTGGCGCGTGGACTCGGAAGTATAGGCGCCGGGGTATTCGCCAGCCAGCAATCGCCCCGGCTCCACCCAGTACGATTCTGAAATAGGGCGCGGCGGGTCTTGTGTCATGGCTGGGTGTAGGAGCAAACGTTCTGGATGATTTGTTTTCTCAACGCGACCAGTTCGGGAAACTCATAGAAGAAGCGGATTTTTTGTTCGAAGACGAGGTTGCCGCTGGGGCTGGCTTCCAGCACAAAATACATGAACGACTCCGCCATGTCCTCGCGTATGTTGGTGGCGGCGTATTCGCCGACAAACTGGTCTTCGTAACGATAGTAGAAATCCTCAACCAGTTTGTCGAATTCCTCATCCGATGCGACATTGGCTTCTGCCACCGATTCGAGCCAGTCGTCGAAAATATCAGCCCAGAACTTTTGGTAGAAGAGATTGAAATAGGAGTCGGGGGAGGTGCATCCTTCGGGCAGGCTGAATTGCGGACAGTTGAATGGGTTTTGCGACCAGGTGGAATATGAATCTGACGGGGGGATTTGGTCGGTGTTGAGGGTGAGCAAATGCCCGAACTCGTGAATCAACGTGTAGGTGAGGTCAATAGGATTTTGGGCGTCCACGATGTCAACGCCCAACTGCCAGTGAGCGCGGTCGAGAATATCGCGGTTGTCCACCCATGCCAGGGTGTTATCGGGTCCGTCGGTGAAAATGAAGAATTCGCTGATCCATTTGAGTTGGTCGGGAGGCAGCAGGGAGGAAGTGTAGTTCCAAATGGCTTTTTGCGTTTCCAGATTTTGCTGAAATGGCTTGTATTCCGAGGGAACATATAAAACGGTGGGGTTGCCGAGTTCCCCGTCTTTTACTTTGTACACAACCAGGTCGAAATTTGCATCCTTGTTCGCGTATTCTCCGCCGATAGCGTCGGATTGACCTGTTGCCAGCGTCTCATTAATTCGGGTGAGGCAGGCATCGAGACAGGTCTCGTCGGTGCAGGTGATGGGGGTGGGCGCCGGCTTTGGCGGTTGCGTCTGGGCTGGATTTTCTGCTGCCAACGGAGTGAGAGGCGTTGCAGCCGGCAGGTTGGGAGAGGAAGTCTCAGGGAAGATCAGCCTTGTGGCGGCGCGGCAAGCCAGGGTCGAGAAGAGAAGCGCAAGAGTCAGGAGAAATAATTTTCTGCGAGGCATGAAGTCATCCTATTTGAGCGAGATCCAGCCGGCATCCAGGGCGTACAGGTACAGGTAGCCGATCAGCAAAAGCACCCAGCCGAGCATTTGCAGGCGGTCCATCAGGTTTTCGAATGATAATGCAAAATTTTCCTGAATGGTCTGCGCGATGCCTTCCAGGTTGTCGAGTTTGGAGCGGATGGCGTTCTTCCACTCCTCCAGATAGAACTCGTCGCGGATGGCGGTGTAGAGTTTTGCCGTGTACCAGTCGCCGATGAGAAGCAGATTTTGCTCAGTGCGTTCGAAGTCGAGCATCATCTCGATGCGGTGCTGCACAATATCGCGGATGACGCCGCGCGTGGGGCGCGGACGGCGCTTGTTGATGAAAAACGACTCATTGATGCGGTCGAGCAGGTCTTCGATGGATTGATCGAGCATGCGGTAGCGGAGCAGTTGATAATTGCCTACTTTGAGCAGCTCGATGTCCGATTGAAAATCGCCGTTGGCGGCGATGATGACCGCGCCTTCCCAGTCCACCACCGTCAAATCCTGCGCCGAGTAATGAATGCGCGAACTGAGCATCAATTCGAGTTCGGTCTGGTCGAGCACCTCACGCTGGGAGCGGATGAAACGCCCAAGCCGCGCGGCATTCCTTTCGATGTACTGGTCGGGGGTGGGCGGCGCGTGGGTGAGCAGAAGAATGACATACTCCTCGAACATGCCGGCGGCGAGATGTTCGCGCGGCACAAAACGCTCGCGCAGGTTCTGCTTGATGATTTCGCGCTGCTGGATGGCAGGGGTGGAGAGAAAATTCTCCATCTGAAAGCGGCAATCCACAATCTGAATGCGATCGTCGTACCGCTGACGCAGCACCGAAACCTGCACGCCTCCCGCCGGCACTTCCGTCTGCCCGAGCGTCCGCACATCCACATCTACAGGCTGAAAATACGGCGCATCTTTCAAGCCGCGAATTTGTTCCTTTGGTTCAGCCGCGTCTGCCGCAGGGTCTGGAAAGGCAAGGAGATAGCAAATTTCCGCTTTCTTTTTGGGTGGCATTGCGCCAGTATATCACTTCTGCCCCCAGGCAAAATGCGTCGGCACATGCAGAATGCGCCTGCCTTGTGCGCGCGCGATTTTGTCGAGCGTTTTCATTTTTTGGAGGTCTTCGCCCGGAACGGACTCTGCCAAATCGGCTTCGATCACCGCCCATTCCATTTCCCACTCCTCGAGCGACGCTTCGTCCTCTCCGCTTTGAATGGTTCCTGTTTCAATCAGCCGAATCCCCGCCCGGAAAAAAGACTCCGCCAGCCGCGCCCCGAAGCCCGGGTCGGCGCCTTGTTTTCGCAGGGCGTCTGCCTGCCATTTGCCCAGCGGGGCGAGTTCATCGGGTTTGTCAATTCGGCTGGCATAGTCTGGCTCGGCAAAGGCGATGACGAAGCCGCCGGGCTGGGTCACGCGGCGCATTTCGGTCAGCGCCTGCACGGGGTTGCGCACCCAGAGCAGGAGGAAGTGACAGTACACCGCGTTGAAGGTATTGTCTGCGTAGGGGAGGGAGAGCGCGTCGCCGCGCGTCAGCGAAGCGGCTGGGGCGTGGAGCCGGCATTGGGCGAGGGCGGCAGAGTCGAGGTCCAGACCGTGAAGCGGGAGGTGGGAGGGAAGTTCGGCGAGGACGGCGCCGGTGCCGCATCCCACCTCGAGCAGGCGGCTGGAAGCGTCCAGTTGAAGTTTGTCGAAGAGGTAAGTTCGCAGGTTCCGCGTCCAGCGGGCTTGCTGGACGTAGCGCGCGTGCCAGTTCATTGGGCGGGGAAGAGGCTCTTCAAGTCGTCGCGCAGGAGGTTGCCGAGCACTCTGCCTGCCATGCCCTGCGCGGGGAGCACGTCGCCGTCGGGTTCGACGTAGAACCACGCCCTGCCAGCGCCTTCGGGGATTTTGTCTTCCTGCGTTTCGAGCGCGACGGGGTTATGGGCGGAGTAGGGGACGGGCAGGTCGAAGCGCAGGGTGAGACCGAGTTCGGCGGCGCGGTTGCGGATGCGTTCGTAGGTTTCGTTCAGCGAGGGGTCGGTGAAGGTGAGCGAGAGACTGCGTACTTCGAGTTGGGCGAGGCGTTCGAGGGCGGCTTCGGCGGTGCGGAGGCTTTCGGGGTGCAGGGTGAGGTGAGCGGTGACGAAGATGTCCTCGGGCATGACCGTTTCGAGCGCCTGCCAGGAGCGCGGGTTTTCGGGTTGAAGCAGGAAGAGCAGGTGGTCGAGCCCGGTTTGGAGCAGGGTTTGCAGGTAGTCCTTGTCGGCGAGTTTCAAGCCGTCGGTGAGCAGACCGCAAACCTGACCGTTGCTTTCGGCGTGGGCGATGAGGTCGGGGAGGTCGCCGCGCAGGGTGGGTTCGCCGCCGGTGAAGACGATGTGGGGGATGCCGGCGCGCCAGGCTTTGTCGAGGATGGTTTTCCATTCGTCGGTGGTGAGTTCGCGGTCCACGCGTTTGACGGGGGCGTATTCGGCGCGGGTGTATTCGGGCAGGCGGTAGGTGAGGGCGCAGTCGAGGCGGAGCGGGGCGGTGAGGTCGGCGGAATGGGGCTGAGCCAGTTCAAAGTCCAGGAAGGAAACGGGGTCGAGGTCGGGGGTGGAGATGAGGGTCTGGATGCGTTCTACGAAGTCGTTGTAGTCTTCGAGCGCGGCGTTCCTGCCGATGCGGTAGCGCGCCGCAATTTGACGCGCGGCTTCTTCGGGTTCGGTCCCTTTGATGAAGTGATAGGCGTATTCGGCGGCGGTGGGGTTGAGCTGCAGAATGGTGGAGGCGTTGAGGATGAGGATGCCCGAGCCGTCTTCGTGCAGGCGCAGGTGCATGCGGTAGGGGCGTTCGTTTTGCGCCGCCTGCAGGTGATGCACGCCGGCAGGCAGAGGCTGGACTTTGGCGAAACGGTCGGCAAGGCGGTTGAAGATTTTCATGGTCTCTCCGGGCGCAGGTTACAAGGTGGGGAGGGGGACGATTTCGCGGTTCACGCCGAACGTGGAGCGGTGTTCTTCGAATTTGAGCGGGCATCCGCCTCCGCATTCGGCGGCGAGGGAGCAGCCCGTGCATTTGGCGGGCAGGTTCTGCCGCTCGCGCAACTGCACGGAGAGGGGATGATTCCAAATCGAGTCCCACGAGTCGGTGATGAAGTTGCCGAGCGGGTGGTAGTAGGACTGGCACGGCAGGACGTTGCCGTTCGATTCGATGCACATGCTGTAGAGCGCGGCGGTGCAGCCTTTCACGCCGAGGTTGCTGGCGGTGGGGTCGAACTCGCAGTATTGGGTGGGGGTGTACCAGATGAGGCGCTGTCCGCGCGCGGCGGTTTTTTGGGTGGCAATGTCGAGGATGGGCTGTAATTCGCTTTCGCGCAGACCGGTTCCCACGGTCAGCCCGTGACCGGAGTAGATGAGCGCGTTCAAGCCGATGGTGGGGACGCCAATGTCCGCGAGGAAATCCAGCGTGTCGGGGATGGTGTGGACGTTGGTGCGCAGCATGGTGGTGTTGGTCATCACGTAGAGGTTGGAGTGCAGGGCGTTCTTCAGCCCGGCGATGGTCTGACGGAAAGCGCCTTTGGCGCGCATCATCTCGTCGTGGATTTGTTCGTCGCAGGATTCGACGGTGATTTGTACGTGGTCCAGCCCCGCTTCGACAAGTTGTTGCACGTATCGCTCATCGGAGAGGCGGCGGGCGTTCGTGTTCAGACCTGTGATTTGACCGTTGGCTTCGGCGTAGCGGATCAACTCTGGGAGGTCGTTTCGCAGGGTCGCTTCGCCGCCGGTAAAGACGATGTGCGGCACGCCCAGCGCCCAGAGTTGATCGAGGATTTTGAACCATTGTTCGGTGGTCAGTTCGGGGAAGTTCCGCTCGCGGGCGTTGTAGCAGTGGGCGCAGTCGTTGTTGCAGCGGTAGGTGACGGCAAGGTCCATGCGGTAGGGGGCGGAGGGACGCGCGCTGAACGGCATAAGGGTTTCGAGTTCCAGTTCGTGAAGCGGGCAGGCTCCGTCGGGGCGGATGAGGTTGGATAGTTGAATGTGGAAGTCGGACAAATCCTGCTCGATGGTTTTCCTTGCCGCTTTCCATTTTTGCGACATGGCTTTGATGATTTCCTTGTCTTCCTTTCCTTCCAAAATCATCCATGCCATGAAAGCCGCTGTCGGGTTGAGGTGCATGACGCTGTTGGCGTTGACGATGAGCGTGCCGTGACCGTCGGCGTCTATTCGCAGGTGGATGCGCGATTTTTCATGCTCGGTCTCGCGGGTGTAGTGATACAAGCCCGATTGGGGATTTTCGATTGCCGATTTGCGATGGAGGAGTGTATCCAGGAACATTTTACTCACCTATAAAACGAGTAATAGTTTGCTGCCCATTTACCAATTCACCGCTATCGCCCGCCACCCGCGCAGGCGCAGGCGCAGCCGGCGCACGCACAGGCACAGGCGCAGGAGCGTCCGCCGCCGCTGGAACCGCCCGTAGTTTTGGGAGGCGGAGGCGGCGGGTTGGTCACGTTGGTGACGCGGCTGGTGAAGTCGGTGACGTTGCCGATGACCTTTTGCGAAAAGGTCTGCACACCGGTGACCACGGAGGAGGCAAAGTCGGAGCCGGGCAGGCGCGGGACGGAGGGCAGAGAAACCTGCGGGGTGGAAGAACCTGTCGAAGCCGGAGCAGAACGAGGGAAGGTCGGATCGTAACGTCCCCACCACGTCGGCACAATGACAGGACCGCGCAGAACGCGGCGGGTGCGGTCGTCGTAATCCTTGTCGAGCATGGTCCATTCGAGATTTTTGTCGAAGAGCTGTCCCTGCACTTCGGGGGTGTCTGCCTGTTCCACCTGCTGCCAGGCTTTTTCCATGATGTTTTTGTAGTAGGCGATGGTCTCGCGGCGGCTGAAGCCTTTCATTTTTTCCGAAACAGAGCGCACCAGGGCGATGACCATGTTTTCGAGCGCTTTGCGCCGCTCGTTCAGTTTGGCATATTCGAACGCCTTCAGGAATTGTTTTTCGTACTCGTGCAGTCCCTCGGGCAGCGGATCGGCGCTTTCGATTGTAAGCGGGTCGCGTTTGACGACGCTCGCCGCTCCCTTTTTGATGACGCCGAACAAAATCATCGTCATCACTTTATCGAGGGGTTCGCCCATCAAAATGGCGGCTTCGACGGCGGTCAGTCCGCGTTTGATGCCGTGACCTTCGATGGCGATGCGCGGCGGCAGGTATTGCAGTTTGCGGCGGTTCCCTGCAATGGCGCTCAACGCCGGGATGCCCAGAAACATGAAGCCAAAGAATCCCAGGCACAGCAGGTTGAAAATGGCGTCGCCTGAAATCGAAAAGGAAGGCGGCTTGACAGTGACAATGCTCCCTTCGGGGACATACTTTTTGGGAAATGAAGCGCCGAAGAGATAAGACCTATCCCCCCTTGCGCTGACGTTCCGCCAGGTGTATGTGATACGCCCGTCAGCGTCGAAGCCTGTCTGCGGTTCGGCGGGGAATCCTGCTGGCGCGGAGTGCCAGCGCGGTTCCTCAGGCTGAACGCCCGGCGGCAGATGATAAGTCACTGTGAGGTCAGTTGTCCCGGTGATGATCGAACTCTCAAAATACAGCGGAGCAAACGCCGCGCTGACATACTCTGGGTCTTCATCATCCTTGTAGAGGACATCCGTCACGCGTCCCACATAGACCCGAACCGTCCCGCTCTGCCCGTGCAGAATCGCATACTGACCCATCTCCACCGCAAAGCCAGAACCGCCCGATCCCTGAAAGTCACTCGAAACCGAAAGCGGGTTGCCGTTGATGCTCGCCTGGATGCTGTTGAAATCGAAGGAAGAGACCGGCATCCCCACATCCACGAAATCAATGACATGCCCGCCGGGCTGGTTGGTGAACGTGAGCAGGTAATCCAGCGACATCGTCCCATCCGAATTCCAATACACATCCACCGTCATCTTATCGAGACTGAAGTAATACGCCTGCGCAAAGGCAGTCATAGGAAGCGCCAGCGCAAGGATGAGAACTACAACCATCGTCAGAAGTCTTCTCTTCATAACGATCCTCCGATCATCAATCGCAAATCAAAAATCGCAAATCGTAAATCGCAAATCGTAAATCGTAAATCGTAAATCGTAAATCGTAAATCGTAAATCGTAAATCGTAAATCGTAAATCGTAAATCATCCTACCACTTCGGCTCTTCCGTCAGTTGATACGTCGTGCCGCAGTACGGGCATTCCACCGTCGGCGCGCCTGCCAGCATTTTGATATTATCCGCTTTCAACATCCCCCCGCAATTCTTGCAGGTCATTGCCTCGATTTTCGTCTGCGCCGGCAGGTCCACTTTCAGCGTGACGTTGGTCGTCCCTTCCGCTTTTGGCTTGCGGCTGGCGAACCAAATCAACCCAAACCCAAACAGCACGCTCAACGTCCCCCCACACACCCACGTCCAGCCGCCGCCTGCGCTTCCACCGGCGCCCCACACAAACAGCACGCCAAAAAAGATAAGGATCGCCGCGGCAATATATGCGATGATTTTCATGGATGCCTCCTGCAAGGATATACGCTTAGTCTAGCATTTTCGTTCTTCCGATTCAAATGACATTTGTCTTGATTTTGCACTATCTTTATCCGAATTGAACTTCAGCCTCTGCAGGCTGCGCGGTTGGCTTTATACTTGAGAAAAATTTTTAAAATCGCAGACAGGTGCCACATGACACTTCAGGATCAATACAACAAATGGAAAGAATCCACGCTCAAAAAATCCCTTGAGCGATTCAAAGAACGGAAGGAACGCTTCGCAACCACCTCAGGGATTGAAATTCCGCGCCTCGCCCTTCCGCCTCAACCTGATTCGCTTTCAGAGGCTTCCGCCTACGCTGAAAAACTCGGCTTCCCCGGCGAATATCCCTTTACGCGCGGCGTTCAGCCTACCATGTACCGCTCGCGCTTTTGGACCATGCGGCAGTACGCTGGCTTTTCCACAGCCGAAGAATCCAACCGCCGCTATCGCTACCTGCTGGAACAGGGTCAAACCGGGTTGAGCGTCGCCTTCGACCTGCCGACCCAAATCGGCTACGATGCCGACGACCCCATCGCGGCAGGGGAGGTGGGCAAGGTGGGCGTCTCGATTTCATCCATTCGGGATATGGAGCAATTGTTCGATCAAATCCCCCTTGAAAAAGTTTCCACCTCCATGACCATCAATGCGCCGGCGGGCATTCTGCTGGCAATGTACATTGCGGTGGCGAAACGCCAGGGCGCCGACGTGAGCAAACTGCGCGGCACCATCCAGAACGACATCCTCAAGGAATACGTGGCGCGCGGCACCTACATCTTCCCGCCCGAGCCGTCCATGCGCCTCATCACCGACATCTTCTCATTTTGTGCAAAAGAAGTTCCCAACTGGAACACCATTTCCATCTCCGGCTACCACATCCGTGAGGCAGGCTCCACTGCCGTGCAGGAGGTGGCGTTCACGCTTGCCAACGGCATCGCCTATGTGGAAGCCGCGCTGCGGGCGGGCTTGGACGTGGACGATTTTGCCGGTCAACTCTCGTTCTTCTTCAACGCCCACAACAACTTTTTGGAAGAAGTGGCGAAATTCCGCGCAGCGAGGCGGCTGTGGGCAAAAATCATGCGCGAACGCTTCAAGGCGCAGAAGCCCTCTTCATGGCAGTTGCGCTTTCACACGCAAACTGCCGGCTCCACCCTCACCGCCCAACAGCCCGAAAACAACGTGGTGCGCGTCACCCTGCAGGCGCTTGCGGCGGTCTTCGGCGGGACGCAAAGCCTGCACACCAATTCGATGGACGAGGCACTCTGGCTCCCGACGGAAAAGTCGGTGCGGGTGGCGCTTCGCACCCAGCAAATCATCGCTTACGAATCCGGCGTGGCAGATTCGGTGGATCCGCTGGCGGGTTCATACCTGATCGAATATCTCACCGATGAAATCGAAAAACGCGCCGAAGAATACATCGCCCGAATTGACGAGATGGGGGGCGCAATGCAGGCAATCGAAAAGGGATTCATCCAGAATGAAATACAAAACGCCGCCTACGCCGCACAGCAAGCCATCGAACGCGGCGAACAGGTGGTAGTGGGCGTCAATCAATTCCAGGTGGAGGAGGAACTGACGCTGGAACGCCTGAAGGTTGACCCGGCGATTGAATTGAGGCAAAAGGAAAGGTTGCGGGAGTTGCGAAAATCGCGTGACGGGGAGCGTGTAGCCAGTTTGTTGGGCAGGGTGGCAGATGCCGCCAAAGGCGGCGAAAATCTCATGCCACTCTTCATCGAATGCGTGGAAAACGACATCACGCTCGGAGAGATTTGCAATACGTTAAGAGGGGTGTGGGGCGAATATGTGGCGGAGCGGTTTTAGGGCTTGGTTTAGTCCACTGGTTAGTCTATAATGCTTGTGGAGGTGCTCCATGACTACTTTCAACGTCCACGAAGCCAAGACTCACTTTTCAAAACTGCTTGAACGTGTTTTGAAAGGCGAGGAAGTGATCATTGCCAAAGCAGGAAAGCCTGTTGCGCGTATCTTGCCAGTTGTGGCAAATGTGACCACGCGCACGCCAGGGATTGATAAAGGTAAAATCACGATTATGCCCAATTTCGACGATCCGCTTGATGAGTTTGCAGGATGAAGTATTTGCTCGATACTTATGCTTTCCTTTGGTGGAATATGGACGATGTCCAGTTGTCGTCGTTAGCGAGAGAAATCATCTCGGATGGTGCAAACGAAATATTTTTGAGTGCAGCGACCGCATGGGAAATTGCAATTAAAACAGCGCGTGGGCGTCTTGAACTGCCAGAAGACCCCACACGTTATGTCTCTAGCCGCATGAATTTGCACGGGTTTCAGGCATTACCCGTGCAAATTTATCATGCTGTGCAGGTTTATAAACTGCCCATGCACCATGCTGACCCGTTTGATCGTTTGCTGGTTGCCCAAAGCCAGATCGAATCCATGCCTTTGATTTCCGTTGATGTTGATATCCGAAAATATGAAGTTGATGTGGTCTGGTAATGAGGGAGAATCTGATACCTCTCTTCATCGAATGCGTGGAAAACGACATCACGCTCGGCGAGATTTGCAATACCTTAAGAGGGGGTGGGGCGAATATGTGACAATGTTTATCCTCGCCAACCCCAAAGTGACCGATCAGATTGTCCGGCAGTGCGTGGACCTCGGTATCAAGCATGTTTGGATGCACTGCATGATGGGGACAAAGCCCGGTCTCGCGGTGGGTATGACCAGCGTTTGGCAGGAGGCGGTGGAGTTGTGCAAAGCCAACGGTATCGCGGTCATTCCGGGGGCGTGCCCGAATCAATTTCTTGACCCCGATTTTGGTCACAAAATGATGCGAGGGCTATGGCGGTTGTTTGGTTTTATGAAGGTGGATTGAGCGCAAATTAGAGTTCCAAAAGTCGCAAAGTGTCTTGCTTCAGCAAGCCTTCGGGGCGATGTGTGCTCCATTATTGACTCGCCTTACGCGGTGGCGTGAGATTCTCGCCCTGAGCCTGCCGAAGGGTATCTCGCGGTTTCAAGCGACATGAATCCCCATTCGGGGACGATGTGTCGCGGCGCGAATGAACTGCGTAATGTCAGTTATTGAATCTGCGTTTCGCAGGTGAGGAACGTGTCGTTGCCTGGCCCGCCGATGCACACATCCTGCGAATTGTTGCCCACCAGTTGATCGTCGCCGCCTCCGCCAAGGATGCAGTCCTGCCCGCCGCGTCCCCTGATCCGTTCACCTGCCGCAGTACCCAAAATCAACTCGCTTGCCCTTGTGCCGTCGCAGTTGCCGCCGGTGCAAATCACAATGGTGGTCAGGTTCAGCGCCGAGCATTCAACGGGTTTAAGCGCGTTTGCCGTGACCGCCTGAATTTGTTGACCCAGGCGGGTGTTGGGGACGACATTCGTTGCCGAAAAAGCCGAAAGCGCACCAGTGAGAATGAGCGCGATCAAAAAGACGACAAAAAGACGGGGGAGAATTTTCATCATCATGACCTATCCTCCGCTTCCTCCGCAGGGACGGCGGATTCGGTTTTCTGCAAGTTCGTTGCAAACCGATAAATGATTCCCGCCCCCTGCACATAAAACGCATGCAAAGCATCGCTCTCCGTGTGCAAAATCACCGACTGAAAGCGTTCCGCCAGTTTGCCCAAATCATCAATGGATGCGACGTCCACGGCAGGGTTCGCGCCGGGCAAACTTCCGTTTTGCACATCTATCATGTGTGAGCCGTAGCGCACGCGAATGAATTGGAGCGGGTCGGTTTGAGCAAGCGCTTGCAGCTTCCATGCCAGAACTGCCAGCCCGCCCAGCGAAATGACCAGTCCCAGTGCGGCGATTGTCCTCAGCGCGGGGACGGCAAAATCCCCGCCCAAAATGCGCAGGGTGTTGGCTTCCAGCCGTTCTCCGCTCAAAGCGCCGTGAACGCTCACATTCAGGAGATTTTCGCTCAGGTCTTCATCCTTCAGCAGGTAAAAATGCACCCGGTCATATCGAAATACCAGCGCCGGATTGAAAGTATCCTCGAGCAGACGCCCGGCAATTTCACCGCTGACCTGGATATTAGGCGAGATAGTCAGGAGGTAGGAACCGGGATGAAAATCCGTTTCCTGCTCCATTGCCTGAATCAGGTTTTCGATTTTGCAGAAATCGAGGTGGGCGCTGGCACCAAAGGCGTTTCCGCTAAAGGACGCCTTCTCCTGCAAGGGTAGAGTCCTTTGCCAGCCGCTGGTCGGTTCAGTGATGGCGGCAGTCAACTGGTAAGTGCCCGTGATATTCTCTGCCTGCATTGCCACAAGCGTATATTGAAACGCCATATCCACTGTGCACATCAATTTCGTAAAAACAGGGTCTCCGCTCTTGAGGGCATTTGCATCGTAAACGCTCCCAGGAGCGGATGCGGTATAGGCGAAAAATCCCAGCTGGTCATATCCAATCTCATCACGCACAGAGCGGGTCGCGGGTCGGGAAAATGAAATGATTCCGAGTATCAAAGATGAAAAAGCGACCAAACCCAGCGCGAAAAATAGGATTTCCAGCAGAGCGCCCTGCTGTGCGGGCGGCGGACTCGCCGGTGCGGGGCGAAATCCGTCTCGCATTCTTTGTTTTATAGAAGAAAACAGGTCTTTATTCATTTGCTTCCTGCCTTTTGTGTTGGCGGAGAAAAACCCCAGCGCCAGCAAACTGCCCAGCGCGCCGGCAATCAGCGCCATGCTCCCCGGCTGGCGAATGGCTTGAACGACCCTGCCGCCTTTGGGGATGTGCAGCCACAACTTCCCGATGATTTCCTCCCGCGTGGGTTGATAGGTATCGGTCCACGAGTTGTTATCGCCCTTGAGGGTGAAGCGCCCCTGTTCCTCGGCAATGATGCGGTGAAAGACGAAGTTCTCCAGTTCGCGGTTGAGATAGACGACCGCATCCCCGGCGCGGTAGGTTGATTCTGCGTGCGCGATAATCAAATCGCCGACGTGAAAGCCAGGCTCCATGCTGTTGCCTATCACGATCACATAGGAGGCTGTTCCACCCGCCCGCACCGGAGCGAAGGCAAGCCACAGGGCAATCATTGACGCAAGCCAGAAGCCGCCGGTCAGGTTGGGGAGGAATTTAGGGATGGCGCGCATTTTTGCAGGAGTTGGGTATTGACGAAAAGAACCTGCAGTCCCCACCTGTCTGCAGGTTCTTGTTCTGGTTCGAAACCGCCCGCGCGGATTACTCGGAGGCGATCACCCGCAGTTCGTCAGCCGCGGCGACGGTCGCTTGCGGGGCGGTGGTGTTGCAGGTCCAGTTGAAGCCGGAGGTGTTGGTGCAGTTGTAGAACGAGCCGGTGGTGACCAGGCGCACCTTCACGGTGGATGCGGCGGCATTCAAGGTGAACGAGACACTGTCAATGTTGGAAGCGTTGGTCGCATTCAGGTTGTACACCACATTGGTCACGGTGTACCCGCTGACGGTGCCTGCGCCTTCACCGGCATAGGTGCCGGGGACGGTGTTGGTTGCGGCAAACGCAAAAGCCGCCGTAGCAAAGACCAGCGCCAGCAGGACGACAACGAACATTTTGGACGAACGACGATTGAACATGATTAGAAACTCCTTATTGGATGAAAATCTTGCCGCTACTATATCAGCACTTGCAAGGGTTTTACTTTTCATGCTTGTTAGCTAACAAGGCTGGAAAGAGAATTGCATTTTCATTGCCGGGCAGAATCAGTCCATGTTCACCTTCTCGTTTATACTCAATCAAATCATACCAATGACCTCCTGCATAAGTCATTCGACATTAGAGGATGCCTCCTTCGTAAAAGCGTATTGTGCCCTCTGTGGCGCGCTTATGCACAAGGTCAAACCAAAGGAATGAGGACGAATGCCAGCCAACATCGAAATCAAAGCCCGCGCAAAAAACTTTGCAGAAATCAAAGCCCGCGCCGCGGAACTCAGCGACGCTCCTGTGGAGGTCATCCCACAGGAAGACGTCTTTTTTCACGTTCCGCACGGACGCCTCAAACTGCGTATCCTTGCGCCCAATCGCGGACAACTCATCTACTACACCCGCCCCAATCAACAGGGACCGAAACGCTCTGACTACCACATTGCAGAGACGACCGACCCCGAAGCCCTCAAGCGCGTGCTCGAACTTGCCTACGGCATCCGCGGCGTGGTCAAAAAGACCCGTTACCTCTACCTCGTCGGGCAGACGCGCGTACATTTGGACGATGTGGAGGGCTTGGGTCAATTCATGGAACTGGAAGTCGTCCTGCGCGAGGGGCAGGAAGAGGCAGAAGGGCAGGCAATTGCCGAACAGTTGATGACAAGCCTCGGCGTCGAAAGAAGCGATTTGCTAGAAGGCGCTTACATGGATCTGCTCGAAAAACCGTCAAAGGTCGAACCTCGAAACCCCGACTTTTGATCCGCGACGTTTGACTTTCGACGCTGATAATCGTGGTAAAATACCCCGCCGAGCGTAGTACCCTTCGCTCGAAAAATTTTTGCCAGAAAGGGCTTGAACCATGAAAGTAATGCTTCTCAAAGACGTTTACAAACTGGGACGCGCGGGCGACATCAAAAAAGTCGCCGACGGCTATGGGCGCAACTTCCTCATCCCGCAGGGACTCGCCGTCCTCGCCACTGCCGGCGCGCTCAAACAGGCTGAAAAAGTCCGCAAACAGGCTGAAATCCGCCGCGCCGAGCTCAACTCCGAACTCAAAGGGCTTGCCGAACAAATCAGCGGGCTCACCCTCACCTTCAGCGCCAAAGCCGGCGAAACCGGCAAACTCTACGGCTCCATCACCACACAGGATGTTGCCACCGCCATCTCCGAAAAGACCCGCTACGAAATCAAAAAACACCAGGTGGACATGCAGCCCATCCGCAACCTGGGCGAATTCACCGCCCACGTCCGCCTGACGATGGACCTCGTTCCCGAAGTCAAAGTCATCGTTCACCGCGAAGGCGAAGCGCTCGAAGAAACCACC
>JABRVZ010000158.1:0-7048 GCA_039961775.1 Chloroflexota bacterium
CGCCGAACTACCCATCATCCTGTATGCCAAACTGCCGGGGCAGGAGGACGGCAACGTAACCTTCGTGCAGGAGGAGGGCGCCGGCGTCTGGGCGCCGACCCCGCAGGAGGTGGTGCGGACGCTGACGCGCTGGATCGTGCGTCCTGCCGAACGGCAAAAAATCATCGAGAACTGCCGCCGCGCCGGCAGACCCGAAGCCGCACGAACGATTGCCAGAACAATTGGGGAAATGCTGGGGCTGGAAAAAATAACTGTGCGCGGCTGACGTTCTCTAACGTCAACCACGCACAGCCAGCGGACGCATGTTTAACTGACATTACGCAGTTCATTCGTGCCGCGACACATCGTCCCTGAATGGGGATTCATGTCGCCTGAAAATGCGAGATGAATCTCGCGTTACCGCGTAAGGGGAGTGTTCAATACAACGGTATCCTCGCCCCGTTGACCTTTGCCGCCTGTTCCGAAAACAGATACTGCATCGCCGCAACGATGACATCGGGGGTGGTGCCGGTGCCTTTGTTTTCCACGTCAATCGCGCGCACCTGGATGATGTTCGCTGTGACGCCTTGCTCTTTGAGTTCAGCGGCGAGCGTCAGGACGAGGTTTTCCTGCGCGGCTTTGGCGGCGGTATAGACGCCGCTCTTGCCGGGCGGGTTTGCCACCGTCGAAGCAGAGACGGCGATGACGCGCCCCCAGCCGCTGGCGGCAAGTTTGGGCGCGAAGGCGCGGAAGAGGTGAAACGTCGTCCAGACGTGCTGGTTGAGCATGAAGGTCAGGTCGTCGGGGCTGGTTTCGGGCAGGGTTTTGCCGCCCACCCAGCCGCCGACGAGGTGAATCAGGGCGTGGACATTGCCAAATTTGTTTGCAACAGCCTCGGCGGAGTCCTGAACCGCCTGCCCGTCGCGCAGGTCCACGACGGAGGCGAGGAGCCGGCTTTCGGGGAGATTCAAGCCACGGACGAGGGAATCCAGTTTTGCCGGGTCGTTGTCGAGCAATGCCAGCGAGTGACCGTTTTCGGCAAAGGCATGGGCGGTCTTTTGCCCGAGGGCGCCGGTTGCGCCGGTGATGACGATTGTTTTTCCCTCTCCTTTTGGGAGAGGGGCAGGGTGAGGGTTACTCATACAATGCCTTGACTTGACTCTCGTCCATGCCCTCGACGATGGTCGGCTCGCTCTGTTCGGGCAGGTGTTCCTTGCCGTGAAAGTCAATCAGATGCCCCGACTTGGCGGCTTTGGTTTGCAGGTAGAAGAGGTTGTGCTCGTTCGCCGGCAGGATGTGGGGCAGGCGCGCGTTGATTTTGACGCCGTGCTGTTCGAGTTGGGCAATCTTCTTCGGGTTGTTGGTCATCAGGCGGATGGATTTGACCTTGAGCGAGTGAATCATGTGCGCGGCGACGGCGTAATCGCGTTCGTCGTCGCGGAAGCCGAGGGCAAGGTTCGCTTCGACGGTGTCGAGACCCTGGTCTTGCAGGGCGTAGGCGCGGATTTTGTTCGTCAGCCCGATGCCGCGTCCCTCCTGGCGCAGGTACAGCACCATGCCGCGCTCCATGCTGCCGATTTTTTTCAGGGCGGCTTCGAGCTGGTCGCGGCAGTCACAGCGCAGCGAGCCGAGGGCGTCGCCCGTCAGGCATTCGGAATGCAGGCGCACAGGCACATCTTCCGCGCCGATGACATCGCCCTTGATAATGGCGACGTGTTCCTTGCCGTCGCGGTTGTTCGAGAACGCCACGATGTGAAAGTCGCCGAAGCGCGTGGGCAGTTCGGCAATCGCTTCGATGTGGACGCAGACGCGGTCTTCGCCGTAGCCTTCACATTCGTGACAGCAATCCTCTTCCAATAAAATTTGAATTTTTTCGTGCATCAATGTAGTCATGGTTTCCTCCGCAAGCCTTGGAGTGTGATGCGCCACAAACGCAGATGAACGCCGATTCCTGGGAAATTTTATAGCGGCGACGTTCCCAAATCCTTTTGATTCGTGTTTATCCGTGGCTATAACCGCCTTCTGCGGCTTGCTCGATTTTGTATTTGAGCAGGACGCCTCCATCCTCCCAACATTCCACATGGAGCAATTGCAGGGGGATCGCTGCGCTTCTTTCCAAGCCTGAGCCTGCCGCCAGCGTGGGAGCCGTTTCTCCGCCGAAAATCATCGGCGCGAGATAGGCGGAGAGTTCGTCCGCCAGCCCCAGCCGCATCAGTTCGAAGTTGAGCGTCGCCCCGCCTTCGACCATGAGACGCCGGATTCCGATTTCGTGGAGGGTCTGCATCATTGTCCGCAAATCCACGCGCGCGCCTTCGTGGACGAACACTTCCACGCCGCGCGAACGCAGGAATGCGAATTGCTCATTAGATGTACGATGGGTTGTAAATATTACGATTCGTCCGCCGCCCTCGTGTAAGAATTTCGAATGAGAATCGAACCTGGCTTCGGAAACCACCCCCACTTTGACGGGATTCGGCGTCAACCCGCGCCTGACTCTTGCCTCGCGCAGCGCCTCCGACTTGACCGTGAGTTTTGGGTCTTCGTCGAGGAGCGTTTTCCCGCCGACCATGACCGCATCCGATTCGGCGCGTAATTTGTCTACACGTTCCTTGTCGCGCGGGGAGGAGATTGCCGCGCCTTTGCGCTGGAAGGTGTCTATCTTGCCGTCGGCGGTCATGGCGACGTTGATGAATACGAATGGGCGGTTCATTCGTTAATTGTACGCTTTTTTCTCCCCAATTGGATTTTGGCTCATGTGTAATTGGTGCGCGGACGTTCTCTAACGTCGAATGACTTATCTAACTGACGTTACGCAGTTCATTCGTGCCGCGACACATCGTCCCTGAATGGGGATTCATGTCGCCTGAAACCACGAGATAAATCTCGCGCCACCGCGTAAGGGGAGTTATCTAAGAGGTCAACTATCGAATCGGCACTTTGCTCGCCTTGTCGAAAATAAAATCGAGCAGGTAGTGGTTGACCGCTTCGGCTTCGTCGTGCTGAACCCAGTGGGTGGCTTCGGGGAAGAGGATGAGGTTGCCTTCGTCCACGTAATCCATGCTTGGGCGCGCCATGCGGTGACTGAGGGCAACGTCTTTCATGCCCCACATCATCAGGGTCGGCACGCGGACGCGCGGGTCGCGCGGCAGTTTCGGCATGTGACGGATGACGGCGCGGTACCAGTTGAGCATGGCGGTCATCGCGCCGGGCTGGGACCAGGCTTCTTTGTATTTGGCAATGTCTTCGCGGCTGAAGGTGTGAATTTTGCCGCTACCGCGCAGGGCGCTGACCGCTCCGCGCCAGTCGTTCGCTGAGAGGGCGCGTTCGGGCAGGAACGGCAGTTGGAAGAAGAAGATGTACCAGGAGCGGCGAATCTGTTCCAGGTCGCGGGTGAGGAAGCGGCGCATCACGGCAGGATGCGGGACGTTGAGGATGCTCAGGCGGTGGAGGCGTTCGGGGTGGAGAATCGCCAGCGTCCACGCCACGACTGCGCCCCAGTCGTGCCCCGCCAGGTTGACCTTTTCGTACTCCAGCGCGTCCATCAGCCCGATGATGTCTTTCACCAGCGCCTCGACGCGATAGTTTTTCACGCCTTTGGGCTTGTCGCTCAGGTTGTAGCCGCGCTGGTCGGGGATGATGACGCGGCATCCCGCTTCGACCAACGCGGGGATTTGATTCTTCCAGCCGTACCAAAACTCAGGGAAGCCGTGCAGTAAGAGGACGGGGACTCCGCTTTTCGGTCCCGCCTGAACGACGTGCAGGTTGATTCCGTTGGTTGGGATGTGGGTGTGTTCGAGTTCCATGTTGTGCTCTCCAGGGTGAGACGAGGCGGGATTGTACCAGAGAAACGGCGGGGCGGTTTGAGGTGTTCCTCTTGTCAGGGGGTGGGAGTTGGGGCAAAATGGGGTTATCTGCCTGGCGCAAGCGTTCTCCTGCCGTCAGCGGCTGCCAGACGCTCTTTTGCGTACCCCCCTTGTGTTTTGGGGCGTTTTTCGGCGATTTTGGCGGGGGGGTACGCGGGGTTGCGCGCCGCCTTGATTTTTCTGCAATGGGCTTTTGGTTTTTGCAGGAGGTTGTGATAAAATATGGGTTATACGGTTGTTTCCTTGACGATTTTGAAGCCTGCTTTCAGGTGAATCGGAAGGGGTCAGAATCAAAAAATGCCCGTCAGGGCATTAAGACAAAATCCTTCTATCAAACAAAGAAAATTATAGACGATTTAGTCAGAATCAAAAAATGCCCGTCAGGGCATTAAGACCTTCGGCATCCTCAATGGCGATGTCAAAGTCCTGAATCTGTCAGAATCAAAAAATGCCCGTCAGGGCATTAAGACCAAAAGCGGTTGCCGAAATCAACGCGCATTATTCCAAAGTCAGAATCAAAAAATGCCCGTCAGGGCATTAAGACAGACCGGCAACGCAGACAAAGGCACATCTTCCTTCCGTCAGAATCAAAAAATGCCCGTCAGGGCATTAAGACCTCTTTTTTGAGCCGCTTTCTGCATCTTTTTCCTCACCTCGTCAGAATCAAAAAATGCCCGTCAGGGCATTAAGACCTTCCAGCGAGAAGCCAAGCTCCGCGTTTTCCAGGTCGGGGTCAGAATCAAAAAATGCCCGTCAGGGCATTAAGACCCAGATATTTTTCTTCCATTTTGTGCCTTCCTTTAGTCAGAATCAAAAAATGCCCGTCAGGGCATTAAGACTTCCCCATAATTCCGATGAATAGGTCTTCCAGTTTCACGTCAGAATCAAAAAATGCCCGTCAGGGCATTAAGACCCAGACTGCGTATAGTTGCCATCGTTCAAAGTCCAACGGTCAGAATCAAAAAATGCCCGTCAGGGCATTAAGACGTTGTCCGCCGCCGAGGAAACGAACAACCGAGGCGTTGAGTCAGAATCAAAAAATGCCCGTCAGGGCATTAAGACGCAATCAACCCAATTGTGCAACCCGCCAACTGGGCATTCTGTCAGAATCAAAAAATGCCCGTCAGGGCATTAAGACATACGTTCTTTGCATTTTCGAGCGCTTGCGCTAACGGTGTCAGAATCAAAAAATGCCCGTCAGGGCATTAAGACAAAAGCCAGATGGCGTGCCGTAGGACACATTTCGACCTTGCGTCAGAATCAAAAAATGCCCGTCAGGGCATTAAGACGCATTCTGGAGCGTGCCGACGGACGCGGCAGGCGGACGTGGGTCAGAATCAAAAAATGCCCGTCAGGGCATTAAGACTCAATTGCCATAGCAAGGATGAGGGCGTCGAATTCGCTGGTCAGAATCAAAAAATGCCCGTCAGGGCATTAAGACCTAAAAGTCACGACCTCCAAAAAGATTTTTTACTTGTCAGAATCAAAAAATGCCCGTCAGGGCATTAAGACCTTCCCGCGATGGCAATCAAGTTCATTCGTTCGTTGTGTCAGAATCAAAAAATGCCCGTCAGGGCATTAAGACGGAACAGGTTCGCGCGGTTTTGTTGTTTTTTCCTTGACAGTCAGAATCAAAAAATGCCCGTCAGGGCATTAAGACAACTTTCCGAGGTTATCGCCTACGATACTCCAGTGCCTTGGTCAGAATCAAAAAATGCCCGTCAGGGCATTGGATTTTCGGATTGCAGATTTCAGATGGAGGACGAGTCAATCCGTCAATCCGTCAATCCGCCAATCCGTCAATCCGTCAATCCGCCAATCCGCTAATCCGTCAATCGGCTGTGAGGGCACAAAGTTAGCGGTCGGCGTTCTGCTCCACCCTGCATTCAATAGTCCCCTTTGAAGTACGCCGCGATCAAATCCGAAAAATCGGCAGTGGTATTCTGCCGCGCCGCTGCAAAAAAATCATACCCCGTGGCGTGACCGCGCCCGTAGCGGGAGGCATAATCCTGCAAAAAGGCGTAGAAGGCGTCGTCGCCCATGCGGTAATTCAGCGCCTCCAAAAAATTCGCCCCGTTGAGATACGCCGCGTTGACGTAGGCGCGGAACGTCGGCGCCTCGTACACGCTCGTATCCACATACCCCGACGGACCGAAATAATTCACCCGGAACTGCCACCACCAATTGAGCGAGTTGGGATAGATGAACCTGTAAAAAACCGCCTCGCTGTACACGCACAACGCCTCGTCGAGCCACGGCTCCAGCGCCTGGTCGCTTCCCACCAGCCCAAACCACCACTGATGCGCGATCTCATGCACGCCAATCGTCACCAGATTACTGCGCGCCGAACCGTTGTACTCGTTATAGAACTTCGTCGCCAGAAACACCAGCCCGTCATATTCCTGCCCGTCGTTCAAGTCTGCCTGCACGATGCTCAAACTCCCGTACGGAAACGGCGCAAACTTGACCGAAAACAACTCCACCGCGCGGACTGCCGCGTTCAGGATGGCAAGCCCCTGTTCTTCATAACCCGCATAATAATACGAGCGGATCTGCGCCCCGCCGGCAGTTACATCCACCACCCGGAACTGGTCGCTGGCTGAAAGCGCGAACGTCCGCGCGCCCGAAAGGCGGTAACGAGTCCATTCGCCGTTTGGCTCCTCCACACCGCTCGCGGCAAAGACGATATTCCCCTCCGTCACCTTCACATTCACCTCGAAATCCGCCGCGTCATAGACGAGGTGCTCGCCGAGATAATAGTCATCGTGCAGCACCCACCCGCCGAGGTACGGCACGATGAACGGATACCAGTCCGTCAGGTTGACCTGATCCACGTCGTAACCGTAAGGCTCGTCCTTGACCTTGGCGGGGAGCGCAATCCGAAAGCGCATCGCCAGCGTAATCTGCCCGCCGGGCTGGAGCGTCTGCGGCAGATAAACCGTGAGGCGGTGGTCGGTGATGTCGTAGGTGAGCGCGTTCCCATCGAGCAGGATATGCTCCAGCGTGAAGCCGCCGCGGTGCATCGGCTCGACCGCCATGACAAGCTCGGTCAGCGCCGCGCCGGTCTGGTTGGTGTAGGCGACGGTCTCATCCACGGCGAGTTGATGCCCGTAGTAATCGAGCAGGGCGTAGAGCGTGTACTGCGTCCGCGCGGAGGGCGGCGGGACGCTGGGCGGCGGGAGAGGGGTGGCGGTGAATTCGAGGGT
>JABRVZ010000159.1:0-13087 GCA_039961775.1 Chloroflexota bacterium
GGTGAGGGTGGGGGATTCCGCTATGGGGGTGGATTCGGCCGGGAGGGTGGGGGCAGGCGTCGGCGTGGAAAGAAGCGCCACTTTTGTCAGCGAAGCCTGCGCCTGGACGGTTTGAGCGACGGCGGTGGCGATGTCCGATTCGGTTGTCGTTGAATTCCCGCACGAAGCGGTAAACAGGGCTATGCCAAGAAGCAGGTGGAGAACTGTAATTTTTCGAAACTGCATTTATTGTCCTTTCTTTTCAAGGGCGTTGATTATACCTTCAAGAAAACGCCCGGCGGGGAGCCGGGCGTCTGGTTCTTTTAGGGGAGGGCGATTTGCGGTCTTATCCAGACTGCCCAGTCCTGGCTGGCGGGTCCGTTTGCCAGGACGGCGAGGATGAATTCGACCGTTTTGCCTTTGAGCGGGGTGAGGTCAACGTCCACCGATTTGAGCGTGCCGTCGCAGGATTTTGTCCATTCGGCAAGCGGGGTGACGGCTCCGCCGCCCTCACGATAGTTCAACTGGAATTTGACGTTGCCGGCGCCGCAGGAACCGTCTGCCAGGGCAAGGAAGCCGATTTTGGCGGTGAAATGTTCGCCCTGAACCACAGTGTAGGCGGGGAACCGTCCCGAAATGACGCCGTCGTTCACCCACTGCGGGTGGGTTTCGAGAACTTTCGAGCCGAAGGTGCCGTCTTCGAGTTTCTGGCTGTCCTTGTACATGGCGAAGCCGTTGGCGTCGGTGTCGGGACCGCCGAAGGTGAGGCTGCCGGCGCCGCTGATCCAGGTGGCGGAGGGGGCGCGGGTGTAGAAGTCGTAGCCCGAACTGGTGACGGCGACTTTAATATCCACGAAGAAGGATTTGCCCTGATAGCCGTTCAGGATGGGAATGAGCACGCCGGAGGCGTTGCGGATGCGCCAGTAGCCGCGGTAGGCGCCGGTGGTGGCGGGGGCGGTGAGAGCCACCGAAAGTTCCACCTCCTGCCCGGGCGCTACCGTGCCAATGGCGGTGGGCGAGGCGCCGTTCATCGAGTCGCCGCTGTCGAACACCAGCGAATAGCCCGACCAGGTGCAGGTGCCGGCGTTGCGGATGCGCCAGGTCTTGGTAAAGGTGGCGCCGGGGGCAAAGGTGGTGCCGTCGGGGATGGTTACGTCCTTGATGAACTGTCCCAGGTCACAGAGCGGGGTGGGCGAGACAGCCGGAGTGTTCGTCACGGGCGGCAGGGTTGGGAACGTGACCGCCGTGTTGGTCGGCTGCGGAGGCGGCAGGGTGGGGGTGTTGAATGGCGCCAGGGTTGCCGTCTGGCTCAACTGCGCCTGCACGGTCAGCGCCGCCTGGGTGAAGATGGCGTTCGGCTCCTGCGTTTGCGGCGCGCGTGAAGGCAGGTTGCAGGATGCCAGCGCGAGGGCAAACAACGCGCTCAGCATGAAAAATGGGCGGATGAATTTGGACATGGTTTCTCCTCAAAACAACAGGATAATTGTACATCATGCAGGACGTACTTGCATTCCCCTTTGTTCCTAATGACCCTGCACGGGATGGAAAACGGGAGCCGCCGAAACGACTCCCGTTCTTTTGTTTTTTGAAGATGGCTCAGCGGTTCAGACTCCGCCTCAGCCTGTTTCAACAGCCTCAGCCTGCGCCACCCCTCAGCCTACTTCTCATACGGCTGACCGTCGGCGGCGGGAGGAATGGCGCGCCCCACCACGCCGGTCAGGACAATCATGGTCACGATGTAAGGCGCCATCAACAAGAACTCGGAAGGGATTGGCACGCGCAGAATTTGAAGTTTGACCTGAAGCGAATCGGCAAAGCCGAAGATCAAGGAGGAGGTAAACGCGCCAATCGGATTCCACTTGCCGAAAATCATCGCCGCCAGCCCGATGAAGCCCTTGCCGGCGGTCATGATTTCGTCGAAGCGTCCCACCGAACCGATGGTGAAATACGCGCCGCCCAGCCCGGCAATCATGCCGCCAAGGATGACGTTGATGTAGCGCACCAGATACACATTGACGCCGAGCGTGTCGGCGGCTTTGGGGTGTTCGCCCACCGCGCGCGTCCGCAACCCCCACGGCGTGTAGAACAGCATGATGTGCATGACCACAACCACAAGGAGCATCAGGTAAACGACGATGTTATTCTGGAAGAGCATGGGTCCGAGGATGGGAATCCGATCCAGGACGGGGATGGAGATGACCGGGAACACACCTGAATTGTTCAGCAAATCGGTGTTCTTTTCCAGGAAGCGCGAACTGACGAACGATGTAAGCCCGGTTCCAAAGATGTTGATGGCAACGCCGCTCACAATCTGATCCACTTTGAAGCGGATGACAAGATAGGCATGAAACGCTGCCAGCAAGCCGCCCACGAGAATGGCGGCGATCAGCCCGGCGTACAAGTTATCCGTCAGGCTGGCGGTCACCACCGCCGTTTGAGCGGATAACAGCATGATGCCTTCGATGCCGATGTTGATGACTGCCGAGCGCTCGCTGATGACGCCGCACAAAGCCGCCAGGGCAATGGGGGTGGCGCGCACCAGCGAACTGTTAATCATACCGGTCAGGTTGAAGGACTTGCCCTGCGCCGCCCAGACGAGGAAGGCGATGACGAAGGTGGCGGCAATCACGCCGACCAGCGTTCCGGTGGATTTAATTCCGCGTGCCAACTGGAAGGCGCCGAAGAATACCGCAATTCCCGCCATGAGATATACCGTCAATTGGACGGGGACGACCAGATCTGGCACCGGCAGGGCGTTGAACCCAGCCAGGTTGATTCCGAAAGTGGTCTGCACGCCGGGCTGCGTATTCAACCCAAAGACGAAGAAGATGAACAGCCCCACGCCAATCAGCACGCTGCCGTACGCAATGCGGGCGCGCCGTACACGGGTTGGATTGATGGCAATTTCTGCTGTAGTCATGATTTGCTCCCTAACTGCCCCAGCCGCGCGTCAGCACGGTCTCTTCGACTTTGATGTTTTTGAGCCGATACAGCCAGCGGATGATATCGGGCGCGGCAATGAACACGATCACCAGACCCTGGATGATCGAGATGATGTCAATCGGCACGCCGGCGATGGACTGCATGCGCGTCGCGCCGCTGCGCAGGAAACCGAACAACAGCGCAGCCAACACCACGCCCGCCGGGTGGCTTTTGCCCAAAAGGGCGAGCGCAATCGCGTCGAAGCCGTAGCCGGCCGAGAAGCCCTGTCCCACCCAGTGATCCACGCCCAGCACTTGCGATGCGCCTGCCAAGCCTGCCAGCCCGCCCGCCAGCGCCATCACCATCACGAAATTGCGGATGATGTTCATGCCGGCGTATCTGGCGGCATCGGGGTTGGCGCCCACCGAGCGGATTTCGAAGCCCAGCGTGGTCTTGAAGAGGAACCAATAGACGATGTACGCGACCACCAGCGCCAGGATGAACCCCCAGTTCAGACGCAGTGGATCGGGGAAGAAGCGCGGCAGTTCGGCGGTGTGTTCGATGTTGGGGGTGACCGGGCGGAAGCCGGAAGCCTTCATGGGACCGTTCAGCAGCCAGTCGCTGAGGCGGAAGGCAATCCAATTCATCATGATGGTGTTGACCACCTCATGCGCGCCGAAGCGGGCTTTGAGGTAGCCGGGGATTGTGCCCCACAATGCGCCGCCCGCCATGCCTGCCAGAATGGCAAGCGGCAGATGAATGAAGGCGGGCAGTCCGGTGATGCTGTAGCCCACAAAAGCGGAAGTCAACGCGCCGATGAAGAACTGTCCCTCCGCGCCGATGTTGAACAACCCGCAGCGGAAGCCAAGCGCCACTGAAAGCCCTGCGAAAATATAGGGCGTGGCGGTGACGAGACTTTCGGTGAAGGGGTAAATGGCTCTCAGCAAACCGCTGGTTTCGCCAGTGGAGAAAAACTGCTGAAAACCGTTGTAGAAGCGCACCGGGTCGCCAAAGGACCCGACAAACAACGCGTAGTAGGCTTCGAACACATTCGAGCCGCTGGCAACGATGGCAATGGCGCCAATGAGAAGCCCGGTCAACACTGCCAGCGCCGGAACGCGGAGCGCCTCCCGCAGTGTGCCGCCGCCGATGCCTTCACTGCTTTTCGTTTTGGTTTTGGTACTGTCTTTTTCGGTCACGGCGTTCTCCTAGAATACTTTTTCGGGGACTGTGCCCTCGGCAGGCGCCGGAGCGCCTTCGGGGTGCACGCCTGCCATTAACAAACCCAGATATTCCTTGTTCACTTTGTTGGCGTCGAGAATATCCATGATGTGTCCCTTATACATGACTGCGATGCGGTCGGAGAGAGCGAGGATTTCGTCCAGTTCGGAGGAGACCAGCAGGACGCCGGTGCCCTCGTCGCGTTTTTGAATGATTTGAGAGTGGATATATTCAATCGAGCCGACGTCCAGGCCTCGGGTCGGTTGCGAAGCGATGAGCAGTTGAATCGGGCGGGAAAATTCGCGCGCCACGATCACTTTTTGCTGGTTGCCGCCGGAAAGTCCGCCCACGTTGACGAAGATGGATGGCGTGCGCACATCGAATTGCTTGACGAGCGCTTCGGCGTTTTCGTAAATCACCTTTTCCTGCAGGTTGATGCCTTTGGCAAAGGGAGGCTTGTAGTATGTGCACAACACCAGGTTGTCGTGAACGGGGAAGGACAGGATGAGCCCATGCCGCTGGCGGTCTTCGGGGATGTGCGCCACGCCGCGTTCCAGGATGTTGCGCGGGGTGTTGCGGTGGACGGGTTCTCCAAGCAAGTGAATCTCGCCGCTTTCGATGGGAAGCAGACCGGTCAGCGCGTAGACAAGTTCGGTCTGCCCGTTGCCCTGCACGCCGGCGATGCCCAACACTTCACCCTTGCGGACATCGAAGGAGATGCCGTTGACGGTCAGGTTTTGACGCTCGTCGCGCACGTACAAGTCTTTTACTTCCAGCACCGCTTCTTTGGGTTGGGCGGGTTGTTTCGTCACCACCAGGTTGACTTCTCTGCCTACCATCATGGAAGCCAGGATTTCGGGGGTGGCGTCTTGAGGCGAAATGGAGCCGACCACCTTGCCCAGGCGCAGCACGGTGATGTCATCCGCAATCTTCAACACTTCCTTAAGTTTGTGGGTGATGAAGATGATGGATTTGCCTTTTTCGATCAGCGAGCGGATGATTTTGAAGAGCCCCTCCACTTCCTGCGGGGTCAACACGGCGGTGGGTTCGTCGAGGATGAGGATGTCGGCGGAACGGTAGAGGACTTTGATGATTTCCACCCGTTGTTGAATGCCCACCGGCAGGTCTTTGATGTAGGCGTCCGGATCCACCTCCAGCCCGTATTGATCCGAGATTTCGCGGATTCTTGCCGCCACTTTTGCCTTGTCCAGAAAGAGACCGTTTTTGACGGGTTCCACGCCGAGCATGACGTTTTCGGTGACGGTCATGACCGGTACCAGCATGAAGTGCTGATGCACCATGCCGATGCCGCGCGCGATGGCGTCATTGGGACCGTGAATGTCCACCTCCTCCCCGCGGACGATGATCTTGCCTTCATCGGGTTTGTATAAGCCGTATAAAATGTTCATCAGGGTGGATTTGCCCGCGCCGTTTTCCCCCAACAACGCCAGAATCTTGCCTTCCCGCAGGGAGATGTCAATGTGATCGTTGGCAAGTACGCCGGGGAAACGCTTGGTGATGCCGCGCAGTTCCAAAACATTGGTCATGCAAACCTCCACAGCCGGGGATTGAATTGTCTCATCGTGCCATGATTGGATTTACGCAAAACAAACAAGGATGCACAGGATATTCAGGATACCGATACGGCAGTGTACCGCACAAACATCCTGCCTATCCTGTACATCCTGTTGATGTCCGCGTGATGCCCGCCTCCCCGGGAAAGCGCCGGAAATCCAATTTGGTTGCCTGTACTAAAGTGCAATGTGAAACAGGTTTGGTGAATTGAAGTGCCAAAACCGCTTGAATAAAAAGGGTCGGGGAATTTTTCTTCCCCGACCCACACAAACAAAGGTCAATTATCCACCGGCGGAGATGGAGCCGTTGATGATGCCCTGCTTGATTTCCTCGAGGGCAGCATTGAGCTCGGCAGAAGCGCCCTTGACCGGGGCAATACCCACGCCGCCATTGGCGAGCGTACCGACGTACACGCCGCCCTTGAAGGTGCCTTCCACAGCGGCTTTGGTGGCGTCGAACACTGCCACGTTCATGTTCTTCAGCACGCTGGTCAGGATCACATCGCTGTATTCAGAAGCGGAGACGGTCCAGTCAGTGTCCACGCCGATGATCATGCAGGATTTGGTTTCCTGGCAGTAGGCGGCAGAACCGAGACCCACCGGTCCAGCCACAGGCATGATGATGTCGGCGCCTTCCTGCACGAAGGACTCGGCGAACGAGCGCCCATCATCGGTGGATTCGAAGTTGCCGGTGAACGCGCCGTCATTGGCGGCGGTGTTCCAGCCGAGCACTTCCACGTTGGCGCCGTTCTTCTCGTTGTAATACTTCACGCCGGCTTCAAAGCCTTTCATGAAGATGGTGACGGGCGGGATGTTGATGCCGCCGAAGGTGGCAACTTTGCCGGTCTTGGTGTTCGCCGCCGCGGCATATCCAGCCAGGAACGCGGCTTGATCGGTGGCGAAGGTCAGTCCAAGCACGTTGGGCAATTCGGTCTTGGAACCGCAGTCTTTGCCTTCCACCTGGTCGCCGAAGCAGTCCGGATAGGCATAGTCCACAATGGCGAACTTGGTGTTCGGGTTGGCTTTCGCGGCAGTGGCGGTGTCCACGCCGAGCAGGAAGCCCACGGTGATGATGAGATTGGTATCTTCATCGAGCAACTGCTGGATGTTCTTGGCGTAATCGGATTGCTGCTGAGATTCCAAATACTTGCCCTGGACGCCCAGTTCGGCAACCGCCTGCTCGATGCCCTTGTACGCAGTGGCATTGAACGACTTGTCGTCAATACCGCCCAGGTCGGTCACCTGCCCAACCTTGAAGGCGCTGCTTTTGCCGCTGGTGCACGCGCTCAATGCCAGCGAGACAATCATCAGCAGGGCTAAGACAGAATACAACTTTTTCATGTGTTCTTCTCCTCTTAGTGTGTAGATAGTGAAAGGCGTGCTTGAAGCAACACCTTACGACTTTAATAGTATAAATCGTAACAATCAATTCCGCAAGACAGCCCCTTTTCTATCGCTACCGGTTACGGTTTTTCAAAGGTGACATTCGTCTTAATCCTTCCATCCTTCAATCCTGAAAGTATCTCATTGACCTCCAAAACAAGGCTGTTGGGGATGATTTCGCCCGAAGCCATGACCTCCACTGCACCGATCTGTGCAGCGGGCGGATTCCCCTCCCTGACCTTTCGCATCAATGCCTCGACCGTGGAACCGGCGCCGCCCACAATGGAGGCAGCCACCCTCGAGCCTTCTTCTCCCAACGCCGCGGCTTGATCGCGTTCCACCCCAATGGCAAGCGCCTTCAGGCTGTTGGCGGCGCGTAATGCCCCTGCCGCCGTTTCGCCTCCCGCCGCAAAGATAACATCCGCGCCCTGTTGGATGAGGCCCGCCGCCGTTTCGCTTCCCCAATCGGGGTCGTTGAACAGTTTACTGCGGCTCCCGCTGTCTCGGTACACGACGATGACCTTCACAGTCTTGTCGGCATATTTCGCCCCGGCGCGAAACCCCTCGCAATACCGCCACATCGCATCAATCCCCGACGCCTCGCATACCGCGCCCACCGTCTTCGAGCGCGTCAGCCGCGCCGCCAGCGCCCCTGCGAGAAACCCCATCTGGTCCTCCGGAAACGTGACCGGGATGAAGTTGGGAGGAGGAGAGTCAGCGGGTTGATTCACGCCGATGAAGGTCGAATCAGGATTCAGGTCAGCGCTGTGAAGCGCGGCATCCTCTAACCCAATCCCCGCAGTGACGATGACGTCGTATCCCTCCTCCACAAAAAACGCGATGTTCTTTTCGTAGTCGCGCCGGTCCACCGATTCGATGTAGGCGATGTGGTCTGCTGTGCCGTTTGCGAGGGCGCGTTCAAGCCCTGCCCAGGTGTGTTGCGTCAGCCCGAAATCGTTCAGCCCGCGCGTATCGGTGACCAGCCCGGCACAGAATACCTCCTCGCGGCGGCAGTCTGGCTGAGGGGCGCAGGCTGATACGCCCGAAGCAATTAACAGCGCCGCCATCAGCCAGGCAGACGAACGGGAGACCATGCTTAACCTGTCGCTGCCTCTCCGCGGCGCACGCCCTGCATCATGGCGAAGGCAACGGCAAAGAACAACGGCGCAAGGATCATAATGATGTTGTAGTTGTTGCCTGTCAGTTGAATTGCCCAGCCGTTGATGTTGGGACCCACGATGGCAGAAAGTGTGGAGAACAGGTAATACAAGCCGGTGTACGTGCCGATGCGCGCCGCGCTGGTCAGATCCACGATCATGGGCAGGGAGTTGATGTTGATGAACGCCCAGCCGATGCCGCCCAGAATGAGCAGAACACCGGCAAGCGTCAACATGCGCCCGCCGCCTTCCTCGAGCGGAATGCCCACCACCGGCAAGGGTGAGATGGCGGTCAAAAGCACATCGGCTGGGGTCAGGTAGAGCAGGAACGTGATGATGATGAGGATGATCAAACCGATGGAGATGGTCATCTTGCGCCCGATTTTGCCGGCGATGAAACCGGAAGGAATGGCGAACAGGACGAAAAACAGCGGCAGTACCGAGAGCAGGGTCGCGCCGTCGCCCGCCTCCAGCCCCAGATGGTTTTTGGCGTATAGGGTGAAGAAGGTTTCCACCGCCGAAAATCCGATGAACCAGAAGAAGATGGCGAGCAAAATCCGCAAGCCGCTTTTTTCCTCTTCGGCGAACACTTCCTTGAGGCTGGCGAGCATGCCCGGCTGGCTCTCGGACTGTTCATACTCTTTCGGCTCCTCGATGAACAGATAGACAATCAGCGCCGCCAGAATCACCAGCGCAGAACCCAGCCAAAAGGGGAAGGTCGGGCTCATCTTGTAGAGCATGCCGCCGGTTTGCAAAGCGACAATGGTGCCGACGCCGCCCATGAAGTTGATGATTCCGTTTGCCTGCGAGCGGAAGGCGGAGGGGGTGATATCGGGCATGAGCGCCACCACCGGCGTTCTCCACAGCGCCGCGCTCAACAGCAGGGTGCTGGTGCATGCCACAAACAGCGGAAGCGCCCCCGCCAGCGGAATCAGCCCGAAGGCGATGGCAGAGATGGGCGCGCCGACGAGAATGAAGGGGATGCGGCGTCCCAGCGGTGTGCGGACGCGATCCGACCAGGCGCCGACGGGCGGCTGGATGAACAACGCCGCGATGTTATCGAGCGTCATGAAGAAGCCAATCCAGCCGGCGGCGATGTGAAATTTCTCGGCGAGAAAGATGGGGACGAAGGCGTTATACACTCCCCAAATCACGCTGACGCCAAAGAAGCCAAAACCGAGCAGAAAGGTCTTGCCGTAGTTGAGCCGTGCAGTCATGGGTGCCTCCAGTTGTGAGTCAAAGGTCAAACGTCACAAGTCAAAAGTCCCGACCTTCGACTTTCGACTTGAGGGTTTCGATGAATTTTTTGTCCTGTTCACTGAGTTCCGCTTTTTCCAGCATGTCGGGGCGTTTGTGGAAGGTGCGCAGGAGCGCCTGTTCGCGCCGCCACCTTTCGATTTTGGCGTGGTCGCCGGAGAGCAGAACCTCCGGCACCTTCCAGCCGCGAAATTCGGCGGGCTTGGTGTAGTGCGGATATTCGAGCAGACCCATGGCGTGCGAGTCGTCCTCTGCGCCGGTTGGGTCGCCGAGCACGCCGGGGATGAGGCGCGAAACGGCGTCAATGAGAAGGAGCGCCGGGAGTTCGCCGCCGGTCAGCACGTAATCGCCGATGGAGATTTCGTCGGTGACGAGGTGTTCGCGGACGCGCTCGTCCACGCCTTCGTAGCGTCCGCACAACAGGGCGATGCGCTCGTGACGGGCAAGTTCCTCGGCGATGCGCTGGTTGAAGACGCGTCCCTGCGGGGTGAGGAGAATGATGGGGATGTTTGCGCCAGTTGTCGGCGGGGAAGGAGGCGCAGCCAGTCCCAGAACGGTTTCGATGGCTTCGAAAATCGGCTCGGGTTTCATCACCATGCCGCCTCCGCCGCCGTAGGGGGTGTCGTCGGTGGTGTGGTGTTTGTCGTGTGTGTAGTCGCGGATGTTGTGGAGGCGCACGTCAATCAGCCCCCGCTGAATGGCGCGCTTGAGAATGCTGGATTCAAGATAGGGTGGGAAGACTTCGGGAAGGAGGGTGAAGACCTCGAACTGCATGGTCGAATTCTAGCATAGATAAGAGATAAATTAGAACTGGCTTGCGGGGCATGGCGGGGGATGGTAATATGAATCGCTATGTATTTGCCAAGAAGCAGTAAATGGAGCATGACCCGCCGCCGGCGACGCCCGAATTACTTTCGGTTGATGTTGCTGGGGCTGATTTTGCTCTTTGGATATTATTTCAATCAGATTTACCTGCCGGCGCAGCCGAATCCGTTTTTGCCGACGCCCACTCCCACGCGTTCGCCCGAATCGTTCGTGACCGAGGCGCAGGCGCTCTTTGCCGAGGGCAAACTGCTCCCCGCCATCGAGGCGTATCAATCTGCCATTGCCGCCTCGCCGCAGGATTCGACCCTGTACGTGGCGCTGGCGCGGGTGCAGGTGTTTGCCGGTCAGTATGCGGAGGCGGAGAAGAACGCCAAGAACGCCATCCTGCTCAACCCGAATAACGCCCTGGCGCACGGTGTGCTGGCGTGGGCGTTGAACTTTCAGGAGGGGAAGAATGCCGAGGCGCAGGCTTCGATTCAAGAAGCGCTGCGGCTGGACCCGAACAACGCCCTGCTCCACGCCTACAACGTGGAAATCCTCATCAACTCCGGCTTCGACGGTGTGCAAAAAGCCATTGACGAGTCGCGGGTGGCGCTGGCGCTCGACCCCAACATCGTTGAGACGCACCGCGCGCGCGCCCTGCTCCTCGAGGCGACCACCAACTATGAGGAAGCCATCGCCGAATATCAGGCGGCGATTCAAATCAATCCGAACATCGCCGACCTCTACATCGGGCTGGGACTTAACTACCGCGTCCTGCAGGTGTATGACGAAGCCATTACCGCCTTTACGCGCGCCAACGCTCTCAACCCCGCCGACCCCTTCCCGGACCTCTACATCTCCCGCACCTACGCCACCATCGGTGAATTTGCCAAGTCTTTGCAATATGCTGAGACAGCCGTGCAAGACCGTCCCGACGACCCCAGCCTGCGCGGTAACCTGGGCGTCATGTATTACCGCAACAATTTCTGGCCCGAAGCCATTCAGCAATTGGGTTACACCATCTACGGCGGCGTGACTGAAGACGGCGTAAAGATTGAAGGCATCCCGCTGGTCAACGACTTCCGCGTGGCGGAATACTACTACACCTATGGGCTGGCATTGGCGCGCACCAATCAATGCGGCGAGGCGCTGCAAATTGCCCAGTTGCTTCAAACGCGCGTGCCAGCCGATGAAAACGCTCAATTCGGCGCGAGCGAAATCAACCGCATCTGCGCCGAAAAACTGAACGAGTAAGACCGATGAACGTCCCTCCCCGCCGTCCGCTTTTTGCCCGCCGCCCGCAGTCGAACATCTACCGCATGTTCCTGTGGGTGACGCTGATTCTCCTCTTTATCTGGATGCTCCAGCAAATAGACAAGGGAGAAATCCAGCCGCTCTTTCAGCCAACCCTGACTCCCACCCGCTCGGCAGATTCCTACGCCCTGGAGGGCGACGCCAACTTCACCGCCGGCAACCTCGACGCGGCGATTCAAGCCTACCGCGAGGCTGTGCGCGTGGACCCGGGCAACGCCCAAACCTGGGCAAAACTGGCGCGCATCCAGACCTATTCCTCCGCGTTCCTCATCACCGCCGAACAACGCAAGGCGCGCCTGCTGGAAGCGCTCGAATCCGCGCGCAAGGCGGTGGAGCTTGCTCCCGACGACAGCACAGCGCACGCCATCCTTGCCTTCACCCTCGACTGGAACGCCGATTCCACCATCTACAAAGACGACCCCCAGCAGGTGCAAAAATTTCTGCTCGAAGCCGAACAGGAGGCAGTCCGCGCCCTGCAATTGGACAGTTCCAACACCCTGGCGCTGGCTTTCTATGCCGAAGTCCTGCTCGACCAGCAGAAGTGGAGTCAGGCGGAGCAATACATCAACCAGGCGCTCCAGCGCGAAGACGCCGACCGCATCATGGATGTCCACCGCGTCAACGCCTACCTGCTGGAAACGCTCGGTCAATACAACCGCGCCATCACCGAGTACGACAAGGCGATTGCCCTGGAGCCAAACTTTACTTTCCTTTACCTGCGGGCAGGCGCCAACTACCGCCGCCTCGCCTTCGAAATCCCCAACCCGGAATCGGCGCGGGGGGTCTATGAACAATCGCTGGAATACTTCGACAAGGCGGCGCGCATTAACGAACAACTCAAGGTGTTCGACCCCACGCCCTACCTGTCCATTGCGCGGACGTATTCGCAGTTGGGCGAGTTCTTTGCCGCCGCCCGCAACGTGCAAAAAGCCCTCGAATACGACCCGACCAACGCCGATATTTACGGGCAGTTGGGCATCGTCTATTTCCGTTCGCGCAATTATGAAGGTTCTATCTACTCCCTAAAATGCGCCACCTACGGCTGTTCCGGTGAAGAATCCTGCCTCGGGCGCGGGCTTGACCAGTGCTACCCCGACCTGGGCGAGAACCCGCAGGAGATTCGCGGTCTGCCGATTGACCCGAACACCGTCGTCTATTACTACACCTACGGGTCGGTGCTGGCGGCGCTCAGCCGTCCGCGCGATAATAAGTGCGGGGAGGCGATGCGCGTCTTTCAGGACGTAAGGAACGAACTCAACGCCAACCCCGAAGCCTACGCCGACGCCTCCCAGGTCATTCTGAAGATCGTCGAGGACGGAGAATTCATTTGCAATTCCCTGGCTGAGGGCGGCGCGCCAGCCTCCTCGGTCCCCGGCGAAGCGATGGGGGAGGCAACGGTCACGCCGGCGCCGTAGTACATCAACAAGTTAAAGATGTAGGGTAGTGATCTTTAAAAACGATACGAGCGTCATC
>JABRVZ010000160.1:0-13635 GCA_039961775.1 Chloroflexota bacterium
GCGGAAGCCGCAGGGGAGGAGGGAACGGCTGCGGGGGAGGCAGAGGCTTTGGGAGACGTACCAGCCTGAGGGGCGGATGAAGCGCCGCGCAGCGGGTCCATCAGGACCTTGATCTGGTCCCGCGTCAACGGACCGCGGAGGTACGAGAGAGCCCAGCGCGTCTGCATCAGTTCGGGGGCGTCTTCGTGGACGTTGTTCATGAGGAAGACGCGGTTGCCGAGGCTGGAGATGATTTTGTCCATTTCGGCGCGTTCGAAGCGCGCACCCGCCGCGGCGCTTTCGAGACCGTCGAGCAGGCGGGCTTTGTCGCGTTCGGCTTGCAGGCGCCCGATGAACCATGTGCCGATGTTGGTGAGGGCTTTGTAGTCGAGGTCAACGGGGTTTTGGGTGGCAAGCACCATGCCCACGCCGAAGGCGCGCGCCTGTTTGAGCAGGGTGAGCATGGGGAGTTTGGAGGGCGGGTTGCTGGTGGGCGGCAGGTAGCCGAAGATTTCGTCCATGTAAACGAGGGCGCGCAGGCTGGTGGTGCCGGGTTGTCCGCGCATCCAACTCAGAACCTGATTCATGAGGAGCGAGACGAAGAACATGCGCTCTGCGTCGCTGAGGTGGGCAATGGAAAAGATGGCGAGGCGCGGTTTGCCGCTAGGGGTGTAGAGGATTTGCCCGATGTCGAGCGGCGTGCCTTGCATCCAGGCGCTGAAGCCGGGGGAGGCGAGCAGGTTGTTGAGCGCCATGACAAGCCCAAAGCGGTCTTTGGAGGGGTAGAAGGTTTCGAGGTCGAGGACACCGATTTTGGTAACGGGCGGGTTTTGTACCTGTTGGATGAGCGATGCCAGGTCGAGGTTTTGCCCCTGCCGCCAGGCGGTTTCGATGATGGTGGAGAGCAGGATGTGTTCGCGGCTCTGGACGGGGTCGGCGTCAATTCCAGCCAGCCCCAGCAGGCTGGCTGCGGTGGTGCTGATGCGTTCGCGCAGGAGGTCGTTGTCTTCGAGGAGGGCTGGGGCGGGGGCGGCAAAGGAGTTGAGGATGGAGACGGGAAGTCCGGCGCTGGAGCCGGGGGTGTAGATTCGCATTTCCACTGCCTCGCGCAGGCGGCGGATGCGGTCGCCGCTCTGACCCCAGGCTGCCAGCCCGTTGCGCCATGTCTCTGCCTGTTTGGCGGCGTATTCTTCAGGGCTCATGCCTTTTTGGCGCGCGTCGTCGAGGTTGATCCAGGGCAGGAAGTCTTCCGGGCGCAGGTCGGGGAAGGTGAGGAGCAGGTTGGCGAGGTCGCCTTTCGGGTCAATCAGGATGGCGGGGATGCCGTCTATGGCGGCTTCTTCGATGAGGCTGATGCATAGACCGGTCTTGCCGCTGCCGGTCATGCCCACGCAGACGGCGTGAGTGGTCAGGTCTTTGGCGTCGTAGAGAAGAAGTTCGTCTTTTGCCTTTTGGACGTCCAGGTCGTACACCCGCCCGAGGTAAAAGGAACCCAGTTTTTCGTAGTCCTCCATGTGTCTCTCCTTCGGTCAAAATCCGTAATGGAGTGTATTGTACAACATTAATGGAGAGAGGAAAGGGGGCTTTGGTTTCATGTGACGATGTTCCCGCGCCTGGCGGATGGAAATCCTCCATGCCGCCATTTGACCGGCGGTATAATCTTGACCATGCATGACCTTGTGGACACTTGCGTTGTCCCTGCCGCTGTTTTGCGGTTCTAACATCCTATCTGGTCTGAGCGCCGCCGCCCAGACCAGATGATTTCTTAAGCGGAGCAACCATGAGATTAAGTAAACTTGCAAGCGAGATTGTCGAATCGCCGACGCTGGCGCTCAATGAGGAGGCTCGCCTCTTGCGTGAGCGCGGCGAAGCCGTCATCAACCTGGGCATCGGCGAACCCAAAAACAAGACGCCCATCAACGCCATCCTTGCCTCTGCCGCCAAACTGACCAGCGGCGAGGTGAAGTATGTGCCGGCAGACGGTATGCCTTCCTTGAAAAAGGCAATCATCCGTTACACGGAGGAAAACTACGACCGTCTGGTCGCGCCCGAAAATGTCATCGTGACTAACGGCGCGAAGCAGTCGCTTTTCAACATTATCTACAGCCTTCTCAATCCGCAGGATGAGGTGATTGTCCTTGCGCCGTACTGGGTTTCGTACCCCGAAATTATCAAAATGTGCATGGGCAGACCGGTCATCGTCACCCCCGAAGATGGGACGTTCACCCCGCGCTTCGAGGAGATCGAGCGGGCTGTGACCTCTTACACGCGGGCGATCATTGTCAACAGCCCGAACAACCCCTCCGGCGTGGTTTATCCGCCGGCGCTGATCGAAAAACTGGTGGATTTTTGCGAGCGCAAAGGCATCTACCTGATTTGCGACGACATCTATCACAAGTTGACTTTTGATGACAACACGGCGGCGCCCGCCTACCGCTTCACGAAAAAAGACATCGAGGATTCGCACATCATTGTGGTCAACGGCGTGGCGAAGTTGTACGGCATGACCGGCTTTCGCGTGGGGTGGGTGGTTGGTCCGCGCGACCTGATTCGGGTGATGACCAACGTCACCGCGCAGACGACCTCCGGCGTCAGCCCCGTCAGCCAGGCGGCGGCTGAGGGAGCGCTGAACGGCTTGCAGTCTGTGGTGGAGGCGCTGAGACTGCAAATCCAGAATAACCGCGATGTGCTCCTGCAGGAGTTCAAATCCTTCAGCGGCGTCCGTCTCATCGAGCCGCAAGGGACGTTCTACGCGCTTCCCGACATCCGCGCGTTCAACGGCAATTCGGTGGAGGTTTCGCGCTTCCTGCTCAAAAAAGCGATGGTGGTGACGGTGCCGGGGCGGGAGTTTGGTATGGAGGGACATATCCGCATCTCGTTTTCCGGCTCGGTCAAGGATGTGACCGAAGGCATTGCCCGCATCAAATGGGCGCTCGACCCCACCAGCCCGAATGAAATTTATATCGGCGACAAGAAAATGATCCGGGATTGGATGTAACCATGAACAATTTACTGAACATCAAAACTCCAGCCGAGTCCGTTGCCCAAATTCGCAAAGCGGACTTGAACCTTTCTGCTGTCGGCATTTCGAATCTGCGTCTGGCGTATTGGAACCTTGCCACCGAAGCCCTGTACGAAGAAGCGGTCTTTCGCGGCGAGGGCGTCACGACGCGCGGCGGTCCGTTTGTGGCGCACACCGGCAAGCATACGGCGCGTTCTGCCAACGACAAGTTCGTCGTCCGTCACACCGACTCGGAGAACAACATCTGGTGGGGCGTGTATAACCGCCCCTTCGAAATCGAGAAGTTCGATGCGCTTTACGCGCGCCTGCTCGGTTACCTGCAGGGCAAGGATGTGTTCGTGCAGGATGTGTACGCCGGCGCGGACGAAAAATACCGCCTCGCCGTGCGCTTTGTGACCGAACATGCCTGGCATTCCATGTTCATCCGCAACATGTTCATCACGCCGGGCTCGCTGGAAGAGTACAAACGCTTCGTGCCAGACTTTACGATTGTCGCCGCGCCGGGCTTCAAATCTGCCCCGGCAGTGGACAACACCAACAGCGAGACGTTCATCATCCTGAACTTCGAGAAGCGGCTGGCAATTGTGGGCAACACCCTCTATGCCGGCGAGTTGAAGAAATCGGTGTTCACGTTGTTGAACTACCTGCTCCCGCTGGAGGGCGTGCTTTCGATGCACTGTTCGGCAAACGTCAGCCCCGATGACCCCAACGACGTGGCGCTGTTCTTCGGCTTGAGCGGCACCGGCAAGACCACCCTCTCCGCCGACCCAACGCGCCGCCTCATCGGCGACGATGAACACGGCTGGAGCGAAGACGGCGTCTTCAACTTTGAGGGCGGTTGTTACGCCAAAGTCATCGGCTTGTCTGCCGAAGCAGAGCCGCAGATTTACGCCACTACCAAAATGTTCGGAACCATCCTCGAAAACGTTCCCTTCGACCCGGTCACCCGCCTCATTGACCTCGACGACGACTCGATCACCGAAAACACCCGCGCCTCCTACCCGCTGGAGTTTATCGCCAACGCCGTGCCGGAGAAGAAAGCCGGTCACCCCAAAAACATCATCCTGCTGACCTGCGACGCCAACGGCGTCATGCCGCCGATTGCGCGGCTCACTCCCAATCAGGCGCTGTATCAGTTCATTTCGGGGTACACCTCCAAAGTCGGCGGCACGGAAATCGGTCTGCGTGACGAGCCGGAGATGACCTTTTCCGCCTGTTTTGGCGGTCCGTTCATGGTGCATCATCCGTACAAGTATGCGGAACTGCTCAAAAACAAAATCGAACGCTACGGCGTCAAGTGCTGGCTGGTCAATACGGGCTGGGTGGGAGGTCCCTACGGCGTGGGCAAGCGCATTTCCATCCGCTACACGCGCGCCCTGCTCAACGCCGCCCTGACCGGCAAACTCGACCATGTGCCATACAAAACCGACCCGGTCTTCGGCTTCGAAGTGCCAACCCAATGCCCGGAGGTGCCCCCGGAAGTGCTCGATCCCTCCTCTTCGTGGGGCGATAAAAAAGAATACGACCGCCGCTACCGCGACCTGGCGATGCGCTTCAAACAGAACTTTGCCAAATTCGAAGACCAGACCCCCAAAGAAGTGATTGCCGCCGGCCCAAAAGTGTAGGCTTTTCCGTTAATTCACGCTAATCTGCGCCAATCTGTTCAAAACTTGATTGGCGTAGATTAGCGGATTGGAAGAACAGGCGCGTCCCTCTCCGTCAAATTGACCACAACCGCGCGGCTTGCGCGAATCAAATTCTCCGGCGTAATCATGATTTCCTCGCCCCATTGACCCGCCCCCGTGCCGAGAATGGGTTCTTTCGTCAGCGAAGCCTCGAGGAAGGAGCGGAATCCTTCGGGCTGCCAGCCAAAGGCGGGAATCGAACCGATGACGTACCCGGTCACCTGTCGCACCGTTTCGGGGTCAGCCATCTTGATATTGCGCGAGCCGATTGCCTTCTTGAGATTCCCCGAAATGGCGTTTTGATCCGCGCCCAGCATGACGAGCACGCACTCGCCCGTCTCCACCACCTGAAAGATGAGCGTCTTCACCGCCTGACGTTCTGGAATGCCCAGCACGCGGGCAACATTCGCCGCGCCTTTTTCGGTTTCGGGCGAAAAACTCCTCCGTTCGTAGGGGATGCCATGTTCATCGAGATAGATGTGAGCAGGGAGTCGGGTCATTTCGAAGTCCGTGAAGCGAGATAGATGCCCAGCAAAATCAACACGCCGCCGAAGATGGTTGCCGCGGTTGGCGTTTCGCTCAGGATGAAATACGCCAGCACAGCAGAACCGATGGGTTCGCCCAGCGTGGTCACAGCCACAAAGGCGGCAGGCAGATAGCGCAGCGCCCAGTTATACGTCGAATGCCCAATCAATTGCGGAACCGCCGCCAGCAGGAAAATCCAGCCGTAGGTTTTCGCCGCATAGTCAAAGGGAGATTGTCCCGCCGCGAGCATAATCACAATCAGCGCCGCCGCCGCCATGCCATAGACGAGGAAAATATACGGCACGAGCGACATTCCCGCCCGCAGTTTCCGCCCGATGATGAGATAGCCCGTCACCGCCCACGCCCCCGCCAGCGCCAGGAAGTTCCCCCACATGGCGCGCCCCTGCAGGACTTGACCCAGTTCCGGGCATTGAACCCCGTTTTGGATGACGCACGCGTCAGACAACCCGATGGCTGTTCCCCCCAAAATTGCCAGCCCCAACCCGACAATTGCCGCCCGCGTCAACCGCTCGTTGAGGAGCATGGGCGAGAGCAAAGCCACCCACAACGGACCGGTGGACACGAACACCACCGAACTCGCCACTGAGGTATATTCGAGGGACGAAATCCACGTGGCGAAGTGAACGGCAAGGAAAAGCCCGGAAATGACGCCCAGCGTAACCTGCCGGCGCGAAAGGGCTGCCAGTTCGGCCCGGTGACGTGTCAGCGCCAGGGGAGCCAGCAGCAGCGTGGCAAACGTCAGCCGCAGGGCGGCGATGACGAGCGAAGGCGCCCCGTCGGTCTGCGCGAAGCGGATGAAGATCGAGGCGGTGGAGACAGCCAGGATGGCAATGAGCAGGCTGAAGGGCAGCAGGAGGCGGAGTCGTTGTGGTTGCATCCGCCCATTTTAACCGCATCCTGTTTTGTCTGCAGTCTTGTATTACGAGGGGGAGTGGCTAAAAAGATGGGCTAACCCACCTGGCACCACAGAGTTCACAGAATTCACAGAGTACCAAAAAATCTCCGTGCGCCCTGTGGTAAATCATAAAAAAGTCCACAAAATTAGCCACTTCCTTACGAGGCGGTTTCCTCCATGCGCGGGGTGCGGCGGTATTCAGCGGGTTTGCCTCCCAGCAGGGCGCTGAGCCGGTCTGCCAGTTCCTCGAGAGCGAAGGTATCCGAGTGTTGGAGGACGCTTTGAAGTTTGGTGAGGTGTTCGGCGAGTTCAGCCATCTGCGCGCGGAACTGGTCGAGGGTTTCGCGGTTGGCGTTCTCGCGCAGACCGTTGGAGGCTTCGTGCGCCTTGTCCACGGCTTGCATGGCGTTGTGAATGTATTCAGTAATCAGATCCCAGTCCGTCATGGTTTGCTCCTTTCTGGAAGGAACCTGTTCCATCTTCAGAATATCACATAAGGATAGGATGTGTATTAGAGCGGAATCGAATATTTTTCTTGACACGTCCTCTTTGCGAGGCTACAATTTTTTGTGTCACAATCGTTCCCATCTGCTTGGGGGCAGATCAACTCAACAAAAGGAGAGAAACCAATGGCATTTGAACTTCCCAAACTTCCCTACGCGTACGACGCGCTCGAACCCTACATTGATGCGCGGACGATGGAAATCCATCACACCAAGCATCATCAGGCGTATATCACCAACCTTAATGGCGCAATCGAAAAGACCCCCGAACTGGCTGGCAAATCGCTGGAGGAATTGCTGGGCAACCTGAACGCCGTCCCCGAAGCGGTGCGGATGGTGGTGCGCAATCACGGCGGCGGCACTTACAACCACAATCTCTTCTGGGAAATCATGGCGCCCAAGGCGGGCGGAACTCCCAGCGGCGAACTGGCGAAGGCGATTGATTCATCTTTCGGCTCGTTCGAAGCGTTCAAGGATGAGTTCACCAAAGCCGCTATCGGGCGCTTTGGCTCCGGTTGGGCTTGGCTGGTCAAAAAGGGGAGCGGATTGGCGGTCGTTTCCACCGCCAATCAGGACAACCCCCTCTCCGACGGCATGACCCCCATCCTCGGCATTGACGTGTGGGAGCACGCCTACTACCTGCTCTACCAGAACCGCCGCCCCGATTACGTCGCCGCCTGGTGGAATGTGGTCAACTGGGATGCCGTCGCCGAAAAGTTCGGCAAATAGCCGCCCCGTCATTCGTGACAAAGTACACCTTGCCCGTAAGTTGAAGCAAGATATAATAAACGTATCCGTCAATTCACAACCCCAGAAGGAGATGCTCCATGACTCACATAATCACCAGTTTGTGTTTGCGGGACCGCGGCTGTATCGAAGTCTGCCCTGTTGAATGCATCGTCCCTGGCCAGCCGGTTGCCGAGTGGCCCTGGATGTACATTGATCCCGACACCTGCATTGACTGCGGCGCCTGCGTGCCGGAATGCCCCTATTCCGCCATCTTCCCCGAAGATGAAGTTCCCTCGGCTTACACCGCCAAGGGCGGCGAATACATCAGCAACGTCGGTCTGACCGGTCACTACGAAGGCACCAACCATCACGGCAAGCAGGTGGTGCTCGATTGTGTCCGTCAACTCTCTGCCGGCGAAGTCGTTGACCTCACGCCAGACATCCAGAAGAACTACGAATTCTTCAAGAGTGGTCCCGGCTACAGCGCCAAAGACACTGACGACGGCATGTAATCCCCCACAAAAACGAGAGCCAGGTTTTCGCCTGGCTCTTTTTTTATGGGGTCATTGCGGCGTTCAGTAACTCGCGTCCGATTTGTCCGGCATCGCTGACGCTGCCTCCCTCCAGCGCCACCACCACCGCCAGCGGCGACGCCTGCCAGTTGGGCAGGGTTCCGCCGATGAACCACGCCACCGCCGATTCCGCTCCCTGCGCCCGGCTGACGTGCGACCAGAAATTTTCCCCATCCCGAACAAAGGACTGCGCCGCCTCCTCCGCCGCCGAAGCCTGACACGCTTCGAACGGCGTTCCCTCCTCCCGAAGCACCACCCAGCCTTCGCGGGGGATGTTGACCGCTATTGCGATGCGCGGCGCAGGGACTGTTCCACTGTTACTCAGTGCGGCAGAGGCAAGCGCCATCTGCAGAGGCGAGACGTAGAAATCCTGCCCGTCGCTGGTGGAGGAAGCGGCGGTCATTCTTACCTGCGGCGTGCGGAAAAACCCGAATGCCTCATACACCCTCTGCCATTGCGCCGGGCTGAGAGTTGCCTTCCCGAAGAGCGCACGGGCAAACGGCTGCATGACCGAGTCGGTTGGGTACACGCCCAGGGCGGCGCGGTTGATGAGCGGCTTTTGCGGGTCGTTCAGCAGGTCGGCGGCGGTTTCGCTGAGGCGGTTGGCGTCGAAGGTGGGGTGCGATGCCATAACCAGAATCTCGCCGCTTTGCGCGTTGAGCAGGATGACCGCGCCGCGCCGTCCCCTCATCAATTCGTCTGCGAGGGTTTGGAGGGGCAGGTCAATGCTCAGGCGCACATCCAGCCCGGCGGGTGAAGTGCCGTAGAGCAGGTGGTTCAGCCAGATGGTCGAGGCGGGATTTCCCTCCAAGCCGCGCAGGTAACCGTCTAGCGCGGCTTCCAGCCCAGCCTGCCCGTAGGTAGGCTCATCGTAGCCGGCGACCGGGGCAAGGTGGGGGTAGATGTAACTGCGTTTGTACGAGCCGACTTCGCCGCTGGTAATGGTGATGGATGCGTTGGAACGGTCGAGGAGCGCGCCGCGCGGCACGTAGCGTTCCTCGATGACGCGGCGCAGGTTGTCGGTGCGGGCGAGCAAGTCTGGACTGCGGATGATTGCCCACCAGCCGGTGGTCAGGGCGGCGGCAAACAAACCAGAGAGAAGAACGCCGTGCAGCGCAAGGTAGGGGAAGGCGTTTTCCAGCGGCGCCGGTTCTTCATCCATGGGGTTGCTGATGATGAGCAGAATCAGCAGAGCGGCAAAGGAGGTCAACAGGGATGAGCCGCCATAGGAGACGAAAGGAAGCGTCACCCCGGTCAGCGGCAGGAGGCGGATGTTGCCGCCCACGATCAGGATGGCTTGCACGCCGATGTATGCCGAGATGCCGCCCGCCAGCAGTCTGCGGAAAATGCCGGGGGCGCGCAGGGCGGTGCGCAAGCCCCGGGTGACGAGAATGCCGAAGAGGGCAAGCAAGCCCAAAGTCCCGAACAGACCCGTTTGTTCTGCGATTGCGGCGTAGATGAAGTCGGAGATGGCGACGGGGACCAGTCCCGGCGACCCCAAGCCGGGTCCGCGTCCTTCCACGCCGCCGTTTGCAATGGCGATCAACGCCTGCACCACCTGATAGGAGCCTCCCTGCGGGTCGTTCCAGGGGTTGAGCCAGGTTTCGATGCGGATTTGGACGATGTTGACGAAGTAGTAGCCCGCCGCACCGACGACGATTAACGCGAGGAGGCTGATGATGGGGATGAATTTGCGGTTGGTGGCGAGGTAGGCGAGGATGGTGTAGAGCGCGAGGAAGATGGAGGCTGTGCCGAGGTCGCGCTGGGCGATGAGGAGCAGGACGACGATGCCGCCAAGGACGATGGTGGGGTAAAGGATGTGAATGGTTCGCAGGCGGTAGGGGAGTTTGTCGGCAAAGTAGGCGGCAAGGTAGGCGATGAGCAGAAGTTTGAGCGGTTCGGACGGCTGGATATAGACGTTACAGCATCCCAGCCACAGGCGCGGACCGAAGCCCGAAGGGTTTGCGCCAAAGAGCAGGGTGAGGGCGGTGAGCGCCAAACCGCTCCCCAGCAGGACGTATTTGTATCTTCGCAGGAAGCGCAGTGACCGCAGGCGCAATCCAGCCAGAAAAAGAAGCAGGCTGACGGCGAGCCACAGTGCCTGCCGCGCGCCGAATTCGGCGTCAATGCTCCAGATGGTCAGCACGCCCCAGCCAGCCAGAAGGGCGGCGGCAGGGAAGAGGTAGGGGTCGGCTTCGGGGAGGCGCTTTTCGAGGTCGGTGTGGATGCGCGCGGTGAAGCCAGCCCAGAGGAGGAACGCCAGCCAGTGCGTCCAGGGCAGGCTGACGTTCCATGTTCGTTCGCGGACGGCAGGCGCAAGGGTGATGAGAAGGGCGTGCAGAAAAAGGAAGCCCCCGGCGAGTTTCAGCAGTCTGCCCTGCAGGTTTTGGTTCATGGGCAGAGGGTGTTACATGTACTTGCCGACAAGCAGGTCCAGTTTTTGAAGCGTTTCGGGAGGAATCACGTCGCGGCGCGTGATCATGGCGGTTGCCAGGGCGTGTCCGCATTCGCATTTGCGTTCGTGTTTGAAGTTGCGGGCAAGGATGCGAACCGCTTCCTGCGCGAGTTCGGTGTTGCGGTTCAAGGTCTGGATGACCATTTCGACGGTCACCGGCGCCTCGCTGACGTGCCAGACGTCGTAATCCGTGACGTGCGCCATGACGGCGTAGCAGATTTCGGCTTCGCGCGCCAGGAAGGCTTCCGGCGAGGCGGTCATGCCGATGATGGACATGCCCCAGGCGCGGTAGGTGTTGGATTCGGCTTTGGTGGAAAAGCGCGGACCTTCGATGGTGATGAAACTTCCGCCGCGGTGAACGACGCCTCCTGCCGCCCTGACGGCTGATTCCAATTGCCCGGAGAGGTCTTCACAGAATGGGTCTGCCACTCCTACATGCGCCACAAAGCCATCGCCAAAGAACGAGCGGGCGCGCTTGTGGGTGTTGTCGTAAATTTGGTCGGGGATGACGATGTGACCGGGGGCAAACTCCTCCCTGAGCGAGCCGCAAGCGCTGACGCTGATGATTCGCTGGACGCCCAGGGATTTCAGGGCGTAGATGTTGGCGCGGTAGGGCACCTCGCTGGGGGTGAGGTGATGCCCGATTCCGTGGCGGGCAAGGAAGGCAATCCGCATCCCTTCCAGCGTGCCGACTACGATGGGGGCGCTGGGTTTTCCGAAGGGGGTGTTGAGGTTGAGTTCTCTGGCGTCTTCAAGTCCCTGCATGGCGTACAGTCCTGAGCCGCCGATGATTGCCAGGCTTGTTTGTTCAGTCATTGCTGTTCTCCGATTTGTTTGGTTTGAATACTCGTTGGGATTGGGTCAATGCGGAGGGAGAAGAAGGTGTCGCCGCATTGGAATTGGTCGCCGGTAATGACAACCGCGGGAACCTTGATGCGGTCCTGATTAAGAAACGTGCCGTTGGTGGAGCCGAGGTCTTCCAGCCACCATTGCCCATGATGGAAGGAAAGGCGGGCGTGGCGGGCGGAGAGGGCTTCGTCTTTGAGCGAGATGTCGCAGTTGGAACTGCGCCCGATGATGATTTCGGACTGGCGGAAGTGATAGTTGGTCTCCGCTCCGTTTTCCGGGCGGGCGCTGACATGAATGCCGGGCGCCTTTTGTGAAAGAATTAAAGCGCTTTGCCCATTAATATCCCGCCAGAGCGTTTGTATCACCCGCCAGAGAAACACGTAGAGAAGGACGGCAAGCCCGATCCGCAGTGCCAGTACGACGGTTGCTGTCATTTGCGCGATTTTGTGTCTTTTAGGCTGCCGGTGCGGATATCTACCGTATCCTGATTGAGGGTGGCGGTTGGGCGTTCGCTGGAGTCTGCGTCTTTGAGAGGCAGGGTGTCGTTGAGGTCGAGGCGGGGCGGAGGGGTATCCTGCCCAAAGATGAGTGCAACGCCGGCCAGGGAGATGACATCGCCGGGGTACAGCACGGTCTGGCTGGTGCGCTGTCCGTTGACGAAGGTGCCGCCGGTGGAGTTCAGGTCGAAGAGGACGTAGCGCCCGTTGATGGCGCGCAGTTGGGCGTGATTGCGCGAGATGCGCGGGTCGTCAATGACCAGGTGATTTTCGAGGCGGCGTCCCACGTTGACGACCGGTTCTTTGAGCGGGAAGACCTTGACTCCCTCCACAATCAGAAAGGCGTTTTCGGGAAGAGGTTCGGCGCTGCCGGGTTGTTTCTCCGAATCCATGACCATGCCTTTTGTATCCTCCACTGACTCAAGGGTATGGGATGCGATGATCGCGACATCTTTTTCGGAGTAGGTCTCATCGGTTGTGATGGTGATGATGGGCTGGGAGTCCATTTTCAGCCCCACTTCTTTGACAGCCGCGCTGATGATGTTTTTGAGAGCGCTCATGACACGCGGTTCCTTCCAGCGTTGTTCGGCGCCCGGAGCGACGATGAGGGTGAAGGTGTTGGGAGCAATTGCTCCTTTCTCCTTTTGTTCGACGATGTTCTGCCGCAGCGCCAGCGCCAGTTTTTGGATCAGGCGTTCCTCACGCGAGACCCCCGGCAGGAGGGAGAGGATTTGATCCTCGAACAGCGCCTGAAGCCTGGCTTCCAGTTGGTCGAATTTTGTGTTCATATGCTGGTTCCGCGTTGCTTTAATTACTGACATTACGCAGTTCATTCGTGCCGCGACGTTCATGTCGCTTGAAACCGCGAGATAAATCTCGCGGCACCGTGTAAGGTGAGTTAATTATAGGTGTTCGGCGGGAAAACTGCAAGGAGAGGCGTTTTGCCGTTGAACGATTACAACTTTTGACCGCAATTGGGGCAAACGGCTTCCTTTTGCCCGACGACGAAGCCGCAGCGCGGGCAGGCGGCAGGATGTACGCTGCCCAGCGGAGCGCCGCAGGCGAGGCAGGAGCCCTCTCCAAGCGGGTTGGCAGTGTTGCAGTATTCGCAGACGACGCGCTGAAACCGCTCTGAAAGTTCCTGCGAGATGCCCAGCGCCGCCGCTGTGCGGTCAATGACGCGCCAGACGCGCTCCTGAAGTTGAAGGTTTTCGATATCCTGGGCGAGGTCGTCCAGCCGCCCCAGCAGGCTGAAGGGGTTGCGCAGGGCGGTAAAGGCGGTCCTTCCGAGGCTTGCCGCCAATCCCAGCCATGCCTGTTGACCGATTTCAATCATCACGCCGTCTTCGACTTGTTGAACAGAGACGGTAAGGGCGGTCTGCCCGCCGGAACTTGCGCCGGCGCGGGTGGCGATTTGGACGGCAAGTTTTTCTGCTTTTCCGATGGTTTGCGCCTGCAAGTTGCCGCGGTTGAATTCTGCCATGAGTGCTTGGGCAACATCGCTGGGGGTGATGTTGCCGTGGAAGATTCGGCGTTCCATGTTTTCGATTATAATCCTTTTGTGAACGGCGACGATTTGTCGTCGTATTTCGTGTATATCCTATTTACGTTATGAAGCGAATTTGGTTTGAAGCGTTGGGTCTGCTGGCGGCAGGTGTCCTCGTCGGGGGGGCGATGTTTGGGATGCCCGGACAGGTTCGGGCGGAGGGCGAAGCGCAGACTTCCGGTCCTGTGGCGACGGTCACTTATTCGGAGCCGATCAATGTGCGCGGCGGTCCGAGTACGGTCTATTATCCGATTGTCGGGCGGGTGTCGCCGGGCGATGTGCTGCCGGCGTTGGGGGTTTCGCCGGGGCGGGAGTGGGTGCAGGTGGCGTTTCCTTCCGCGCCGGGCGGGGTAGGGT
>JABRVZ010000161.1:0-1826 GCA_039961775.1 Chloroflexota bacterium
AAGGCTTTCGCGCCGAAACGCTCTGGACGGTGGCGCCAAGCCAAAGTCGGTGGGAAGCGGGCTGGGACGACCTCGTGGACGAGATGCACGAGTTATCCCGCCAGGCAGTCAAACAGACGTTGGATAGTCATCATAAGTGGATTCTGCCGCTTTCTTCGGGGCTGGACTCGCGTCTGATTGCCGGGGTGGCGGCGGAGACCGGTGCAGATGTACAAGCCTATGCCTGGGGCGCGCCGCACACCACCGATGTGGTGTATTCCCAGAAAATTGCCCGTGCCCTTGGCTTCCCCTGGCGGCGCATAGACCTGCCGCGCGATTTCCTGAAAACCTACACCCCCCGCTGGGCAGACTGGTTTGGGAGCGCCCTGCACTTTCACGGCATGTATCAAATGGCGTTTCTCGACCGCCTCGCCTCGGAACCGCCCGCCCCCATCATCTCCGGCTTTGTGGGCGACGTGCTGACGGGAGATGGGGTAAAAGACCTGGTTGTAGTTCACGCTGGTCGAAGAAGTTATCAACTCGAAGACGACTGGTACTGTCATTGGACGGCGGAAGAAGTCCGCTCTCATGCCAGATTCCCGCTGACCGAAGCCCTGGAAGCCAACGCCGAGGAATACCAAAAGCAAATTGCCTCATACCCCGGTGCTTTCTTTCAAAAACTGCTATTGCTCGAACTCCGAAACCGCCAGGCGCGTTTTACAGGTTTTCATACCATTCTTTCCGATTATTGGCGCGGTGTGGCATCCCCGTTCATGAACCGCGCCTATGCCCGCTTCTGCCTGTCGGTGCCGCGCGCGGCGTTGGATGACCGCAGGCTTCTCTCCGGCGTCTTTCGGCGTTACTATGGCAGGCTGGCGGTCATTCCCGGTACTTATGCTCCCAATCCATTCATCCTTACCGGCAAATACCTTCTCCTGCGCAAACTCGCAGGGATGCTGGCTCCAGCCTTCCATCGCGGACCTCTCAAGGGCTTTGGCAACGTCCAACTCCGCATGGATATTCACTCCGTTCAATTCAGCGGCGCAGAGGCGCTCTGGTCCCTCTTCGAAGCCCGCGAGAAACTTTCCAACTGGCTGGATTTCAGCCAATTGGAGCGCGATTTTCAAACCATCATGAAATCGGATGAAGATATTCGCCCGCTCCGGCGATTACAATCGGCGCAAACGCTCGCCTACCGCCTGCTCTAAAGGAGGGGAATCTCATGAAATCCATTGTCGGCTTCACAATCTCAACCAACCTCCCGGAAAACCGCCTCAAAGCGTTTGAAACCGCTCACCACCGCGCCCTGGCACACTTTCCCCATCTCCAGCGCTGTTCCCTCTCCGCAGGCGAAACCCGCCTCGACGTGTGGGGGCGCGAAGGAATGGAGAAATATCTCCACACCCTGCCCGACGGCTCGCTGCTCGCCCTCATCGGCTCGCCGCACGGCGAAGTGAACCTGCGGGACGTGCAGGACGCCTTGCTGACCGACCGCTTCGAACTCCCCTGGGACGGGCGCGTCATCCTGCTCCGCGTCAGCGCAGACGGCAAACGCTGGACGATGTGGAGCGACTGGCTGGGCAGCCTCCCGGTCTTCCACGCCCAAATCGGGCGCGGACGCATCGCTTCGACGCTGGAGCCTGTGGTGGTCGCCTCCGCCGGGTACACCCCCGACGACTTCTTCCTGCCGGGCTTGGTCTCGCTGTTGATCAACGGGCATTTCATTTCGGATTGGACGTTGTACAAAGGGATGAAAGTCGTGCCGCCGGACAGCCGCGTGGAGTGGGGAGAAGAAGGCTTTCGCGCCGAAACGCTCTGGACGGTGGCGCCAAGCCAAAGTCGGTGGG
>JABRVZ010000162.1:0-7324 GCA_039961775.1 Chloroflexota bacterium
ACCTTTTCCCCGCCGACGGCGCTGCCCCCCACCGCCGCTCCGACAGACCTCTCTCCCACCCTTGCGCCGGCGCTTCCCTCTCTGCCGCAGGCAACTTCCTTCCCCAATGCGGATGAATTCACCTGGAAACTCATTGCCTCCAGCCTCGTCCGCCCCGTAGATTTGCAAGCAGACGGGTCTGGGCGGCTGTTCGTGGTTGAAAAGAGCGGTCACATCCACATCATCGAAAACGGACAGTTAATAGAAGAGCCGTTCCTCAACATCGAAGACCGCGTCAACGACAGTTCCAACGAAATGGGTTTGCTGGGGCTGGCGTTCCACCCAAATTACGCTCAAAACGGCTACTTCTTCGTCAACTACACCGGGCGCGGCGGCGATACCTTTATCTCCCGCTTTCAAGTCTCCGGCGACCCGTATAAAGCCAATCCCTCCAGTGAAGTGAATCTGCTGAGAATCAACCAGCCTTTCCCCAATCACAACGGCGGGACTCTGCAATTCGGTCCCGACGGCTACCTCTACGCCGGGCTGGGCGACGGCGGCGCGGCGGGCGACCCGTTTGGGAATGCTCAATCGCTGAATACTTTGCTTGGAAAAATCCTGCGCCTCGATGTGGACTCCGCCGAACCCTACGCCATCCCTCCCGATAATCCCTTTGGCGATGAAATCTGGGCGTATGGGCTTCGCAATCCCTGGCGCATGGCGTTCGATCCGCTGACCGGCGACTTGTACATTGCCGATGTGGGGCAGAACGCCTGGGAGGAAATCAATTATCTTCCTGCCGGCTCGCCCGGCGGCGTGAACTTCGGCTGGGACTACCGCGAAGGCGCCCACCCATACGAGGGCGACGCTCCCGCCGGGCTCACCGAGCCAGTTGCCGAATACAGTCACGGCGAAGGCGGATGTTCGGTCACCGGCGGGTATGTCTATCGCGGCGCGATGCCCGAATGGAGCGGCATTTACCTCTATGGCGATTATTGCACGGGATTCATCTGGGGGTTGATGCAGGTCAATGGGGCATGGCAGGCTCAGGTCCTGTTCGATACGGATGTCAACATCACATCCTTTGGGCAGGACGAAAACGGCGAAGTCTATCTCGTGGCAGACGGCGGAGGAGTGTATCAACTCGTCCGAAAGTAATTTGGTCAAGTCTCATCCACTATAGGCGGATTGTCATCCCAATTTGTGACGCCTGTCACTGGCAGGCGTTTTTTAGTTGTCATACAATGCGACTGTACACTGGAGGTGTCTTATGGCTCAGAAACAGTGGAAGGTCGTCAAGATCCGATACTGTGAGCACGTCGGTCGTGAGGTGGCGCTGGAAGATGAGGTGGTTTACCCCGCCGAGCATCTTCCCGATCAGCCCCCGCGAGTGATCGCAAGCCGTTGCTCCAACGCCATGGAATGCAACAGCCTGGACAAAATGGTCTGCGCCTGGTGCGGCACCAACCCCGACGTCCGTCCCTTGTAAACTAAGTGGGCTGTCACACGCCCATTTGGCAAATAACTCTCTCCTCCCTCTGAGTTGGTCACTGGCTGCCCCGCCTGCGATGGCGGGGTACGCCGTTAAGCGGACTGTGCCGCCTCCCGCCGCCCTGCAGCCTGCTTCCACCTCCCGAACCGAATCCCAGCCTTGACATCATCCCGTTTTCGCAGATAATAAACGCTAACAGGCGACCCCATAAAAAGCAGTGACAGAGGAAAGTAGGCTGGCGGAAGCCGCCAGAGAGATGGGATGGATGCGCTGAAAGTCCCATTCGACTGAAACCAGCCGAAGTTCCCTCTCGAGCCTCCTGCGGGAACACGTTGTACGCGAATAAACGTCAGTAGTGCAGGACGCAGTCCCAGCGTTACAGGGGAGGCTGATGATGGTCAGCGCTGAGTGAGCCTCAAGAGGCTAATTTGGGTGGTACCGCGGGTTTCTCCCTCCCGTCCCATGATGGATGGGAGTTTTTGTTTGTGTACGGGGTTCGAAGTTTCCCGACTTCGGAGACCAACGTTTGGAGAAATTGAGTTCGATGAATTTTCGGAGGCATGAATGCTGGAACAATTGAACGAAATCGAAAAGGCGGCGTTGGAGTCGCTGGCTTCTGTTGCCGACCAAGCCGCGCTGGAAGCCTGGCGCGTGGCGCACATTGGGCGCAGTTCGCCGCTCATGCAGGTCTTTGCCGGGCTGGGGAAACTCTCGAAGGAGGAGCGACCAGTCGTCGGGGCGGCGGCGAACCGAGTCAAGGCGGCGTTGGAAGCCGCTTTCGAGGAGAAAGTTCGGGCGATCAAAGAGGCGGCGTTGGCGAAATCCCTCGCTGAGGAAAGGCTGGATGTCACCCTGCCGGGACGGGCAGTGCATGTGGGACGTTTGCATCCGTCCACACAGCAATTGAGGCGGGTGCTGGCGATTCTCGCTGAGATGGGATTTCAGGTGTACACCTCGCGCGAGGTGGAAACGGACGAGTATAACTTTCAGTTGCTGAACTTCCCGCCGAATCATCCCGCGCGCGACATGCAGGATACGTTCTTCGTGGAGGCAGGCGAGCGCGGCGAGAACCCCATTCTGCTCCGCACGCACACTTCTCCGGGACAGATTCACGCCATGCGCGAGTTTGCAAAAATGAACCCCGGCAATCCGCCGCCGATTCGGATTGCCCTGCCGGGTATGTGTTTCCGCTATGAGCAGATTACGGCGCGTTCGGAGATTCAGTTCAATCAGGTGGAGGGACTGGTGGTGGGCGAGAACATCACCTTTGCCGACCTGAAGGGAACATTGAACGATTTTGCGCGGCGCATGTTCGGTCAGGGGGCGCGGACGCGCTTCCGCGCTTCGTACTTCCCGTTTACGGAGCCTTCTGCCGAGATGGATGTGGAGTGCTTCGTCTGTGGCGGGAAGGGATGCGGCGTGTGCAAGAACTCAGGCTGGCTCGAGATTTTAGGCTGCGGCATGGTGCATCCGGTGGTACTGCAAAACGGCGGCTACGACCCGCAGCGCTACTCCGGCTACGCCTGGGGGATGGGACCGGAACGCCAGTTGATGCTGCGTTACCGCATTGACGACATCCGCTATTTCTGGGGCAACGACCTCAGGTTCCTGGAGCAGTTCTAAAATCATCGGGCAGCAGGCGTTCACCAACACTGCCAGGCGCATTAGAGAAGCGCATTACACAAGACAAGAATGGAAGACGATATATGAAAATTCCTCTCTCATGGCTGAAAGAGTACATTGACCTCGACGGTCTCTCCGTCGAAGAGATTGCCCGCAAGTTGACTCTTGCCGGGCTCGAAGTGGACGAAATCAAATATGTGGGTCTGCCGATGCCAGACGATCGGGAAGGGGAGCGGCACGAGTTCAAAACCAGCGGTCTTGCATGGGATCGCAGCAAAATCGTGGTGGCGGAAATCCGCGAGGTGAAGCCGCATCCCAACGCCGACCGTTTGACTCTGCTCGACCTGTTCGACGGCGAAAAAGAACAGGTCGTCCTCACCGGCGCGCCGAACATCTTCCACTTGAAGGGCGCGGGCAAACTGCCCAAGCCGCTCAAGGTGGCGTATGCAAAGGAAGGCGCGACCATTTACGACGGTCATGCCGACGGGCTGGTGCTGACCACGCTCAAACGCGCCAAAATCCGCGGCGTTGAGTCGTACTCGATGGTGTGTTCCGAAAAGGAACTTGGCATTTCCGAGGAGCACGAGGGCATCATCCTCCTCGATGATGACGCTCCGGTGGGCGTGCCGCTCGTGGATTACATGGGCGACGCCGTGCTGGATATTTCCATTCTGCCCAACATGGCGCGCAACGCCAACGTCCTCGGGGTGGCGCGCGAACTCGCCGCGTTGACCGGACGGGCGCTCAGGAAATCCGCCATCGAATATCAGACCGAGGGCGACTCCGTCGAAAACCTGGTTTCCATCGAAATCACCGACCCCGAACTCAACCCGCGCTTCGTGCTGGGATTGATCCGCAACGTGGAAATCAAGCCCAGCCCCTACAAAATCCAGCGGCGGCTGAGGCTGGCGGGCATTCGCCCCATCAACAACATCGTGGACGCCACCAACTACGCCATGCTCGACCAGGGCGAGCCGCTTCACGCCTTCGACTACGACGTTCTCAAAGCCCGCGCCGGCGCGAAGAATGTCAAAATCATCACCCGCCCCGCGGCAGACGGCGAGAAACTCACCACGCTCGACGGCGTGGAACGGACGCTGACTTCCACCAACGTGCTGGTGTGCGATGAAAAAGGTCCGCTTTCGATGGCGGGCGTCATGGGCGGCGCCGAGTCCGAGGTCACAGAAAAGACGCGCAACGTCCTGCTGGAGGGGGCGGCGTGGAACTTCATCAACATCCGCAAAACGGCGAAACAACACAATCTCCCCTCCGAAGCGTCGTTCCGTTTTTCGCGCGGCGTGCATCCCTCGCTGGCAGAGATCGGCGTGCGGCGCGGGCTTCAACTCATGGCGGAATGGTCGGGCGGAAAGATCGCGCCGGGGCTGGTGGATGCGTACCCGCTCCCGCCCAAAGAACCGACAGTGACCGTCACTGCGAAAGACGTGAAACGCCTGCTGGGCATTGACCTGACGCTCGAACAGACCGCCGACCTGCTCACGCGCCTCGAATTCAAATGCGAAATTACCAATAACAAATTACAAGTTACCGCCCCGCCTCACCGCCTCGACATTGGCGAAGGCATCGTGGGGCTTGCCGACGTGCTGGAGGAGGTTGCCCGCAGTTACGGCTACGACAACCTCCCCGAAACACGCATGGCAGACGCCCTCCCGCCGCAGGTTGGCAACCCTGCCCACGAGTGGGAGGAACATCTGCGCGACCTGCTCGTCAACCTCGGCTTTCAGGAAATCGTCAGTTACCGCCTCACCTCGCCCGAACGCGAAAGCCGCCTGGCGCAGTTCGACGAATACGTTGCGCTCGCCAATCCCATTGCCCCCGAGCGGCGCGTTCTGCGGCGCAGTCTGTCCGCCTCGCTGCTGGAGGCGGTGGAAAAGAACGCCCGCGCCGACTCGGTTGCCTTGTTCGAAATTGGTCCAGTCTTCGAACCGCAGCCCGGCGACCTCCCCAACGAGCCGCGCAAACTCGCCCTGGCGATGACCGGCTTGCGGGAATCCCTGGCATGGGATGTGAAGGACGCGCCTCACTTTGACTTCTACGACATGAAAGGACGCCTCGAACTCCTCCTGAGCGGGCTCCACTACACAGACATTTCCTACACTCCAGCCGACTCTGTCCCCCACCTGCACCCCGGCAAATCCGCCGAAGTGCGAATTGGCGGCGAGAGGGTGGGCGTCTTTGGCGAACTGCACCCGCTGGTACGCGACCGCTACGAGGCGGGCGATGCCCCCATCCTTCTGGCGGAGTTCGACCTGGATGCCCTGCGCCGAATCCAGCCGGTCTACGGCATCCGCCCGGTGCCGGAGGTGCCGCCCGTCCTCGAAGACATTGCCGTCATCGTGGATGAAGCGCTCCCGGCGGCGCAGGTGGAGGCGTTGATCCGTCAGACCGGCGGCAAGGTGCTGGCAAACGTCCGGCTGTTCGATGTCTATCGCGGAGAGCAGATTGGTGCGGGCAAAAAGTCGCTGGCGTACAGCCTGACGTACCAGTCAGACCGCACGATGACCGACGCCGAAGCCGCCGCCATCCGCAAGAAAATCGTCAAACGGCTGGAAAACGAACTTGGCGCAAAATTGAGAAGTTAAGCATAAGCAGCGTCCCGAAGGTTTGCAAAAACTTTCGGGACGTTGTGGTGTATACTCCGATAAATCCATATCAATGAGGAGCAATTCTATGAACAGAAATACAGGCATCATTGCCACCATTGCCGCCGTGGTGTTGTGCGGATGTCCGGGTCTGTTCCTTTGTCTGTTTGGCGCAATCACTGCGACAGGCAATGGGACTTTCAACAATCAGAGTCTGTCGCCCACAGTTGGAGTTGTCCTTGTGTGCCTTTCGCTGATCCTGATTCTGATTCCGGTGGGCGTGGGTTTCTTCACCCTGCGCAAAAAGCCCGAGCCGCCCGTGGATTTGACTGTCCCGCCGGCGTCATAGCCCTGGAAGCGTAAACGAACAGCGGTTGTCACAAAGACAGCCGCTTACGTGTAAGTCCTGGTTTATTCTTTCACGATAATTGTCAGGCTGACTTCGCAAAATTTTTCCGTGCTGGTTTGCAGCGCCCAATGAGTTGTGTATCTGCCGGGGGTTTTGGGGGCGAGCATTTCCACAGAGAATTCCGCCATGTCGCCATATTCGGCGGTTTTTTTCAGATTGTAAGCCGCGGTCTTATGGAAGCGGTCGCCGAAGTCGTAGGCGAAAAGCACGCTTTCGCTATCCCAAATCTTTCTACCGGTGTTTTGGAGCAGCCATAGGGCTATGAAATCTGTACGCGGGGCATAGGTTGCCTCGTTTGGGGGGCTTTTGAGCACCCGGCAGGCGTAATCTCTGCTGTTGGCAGGCTTGGAGGTCGCCGTGACAAGTGGCAAGGTCACTGCTGTAGGCGAGTTGTAGGCGAGGATGAACGTGCTGGTGATGGTTGGCGGGGGAGTGGAGGTGGCGGCTGGCGGCAGCACTGCGACCGCCTCGGCGGTCTGCGTGGATGCGGCAGCGGCGGTTTGCGCCACAATGGTTTGAATTGCCGCCGGGTCGAGCGTGGGGACGGCAGGCGCGGCAGAAAGAACCGGCGCGCAGGCGGTGATCAAAACAAGGGCAAAAAGCCACAACAAAGATTTGTTTTGCCTGGGCATGCGCGCCGGTCTGCTCGTCAGTTATTTTTCCACTTTGATGGTAAGGGATGGCAGGCAGAAGCCGCCTTCGAGTTTCCAGACCATGGTGTAGGTTCCAGCCTTGGAGGGAGAGACAGCGTCTAGCACCACCTTGAATTTTTCGCCGGGCGCCACAGCGGGCAGTTCGATGGCAGTTTGTTTGGCAAAGTTTGTGCCGCTCTGGAAGACCAGGTCGGAGCCGCCGCGCCAGGATTTGGTGCCGGTGTTGACCAGCGTCCAGGTGACGTCAAAGTCTTTGTTGGATTTCCAGACGCTGAAGTTGGCAGGGCTTTGGTTGACGATGGCGCAGGCATATTCGCGGGGCGCCGGGGGGACGTTGCCGCTGCCGCTGCTGACGGGAGCCGCAGTGGGCGAGGGGAGGACGATGAGAGTCGCTGTCGGCGGGATGGGGGTTGGGGAGGGCAGGAGCACAGCCTCGGTCTGGGTGGGAAGCGGGGTGTTGGTCGGCTGCGCCGCCTGAGCCTGTTCGGTCAGGGCGCTTTGCGCCGCCATCGTCTGGGCGACGATTTCCTGAACCTGCCGCTGAATCTCTGCGGGGTCGGTGGTGGGG
>JABRVZ010000163.1:0-13859 GCA_039961775.1 Chloroflexota bacterium
CTTTCAGATGGACCTCGTGTTTTTCGTTTGCCATTCGTCCATCTTATCTTTACCCTACAACTTAATCAAGTTGAGGTACTATTTCCTGATCCAGTCCATCATTGCCTGAGTGAAGGTAATCTTCCAGGAACAGCAGGTTGCGCTGCAAGACCCAATCGATCCCGGCAGAGGAGCGTACCTGGTAGAAGAATCCAAATTGCGCCGCATGTTCTTCGCCTGGTGGACAACGCCATGTATCTTCTTCTGGAACATAGCGATGAGGCATTTGTTCTGCCAGTCGCAGAAGTTCTGCTTCTGTTTTCCATTCTTCCCATCCAATGCTGTCGCTTCGAATAACAAAGTAGTCCGGGGTGTGCCAGATGCCTACCCTCCGTCCATTCTTTGCTTCATAGGTCAGTTTGATACGCGATGGCTGGTCGTAATATTCCAGTGTCTCTGGATCATATTCTTTCTCATAGATGCCAGCCAATTCGTTCCGATGACTTTCCGCCTGGATCGTGACGCCCATCTTGCGGCTTGGATAACGAACGCTTACATTCCCGGCCGCGCTGCGTACGCGTCGCACCGGAGGGGATGAACGGATCTCATCGATCACCTCCTGTGCTTGCTTCGACAAATTGAGCTTTTGGTAAAGCTGATGTAGTTCGGATTCCTTCAACATGGTTTTGCCTCCAAATCAATGAGATAGTTGACTGATGCAAGTGCCAAGCACTATATCTCATTGATATCTTTTGAAGGCGCCGGTTTTTACTTCCGGCCATGTTATGCATCCAGGATGTACTTGTGGCCAAGTTATCCTTCCAGATTGTTTCCCCACTATTGATTTGGATCAGCAACATGGGCTACAATGCGGCCACTTTATGCTTCCAGTCCCGGCCATTTTATGGGTTAAGTTACACCGTGTAAGGTGAGTTATTTCAACACCTTCTCCAGTACTTCCCCGAATTTCTCCAACTCATCCAGCGTGTTGTAGTGCACCGGTCCCACACGCACCATACCGCCCGCCTCGAGCAGACCCATCCGTTCAACGATGGCGAGCGCGTAGTTGTGCCCATTCCAGACGTAAATCCCGTGCCTGCCGATTTCCTCGGCAATGCGCGCCGGGTCCCTGCCTGGAACCGTAAACGAGACCGTCGGCACACGTTCCTCGAGACGCTCCAAATCGGTAATGCCGTGAATGCGTGTGCCCGGCACCGATTCGATGATACCAATCAACTTTTGGGACACCTGCTTCTCATACGCCTGCAGCGCCGACATGCCCTTCTTGAGTTCCAGCCGGCGGCCCGAAAAGCCCGCCTCTTTCCACGCCGATTCCTGATCCGCCCCGAATTGCCTGCCCAGCCACTCCAAATATTCCAGCGCCCCCAACACCCCTGCAATTCCCTCATGGTTTTGCGTGCCAGTCTCGAACTTGTACGGTAGTTCATCCGATGCGGGGCGGACTTTGTACGCCTTCAGTTCATTCAACAAATCATACCTGCCATACAACGCCCCCGCATGCGGACCAAAAAACTTATAACTGCTGCACACCAGAAAGTCACAGCCGATGTCCTGCACGTCAATGGGACCGTGCGGCGCATACTGCACCGCGTCAATGTACACCAGCGCTCCCGCCTCGTGAGCCATCTTCGTCAACTTTTTGACCGGGTTCACCGTCCCCAGCAGGTTGGAGGCGTAGCCAAATGCCGCGATTTTAGGCTTCTTTTCCAATGCGCGCGCAAAATCATCGAGGTCGAGCGTGCCTTGTTCCACGTCAATATCCACCCAGAGCAGGTTACAGCCCTTGTCCTCCGCAATCAACATCCACGGGGAGATGTTGGCATCGTGGTCGAGGCGGGTGACCAGGATGTTATCACCGCGCTGCAAGGTCCGCGCCAGCGAACGCGAGATGTGCAGCGTGAGGGTGGTCATGTTGTTGCCGAAGATGATTTCCTCCGGGCGCGAGGCGTTGAGAAAATCTGCCATGGCGGCGTGCGCCTCGTGCAGAATTTCATCGGAGCGGCGGCTGGTCTCGAACATGCCTTCGTGGTTGGCGTTGCACTCCAGCAGATAACGGTTGATGCGCTCCAGGCTGTGCCTGGAGATTTGCGTGCCGGCGGGGTTGTCCAAAAAAATCGCTGGGCGGTCGAGCGACGGAAACTGCTGACGGATGATATGCAAATCGAGTGACATAAGTCTCCTGTTGTTTGAAAGCGTGGAAAAAGTTTGTATACTTAACTTACCTTACGCAGTAGTGCGAGATTTATCTCGTATTTTCAGGCGACATGTTGTACTTTTCCAAATTAGTCGAGCAATAAAACCGGCTTACGAAAGCCAAAATCAAACCACGGAGTTACAGAAACACAGAGAAAAGTCCCTAAAAAAACGTGACTCTGTGTCTCAGTGGTTCAATGGGGATTGCTCGGTTTAATTGTTAATCTGCAACATGTCGCGCTACAGAGACACTGCGTAACATCAGTACTTAAATTGTACCCTACAGAAGGAGGCGCCATGTTCGAACGTATTCTGCTTGCCGTGGACGGTTCGGAACACGCCGTCCGCGCCGCCAAAGTTGCCGCCGATTTGGCGCGCTGCATGAAAGCCGAACTGCGGGTTTTGGTGGTCTATGCCCCCATCCCGCCGTATTTGGGCGAGCCCAACCTGCAGCAGGCGATCAACGCCCGCCTGGATGAGGCGCAGGCAATCCTGCAACGGGCTGTGGAAACTGTGGGGGAAATTCCGGGCGAAATTCACACCGAATTGATTGAAGGAGACGCAGCGGAGACAATCATCGAAGTGGCAAAGACCCGCAACAGCGACTTGATTGTCATGGGGTCGCGCGGCTTGGGGCGGCTGGCAGGACTTCTGCTTGGAAGCACCAGCCAGAAGGTGCTCAGCCATGCTCCCTGCCCGGTGTTAATCGTCAGATAGCCGGACGGTCAGCCAGCCGGGCAAGGCGCTCGGCTTCGGCGAATTCCTCGGGGGTGTTCACGTTCCAAAACGCCAGCCCGGCTGGGTCGAGCGGCTTTGTTTCCTGCGCGTTCAGTACCTGCACGCGAACCTGCGGAAACCAGGCGATGACCTTCCATTGGTCGGCGCGAATTGCCGATTCGATGGCGGGAAGACAGGTTGCCCGGCGGTAAACCGCGTGGAACGGTTCGTAGCCCTCTTCGCTCTTCGGGATGACCACATCCGCCTCTTCCTGGACGAGAAGCCTGGTCATCGCTTCGATCAGCCGCGGACTGGCAAAGGGCATATCGCACGCCACAACCGCGACGAGCGGATGCGCGGCGGAAGCGATTGCAGTGTAGAGTCCGCCGAGGGCGCCGCGGCCGGGTATCAGGTCTGGAAAGAGGCGCAGACCGAGAAATTCGTAATCGGCTGGGCGGTTGGTCGTCACGATGACTTCATCCGCGAGGGGGGAGAGTCTCTCGATTACACGCTGGATGAGGGGACGCCCGAGGAAGGGTTTGAGGGCTTTGTCTTCGCCCATGCGAGAGGACGCGCCGCCAGCCTGGATGCAAACAGTGAGCATTTGGAGTATTATAAACAGTATGCGGCGGCAGGTGCCTACCGCGAAAGGAAGGTTCGTATGACGACATCCATCGGTGATTTATTGGATAGGTTGACAGCACCGGGGGAGTTATACGAAAAACTGGCGGATAATACGGTGATTTGCCATGCCTGCGGACACCGCTGTAAGATTCGCGAGGGGCGGCGGGGGATTTGTCAGGTACGATTCAATAAGGGGGGAGAGTTGCGCGTGCCGTATGGGTATGTGGCGGCTTTGCAAAGCGACCCCATCGAGAAGAAGCCGTTCTTTCATGTGCTGCCGAGCGCCAATGCGTTGACCTTTGGAATGCTGGGCTGCGATTATCATTGTTCGTTTTGCCAGAACTGGCTGACTTCTCAAGCCATGCGCGACCCGGCGGCGGATGTTTCGGTGAATTACATCCGCAAAATCACGCCGCAGGAGATGGTGCGGCTGGCGCAGCGGACGAAGGCGTCGGTGGTGGTCTCTTCCTATAATGAGCCGTTGATTACGAGCGAGTGGGCTGTGGCGATTTTCAAGGAGGCAAAGCAGGCAGGGCTGATGTGCGCCTATGTTTCGAATGGAAACAACACGACGGAGGTGATGGAGTACCTCGCTCCGTACCTTTCGGCGTACAAGGTGGATTTGAAGTGCATGAGCGATAAGAACTACCGCAAACTGGGCGGGGTTTTGAAAAATACGCTGGACGGCATCAAGCGCGCGCATGAAATGGGGCTGTGGGTGGAAGTGGTGACGCTGACAATACCGGGCTTCAACGATTCGAACGAGGAGTTGTGGGACGCGGCGCGCTTCCTCGTCAGCGTCTCGCCTGATATTCCCTGGCATGTGACCGCCTTCCACAAGGATTACAAGATGACCGACCCCGATAATACGGACGCCAAAACGCTCCTGCGTGCGGCGGAGATCGGACGCGAGGCAGGGTTGAGGTACGTCTATGCGGGGAATTTGCCGGGGCAGGTGGGGGAGTATGAAGATACGTTTTGCCCGCAGTGCAGTCATCGGTTGATTTGGAGGCGGGGGTATGTCATCCTGGGGTATCAAATTACGGGAGACGGCAAATGCCCGAACTGCGGCGCGAAGGTGGCGGGGCTCTGGCATAAAGATCCCTCTCAGGTAGTGTTAAACGGCTTGGGAGTGCCTCTGCCTGTTTACTAAACTTCCTTTTGCTGTATAATCGAGCAAGCCGTTCGGAAGGAGGTGCCCCGCATCGAAGAAATATTTTCCGATTTCCCCTATAGTCATTCAAGCAAGTCCACCCACAAAATTTCTCTCAGGAGGAGAAACGTGAAACGAAACCTTTTTGCTTTACTTTCCCTGCTGGTGCTTGCCAGCCTGGCGCTGGCGGCATGCGGCGGACAAGCCACTGCTACGGAAGCGCCTGCCCCGCAGGCACCTGCCGCGCCTCCGGCAACCAAAGCCCCTGAACCGACAGCGGCACCTGCCGCGCCTGCCTTCGAGGGGTTGAAGGTTGAAGCGCCCAATTGTGATTACGGCGGTGAGTTCAAGTCCATCGAAGCGGTGGATGAATTTACGGTCAAGATCACGCTCTGCGTTCCCGACCCTGCCTTCCCGTCGAAGATTGCGTTCACTTCCTTTGCGGTTCAGCCTGCCGAGTACCTTGAGGCGACCGGCGGCAAGCCGCTGGATAAGCCCATCGGCACGGGTCCGTACATGGTCGAGGCTTGGGAGCGCGGCAATCAGCTGGTCTTCAAAGCCTTCCCAGATTATTGGGGCGAGGCTCCCAAATCGCAAACGCTGGTGTTCCGCTGGAGCACTGAGTCTGCCCAGCGCCTGCTCGAACTGCAATCTGGCACGGTGGATGGCATTGACAACCCCGCTCCGGATGATTTCGCCGTCATCGAGGCGGATTCCAGCCTGCAGTTGAAACGCCGCCCGGCGCTCAACATCTTTTACATCGGTATGAACAATACCTATCCGCCGTTCGACAACGAGAAGGTGCGCCAGGCGATTGCCATGGGTATTGACCGCCAGCGCATTGTGGATAACTTCTACCCCGCCGGCTCGGAGGTCGCCAGCCACTTTACGCCTTGCGCCATCCCGAACGGTTGTGTGGGCGAGTCGTGGTATGAGTTCAACCCCGAAGCGGCGCGCGCTTTGCTGGCAGAGGCTGGTTACCCCAACGGCTTCCAGACCAAACTGTATTACCGCGACGTGGTGCGCGGCTACCTGCCGCAGGTGAGCAACGTGGCGCAGGATATCCAGGCTCAGTTGAAAGCCAACCTGAATATTGACGCCGTCATCGAAGTTCAGGAATCTGGCACCTTCCTCAGCAACGCCGAGGCCGGCAAACTCGACGGTCTGCACCTGCTGGGCTGGGGCGCCGACTATCCTGACCAGACCAACTTCCTCGATTATCACTTTGGCGCAGGCGCCTCCAAACAGTTCGGCGAGAAATTCCCCGATATTGTCGAGAACCTGACCAAGGCGGCTCAACTCGCCAGCGACGAAGAGCGCAAGCCCTACTACGAAGCGGCGAACAATGCCATCAAACAGCACGTCCCGATGATCCCTGTGGCGCACGGCGGTTCGGCGACTGCTTTCAAGGCGGCTGTTGAAGGCGCTCATGCCAGCCCGCTCGGCAATGAGTACTTTGCCGTCATGGGCATCCCCGGCCAGGATACCTTCGTCTGGATGCAGAACGCGGAGCCCATCTCCCTCTACTGCGCCGACGAAACCGACGGCGAGTCCCTGCGCGCCTGCGAGCAGGTGACCCAGTCCCTGCTTGGGTACGAAATTGCCGGCACGGCGGTCGAACCGGTCCTGGCGGAATCCTACGAAGCCAGCGACGACTTGACCGTTTGGACGTTCAAACTGCGCCAGGGCGTCAAATTCCACGACGGTTCTTCGCTCGATGCCAACGATGTGGTTACCTCCCTGGTCGTCCAATGGGACGCCGCCCATCCGCTGCACACGGGCAATACCGGCGCGTTCAGTTATTGGAGCGGCCTCTTCGGCACGTTCCTCAACGCTCCGTAGTCCCTGACAGTTAAAATCAATCTCGACCCCCGGCGGTATTTCCACCCGCCGGGGGTCCTTCAAACAGCATGGCAACCTATATTCTGCGAAGACTCCTCTTAAGCATACCGGTTTTGCTGGGCATCCTGTTTGTGACTTTTGCCCTCGGACGCTGGATTCCCGGCGACCCCTGCCGCGCCATTCTCGGCGAGAAAGCCACGGATGCCGTTTGTGACGAGTTCATTCATCGTCATGGTTTAGACCGTCCCATTCCTGTTCAGTTTGGCTACTATATCAGGGAAGTTGCCCAGGGCGACTTTGGACGCTCGTTTCGCTTCTCGAAATCGGTCAACGAATTGATTGTCGAACGTCTGCCGATCACAATCGAACTGAGTTTTGCCGCACTGTTCGTCAGCATTCTTATCGGCATCCCGCTGGGGGTGATTTCTGCGGTACGCCACAATTCCTGGGTGGATGTGTTGACCATGCTTTGGGCGAACATCGGGGTTTCCATGCCGGTCTTCTGGCTGGGGTTGATGCTCGCCTATATCTTTGCGCTTGCCCTCAAAGACACGCCTTTTCAACTGCCTCCCTCCGGCAGGCTCAGCCCCGGCGTTCTCACTGTGCCCTTTTACGAGGTATGGAATTTGCCGGTCAAGCCAGATACGTTCCTCTACAGCATTCTTGATTTCATCGGGCGGATGAACATCGTCAACTCGTTGTTGAGTCTCAATTTCGAGGTCCTGAAAGATGCGGTGCGGCACCTGATTCTGCCTGCCCTGGCGCTTGGCACCATTCCCATGGCGCTCATCGCGCGCATGGCGCGTTCCTCCATGCTCGAAGTCCTTGGGCAGGATTACATCCGCACTGCACGCGCCAAAGGGTTACGCCAGCGCGCGGTCGTCATGAAACATGCCTTTCGCAACGCCCTGCTCCCGCTGGTGACCGTGATCGGGCTTTCGTTGGGAGGTTTGCTTGGCGGCGCGGTTCTGACCGAGACCGTTTTCAACTTGTCTGGCGTGGGGCGCATTCTCTACGACGCCATCACCTCCCGCGACTATGGCATCATTCAGGCATTCACGGTTGTCATCGCCGTCTTCTTTGTCATTCTCAACCTGCTGGTTGACATCTCTTACGCCTACCTCGATCCCCGCATTCGTTTGGAATAGCCATGACACAGGAAAATCCATCTGTCGCCGCCCTCGACCCGGAAGGCGTTGCACTCAAATCCGTCAGCCTGTGGAACATTACATTGCGGCGTCTCAGGCGCCGAAAATCCGCCATCATCGGGCTGGTGATTTTGGCAATTCTCACCTTCATTGCCCTCACGGCTCAATGGCTGGCGCCCTACGACCCCTACACCCCCCTGATTGGTATCGAACCGGTCAAAGCGCGCGAAGCGCCCTGCATTTATGCGCTGGGATGCCCGCAATCGAAACCTCAGCATATCCTCGGCATTGACGGCAACGTGCGCGACCAGTTCAGCCGTCTCCTGTATGGCGCCCGCCTGAGTCTGATGATTGGTTTTTCTACCGTGACCTTTGCCATCATCATCGGCACCGTTCTTGGAGCGTTGGGCGGTTACCTTGGCGGCTGGGTGGATAACGTCGTCATGCGCCTGATGGATGTCCTGCTGGCATTTCCCTCGCTTTTGCTTGCCATTGCCATCGTCACGGTTCTGGGTCCCGGACTGATTAATGCTCTGCTGGCGATTGGCATTGTCTCCATCCCGGCCTACGCCCGCGTCGTCCGCGCCAGCGTGCTTTCCGTCCGCGAAATGGATTACGTCTCCGCTTCGCGCGCCCTGGGCGGCAGTATGACTCACATCCTCTTCCGCCGCATTTTGCCCAACGCCCTGACGCCGCTCATTGTGCAGGGAACGCTGGGCATCGCTTCCGCCATCCTCGACGCGGCGGCTCTCTCTTTCCTTGGGCTGGGCGCCCAGCCTCCCACGCCGGAGTGGGGCTCCATGCTCGGCGCGGAACGTAATCAGGTCTTCACCGCGCCGCATCTCGTCTTTTTCCCCGGTGTTGCCATCGCATTGACCGTGCTTGCCTTCAACCTGCTCGGCGACGGTCTGCGCGATGCGCTCGACCCGCGGCTGGCGCATGTCAGTTAACCGCTGACGTTACGCAGTTGATTCGTGCCGCGACATTCATGTCGCCTGAAACCACGAGATAAATCTCGCGCCACCGCGTAAGGTGAGTTAACCGGTCTCATTTGAATTGCCGCCTGAATCATCCCCATTCGGGCGGCAGTGAAAAAGGAAATTCACGCTTCGAACCTGTTTGACCCTGCCTGATTTGGGTGATTGCTTACATCTTTCATCGAAATTCATCGAGGAGTTGAACATGAAAACCAAATTTCAGTGGTGGAAATTGATCGTCGGCTACCTGTTGTTCCTCTTTTTTCACCAGATTTACGATATTTTAGGCGGGAACTTGCTGGGGAGAATCCTTGGCGAGGGCATCGAGTCCATCTACGCTCACATGAAGATGTATTTTTATGCGTATCTGGTAGTGAGCGCCATTGACTATTTCGTGCGCCGCAGGCAGATTGACTCGACGTTCTCATTCTGGACGACGCGAATGTTGATCGCCTCCTCCTTCCCGTGGATGTCCATTGTCATCTGGTTCATTCCGGTGGCTGTGGGCATCGAACTTGGCCGCATCGACCTGATCTACTCGTTGATCATCACCGGACTTGGGTTGTATTTCGCTTTTCGGCTGGATGAGGGGCTCGAGGGCGTCAAATTCCGCCCCGCGTTGAACGCGCTCATCTGGCTCGCTTTTGCCGCGGCAGTGATTACCTACACGGGCTTTTCCTTCCACGTGCCGGATAATTTCTTCATTGCGGTGGAATAAAATCCCGACGGAAGCAATCCTTTGGATAACGACAACGTCCCGGAGAAAAACCCGGGACGTTGTTTTGTTTCTTATGCAGGTTTATTTCAGCCGCGCGGCGAGTTGGCGCAACTGGATGGGGCTGACCGGCTTGAGCAGGACGAAATCGGCTTTTTCGCTCAACGCGTCTGCCTGACGGTCGTCGGCGGTGCAGATGATGACGGTGACGTCGCGCAGGGTCTCGTCGGCGCGGACGCGGGAGAGGATGGCGCTCCCTGCCGCGCCGGGCAGGTGCAGGTCGAGGAGAATGAGGCGGGGTTTGACCTGAGCGAGCCGTGCCAGCGCAGAATCCCCGTCTGAGAACGATTCCACTGTAAAGTCGTTTTGAAGCGAGAGGCTGAAAATCTGATTGAGTTGGGGATCGTCTTCGACGATGAGGGCGAGGGGTTTGTTCATATCATTCTCCTGGGGCGTCGAGAATGGGCAGAGTGACGGTGAACACGCTGCCCTTGCCGACTTCGCTTGCGAGGGCAATCTGCCCGCCCATCAATTCTACCAACTGTTTGGTGATGGATAACCCCAGCCCTGAGCCGCGATTTTGGCGGGTGATGCGATTGTCCACCTGGCGGAACGGCTCGAAGATGTAATCCTGCGCTTCCTTCGGGATGCCCGCGCCTGTGTCGCTGACCACGATTGCCCATCGGTCGGGCGCGGGGCGGGCGAGGCAGACGCACACTTCTCCATTTACGGTGAATTTAATAGCGTTGCCAGCCAGGTTGATGATGATTTGTCCCAGGCGGCGGGAATCGCCGACGAGGCGTTCGGGCAGGTCGGGCGAGAGTTCGGTGCGGAACGTCAGTCCCTTTTTGGCGGCCTGCACGCTGAGCGCCGCGCTGGCTGTTTCGAGCAGTTCGGCGGGGACAAACCAGTCGTTGTGCAACTTAATGGAACGGGCGGAAATCTCCGCTTCGCTGAGCAGGTCGTCCACCATTCTGCTCAGGTAACGGGCGCTCTCGACGATGTTTTCCGCCGCCTGGCGCTGTTGTTCGTTCAGCGCGCCGAAGGCGTCTGCCTGCATCAGTTCGGCGTAGCCCAGCACGCCTCCCAGCGGGGTGCGCAGTTCGTGGCTGACGCGCGAGAGTAACTGACTCTTGAACGCGCTGGCAGATTCGGCGGTCTCTTTCGCCTGGCGCAGTTGCTCTTCCATCTCTTTCTGCGCGGTGACGTCCAGTTTGACGGCAACGTAATGGGAGATTTTGCCGTTGGCGGAAACGGGCGCAATGGTCTGGAATTCCCAGTAGAGCGAACCATCCTTGCGGCGGTTGATCATTTCGCCTTGCCAGACTTCGCCGCGCCGGATGGTCTGCCACAATTGAGCGTAAAACTCAGGCGATTGTTTTCCCGATTTGAGCAGACGCGGCGTCTGCCCGATGACTTCTTCGCGGCGGTAGCCCGTCATGCGCTCGAAGGTGGGGTTGACGTATTCGAAGACGCCCTGCGGGTTGGTGATGGCGACGCCCGAGGCAGCGTGTTCCACCGCCTGCTGCAACTTGCGGATTTCGGCTTCGGCGCGCTTGCGTTCGGTAATATCCACCGAGTACTCGACCATCTGCACGACCTCGCCGTTTTCATCGAAGAGCGGGTAGCCGCGCACTTCGGCGTAGTAGGTGGAGCCATCGGGGCGGAAGTGGATATGTTCGGTGGTGTAGGGCTGACGTTCGACGCGCACATGCTGGAGCGGGCAGGGGTGTTCGTCTCCGCCGCAGGGTTCAGCGCGGCGATGCGTGAGGGCGTAACAGGTCACTTTGTCAGTGACCAGCCCGAGGTCACGCGCGGCGCGGTTCGCCAGGCGGATGCGGTAGTCTTTGACGTCCACCACGTAAAACGGCGATTGCACGCCGTCAATGACCTTTTGCAGGTAGTCTTTTTGCTGCTGCAGGGCGGCGGCCGCCTCTTCGCGCTGACGCTGGTCGCGCTGGCGCAGCCAGACGCCCAGTCCCAGCAGGGCGGTGGCGGCGAGGTGCAGTTCCACGCTGACGCTCGTATCCAGTCCGCTGCGGTAGCGCAGCCATTCCACCAGCCAGGCGGAAAGGGTCTGCAATACGGCAAAGACGAGATACTGGCGCAGGTCGAGCAATAGGAACGCCATCACCAGGCCGAACATCAGCCAGACTTCCATGGTGGCGCCCAGTTCCATGCCTTCGCCGAAGGCGATGTCGAGCAGGATGTCGAGCGTCCAGCCGCCCAGCACCAGCCAGACGGCGGGGTGTAGGCGTCCCCATTTTGCCGCCAGGAAGCCGCCCAGGGTCAGGGCGCCGCCGCCCAGGATGATGAGAATCTCGGTGCGCGAGACGGAGTCGAGGGGAACGAGCAGGTGGCTGATGATTTCAGGAAAAAAGTAAAAAGCCAGGGTCAACCCGCCGACAGCCATGGTCAGACGGGCGCGATACCAGGCAGGCATCCCTTTGGGGAGGCGCGGGGTGAGGATGCGGTCAAAAAAAGAAATAAAGGAGTTCATGTGTAGAATTATATGTGCTGCGTTGGGCTGGTGCATTACAATCGCTTAATAGTTTGGGGCTGGGAGGTTCAGCGCTTCTATGACAGAACGTCCCGAAGGCGGAGACCCTTCGGGACGGTTTTTATCTCTTCAACGTGCGATATTTGACTCGATGGGGAGTCAGGTCTTTGCCGAATTTTTCTCTCATCATCGTCTCGTAATCAGACCAATTCCCGATGTACATCTTCGCCTGCGAGTCGCCTTCGAAGACGATGAGGTGGGTGCAGATGCGGTCGAGGAACCAGCGGTCGTGGCTGACCACCAGCGCCGTGCCTGCAAATTCTTCGAGGGCTTCTTCGAGGGCGCGCAGGGTGTTCACGTCCAGGTCGTTGGTCGGCTCGTCGAGCAGAATCACGTTTGCGCCTTCGGTGAGGGTCTTGGCGAGATGCACGCGGTTGCGCTCGCCGCCCGATAGCACGCCGACTTTCTTTTGCTGGTCGGCGCCGAGGAAGTTGAACGAGGCGCAGTAAGCGCGGGCGTTGATTTTTCTCTTGCCGAGTTCGAGGGTCTCCTGTCCCTGCGAGATTTCTTCATAGACGGTCTTTTCAGGGTCGAGCGTGCGCGATTGGTCGGCGTAGGCGAGTTTGACCGTCTCGCCGATTTTGATCGTTCCGCTGTCGGGACTCTCTTTGCCGACAATCATCTTGAGCAGGGTGGTCTTGCCCGCGCCGTTGGGACCCACTATCCCGACGATAGAGCCTGGGGGAACGGTAGCAGAAAACCCGTCGAGGATGAGGCGCTCGCCGTATGATTTGGTCACGTTGTCAAATTGAATCACCACGTCGCCGAGGCGCGGACCGGGCGGGATATAAATTTCCAAATCTTCGCGTCGTTTTTCGGTCTCTTGCGAGAGCAGTTTTTCATACGCCGCGACGCGCGCCTGTCCCTTTGCCTGACGCGCCTTGGGCGACATGCGAATCCATTCGAGTTCGCGTTCGAGCGTCTTCTGGCGCTTCGATTCGGATTTCTCTTCGAGGCGGATGCGCTCCTGCTTTTGTTCGAGCCACGAGGAGTAGTTGCCCTTCCACGGGATGCCGTAGCCGCGGTCGAGTTCGAGAATCCAGCCCGCCACGTTGTCGAGGAAGTAGCGGTCGTGGGTGACGGCGATGACCGTGCCTTTGTAGTCGCGCAGGTGATGTTCGAGCCAGGCGACGGATTCGGCGTCGAGGTGGTTGGTGGGTTCGTCGAGCAGGAGGATGTCGGGTTCGGTGAGCAGCAGTCGGGTCAGCGCGACGCGGCGGCGTTCCCCGCCCGAACAAACTTTGACGGGCGTATCGGCGGGCGGACAGCGCAGGGCGTCCATGGCGAGTTCGAGACGGCTGTCGAGATTCCAGGCGTCGTGCTTGTCGAGTTCTTCCTGCAATCTGGCTTGCTCGGCGACGAGCGCGTCGAAGTCGGCGTCGGGTTCGGCGAATTTGGCGTTGACTTCATCGAAGCGGGCGAGCATATCCACGATGGGCTGAACCGCTTCGCGCACGACTTCGATGACGGTCTTGTTTTCGTCGAGTTTCGGCTCCTGTTCGAGCAGACCGACGGTGTAGCCCTTGCTCATGGAGATTTCGCCGACGTAGTCTTTGTCCACGCCCGCCATGATGCGCAGCAGCGTGGACTTGCCCGCGCCGTTCAGCCCCAGCACGCCGATCTTGGCGCCGTAGTAGAAGCCGAGCGAGATGTCGCGCAGGATTTGTTTGTTCGGCGGGACGATGCGTCCCACGCGGGACATGGAGTAGATGACTTGGGTGGTTTCGTTGGACATGGCGGTAATTGGTAATTGGAGATTGGTTGGCGTATTGTATCAGGGGCTGGGATTGGTTGAGCGTCAATCGCGGCCCTTGATGTCAAAGCATTTTTCCCTGTGTGACCAAGCCATTTGACTTAATAACTCACCTTACGCAGATTTGAGTAAACTTGGTGCATGAAAAACGACAAACTTCTTGACCTGTACAGCGAC
>JABRVZ010000164.1:0-9563 GCA_039961775.1 Chloroflexota bacterium
GCCCCCCGTGGTGGAGATGACAGCCACCCCCACCAACACCCCTCTCCCCGCGGCAACCCTGCTGGGCGGCGGAGGCGGGCAAATCGCATTTGCCTCTTCCAGTTCGGGCATCCCGCAAATCTACCTCATCAACCTCGATGCCAGCGGGTTGACCCAACTCACCAGCATGGAGGGCGGCGCCTGTCAGCCCGACTGGTCGCCGGACGGCGCGAAGATTGTGTTCATCTCCCCGTGTCCGGCGCGCGCCGAATTTACTGAAACCCTCTACAAAGACTCCAGCCTCTACGTCATGAACGCAGACGGCTCCGACATCCAACTGCTCACCGCCGGCTCCGGCTTCGACCCGGCCTGGTCGCCGGACGGCAAACGCATCGCCTTCACCTCCCTGCGCGACGGCAAAAAGGACATCTACGTCCTGGCGCTTGAGAGCGGCGTCGTCACCCGCCTCACCACCGTCTCCGGCGACGTGCAGGAAAACAGCCAGCCCGCCTGGTCACCCTCCGGAGAACAACTCGTCTATATGGTCAAGCGCTTCAACGCCTACCAGGTTTGGGTCATGAATGAAGCGGGTCAGGGAAACACCCAGGTCGCCCGTAGCGGACAGCTCTATTCCGACTACCTTCCTGCGTGGGCGCCCGACGGCGAAACCATCTTGTTCAGCCAAAAGGAAGCCGGCGTTACCTCTCGCGCGTGGCTGATGAGCATCCGTTACGCAGACATTGCCTCCAAAACCCCGTCCCGGCTGAACCTGCCGCGCCCCATCGAAGACGTGGACGTCTCGCCCGATGGCATTTGGCTGGTGTTCGAATCCGTTGACAACAACGGCAACCGCGACATTTACCTTGTCATGCTCGGCGGCGGAAGCCGCACCCGCCTCACCACCGACCCCGCCGTGGACTTTGACCCGGCCTGGCGTCCCACCCCATAAATCCTTGCCCCTGCAACTCGTAAGCCTGCCGCTTTTACCAGCGGCAGGCTTTTCTTATTACACTACACGTTTCGCATTCGACCTTGCCCGATTCCCGCCTTGCTCATAAAATCAACCCATGCCCAAAGAAGACATCACCCCCAGCAGACAGCAATATCTCGAAATCAAACGTCAATATCCTAACACCATCCTGTTCTTCCGCCTCGGCGATTTTTACGAAACCTTCGACGAAGATGCCGAAATCACGGCGCGCGAACTCGACATCGTCCTTACTTCGCGCCCTGTTGGCAAGGGCGTGCGGGTGCCACTGGCGGGCATCCCCTATCACGCCGTAGATAACTATCTGGCGCGCCTCATCGAAAAAGGCTACCACGTCGCCATCTGCGAGCAGATAGGCGATACCCCCATCAAAGGACTCGTCCCGCGCAAGGTGGTGCGGGTGGTGACTCCGGGAACGGTGACCGAGCCCGGTCTTTTGCCCGGCGATTCGAACAACTACCTCGCTTCGGTCGTCCTGGACGAGAAAACTGCTTCTGTTTCCTACGCCGACATCACCACCGGAGAGTTTGCCGTCACTGAACTGCCGCTCGAGGCGTTGCGCGCCGAACTGACACGGCTGCACCCTGCGGAAATCATCCTGCCTGAGAATCAAACCCTGAACGACGGCATACAAGGTCACATCACCCCCTACCCGGTCTGGAAGTTCGAACCCGGTAAATGCGAGGAAACCCTGCTCACCCATTTCAACGCCTCCACGCTGGAGGGATTTGGCATCAAAGGTCACAGCCTCGCCGTTCGCGCGGCGGGCGCAATCCTGCAATATCTCAAAGAGACTCAGCCAGACTCGCTGAAACTGCTCACCAGCCTGCGTTCCTACAGCATCCATGAGTTCATGACGCTCGATGCCTCCACACGCCGCAACCTCGAACTGGAAGAGACCCTGCGCGGCGAACGGAAGGGCTCCCTGCTTGGCGTGCTCGACCGCACTGTCACCCCGATGGGCAAGCGTCTGATGCACCAATGGATCAGTCAGCCTCTGCTCAGCGTGGAAAAGATTCGACGCAGGCAGGACGGCGTTCAGCACTTCTTCGAAGACGGCATGAAACGCGCCGAGATTCGCAACGCCTTGAAACCGCTGGCAGACCTCGAGAGGCTGGTCAACCGCGTGATGGCAGGGCAGGCACAGCCGCGCGACCTGGTGGCAATGCGCGAGACACTCGGACGGCTGCCCGAAGTGAAGGAAGCGCTTGGAGAGCAGACATCTGTGGTCAGTACTCAATGGTCGGTGTGCGCGGAAGAACTTGCCCTTTTGCAGTCTGCCATTGACGACGACCCGCCCTCCACATTGCAGAACATCGGCATCATCCGCGCGGGGTATTCCGAGGAACTGGACTCGGTCATTGCCGCATCGAAACACGCCCGCGACTGGATCGCCAGCCTGGAATCAGTCGAACGCGAGAAGACGGGCATCAAGACGCTCAAAGTTGGGTACAACAAAGTCTTCGGCTACTACATCGAAATCTCACGCGGCGCGGCAGACAAGGCGCCCTCTCATTACATCCGCAAGCAGACGCTGGTCAACGCGGAACGGTTCATCACGCCGGAGATGAAGGAATACGAAACGCTCGTGCTGAACGCCGAGGAACGAATCCACGAAATCGAACTGCGGTTGTTCAAGGAGGTGTGCGCCACCCTGTCAAAGTCCGCGTTCAAGATGTTGGAGACGGCGCGGGCATTGGCAGAGTTGGACGTGCTATCCGCTTTGGCGGAGGCGGCGGCTCTGGGAGGGTATTGCAAGCCCGAGGTCCATGAAGGAAGCGAATTGGAAATCCGTGAGGGCAGGCATCCCGTTGTCGAGCAAACGTTGAAAGGCGAGCGTTACATCCCTAATGATGTCATCTTCGAAAAAGGCGAGATCGTGCGCGTCATTACGGGACCGAACATGTCGGGCAAGTCCACCTACCTGCGGCAGACGGCGCTGATTGTGCTGATGGCGCAGATAGGCTCGTTTGTGCCGGCGGCTTCGGCGCGCATCGGGCTGGTGGACCGCATCTTCACCCGTATCGGGGCGCAGGATGAGATTCACGCCGGGCAGTCCACGTTCATGGTGGAGATGATCGAAGCCGCCAATATTCTGCATCACGCCACGCCGCGTTCGCTGTTGATTCTGGATGAGATTGGACGCGGCACTTCAACTTACGACGGGCTTTCGATTGCCTGGGGAATGATTGAGTTCATTCATAATCATCCACATCTGCGGGCAAAGACTTTGTTTGCTACACATTATCACGAGTTGACGCAACTGGCGGAGTTATTGCCCGGCGTGCGGAATTACAACGTGGCGGTCAGCGAAGCGGACGGCAAGGTGGTGTTCCTGCACAAGATTGTGCCCGGCGGCGCGGATAAGTCTTACGGCATCCACGTGGCGCAACTGGCAGGACTGCCTGCACCGGTCATTCAGCGGGCAAATGAAATCATGGCAGAATTGGAGAAGTCGTCCGGACGGGCGATGAAGATCAATCCACATGCGGCACAACAAGCCGCGCTCTTCCCGGAAACCAGTCCGCTGCTGGAAGAATTGAAGGGGGTGGATGTGAACAGTCTCTCGCCCATCGAGGCGTTGAACAAATTGTTCGAGTGGCAGAAGAAATATTTGAAATAGTGACATACGCGAGACGGTAAGATTGGGTCATCGAATGCCAACAGTTAACCTTGCCATCAGAGCAATGAAAGGGGTTATGCAGAAGAATACGGATATTTTCATTCTGCTCATCTTTCCGCTTGCGTTTACGGCAATCAACAGCAACTGGATCTTTACGCCTCCCACCATCAACATGCCGGATCCGTGGTTTTATTTTTCCTATTTCCGGTATTTTTTTGAACGCGCCGCAGAATTTCCGTCCAACACTCATTACTTTGTAGAAAGGCTGACTTGGATTGCGCCGGGATATATCATTTATCATATTTTTCCGCCTCTGATTGCCAATTATGTTTTACATCTTTTAGTCTATTACACGGGATGTTTCGCCCTTTATGGAACGCTCTTCCTGTTGTTCAACCGCAGAACGGCATTTCTTACCACTCTGTTTTTGGGCGGGTATCCCTGGTTTTTGCGTGCGGCCGGCTGGGACTACACGGACGGGATAGGGATTGCCTATCTCTGCGTTTTGATTTTTCTCCTTACTTTTGTTTTCAACAGCAAATCCTGGAGAACAATATTCTTCCTGGCGGGGATGATTCACGCATCTCTTCTCGTCACGAACCTGTTTTGGGTTGGTCTCATCCCAGCCTGTGCCGTCTATTTTCTGGTGCTGAATATCCAGAAAAGAAAACTCGACATGGGGAAGATAATGCTTGCCACAGGATATTTCCTGGTTGGAAACTTTGCGTTGGCAACATTGTGCGGGTTGTTCTATTTGTGGGCGACCGGTAATTTTTTCTTTATTGAAAACACGCTCAGAACATCAGTTGTTCTCGTTGACAATTCCGAAAACAATTTCAGAGTAATGACGAATTATGGCAAATTCTTTCCGTGGTGGCACGCACTGCCCTTGCTTGTCTTCTTGAGTGTTTCATGGAAGTTATGGCAGCAATCTAGGCGGCAGAAAGGGGTGGATCAAAATCAGCTTGCGTTTTACCTGATGTTTGTTTTGGCGTATGTCTGGCTCATCTTCTGGCATTTTTTCAGCAACCCTGTATTGATCATGTTCCCGTACACCTCCATCATCATTCCGCACTCATTTCTGCTTTTCGGAACATTGTGGGCAGAGCGGCTCGAAAACCTCTCCGGCAGGCAATTTGCCGCGGCAGTAGTCACCGCGCTCCTTGTCCTGCTGCTTCCCATCCTGGCAGTTACAAATTTTCCTCTTAGCGTAAGGCTGCAAGGAAATAAACTTCTCACCATCACATTGTGGTTTGCGCTTCTCGTCGGTTTGAGTATGAACGCAATGAAGATAAAAGGTATGATCTTTGCCGCCATCTTGCTGCTTGGCAGTATATATTTTTTAATGGCGGAAAATTCCTACGTATATGTGACAGATCGCAATTGGGGACGGGATAATTTCGACGCCATCATTGCCGCCAGCGCGCTGATTGACGCCCGCTATCCTGATTACCCTTACGGAGAGTTCAGGCTGTGGTTTCGGGCAGATGAAAAATACAACACCTTCTTTTCCTTGGCGGCTGTCTACTTGTATCCCTGGGGAAGTTCACTCGACGAACCGCTTGCAAGCAAGAAACCTCACGAACAGTTAGCCCTTGCGGACAAAGACCACCTTCGCCCTCATGAGCCCATTGTTATCCTTTCCAGCCGCTCCGCCAACGATATCCTGAAAGAAGCCAACCAGGCTCTCTCCGCTCAAAATCTTAAAGTTGTATTGGAAAACACCGCTCGTATTCAAAAAGGCAATTTTCGTTTCAATTTGTTTTTTACAAAAACAGAAACGTTGAGGCCGTGATTAAAGCGCTTGCGATTAACTGGTCCCAGAAAGGTTCTACCGTCATTATACAGAAATCCAAAATCCATCCGCATATTTACCCTTCTGGCACAATGTCACAAATTTACACAGATTGAAGTAAAAAAGAGCCTGTCCGCTGGGACAGGCTCTGCAATTCTTTAGGAAGCCGCTTTCTTCTTTTTGGTCTTCGCGGCAGTCTTGACCGCCGGTTTGGATTCAGCCGCGGCAGCTGTCATGGAAGGCGCCGGCTTCTTGGATTGAGTCACCGCCCAACCCAGAACACCGAGCAAAACCACCGCAACCGCCCAGATGGCAGCAAGTGCGCCGCCGCTGACGTTTTCGTACTGTACCACAATCGGCGCAATGATGACCGCCACCAGGTTCACCACCTTGATCATCGGGTTGAGCGCGGGACCGGCCGTATCCTTGAACGGATCGCCGACCGTATCGCCAACCACGCCAGCCTTGTGACGCTCGGAACCTTTGCCCAGGTTCTTCGCCGGGTCTTTTGGCTCGTCCTCGATTAATTTCTTGGCGTTATCCCACGCACCGCCGGAGTTGTTGAGGAACACCGCCAGCAATTGTCCCGAAACGATGATACCCGCCAGGAAACCGCCGAGCGCTTCCACCTTCAGCGTCAGACCGACGAAGATCGGCGTAATGATGCCGAGCAGCGCCAGCGAGACAAGTTCCTTTTGCGCCGCGGCGGTGGAAATCGAAACCGCCTGAGCGTAATCGGGCTTGACCTTGCCTTCCAGCACGCCAAGTTTGAACTGACGGCGGACTTCCATCACAATCAACGAAGCCGCGCGGCTGACCGCCTGAATGGCAAAGGACGAGAACAGCCAGGGCAGCGCGCCGCCCAACAGCATACCTACAAACACCTGCGGAATGTCCACACGAATGCCGATGGATTGAATCTGTTGCGCCAGCGGCACGCCGAGCGTCGTCTGCGCACGAGAAACGTCCACCAGGAACGAACCGAAGAGCGAAACCGCCGCAATGACCGCCGAGCCAATGGCAACACCCTTGGTGATGGCTTTGGTGGTGTTACCCACCGCATCGAGGTCCGCCATGATTTGCTGGGCATCCTTCGTCGCCTTGTCGGTTTTGCCAGACCAGGACATTTCCCCGATGCCGTTGGCATTATCCGCAATGGGACCGAACGAGTCCATCGCCACGTTGTTACCCGTCAGGGTGAGCATACCGATGCCGGTCATTGCCACACCGTAAAGGATGAACGTAGCGCGATCTGCGCCTTCGATGCCGGGGATGGTTCCAAAAATGAAAATGGAAGCGACAATCGTCAACGCCAGCACCACCACAGACCAGACCGACGATTCAAACCCGACCGATACGCCCTGCAAAATCAACGTGGCAGGACCGGTATCCGCAGCCTTCTTGATATCATTGACCGGCGCGGCGTGCGTGCCGGTGAAGTATTCGGTCAGGCGGTCAATCAAAATCGCCAGCAGAACGCCCACAGCAACCGCCATCGGAGCGCGCCACCAGCCGCCGTAATCAGCCATCGTATCTTTCATATACAGGTAGCCGGCGCCGAAGAACAAAGCCGCCGAAATCGCCGCAGAAGTCAAAAAGCCGCGGAAGATCGCCGCCATCGCATCGCCGCTCTTGCCCGGTCCGCCCTTCACCGCATACGTTCCAAAGATGGAAGACAAAACGCCGATGCCGCGCACCATGAGCGGGAAGATGATCCACTCGAGGCGTCCCGTAATGTGCCAGAGCGCCAGGCCGAGGATCAAGCCTGAAACGATGGTTACTTCATAGGATTCGAAGATGTCCGCCGCCATGCCGGCGCAGTCGCCGACGTTATCGCCGACGAGGTCCGCCACCACCGCCGGATTCCGCGGATCATCCTCAGGGATGCCTGCTTCCACCTTCCCAACCAGGTCCGCACCGACATCTGCCGCCTTGGTGAAAATACCGCCGCCCACGCGCATGAACAGCGCCAGCAGGGTGCCGCCAAAGCCGAAACCGAGCAGAGCATCCGGCGCGGCAATGCCAAGCACAATAAAGATGAGCGTACCGCCGAGCAAGCCCAAGCCATCGGTCAGCATGCCGGTAATCGTTCCCGCCCGATAGGCGATACGAAGCGCATCGCCAAAGGACTTGCGCGAAGCCGAAGCCACGCGCACATTGCCTTCCACTGCCATGCGCATGCCAATCTGACCGACCGCCAGCGAAAAACCGGCGCCCATCACAAACGCCAGCGCACGGGCAACGCCGATGATCAGACGCACCGTATTCTCAGGCATGCCCGCGAAGCGTTCCAGCGCTTCAGGCGTCGGCGGGACGATGTAAACGGAAAGGAAGAGAGCAACAGTGAGAATGGCAATCAAAGGCAAAATGGAGCGCAGTTGCTTTTGCAAATAAGCGTCCGCTCCATCCTTGATTGCTCCCCAGACTTCCTGCATTTTTTCCGTGCCTTTGTCTTCGTGCAGAATCTGGGAACGGAGGAAAATCGCATACAACAGACCGAGTATGGCAACGCCAAACACAGCCCAAATTGCGATCGCCTCCAGTTGGGTAAGTCCTTGCATAGCGTACATGTGGGGTAATTCCTCCCGAAGGATGATTTTAGGGCTTCCGCCCGTAAAGCAGGGGGATTGTACAGGTGGGATGGGGTTGTGTCAAGCATTAACAAAACCATCATATTGAGGTTGACACCCGACGACGAATTTGATAACATAACTCCAATTCAATCCAAGGAGAGCAGCATGCTGGAAGAAATCAATATCAAGACGGTACTCGAAACCACCCCAACCATCTCCCTGACGCCTGCGGCGGCAGATGCAGTCAAAAATATTCTTGCAGAGCGCAAATTGGAAGGCTATGCCCTGCGCGTATATGTGGCGGGCGGCGGTTGCTGCGGCGTGAACTTCGGCATGGCGCTCGACAACAACATTCGCGACGTTGACCTTACCTTCGACTCCAACGGCGTCAAAGTGGTGGTAGACGAAGTCTCCATTGACTACCTGCGCGGCGCAAACATTGACTTTGTCAACGACCCCGTTCGCGGCTCCGGCTTCGCGGTGGACAGCCCCGCCGCAAAGGTTCACAGCCATGGTGAAGGCGCCTGCGCCTGCGGAAGCCACGACTCAGCCGAAAGTTCCTGCGGATGCGGCGGCTCGTGCAGCTGCAACAACTAACCCCCTCTCGAACAAAAAACTCACTCCAGCCGCGGTTGGAGTGAGTTTTTATTTTCTGCCTGAAACCCTACCTGCCGCGCAGGTAGGAGATAATTGCCCCCATCAACCCAAACAACGCCAGACTGAGAATTAACAAGCCCGCAGGAACGCCTGCCGTAGAATTGTCGGTGGCGGATGGCTCATTGAAAGAGGGCAATTCGAGGGGCGGCGGAGGCGTAAAAGTCGGCAGGCGCGTCGGCGTTTGTTGACCGATAAAGGCGGCTTCCAAAGTCGGGTTGATGGTGGGAGTCGAAACAGGCGTGGGGGTGGGCGGCGCATCCACCAGCGGAAGAAAAGCGCCGGGCGAAAGATTCACATACAACGCATATACCCAACCTGTGGAACCGGGCACCCCCGGATAGCGGATTTGAATCCAATCGGGTCGGTCTTTGGCGCGCCCCAGCGCCGGCGCCGCTTCATTTGCCAACAGCACGCCAATGCGCGGATAATCGAAAGAGCCCGGTCCTGAGTGAACATAAATGAAATCCAGGCTGGGATCCACCTTCACCACAGGACCGCTGGGGGTGCTGGTCACCGTTGGCACCGAGCCGGTCGGCTGCTGCGCCTGCGCAACGTTCCCTGCCGGCAGAAAAATACCTAAAAGGAACAACCCCGCCAGCACAGCCCCAAACAGGATAAATTTTCGAAACGCCCGCATAGATTACTGCTTGCTCAAAACCAGCGAAATGAAAAAAATCATGGCGGCAACAACCAGCAGCCCAAAAACCACCGCGCCGGGCGCCAATCCGGCGGTTCGCACGGAAACAGTCTCGGTAAATTGCGGAACTTCCAGCGGCGGCGGAGGCGTGAACGTCGGCACACGCGAAGGCGTCGGCTGAAAGATGAACGCTGCCGCAAACGTCGGGTTGATGGTGGGGGTGGCAATCGGCGTCTGAGTCGGCGGCGGCTCCACCACCCGCAACTCCCCGCCCGAAATGGTCACATACGCCGCGTACACCCACCCTACCC
>JABRVZ010000165.1:0-17232 GCA_039961775.1 Chloroflexota bacterium
TCCCGCCACCTCCACCCCCACGCGGACACCCAAGCCGCCCCTCGCCAAAGACGCCTGGATGCAAATGCCCGCCGTGCCCGCCGGCGTCAGCGACGCGATGCGCGAAGTCTATCAGCGCGGACTGGCGCTCGGCAACGACCCGACACACTTCTCCGTCATCGGCGACTGTCAGAACGTGTCGTCCTACTTCCTCTCGGTCTTCGATAAGCCCGGCGAATACAGCCTGGGCGAGGAATACGCCTACCTTCAACCCACCATTGACTACTATCAGGGTTCGTTCTCGCGTGTGAGCGTGGCGGTCAAAGGAGGCTTCAACGCCGCGGCGGTCATCTCGCCTCTGCGCTCCGACCCAAAAGTCTGCAACGCGAACGAATCCCCCCTCGATTGCGAACTGCGCCTGTGGCGTCCCTCGGTGGTCATCGTCAGCATGGAGACGTGGTGGTCGCAGAAGCCAGAGCAGGAGTACGAGAAATACATGCGCCGCGTCCTCGACCGCATCCTCGAAACCGGCGCCGTTCCCATCATCGCCACCAAAGCCGACAACCTCGAAGGCGACCATGCCATCAACGCCACCATCGCCCAACTTGCCTACGAATACGATATTCCCTTGTGGAATTTTTGGGCGGCGGTTCAGCCTTTGCCCCATCACGGACTCAGTTCAGACGGCTTTCACCTGACCTTTGCCCGCAACTTCTTCGATGACCCCGCCCGCATGAAGAGCGCCTGGCCCTGGCGCAATCTGACCGCCCTGCAAACGCTGGATGTCGTCCGCAGGGGGCTGACGGAAGCCCAGCCGTAACTCAGCCGTCCTTTTCCTTCCCCACTTCCATTTTGCCTTTCAGGTCATCCCGTTTGCCGACGATGGGGATGCCTGCCCGGTACGCCGCTGACGAGATGGCGTGCGATACCGTCGGCGACGCTGCCAGCACAAAGAAAATCAGCAGCAGGGCTTTCCAGATCGTGAGGGGAGTCAAAATGCTGGCGGCGAGCAGGAGGAAGACCAGCCCGAACACGCTCACCTTGCCGGTGGCATGCAGGCGCGTGTACACATCGGGCATGCGGATGAAGCCGATGACCCCAATGAGGGAGAGCAAAGTCCCCAGAGCAATCAGGAAGAGGGCAAGAATTTGCAGGATGGTTTCCATCAGAACACCCGGTGATCGGAGATGTATTTCGCCAGCGCAATGGTGGAAATGTAACTCAACGCCGCGGCGGCAATGGCAACGTCAATGTAGATGATGTTGGCGCGGATAATGGAAATGATAACAAGGATGGCGATGGTCAGGGTGCTTGCCAGGTCGAGACCTGCCAGGCGGCTGACGCTGTTCTCGCCGCGCCACACCCGCCAGGCAGCGACCAGCGCCATGAGCAGGTGGGCAATCAGCACAATCCAGATGGTGATGTCGAGGAGGGATTTCATGGCTTTGACATCCGTTCTCTATTCGAACATGCGGCTGAGCAGGTTTTTGCGCAGGTTCTGGGCGTCCGCGACCATTTTCTCCGAGTCGTCCACGTTCAGGCAGTGGGTGTACATCACGCCTTCGTCGTCTATCGCCACGACCATTTCGCCGGGCGAAAGGCTGATGGAGTGCGCCGAGAGCGCGGTGCCGAGTTCGCTCCGAGTCCCGCTGGGGATGGCGATGATGCCGGGGTTGAGAGGCAGGTTCGGGTCCAGGACGATGCGCGCGGTGCTGATCCCGCCGCGGATCACATCCCCGGCGACGACGAAGAGGTAGCGTATCCCCGCCCACAGGAATTGCGGCAGCCGTTTCAAATTGAGGAGCGGAAGGTTCATCTTCGGGCGGAGCAGGCTGATGCCGACCGCGACCAGAGCGCCCACCACCAGGTTGGCGGGGTCGGCGTTGCCGGTCAGGGCGAGGTAGACGAGGAACAGCGGCACGGAAACTTGAAGCATTTGTGACATGGTCTTTTCCTATCGCAGGATGGCGGCGATGTAGAGCGCCGGGTCGCCGAGCCACGCCGCCGCCCACTGGGAGAGCGAGACGAGCGGCTCCGCCCAGACCCCGAGCAGGAGGCTGAGAAATACCAGCAGCGCCGGCGCGAGGAGACGGTCGCCTGCCTTCTCTTTGGCTTTGGGATTCGCCTCGAACCAGATGCGGATGAACGAGCGGATGACGTACGTCAGCGTGACGATGCTTGCCACGCCGATAATTGCCAGCGCGGCATAATTGGCGGACTCGACCCCGCTCCAGAAGATCATCAACTTGCTGATGAAGCCGTTCAGCGGCGGGATGCCCGCCAGCGCCATGCCGCCGAGCAGGAAGAGCACGCCCGCGAAGGGATGATATTTCCCCACGCCGACCACCACCTCGAACGAGGCGGATTTAACCGCGGCGCGGCTTGCCATCGCGCCTGCCAGCATGAGCATGGCGGCTTTGATGAGGGCATGGTTGAAGGTGAAGACCAGCGCCGCCGCCAGCGAAAGCGGAGTCCCCCAGCCGATGCCGACCAGGATGAAGCCGATCTGCGCCAGCGTGGAGTATGCCAGCATGCGCTTGACGTTGTGCGTGCCCGCCGCGCCGAATCCGCCGTAGAGCACGCCTGCCACGCCCACGACGACGAGCAGGGTCTTCAACAGGTCAGCCTGTTCGGCGAAGAGCAGGGTGGTCATGCGCAGAAAGCCGTAGACGCCCACCTTGACCACCAGCGAGGAGAGCATGGCGCTGACCGGGGTGGGGGCGGCGGCGTGGAAGTCGGGCTGCCAGAAGTGGAAGGGGAACGCCGCGCTCTTGATGAGGAAGGTGGCGGTCAGGAACGCTATGCCCGCCATCGTCAACGGCGCGGAGGGGGTGGAGGCGATGCGGGCGGCGAGGTCGGCGAGGTTGAGCGTGCCGTACGAGACGTACAGCGAGCCGATGCCGAGCAGGAAGAAGACCGATGCAAGCGTGGAGATGTAGAAGTACTTGTAGGCGGCTTCCACGCCGTAGGCGTCATCGGCGATGGCGGTGAGGACCGCGCCGGAGATGACGATGATCTCGGCGAAGACGAACAGGTTGAACAGGTCGCCGGTCAGGAAGGCGCCGGTCAAGCCGGTTGCGAGGGCGAGGAAAAGCGGATAGTAGGTGGGGTACTGGACGACTTTCTCGGTGGAGCCGAGCGAGTAGATGAGTCCAGCCGTGAGCACGATCTGGCTCATCAGCGCCATGAAGACGCCCAGCGGGTCGGCGGTGAGGGTGATCCCGAACGGGGCTTGCCACAAGCCCATTTGGACGGAGACAGGCTGGTCGGTCGTCAGGACCGCGCGGAGCAAGCCGAGGGTGAAGCCGAGGGCGGCGAGCATGAGTCCCAGCGCGAGGGCAGATTGGATTCTCCGTCTCTTGCGCAGGGCGAGTGTGAGCGGCACGCCGGCAAAGGGGATGAGGAGCGGGAGGAGCAGCAGCCAGGTGTTCATCAGTTCTTGAGCCCTTTCACTTCGTCGCTGTCGCTGGTCTTGTAGCGGGTCGAGATGACGTAGAGCAGGCTGAGCACGAAGGCAAATCCGCCCATGCTGATGACGATGGCGGTCAGGACGAGCGCCTGGGGCAGGGGGTCGCTGATTTGCCCGGCGGCGTTGGAATAGGCGGCGGCTGCGCCGTTGTAGGCGCCGGCGCTGAACAGGAACAGGTTGACCGCGTTGGAGAGCAGTACCAGCCCGATGGCGGCGCGGATGACGTTGCGGCGCAAAATCTGGTAAATGCCTGCCGCAAAGAGGGTGCCGATGGCGAGGGATGTGAGCAGGTTCATGATTTTTCCTCCAGCGCCGCGAGGTCGGCTTCGGCTTCGATGTCTTCCTCGCGCGGATGCCCGAGGTTGTCGAGGATGAGGGTCGCCGCGCCCATCACGCTCAGCGCAATGGACACCTCGAAGAGGAACGAGTTGGTCAGGTAGAAGCCGGGCGGCAGCGGCAGGTTGAGCATTTCCCCGTAATCCACGGGGGAGAAGAAGCCGCCTCCGAAGACCGCCCCGCCGAGGGCGTTGAGGGCTGCCAGCGTCAGCCCGGCGACGATCATATTGTTGCGGTTGAGCCAGGCGAGTTTGCGGCGCGTTTCGTAGTATCCGAACAGCATGTACCACTGCGCGATGGCAAGACTGATGATGACGCCGGCGGTGAAACCGTCGCCGGGCTGGTCGTGACCGTACATCATGTGTGTGATGCCGAGCATGAACGCCAGCGGGAGCATGATGTACGCCAGCGTGTGCAGCATGGGCGAGGTGGGCAGGTTGAAGATGCCGCGCGGGGAGTTTGGTTTGAGTTGTCGCTCCGGTTCCTCGTGGGGATGCTCCCCGGTTTTGCGGGTGGCGTAATGCAGCAGGGTGTAAATCCCCAGCCCCGCCAGCGAAAAGACCAGGATCTCCATCAGCGTATCCGCGCCGCGGAAGTCCACCACAATCGCGCCGACGATGTCCTTGGCGCCGGTCAACGGCTTGGCGTTCTCCGCGTAGAACGGCGAGACCACGCTCTCGCGCGGGCGCGTGTTCAGCGCCGTGAACGCCAGTCCCGCCACCACCAGTCCCGCCAGCCCGGCAAGCAGGGCGTCGCGCAGCATGCCGCGGCGGCTGTGCAGGAGTTCGTTGGCGCGGTCGCGCAACCTGCGCGGGATCAGACTCAGGCTGAGGATGAGAATCACGGTCGAAAGGATGTCCACCATCAACTGCACCAGCGCCACATCCGGCGACGGCTCCAACGCCATCCAGACCGCCACGCCCAGCCCGGTGATGCCCAGCGCAATCACGGCGTACAGGTCGCGCCGCAAGACCGTACTCACCACCGCCGAAGCCGTCAACATGACCAGCGAGAACATCCGCAAGCCGTTCAGCCCTTCGATGTTCCAATTCAGGGCGGGGATGGAAACCCCGGCAGGCATCCCGTTGAACAGGACGACGAGAGCCATCGCGCTCAAGAGCATGATGCGGATGTAAACCCGCAGCCGACCGCCCTGGAGCCTGGTCGCTGTCCGAGAGAGCCAATCCACCCCGGACATGGTCCCGTCGAAGAGCGCGTTGGCGGTGAGGTTCGGCAGGAAGTTCATCATCCACGGGCGGATGCGTCCGCGCTGCCAGAAGACGAGCGAGCCAAGCGTCACCGCCACGAGGGACAGAATGAGCGGCACGTTGATGCCGGTCCACAGGGCGAGCGAGATTTTCACCTTGTCGCCGTAGGCGGCTTTGGCGGCGTCGGCGAGGAAATGGACGAGAAACTGCGGCTCGACCGGCGTCAGCCCAATCAACAGCGAGAGCAGCGCCGGGACGGCGGGCGCCAGCCAGAAAGCAAAGTTGGGGTCATGCCCGTGCGGCGGGTGCTTTTCGTCGGCGGGTTTGCCGAGGAAGACGCCCCAAATCGCAAGTCCTGCCTGGGCGAGGAGCAACGCCCCGGCGATGACCGTCGTCAGCGGGAAGAGGCTGTCCACGATGGGAGGCAGGCTCGGGTGAGTTGCAGAAGCGAGGAGCGTCTCCTTGGCGAGGAAGCCGAAGAGGGGCGGGAGTCCAGCCATCGAGAGGGCGGCGACTCCCATGATCCCGAACATGACCGGCATCTGCTTGCGAAGCCCGCCCAGTTTGCGGATGTCGCGCGTGCCGGTCTCGTGGTCAATGATTCCCGCCGACATGAACAGCGCGGATTTGTAGAGCGCGTGAGCGAGGATGCTGATGACGAGCGCCTTGAAGGCGATTTCGGTATCCTGCCCGATGAGGGCAACCAGCACGCCGAGTTGGGAAATGGTGGAGTAGGCGAGCAGGGGTTTGAGGTCGTTCTGTTTGAAGCCGAGGTACGCGCCAACCAGCATGGTCGTCAGCCCGACGATGGAGAGCGTCCAGAACCACAGGTCAGTTTGACCGAGGGCGGGGTTGAGCCTTGCGAGGAGATATACGCCCGCCTTGACCATCGTTGCCGAGTGCAGGAAGGCGCTGGCGGGCGTGGGGGCGGTCATGGCTTCGGGGAGCCAGATGTGAGCGGGGAACTGGGCGCTCTTGGTGAACGCGCCGAAGGCGATGAGCGTGAACAGGACCGGGTAGAGCGGACTGGCGCGCAGGACGCCGCCGCTGGCGAGGACGGTTTTGAAATCCGCGCCGCCGGTGATAGAAATGACAAAGAGGAAGCCTGCCAGCATGGCGATCCCGCCGCCGCCCGTGATGAACAGCGACTTGAAGGCGCCCTTGCGCGCGGCTTCGTCCTTGAACTTGTAGGCGATGAGCAGGAAGGAGGAGATACTCGTCCCCTCCCAAAAGAGGAAGAGGGTGATCAGGTCGCCGGCGAGGACGAGTCCCAGCATGGCGAGCATGAAGAGCAGGGTGTAGGCGTGGAAGCGCCAGGCGGAGGCGTCGTCGCCGAAGTATTGCCCGGCGTAGATGACGACCAGCGTGCCGATGCCGGTGATGAGCAGGGCGAAGAGCGCGGAGAGACCGTCGAGGTAGAGGGAGAAGTCCAGTCCCAGCGCGGGGATCCACGGGAGGCTGAAGGTCAGCGCCTTGCCGGAAGGGACGAGGCTAAAGGCGTAGAGGACGAGGAGGAAGGAGGTTAGGGGAAAGAGAGACAGGAGCCAGCCGAGGCGCGAGGCGGTCCATCCGCTGCGGCTGAAGACGAGAGCGGTCAGCGTGCCGGCGCCGAGGAGGAGAAGGGGGAGGGTGAGAAGGAAATCTTGCATAGTATGCTTGTCAGCGTAGCGGACGTTCTCTAACGTCCGCTGGTTTTCGGCGCTCCAGAAAGAGGGAAACGGCAAGGGTGATGACGGTCAACGGGATGATGGCGTAGAGCAGGATGTTGTTGAACAGGGGCAGGGCGTCGTGCTGGGCGGCGTCGAGGATGAGGTAGGCGGTGTAGGCGACATAGTAAAACAGGAAGAGCCAGCCCTCCCAGCGTTCGATGCGGTTGCCGGTGAAGAAGATCGGCAGGGCGAGGACGGCGACGGCGACCATCACGGGGATGTCGAACGCCTCCGCCGCCTGCGAGACGGGGACGCCGCCCGGCGCAAGTGTGGCAGTCAGTCCCAGCACGGAGAGGATGTTGAAGATATTGCTGCCGACAGCGTTGCCGACGGCAATGTCGCGCTCACCTTTGACGGCGGCGGTGATGGAGGTAGCGACTTCGGGCATGGAGGTGCCCGCCGCGACGATGGTCAAGCCGATGATGAGTTCGCTCAGTCCCAGCCAGCGGGCGATGGAGATGGCGCTGGTCACGAGCCAGTTCGAGCCGAGGATGAGCATCGTCAACCCGATGCCGACCAGTCCGAGGTTGATGACCCACGGCTTCCAGCCGCTTTCGGTTCTGGCGGGGAATTCCTGGGCGTATTCCTGCTCCACGGCTTTGGTTTCCCTGCGGCTCTGGCGGATGAGGAAGAAGGTATAGGCGATGATGGCGGCGAACAACAGGAGTCCCTCCAGTCTGCCGATGACGCCGTCCAGCGCTATCAGGTAGAAGGCGAAGGAAAGCCCGATCATGAGCGGGACGTCGAGGCGGATCAACTGCTGTTGCACGATGAGAGGCGTAATGACGGCGGAGATGCCCAAAATGAAGAGGATGTTGAAGATATTGCTCCCGACCACATTGCCGACGGCGATGTCTGCCTGACCCGCCAGGGAGGATTGAATCGAAACCGCCAGTTCGGGCGAACTGGTGCCGAAGGCGACTACGGTCAAACCGATGACAAGCGGGGAGATGCCAATTTTGACCGCCAGCCGCGAAGCGCCGCGCACCAGCCATTCGGCGCCGGTGATGAGCACGGCTAACCCTGCAATGAATGTTACCCCGGTCAGTAGTGTCATTGAATTTTTCCGCTCCTCTGAGTCCCGAAAGTAGGGCTGTATTTTAGCAAGGATTCCTGAAAAGAACGTGTGGAGAGGGGGAATTTATGAAACTCATATATTCGGGTCAGTTTGGGTGATTTTCCTCTTGACAATATAGAACAATTGTTCTATATTTGCGCCATTGAAACTTTTCCACTTGTTGTCGTCTTCCCCAAATGGGAAAGACAGGAGGCTCAAAATGAACCGTTCCGCAACTTTCAATTCGATTCGGGTGTTCCGCAGGGTGGCGCTTCAGCGCGGACTGATGTTCGGTTTGCTCATCCTCGCCGCTTTGCTGGCATTCGAGGTATTTAACTACTCCAGTACCTTCTTTGCCCTGCGCGACATCATGGGGGACCTGGCTGTGGGACCGTTCCGATGGGCAACCGTCCTCGCCTTTGCTTTCTGCGCCATAGATTTTGCCGGCATTGCCCGCATTTTCACGCCGGAAAAGGGCGCCAATGAGCCTGCCGAGGTCTGGTATTTGTTGGGCGCATGGTTCATCGCCGCGGCGTTCAATGCTGCGCTGACCTGGTGGGGCATCTCGGTAGCGATTTTGAAGCACACAGCAGAAGGCGGCGTGCTGGTCGGGCAGGCAACGATGACCAAGGTGGTTCCGATTCTGGTGGCGGTGATGGTGTTGACCATCCGCGTCCTGCTTATCAACACCTTTTCGATTGCCGGCGAGCGCATCTTCTCGCTGGCGGAGGACGGGCAGTATTCCAATCGTCCCGCCTATCGCCCCGCCGAAAACGAGACCTACCGCCAGCCCGCTTCGTCCTTCCCCCGCCCGGCGCCCAAACCGGCTCCTGCCGTCAACCGCCCCGTCTATAACGAACCGACCTATCATCCCATCGGCATGAACGCCGAAGGACAGACCAATAACCGCTTCATGAGTTGAGAATTTCAGAGAATCTGTTGCGAGACGCCGCAAACGCGGCGTCTCTTTGCTATTCCCGCCTGACCTGATACGCGTCGAAATCCCGCGCGACTGCCGTATTGGGGAAAACCGCCTGAGCCTCTTTCAACACGTCTTTTTCGCGGTAGCGGCGCGAGATGTGGGTCAGAATCAATTGTTTGACATTTGCCCTCACCGCCAGTTCCGCCGCCTGCCGCGCCGTCATGTGAGAAAACTGGCTTGCCATCTCCGCCTCTTCTTCCAAATACGTCGCTTCGATGACCAGCGCGTCCGCATCGCGCGCCACTTCGACAAGATTATCCGTCCGACCGGTATCCCCCACAACGACAAGTTTCGCCCCCCTCGTCAGCGGACCCAGCACATCGTCCGGTGTGACGCGCCTCCCATCGGGCAGGGTGATGCTGTTGCCGGCAACCAGTTCCCGCCGTTCAGGTCCGAACGGCACGCCAAGGGCGTCCGCTTTTTCGGGCAGGAAGGGGCGCCGCGCCTTCCCCTCGAAGAGGTAGCCGAGACAATCCGGTCCGCGGTGAGTGACCGGAAAGGCGGTGATGGTGAAATCGTCCGCCTCAAAGAACGTGCCGGGTTTGATTTCGTGCAGAGTAAGCGGCATGGGAGGCTGGTTGCCGCGCAGAACCACGTCATAGATCAGCGCATGGACACGGTCTAACGTGGCGCGCCCGCCGAAGATGTTGAGTTCCTCGATGGCTTCCCAGCGCAGGAAGGTGCTGAGCAAGCCGCCCAGCCCGAGAATGTGATCGAGATGCCCATGCGTCAGCAGGATGTTGGTCAGGTTCTTGAAACCCGTGCCCGATTGTAAAATCTGCCGCTGAGTGCCCTCCCCGCAGTCCACCAGGAAGCGGTATTCGTCGTGTTTGACGATCTGCGCCGAAAGTCCGCGCTTTGCAGAAGGCGCCGATGCCGATGTGCCGAGAAAGAGAATTTCGAACAAATTGATTTCCTTTGAAAGCGAAGTCTTGCAATTTTACCCCACAAGGCAAGGCATGTGACCGCCGCCGCAGAGAAACGATACGCGGCAGATGAATACAGACCATTTGTGCTATACTCCAAAACAAACTATGCCGCTGAAGGTTCCGTTTTTTTCATCCCCTCAAAAGTCCAAAGCCGGGTCGAAGGAGAAATCGCCGGGCAAAGATAGAGCAAGCGTCTCCCGCCGGCGGGGAAGCGCAACGCCTCCTCCCGCACCCGAACCTGCCTCCTCCTGGTGGGACTCCCTCTCCGCTGAGCGCAAACTGGACGTGATTGGCGCGGTCATGGCGGTGATGGGCGTCCTGACAGCGCTCATCCTGTTCTCCGCCACCCGCAGTAACGTCACCGCCTACCTGATGCTCCGCCTGAGCCAGGCGCTCGGCTGGGGCATTTACATTCTGCCGCTCGGGCTGATCTTGATGGGCATCTGGCTCATCCTGCGCCGTATCGAAAAACTCCCGCCGCTCACCCTGGAACGCGCCACGGGCATTGTGCTCCTCTTTCTGTGGCTGCTGGCGGCGATGCACTTTGTCATTGCCGCGCCCTCCCGGGCAGATGAAGCCGCCCTGAACGGCGACGGAGGGGGATATCTTGGCGGTTTCTTCCAAAAATCCCTGTTCAATGCGTTTGGGATGGGCGGCTCCATCGTCCTTTTGACCGCCTGGCTTCTCATTGCCGTGCGCCTGACCTTCGACATCGAACTCCAGGACATGTTCCGCTGGGCGCCGCCGCTGATGACCTCTCTGCTCGAACAGATTCGCCGGCGGACCTCCAGACCCGCCTCCGCCTCCCCGGAACCTGCTGAGGTCGCCGCGAACGGATTCACCCCCCTGAACCGTCCCGAACCTGCCGCGCCAGAGCCGGCTTCTGCCGGCGCGCCGGTCACCACCGTCCGCCCGGCGGAAGCGGTCATCCAGTGGCAGCTGCCGGAGGTGAAGAACATCCTCGAGTCGGGGTCGGCGCCGGAAGTCAACGAAGAGTTCATCCAACAACGGGCGCGATTGATTCAAGAAACGCTGGCGTCTTTTGGCGCGCCGGTGCAGGTGGTGGAGATCAATCGCGGACCGGCGATCACGCAATTTGGGGTGGAGCCGCTTTACGTCGAGACCAGAGCCGGGCGCACGAAAGTGCGCGTCAACAAAATCGCCTCCCTGGCAGATGACCTTGCCCTGGCGCTCGCCGCCCCGCGCATCCGCATCCAGGCGCCGGTGCCCGGTCACAGTTACGTGGGCATCGAAGTGCCGAACGATGAAATGGCGCTGGTGGCTTTGCGCGATATTGTGGAAAGTGACACCTTCAAACGCAACCTTAGCCCGCTCAAGTTTGCCCTCGGCAAGGACGTGACCGGACGTCCCGTCAGCACTACGCTCGAGAGCATGCCGCATCTGCTCATCGCCGGTACCACCGGCTCCGGTAAATCGGTCTGTGTCAACTCGATTTTGACCTGCCTGCTCCTGCACAACACCCCCGATGAGTTGAAATTGATTTTGGTGGACCCGAAGCGTGTGGAATTGACCGGTTACAACGGCATCCCGCATTTGCTTGCGCCGGTGGTGGTGGAGGTGGAGCGTGTGATCGGCGCACTGCAATGGATGACCCGCGAAATGGATCGCCGCTATCACCTCTTTGCTCAGGTCGGCTCGCGCAATATCACCGACTACAACGCCAAGATGAAACTGCAGGGACAGAAGCGGCTTCCTCTGCTCGTCATCGTCATTGATGAACTTGCCGACTTGATGATGATAGCCCCTTCTGAAACGGAACAGAGCATCACACGTCTGGCGCAACTGGCGCGCGCCACCGGCATTCACATGATTCTCGCCACTCAGCGCCCCTCGGTGGACGTGGTGACAGGGCTGATCAAGGCGAACTTCCCGGCGCGCATCGCCTTTGCGGTTGCCTCCAACACCGACAGCCGAGTCATCCTCGACCAGCCCGGCGCCGAGCGTCTGCTTGGGCGCGGCGACATGCTCTTTCAGGCGCCGGATGCGCCTGCGCCGGTTCGTTTGCAGGGCGTGTTCGTCTCTGACCGAGAAATCAACAACCTGGTAGAGTTCTGGCGCGCGCAGTTGGGCGGAGGAAGCCCCTACGCCGCTCCCGCCGCCCCTGCCGACATCCCAAAATCGGACGTTCCGCTCAAACAGGTCCCCCTGTTCGATGATATGGAAACTGTGGATACCAATGTGGATCCCCTGCTGGCGGAGGCGATTGACCTCGTCCGCAGGGAGGGGCGCGCCTCCGTGTCCATGCTGCAGAGGCGTTTGCGCATCGGTTATACCCGCGCCGCGCGCCTCGTGGACATGATGGAAGACCAGGGCATTGTCGGTCCGCCGGAGGGAGGAACGCAGATGCGGCAGGTACTGGATTATGGTCCCACTGCGCCGCCCAAAGATGATGGCGCGTAGCATGGAAGACGAACCGAAGGATGATATAATTTTCCCGCCGCCCCGGTAGTTCAATGGACAGAACAAGGCACTCCTAAGGCTTAGATGTAGGTTCGATTCCTGCCCGGGGCATACAGGTATGCGGGCATTAAGTACTGCCCCGCTTTTAACGAAACTCTTATAAAAACCCCTTGAAAAAAATTGGGCGTTGTAGTAATATACAAGCGATGACTGCTAGGGTGCCCCCCTCACTCTGGCAGTTATCATTTAACTTACCCATCTTCCCCTCTCACAGCGGAGAGGGGATTTTATTTCCTGACATTACGCAGTTCATTCGTGCCGCGACATTCATGTCGCCTGAAACCGCGAGATAAATCTCGCGCCACCGTGTGTAACTTAACCCATAAAGTGGCCGCTTTGGCCACTTTATGCTTCCAGGTGGGGGATTTTGCAAATGGCACTCAGTCAGTGAGTTTCCCCGTCAACTTCAACTGCTCCAATATTTCGCGCCAGAATTTCGCAACAGCACGATCTCGCATAACCGCGGGAGTACTCATGAGCCGACCGACTCGGTGTGAACTGGGATACAAACCTTGGGCATGGATCTTTAGTATTGTCTGGCGCATCTCCTCTTTCAATTGTAGAAGTCTTTGCTCGCGTCGGACCTGGTAGTACTGTTTACGGCGGTTGGCAATTGCCCGGTTCAATTCAGGGAAATGCTCGCGCAGTTCTCTGGGCGAATGATTCAAACATTTTGCAACGGTGCGCATGGATGGAGGGGGTTGTTCTTCCTGCGTCAATATCTTCTCCAAACGTTGTTGGATATAAACGCGATCCATTGGAATACGCTGGCGGCGATTTCCGTTTAGACTGGGAATGTCTGGCAACACGTGAACTTTTAGTTTGTGTAAATGGAGTGTTCCAGACGGTAAAGTGAACATACTGTAAGGAGAAACCCCGCAGCAATAGCATAGGCGCAGAAGGGATTCCAATTGCGGGATTTGCCTGCCCGCACACCATGCATTCACAGTGCGACGTGAGAGTTGAAGTCTCTTTTCCAGCTTTTCCATACTGCCTTCTGCAACTTGCTCACGCGCGGCTGCAACCAGGCTGGAGACGTTTCCCAAATGAGGTGCAGCCTCTATGTTTTTGTTGTGGGAGAGCAATTCCCCAACCATTTCCGCTACCCAAACCTGCCAGTGCCATTGGTCGTTTGTCCGGGATGTTTTGGAGGAGTCCGTCATAATACCCAGCCATCGTGAACATTTGGAACAGTATCCAGGATGTAAAAATGATGCCAACACCGGTAGTGTGGCATGGCAATCTGGATAAGGACATCGTTCCAGCAAGGTCCTCTGGTGGCGAAGACATACGGAAACAATATTCAGATTCCATAACAGTGGCTCGTAGATGGGTTGTCCTGCGTTTTGCCATTCCATGAAGCAATCCGGACACCAGGCGCGAGTCAGCCTCAATAGTCTTTGCTGGGTTAGCACGGCAGCCCAGGGCAGCAGAGTTAGAAAGCGCAAATCCGTACGCAGAGTCAATTGCTCCAGGGACCCTACCCAATCTTTAGCGAGAGCGCCAGTTCCGTTGAGGGCACGCGCTGCTTCGATCCAGAAGGCATCCAAACTATTGCCGAATGGATTGGACAGATAGTCCCGCTTCAAAAGAGACAGCAATTCCTGCTTCACCAACGTACGAAGTGAGACACAGTGGGCTTCTGCCAGGCGAGCCAGATAGCTGGTGAGACTCTCAATGTGTGGAGTACCCACTCCCAGTGGTTCGAGCGCATACAGCCTGCTGTGAACTGGATGAGTTGGAAGTGTCAGGTCCCAGACATCACACAGGTCAAGCTGCCTGTTCATGGCTTCCCACCACATCGCGAACCGGTTTTCGTTTGCCCACTTTCCTCGAAGAAACGGGAGGATATTGCTCGGTAGATTCCGTGGACATTCCCAACAGAGAACGCAGTTCTGTTTGTGTACGGCTGTTGGTGCTTAGTATTTCTTCGCCTTCGCGAATCTCACGCGCCATCCGCAGGAGTTTGCGATAAGGCAATGCTTGCTTCTCCAAACCTATCTTGGTGAGTGTTTCCTGTCCATCCTCCAAAGTGGCAGCCAGCGCGCGGGTCAGCCAATCTTTTAGCACTCCCACACAACCTACCGAGCGTTCATAAAAGTATTCCGTTTGAGCGACCAAATCTGGCTCACCGGTGAGCGGCAAATGACGCTGGAAGGTTAGCAAGACGCGCTTGAAGGCCAGCATTTCTTCGGGCACATCAATGTGGTAACGTGGAAAATGGATTTCGCAACTGCGTCGGTCCAGCTGCGCACTCAACTGGGCAAATCCCAGCAGTTCATAGGTGCCGATCAACACATGGGTGATCCCTGTCAGGTTTGCCAGAGACTTGAGGGTATCCATCTGGTCAAGCAATCGCCGCCCGCTGGCGATTCTCTTGAAGTGCTGTGCTTCGTCCACAATAAAAGCAACTGGTCGTCGCTGACGCAGTGCCTGCTCCAAAGCCCAGCGCAACTCAGTGGTGACTTTGTACCGTCCGCTGTTTCTCAGTTCCGCTCGTTTCTCCAAAACATGATCCGGAACGATCTTGTGTTTCAGCATGGGCTCATCCAAAGCTGCCAGAGCTCGCTGGTAGTAATCCCGCCAGCGAAAGCTCTCCGCATCTGCCACGGCAACTTCCAAACCAACCACAGGAATGTGCCCTGGATCCTGTTCCATCATGGATCGTCCTGCTTCCCAAAGTTGTTGTTCCAAGCGGCAGCGCAGCGTGGTTTTGCCAACACCTGTAGGTCCAAAAACCAGGATCAGGGAAACTCCACCTGGTTGCTGGATCGCCTGCCAGAGTTGCCGGTGGATTTCTTTGAGGTGTGGATGGGCGACCACTTTGTCCCGGAAGTAGGTCAGGCGTGCAATGGGGGGTTGCGAGAGTAATTCGGGAGGAAATTCAGTTTGGGATGCCATATCTAGAAATCCTCATAGATAGCCAATGTTTCATCTTCTTCTTGTTGGGATGAAGCAATGGGATTGGTTTCTTTTTTGTGCAAATGAGTCGTTTGCAGTGATGGTGTTTGTTCTGGGTTGGTGCGCATGGCTCTCGTCTCAGTATCCCGCAGGCGTTGTTCCAGCAAGAGTTCTTCAGCTTCCAGGGAGGTCAGAAAATCTGCCAGTTTGCGAGCCGTGATCGTCAGCCGTTGTCCATGCAGTTGGTTACGCTTACGCAACTCAGTCGTAGCCAGTTGGATTTCCCGCTCGGAACGCCCAGTAAAAATGGCATAGTGCTCGGAAAGACACTGCACCCAGTGACCTTTTATGAAGGCATAAGCGATTCCGGCATCGAAGGGATCATAGCGGACCGGAACCTGCATTTTTTCCACTTCCGGATCGAGAAGAGCATCGGACCAGTAGCACAAGGCATTGATCTTAACGCCCAAATGCGGCATAACCTTGGCTGTTCCCTTTCGGGTGGTGGGCAGGGTCAACATACGAAAGGTTTCGTCATAGGGGATCAATCGTTGTAATCGTAGTCCGCCTCGCGTCAAACCCATCGTAAATGCCTCTCTGGGTGACTGTCCCAAAGCCGGATGTTCGAGTGTGTCATAGACTTCATACGCCCACTCGCACAAGCGTGTGTAGAACTGGCCAAATGTCCAACAGGCTTGTTCCTGCGGTGAGATGGATTTGGTAACCTGGCGAACATTGCGCGTGATCTGGGTATTTCCCAGCAGGTTGTAGATGAAGCGCGTGTTGGTGGTTCCAAACAAGCGTTCGCACACCGAGCCAAAACGGGGTTTGGCTCCGGGTCGAGTTTTCTTGCTGCATTCATAACGCGCCAGGAGTGTCTCGAAGTAAACACTCTCAAATTCGCGCCCTCCATCCACCACAACAGTTTGTGGCAAACGGCTGTGATGCTGAACACATTCCCTCAAAACCATCATACAAGCCCGGTAACTGGGCGGGTCAAATGTGAGGGTCACAGCCAGTAGACGTCTGGAAAAGGCATCGCTCAGGAAGGTACCCCACGGCCTGCCCAGATTGCGCCCGGTCTGCGAACACACCAGTTCAATGTCCAACTGGGTATGGTCGATGTGTCCAATCTCGAAGGGACGATCTCCATGCCGGGGAGTCGTCAAGCTCAACTCCTGGTAAAACGTCTCATGTTGGTAAGCCGCTCGTTTTCCCCGACGTTTTTGAACCTGCTCTCTACGGGGACGTTTTTGGATGGCTTGAGCAAATGTTTTGTAGCTGGGAGCCGCGATTCCTTGTCCTTCGCATTTGCGGATCAAGATGCCGTACACAGCCATCTTTGTTTTCTGTTTCAAGGATTCATAGTCATTGGGGATGAATGCTTCCATCATGTCCAGTGTCTTATCTGGCAGTTTCTGCTGGCGATTACCGCGATCCTGATGCTGCGGTAATAATCCCACGTACCCGCAGCCGTAACAGGCTTCCGCTTTCTTCCATCTGCTTATCCATCTTCGGATTGTACGGGCCGGGATATTTTTGTCGTTCAAAAACCGACCGGTGAGGCGAGGTGCAATGATTGCGTAACGCCGGTTGGCTTCTTCAAAATCTGTAGGGCTGGCATTTGCCAGCAATTCCTGGATGGCAGGATTGGGTTTTGTAGGCGCCGAGTTGCTGGAATTGGACAACTGCCCTTCTTTGACCAGACATTCGAAAGTTGTTCGGGGCAGATCGATCAAGGTGCCATCTGTCGCCAACAGGGTTACCTGAGTAGCCCCAAGATTAACGATGGTCCAGGATTGACCATCCCATACCACGGATGCACCAATCGCCACAGTTACAAAGGGATGATCGTCGCAGGAAGAAGATGAGATTACCGCATAACCTTTTGCAGTTTCGGGATCGCGAAATACCCGCACTCGTTGTGGCTCTGCTAATGGAGCAACGTGTAGATCAACGTAAAGCTCTCCTTGAGCAATCATGGTGAAAACTACATCGTTTGAGCCTTTTCCAATTGCCAGTAATTCTTGAAGCGTTATGCCGGGATGTTCGGCAACCCATGAGGTGATTGAATAGACTATTACATCAACAAGTTAAAGATGTAGGGTAGTGATCTTTAAAAACGATACGAGCGTCATCAACGGTAAAGTTCCAACGGATGCTGGCATTCTTGGCATTGCG
>JABRVZ010000166.1:0-30420 GCA_039961775.1 Chloroflexota bacterium
TGCAAGGATTTTTTTGAAGCGTACTGGGCGTTCTCTAACGCCCGAAGTTGCGCTAGAGAGCGCAAAATACGCAAGATTTTTGAATGATTGCAACAGAGCACTGCCAATACTATAATCCCCTTCATGCAAAGCCTCAAACGATACTTCCAACTTGACCCCTCGGTCACCTTCCTCAATCACGGCTCCTTCGGCGCGACGCCCAAGCCTGTCTTCCGCGAGTACCAGCGCTGGCAGCGCGAACTGGAGCGTCAGCCCGTCGAATTTTTGGGGAGACGGTTCACAGGTCTCATGGCGGAGGCGCGCGCCGCCCTCGGCGCCTACCTCGGCACACACACGGACAACCTCGTCTACACCCAAAACGTGACCATCTCAGTCAACATCGTGGCGCGCTCGCTCGAACTCGGTCCCGGCGACGAAGTCCTCGCCACCGACCACGAATACGGCGCAATGGATCGCACCTGGCGCTTTCTCGCCAAAGAACGCGGCTTCCGCTACATCAACCAGCACATCGAACTGCCGCTTACCACCGAAGAAAAGTTCGTCGAGGACTTCTGGCAGGGCGTTACGCCGCGCACGCGCGTCATCTTCCTCAGCCACATCACCTCGCCGACTGCCGTCATCTTTCCCGTCAAGGAGATTATCCGCCGCGCGCGCGAGGCTGGCATCCTCACGGTCATAGACGGCGCGCACGTCCCCGGTCAACTGCCCCTGCGCCTCGACACCCTCGGCGCCGATTTCTACGGCGGCAACCTGCACAAGTGGCTGTGCGCTCCGAAGGGCGCGGGTTTCCTCTATGCCCGTCCTGAAGTCCAGCATCTGCTCAAGCCGCTGGTCGTTTCGTGGGGCTACGAGTCCGAGACTCCCAGCGGCTCGACCTTCGTGGACCATCACGAGTGGTGGGGCACGCGCGACATCGCCGCCTTTCTCGCCGTTCCCAAAGCCATCGAGTTTCAGGCAGAGCATCAGTGGGACGAAGTACGCCGGTCCTGCCATCGGCTTGCCGTCTATGCCCAGACGCGCATCAGCGAATTGACGGGACTTGCCCCGCTTCACCCCCAAACCGATACCTGGTTCTGCCAATTAGCCGCCGCCCCGCTGCCAGCGGATACTGACCCCGTCCTCCTCAAACAGCGCCTCTACGACGACTACAGAATTGAAATCCCCTTAATTGACTGGAACGGGAACAAACTCATCCGCATCTCCATTCAGGGCTACAACACCAAACGCGACGTGGACACCCTGCTCCGCGCATTATCCGCCCTGCTGAAAGCCGCACGGACGTGAGAGAACGTCCACTGCGCATGGGGTTTTTCCACGCCCGGCAAAATTGCTTGTCCCAAACTGACATTCTTTATGGTAAAACAATCTCCATGAACATTACCCTCGCACTCGGCGGCGGCGGCGCAAAAGGCAACTCGCACATTGGCGTCATCCGCCGCCTCCAAAAAGAAGGAATCAACATCGAAGCCGTTGCCGGAACCAGTTTTGGCGGCATTGTCGCTGTTTTTTACGCCCTCGGTTACAGCCCCGACGAAATCGAAGACCTCTTCGCCTCCCTCGACCAGAAACGTCTCTACGGACATGGCGAAGACGAAGGACCCTCTTTGCTGGGGCTGGCAGGCGCGACCAAATGGTTCAAAGAGATCATCGGCAAGCGCACCTTTGCCGACCTCAAAATCCCCTGCATCCTCACCGCCGCCGACCTGCGCTCCGGGCGTGAAATTCTGCTTTCCGAAGGCTCGCTGGTGGATGCCATCCTTGCCACCATCGCCATTCCCGGCGTTTTCCCTCCCAAACGCATCGGCGAACTCGAACTCATAGACGGCGGCGCGCTCAACCCGGTGCCTGTTGCGCCTGCCCGTTCCCTGGCGCCTCACCTGCCCGTTGTTGCCGTTGTGCTTTCTGTACCGCTTGGCGTTCCCGCCCGGTCATGGAATATCCCCCTGCCTGCCTACGTCCCCAGCGTCATTCTGGAACGACTCAGCCGCCTCTCCTACACCCAGGCGCTCGACATCTTCCTCCGTTCCATTGACATGGTCAACCGCGCTGTGACCGAATACCGCCTTGCCGTGGACAAGCCCGAAGTCATCATCCGCCCGCCCGTCACGCACATTGACGTCCTCGAGCGGGTGGATGTCCGTGAGGTGGCGAAATTGGGCGAAGCAGCCGCCGAAGCCGCCCTGCCCGAAATCAAACGTCTCTTCTCCTGGCAATACCGTTTGCGCCGCGCCATCGGCGTATGAAAAACCCTCCTCAGCAATTCTAAAGGATTGCCCAATGGATGTGTTTTGAAGCGTACTGGGCCTTCTCTAACGCCCGAAGTTGCGCTGGAAAGCGCAAAATACGCAAGATTTTTGAATGATTGCTGCTCTGTTGCAAGGATGTGTTTTGAAGCGTACTGGGCGTTCTCTAACGCCCGAAATTGCGCTGGAAAGCGCAAAATACGCAAGATTTTTGAATGATTTCAACAAAGCAATTGCACAACTTTTTACAACTTCTGAACCATCGAGCAACTATGAGAGACTTACGCGAATATTCCAGACAAACCGGCGTCCGCCTTGCTCTCGGCGCCTTCATCCTGCTCTTCGTTGTGGGCGTGGGGCTGATTTACCTCATCTACGGACCCGGCGCCGCCGGCATGGGGCTGACCTGCCTGATGGCGGCGCTGTTTCCCGTCATCATCATCCTTGCCGTCTTCCTCGTCATTGACTGGATTCTCAGCCGTGCCCGACCTCAGTGATACCTCCCTCATCCAATTCAACGGCTGGACCCTGCGCGTCCGCGAAGCGGCGGCGAAACCCACCCGCCTCCTGCTTCTGCTTCACGGCTACACCGGCGACGAAAACTCCATGTGGGTCTTTGCCAAAGACCTGCCGCGTCATTACTGGATGGTCGCTCCGCGCGCCCCTCACCCCGCAGAGATGCGAGGCTACTCGTGGCGTCCGCTTCAGCCCGGGACCTTCGGACGTCCCAGTCTCGAGGAACTGATTCCCCAGGCTGAGGCGTTGATCCGCCTCGTGGATGAGTATCAGGCGTCGGCGGGGATCGAAGCGCCCGATTTCGACGTGATGGGGTTCAGTCAGGGCGGCGCAATGTCCAACGTGCTGGCGTTCCTGTATCCCCAGCGAATCCGCAAGATGGGCATTTTGGCGGGCTTCGTCCCCAGCGGGCTGGACGTGTACGCGAGAAATCATCCGTTGGAGGGGAAGCGGGTGTTCGTCACGCACGGCACGCGCGATGACATGGTGCCGATTGACCGCGCCCGCGCCTCGGTGGCTGTGCTGGAACAGGCGGGCGCAGCGATTGTCTATTGCGAGGACGAGGTGGGGCATAAGGTCAGCCTGAACTGCCTGCGCGCCCTGCGCTCGTATTTAGAAGATTAGGATTTTCTAAATTTTGTTGACGCGAGTGTAATTCAAGATTATCCTCCCTTTCACATATATGGAGTCTGAAGTCTCCCGGCTTCGACGACATGGTGGGAGGCTTTGCGCTCCCTATTATTTTGAGGAAACGAATGCAACGATATTTATCACGACGCGAATTTCTAAAACTCTCCGGCGTGGGGCTGGCAGGATTGAGCGCGCTGGCATGGAACCGCTTCAAGGCTTTCGACTTTGAAACGCTTGCGGCGCCGAAGCGCCTGCCGCAGTTCCCCAACAGCACCATCATCGGGCGCACGGTGGATCCGGGCATTGACCTGCGGAGCAGTCCCACCAACGACCCTGGGGTGAACAACTCCATCGCCAAACTTCCCGCCGATACCCTGCTGGAGTGGAACCGCGAGGTGATCGGCAACGTGGTCGGCGGCTTGAACAATCAGCGTTATGTCGAAACGCCGCAGGGATACGTCTATGCCTCGGTGCTTCAGCCCACGCGCAACCTGCCCAACACCCCCATCACCGAGATGCCCGCCGGTTATCCCGGCTTCTGGGCGGAGGTGACTGTGCCGTACGTGGATTTGGCGCACGAGGGGAATGTCGCTTCGCCGTGGCTGCAGGATCACATTGCCTACAACTTTCCGCCGCGCCTGTACTATGGGCAGGTGGTGTGGATTGACCGCATCCGCACGACCAACGGCTTTGTAGAGTACCGCTGGAATGAAGATGTGCCGCACGGCTATGGGTATGGAGCGTATGGCGAGGTCTATTGGGCAGACGGCGCGGCGTTCAAGATTTTGACCGACGCCGACGCCGCTCCCATCAGCCCCGATGTTGACCCCAACGACAAGCGCATCACCGTTGACCTCGATTTTCAAACCCTCTCCTGCTACGAAGGCAGCACGGAAGTCTATTTCTGCCGCATTTCCAGCGGCATCAAATCAATTCTCGACCCGGCGACCGGCGAAGTCAACAACAAACTTGCCACGCCGGTCGGCAACCTGCTCACCCACTGGAAAATTGTCTCCTTGAACATGACCGCCGGCACGTTCCAATCGGGCTACTCCACGCCGGCGGTTCCCTGGTCCACCATGATCAGCGGGGAGGGAATTGCCATCCACGGCGCGTTCTGGCACAATGCCTTCGGCGAGAAACGCTCGCACGGCTGCATCAACGTCTCGCCGGAAGACGCCAAATGGATCTTCCGCTGGACGACGCCCTACGTCTCCCTCCAGCAGACCGAAATGCGCGTCTCGCTTCCCGACCACGGCACCATTGTTGTCACTTCGGAGCGCAATTTTTGATAGGAGTCTTATGGACATTGCAAACGTAACAGTCGGATTATCCTTCCTCGCGGGGCTGGCTTCATTTCTTTCGCCCTGCGTCTTTTCCCTCGTTCCCGCCTACATCGGTTATCTGGGCGGGCGCGCCGCCGGCGGTGAAACGACCGAAAGCAACCGTTTCATCACCTTCACGCATGGGCTGGCGTTTGTGCTCGGCTTCAGCGTCGTCTTTATTACCCTGGGCGTTGCCACTGCCTCGCTGGGACGTCTGCTCTTCGACCTGCGCGACATCCTCGCCAAAGTGGGCGGAATCGTCGTCATCATCTTCGGCTTGCACATGATCGGCATTTTCCGCATCAAGTTCCTCGAATACGACACCCGCGTTCAGCAGGTGCCAGACCGCAAACTGGGATACCTCTCCTCGGCGCTGATGGGCGTCTTCTTCTCGGCGGGATGGGCGCCCTGTGTGGGACCCGTCCTCGGCGCCATCCTGACCCTCTCCCTCAACGGCGGTTCCGTCTCCACCGGTGTGACGCTTCTCTCCGCCTACTCAGCCGGGCTCGCCATCCCATTCCTCATCGCCGCTTTGGGCGTGGGCTGGGTCACGCTCACCCTGCGGAAGTACGGCAAGGTCATGCACTATGTGGAGGTGGGCATGGGCGTCGTTCTCGTCATTGTCGGCTTCATGCTCTTCTCCGGCATCTTTGGGCGCATCGCCGCGGCGGGACAATTCTTCTGGATAGACTTCGGTCTCTAACCGCTCAAACCACAGGCGGCAGGCGCTGACCGGCGTCTGTCGCCTTCCTTTATCTCATGCTTACCGTTACCCTCTATTCCAAACCCGATTGTCACCTTTGCGAACAGGCAAAAGCCGACCTGCAGGCGCTTCAGGACAAATATCCCCACCGCCTCGTCGAAATTGACATCCACTCCGACCCGGTCCTCCTCAAAGCCTACCTGGTCGAAATTCCCGTCCTCCAAATCGGACCCTACACCCTGAAAGCCCCCTTCGACCGCCAAAAACTCGCCATCACCCTGGGCGCGGCAAGCGACCGCCGCGGTCAGCTCGACCAACTGGGCGGCGAAGCGCATAAAGAGCGCGTAGCGCGCGCAGAACAAATCACCTTTGGCGACCGCGCCCTGTTCTGGATTTCCCGTCACTACCTTGCCCTGCTCAACCTGGCGATGCTGTTCTACTTCGGCTTGCCCATCCTCGCTCCGGTGCTGATGAAAGCCGGCGCAACGGCTCCTGCCAACGTTATTTACACCATTTACAAGCCGCTGTGCCATCAGTTCGGGTTCAGGTCGTTCTTCCTGTTTGGCGAACAGGCGTATTATCCGTTGGAAGAGGCGGGCATTCCGGGCGTCATCACCTTCGAAGCCGCCACCGGGCTCCAGGATTTGAGAAATCCAACCGCCTATTCCCGCTATGAAGCGCGTCAATTTACCGGCAACGAGACTATGGGCTACAAAATCGCCCTCTGCGAACGCGATCTGGCAATCTACGCCGCCATCTTCCTCTTTGGGATTCTCTATTCCGTCACCGGACGGCGTCTCAAACCCCTCCACTGGATGCTGTGGATTTTGATTGGCATGGTGCCGGTCGGTTTGGACGGTTTCTCGCAACTCTTCAGCCAGATGGAATGGACCTGGCTCGTGCAATTCCTTCCTTACCGTGAAAGCACTCCCTTCCTGCGCGTCCTGACCGGCGGTCTCTTCGGCTTTGCCACCGCCTGGTTTGCCTACCCTGCCATCGAAGAATCCATGGCGGAGACGCGCCAATTCTTCATCAAAAAATTCGCCGCCGCTTCAAAGAACTGACCTTCAATGCCCTTCGCCACCCAAAACGGACTTCGCTTCTATCAATTTGACTCCCTGCCGGTGCGCCATGCCGTCTTCACCCGTCACGGCGGCGTCAGCCCGGCGCCGTGGGCTTCGCTCAACGTGGGCGGGACAGTAGGAGATGCCATTGAGCGCGTCCGCCAGAATCGCCTGCTCTCCTTCGAAGCCCTCGGATGCAACCCTGCCTCCATCTTCGACGCCTGGCAGGTTCACAGCGCCGATGTTGTCTGCGCCGACGCCCCCCGCCGCCCCGACGAACCCTACCAAAAAGCCGACATCCTCCTCACCGACAAACCCAACGTCACCCTCTTCATGCGCTTCGCCGACTGCGTCCCCCTCCTCCTGCATGACCCGCTCAACGGTGTCGTGGCGATTGCTCACGCCGGCTGGCAGGGAACCGTCCGCGATGTGGCAGGCGCAACGGTCAGCGCGATGCGCGAACGATACGGCTCCAGCCCCGCCAGCCTCATCGCCTGCATCGGTCCCTCCATCGGGCCTGACCACTACGAAGTCGGGGAGGATGTGATTGCCCGGGTCGAAGAGACCTTCGGTGAAGACGCCAGCCTCATGCTCCCCTCGCACGGCGGACGCGTCCACTTCGACCTGTGGAAGGCAAACCAATATCTGCTCGAACGCGCCGGCGTCCACCACATCGAACTGGCAGGCATCTGCACCGCCTGTCACACCGAGGACTGGTACTCCCACCGCGCCGAAAAAGGAAAGACCGGACGTTTCGGCGCACTGATCTCGCTTGCTCCGCGCTAACAAAACGTATCTGAACTATCCGCTTCATCTGTGGTTAAAATAAAAATATGACATCAGACCTCGCTGCCGCCATCCGCGAGCGCTACCACTTCACCCTCGAACAAATTGCCGCCGCCGCGCGCCGCAGCGGGCGCGCCCCCGAGCAGGTGCGGCTTGTCGTTGTCACCAAATCCCAGCCGCTGGAAGTTGTCCAAGCCGCTATTGAGGCGGGCGTCCGCATTTTGGGTGAAAACTATCCCGAAGAAGGTGTCACGAAAATTCAATCCTTACCGCCGCAAAGTGGGGTAGAATGGCACATGATTGGTCACGTGCAAAGCCGCAAGGCGCGCCTCGTGGCGGAACATTTCGCACTTTTACACTCCCTCGACAGCCTCAAGCTTGCCCAGCGCCTCGACCGTTTTGCCGCCGAACAAAACCGCATCCTGCCCGTCCTGCTCGAATTCAACGTCGGCGGCGAAGCGACCAAAGCAGGATGGAACGCCTCGGACGAAAGCGCGTGGAGCGTCTTTTTGCCCGATGTCGAAGCCATTTTGGATTTACCCAGCCTGCGCGTTCACGGCTTGATGACCATGCCGCCGCTGGAGACCGACCCCAACGACGCGCGCCGCTTCTTCCAACGCCTGAGGCGGCTTCGTGACCATCTGGCTTCCCGCTTCCCTCAGGCAGACTGGCGCGAACTCTCGATGGGCACCAGCGCCGATTACCCCGTCGCTGTGGAAGAAGGCGCAACCCTCGTCAGGGTAGGAACGGCTATCGTAGGCGCACGCAAACCCAAGTCGGAGAAAGAAGCGTTGTGATACTCCTCGCACAAATCATCAGCATCCTTGCCAATCTTTATGTGTGGATTGTGATTGCCTCCATCCTCATGTCTTATTTTGTTGACCCGTACCATCCCATCCGCCAGGGGGTGGATAATCTTGTCCGTCCTCTGCTCGACCCCATTCGCCGCGTGGTGCCGCCGGTGGGGATGTTCGACTTCAGCCCGCTCGTCCTGATTGTCCTGATTCAGGTTGTTTCCAATTTGCTTGTCCGTTTCCTGTATGCAATCTCCTGAGGTGAACCATGGGTGATAGAAAATTTCAACTTCACGATGGAAAAAGAGGGTCTGCCTTGGCGGTGCGCGTTACGCCGCGCGCCAGCCGCAACGAGATCGTGGAAGTGCTGGACGATGGGACGATCAAAGTGCGCCTTTCCGCCCCGCCTGTGGACAATGAGGCGAACACCGCTCTGATCGAATTTCTTGCCGATATTCTCGGCGTTCCCAAATCCCGCCTGGATATTGTGGCAGGGAAGACCGGGCGCGACAAATTGATTTCGGTGGTGGATATGGACGTGGAAACCGTCCATCAGCGCATCCTGGCGCATTTAGGGTGAAAGAGACTGCAATTCCCGGTCGAACAGACCGGGAATTTTTTTGCCTCTTGTGAGAGGCGGGGGTTTGTGTAATAATCCCGCCAATTTATTCACAGGAGAAACACCATGACTCATATCGTTGATCAGGTCTCATTTGGGGCAATCGTCCAGGTGCGTGACCGCCTGCTGGAACAGCAGGCGCGCGGGCGCAAAGTGCTGAGGCTCGAATCGGGGGACCCGTCGTTCGACATTCCCGTCCATGTGCGGGAGGCAATGGAGAAGGCTCTGCGCGACGGTCACACCCATTACACCGCCTCGACCGGCATTCCCCTCTTGCGGAAAGCCATCTACCAGAAAGTGACCACTGAAAACAAACTGACTGTGCCCGACGATGACCATGTGGTGGTGACCAACGGCGCGATGCACGGCTTGTACATCCTCTTCCGCGCCATGCTGGAGGAAGGCGACGAGGTCATTCTGCCCGACCCGATGTGGACCGAAATTGCCGAAAACATCCGCCTGGGCGGCGGCAAGCCTGTGCCCGTTCAACTGCGCGAGGAGAACGACTATCAATATGACCCCGCCGAAATCGAAGCGGCGATCACCCCGCGCACAAAGGCGATTTTTGTCAACACGCCTCAAAATCCCATTGGCGTGGTTGCCTCGCGCAGAACGCTCGAAGCCATCGCCCAGATCGCCGAGCGCCACAACCTGCTCCTCGTCAGCGATGAGGCGTATGAGCATGTCCTTTATGATGGGGCGGAGCATGTCAGCCTTGGGTCTCTGCCTGCCGCGCAGAATCGCACCATCAGCGTCTATTCCATGTCCAAGACGTATGCCATGAGCGGTCTGCGTCTGGGCTATCTGGTGGTCAATGACGCCTTGCTTCTCGAACGCATCAAAAAACTGGTGCGCTGTACCATCAACGGAGTCAACTCGGTGACGCAGTACGGCGCGGCGGCGGCGCTGACGGGTCCGCAGGATGCGACAAGGTCTATGGCGCAGGAATATCAAAAGCGGCGCGATATTCTTTTTGATGCGCTCGAAGAAGCGCCCTATCTCAAAGCCTTCAAGCCGGGCGGCGCGTTTTACCTTTGGGCGCGAATTTTGCCCGAGTGGCCCGGTTACGATGGAAAGCGGGACGACTGGTCTATGACGAACTACCTGATTGACGCAGCGGGGATTGGCTCTTCGCCCGGTTCCGCTTTTGGACCTGCCGGCCGGGACCACATCCGATTTGCCTTTTCCTGCTCGACAGCCCAGGTGGAGGAAGCGGCGCGCCTCCTGCCGGAAATTTTGGCGCAGGCGGGGAAATAGATGCTCAACATCCCGAAGGTTCACCCTTCGGGATGTTTTTCTTATGGGGCGGGGCTGTAAATTGCCCGATAGGCGGCGTAGATTTCGTAAATGTAGCGGATGTAATCGCGCGTCTCTTGAAAGCGGACGACTTCCAGAAAGAGATCGGGGTCGTCGCCTGCCAGTTCCTTCCAGGTCAGCGCATTGCCGGGGCCGGCGTTATATGCCGCCAGGCTACCATACATGCTTCCGCCGAGAAGTCTGCGGTTTTTGTCCAGGTAATACGTCCCAAAGCGAATGCTCACGTTGGGGCGGTAGAGATCGTCGTCGCTGTAGAGAAGGGGCCAGTTAAGTTCTGCGGCGATTTGCGCTCCGGTAGAGGGGATGACCTGCATCAACCCCCGCGCACCGGCATTCGAACGGACAAATCCCTCGAACAGGCTTTCCTGCCGAATTACACTGAACATAAAGAGGGGATCCATGCCGTAGCGTTCCTCTTCGGGAAGAATCAGGTCGCGGTAATACAGCCCATAGCGGATGTGGTTGAAATAGGCTGGCGCCGCCAGCGAAGCGGATTGTGACTCCAATCCCGCCATGGTCAGCACTTCGCGCGCGGCGAAGATGGCGGAGCGATACAAGCCAATTTCCAGCAAATGATTTGCCAGGCGGAAACTATCGGCAGGGTTTGTTTTGAGCGCCTCACGCAGGGCTTCGAATTCCTGCCGCGCTTCGGCATACATGCCCAGTTCCCACAACTCTGTGCCGCGAATGAAGCGCGGGTCGTGCGCCAGAGTCCCAGGTCCAGAAAGATCCGTATCCAGTGGAAGCCCGAAGGTTAGCCGCACCCAAGCCTCGGCGTCTTTTCTTTCTTTTTGCAGGTCCACTTCCAGGTTGATGGAAGGAGGCGATTCGAACGGTTGTCTTTTCAGGAGGATGTCTTGAGCGCGCAGGCTGTAATATCCGCCGGGGTCGGTCATTTGCCCCTGCTGCCAGGCTTGGATGGCGGAGGACTGGTCTCCCAGTTTTTCGTGCGTTTTGCCGATCCAGAGATAGGCGCGGGCGATGTCGCGGGGGCGGGTGGAGAGGATGAGGTCTCTTTGAAAGGAGGCGAGCGCGCCGGTGAAGTTGCCGAGGCGGTAGCGGGTAACGCCTGCCAGAAAGAGCGCGTCGGGGACCGGTTCACTGGAAGGATATTCGTTTGCCACACGTTCCCAAATTTGGGCGGCTTCTTCCAACCGACCATTCCGTTCTGTGACGCGGGCGGCGTTCATCAGGAAGCCGGGCGCAGAAGATGAAGTGGGTGCGGCGGCAACGAATTCGAGGAAGGTCTTTGCGCCTGTGTCGTACCTGCCCAGGATAGCCCATTCGAGGAAGCCTTTTTGTTCCCAGGCGTCGGTCCAGCGCGGGTGGGCGGGGTAGGTCTTGATGAAGGAATCGAATGCGAGAATTGCTTCTTCGGTGCGTTTCAACTCCCGCAGGGTGAGGGCGCGGTAGTAGGCGGCGGTTCCATCATTGACGGGGTTGGCGCGGATGTAGTTATCGAGGGCGAGCAGAGCCACGTCGTATTGCCCGGCAAAGTAATCCACAATGCCGCGGTCGAGGTCGTTGACCGGCTGGTCGGCGTTGACGAGTTCCACCAGCGCCAGATAGGAGTAGTAGGAAAGGGGATAGTTTTCCACGGCATGCCGATAGCGTGCGTAGGCTTCCTCTGTCTGCCCGAGTTTGAGATGGGTGTTGCCGGCAAAGTAGTCCATTTGGGCGCGGAGGAAGTCATTTGTGGCGGCGTTATAAATTTCATTGGAAAGCGACAAGGCGCCGGCGTAGTCGCCGAAGTCGAATCGGGTTTGGGCAATTTTGATTTGCAGAGTCAAGCCATCGTCGAGACGCGAGGCGTTGAGGGCGGCGGTGTAGGCGTTGATGGCGGAGGTGTAGTCGCCGGCCTGGTAGAGGGCGTCGCCGCGGTATTCCTGAACGTAACTATCCAGAACGCCCGGCACGCGGTTCAGGTAGGTGTTGTAGGCATCGGCGGCTGGCAGGTATTGGTTGAGTTGGAAGTACGCCTGCCCCAGCAGGAAGTAAGCGCGCGCGGCGTAGGTTGAGTCGGGGTATTCGTTGACGAGGCGGTTGAGCGTTTCGATGGCAGGCTGTGGACGTTCGTCCGCCAGTTCGGTGCGTCCCAGTCCCCAAAGCGCGGCGGCTTTCACGGCATCGTCTGTGGACTCGTTGAAGGCTGAAAGATATTGCTGACGCGCCTGGTCGAAATCGCCGTAGAACAAAGCGCGGTCTCCGGCTTCTACACGGACTACAGGAATTGGCGTGGGAAAGGGAGTGGCTGTGGGCGTGACGACAGATGTGGGAGTCGCTTCAAGTGCGGCTGTTGATGTGGGAAGCGCAGTCGCGGCGGGAGCCGCCTGGCATGCCGAGAGCATAACCAGAAGCGCCCACAACCCAAGGAATTTTGGCAGGGTTTTCATTCTGAGACTTATACCGGAAGGGAAGGGGAGTGTCAATGAGATATTTTGGGTTTGCGCAGAATGCTCATTGTCCGCAAATGTCTGGCAAGTAGGATTTTGCAACTGTCGTATATTTAGGACCTGCGCAAAACCTTGTGTAGAGTGCGTGCTCCAACACGCTGGACGGGTAATTGGTAGTAGAGAACGCCGATTATGCGTAAGTCCTATATTGTGGTGCAAAGTTCTGGCTTTAACTGATCTGGAGATGTTTTTGTTCCTGCAATGCTGATAAAAGCCTCACCCGGTCTTGTGAAAATATTTATAAACGGGCTCTCGAAAGCAGATTTTCACTTTAGTAAGCCTAACAAGGTTGCAAGCGCCCGCCCCATTTGGGGGCTTGTAATTTTTTCCGGTTTGGATACAATAAAGACAATTCCAGGGGTGGTCCCTGGGAAACCAAAAACTTTTATCCAGAAAGGAATTACGCCATGTTATTCGCCCCCAAAGAAAAAGGTCAAGGTCTGGTTGAGTACGCGATCATCCTCGCCCTCGTCGCCATCGTCGTGATTGCGGTCATGCGCTTGCTCGGACCCAAGATCGGCAACACCTTCAGCAACATCAACAGCGCCTTGCCCAGCTAATTACCCAAAAACGAAAAGCCCCGTCGTGAGACGGGGTTTTTCGTTTTAATGTTGTTTTTACGAGCCCTCGTATTTGAACGAAACCTTGACCTTGGCGCGATAGGCTGTAACCTTGCCATTATCCAGCACCATATCCAATTCCACAACCTCCGCAATGCGCAAATCGCGCAGGGTTTGTGCGGCGCGCTCCACGGCAACGGCGGCGGCTTTCTCCCATGAGTCGGTGCTGGTGCCGACCAGTTCGATGATTTTGTAAACACTGTCTGCCATTTTTTCTCTCCTTTTGTGGCGGGGCTTATCATCACTATACAATATTTTCAAAGACAATACAACTACTTCGTCTTCATCCTCACATCTACTGCCACCGCCCCTTTGTTCAAAACACACAGAGGATTGACTTCGATTTCCTCAATGGCTTCGTGCTCCACCGCAAGGCGGGATAACTTGATCAGAACCTCGATGACCGCCTGCTCGTCGGCAGGAGGGATGTTGCGGAAGCCTTTCAACTTTTTCCCCGCCCACGTTTTGCGGATCATGTCCTCCGCCTCAGCCTGATTCAACGGAGCCAGGGCAAACGCTACATCCTTGAGTCCTTCCACCTCCACGCCTCCTGAGCCGAACATCATCAATGCGCCGAACTGCGGATCGCGCACCATGCCCACGATGACTTCCTGCCCGGTGGGGATTTGCTTCTGAATGTGAACGCCTTCGATGGCGGCGTGCGGGGCGGCGGCTTTGACGCGTTCCATCATTTGCGCGTAGGCAGAAGATAACGAAGCGGCGTCCTGAATGTCGAGAATGACGCCGCCAACATTCGATTTGTGCAAAATATCGGGTGAAGCGATTTTCATCACAACGGGATACCCCATCTCGTTGGCGATAGTCACTGCTTCGGCGGCAGTGCGCGCAAGTTTGAGCGGCAGGGTAGGGACGCCGTACTCTGTCAGCAGTTGCGGCGCGGAGAGGGTGAGATCTGCCGGGCGGCGGACGGCGCGTTCGGCAGGTGGGAGGGGACGTTTGAGCATTTCCGTCCGCTTGAACAGCGCACTTAACGCCGAGACCGCGCGTTCAGGGAAGGGATAGGTCGGCACGCTGGCGCGCTGGAATCTTTTAATTGCTTCTGCAACCAGCGTCGAACCCATCAGGGATACCACCACAGGCTTATCGAATTGACGAAGCGTTTCGATGAGTTTCTCTGCTACCTCCTCCGCTTTGAACATGGGCGGCGGCGGCAGGATGACCAGCGCTGCATCCACGTTGGGGTCGGCGAGCAGGAGGCGCAGGCAGTCGGCATAGGTTTGCGGGGAGGCAGAGGCGAGCATGTCCACCGGGTTGTGGATGGCGGCGAAAGGGGGCAGGATGGCAGACAGCGCTTTCAGTGTAGAGTCGGTCAATGGGGCGGGAACCAGGTTATTCGTCTCGAGTGAATCGGCGGCGATGACGCCGGGTCCGCCGGCGTTGGTGAGGATGGCAATCCGATTGCCGCGTGGCAGGGGGCAGTTTTCCAGCGCTCTTGCCCAGTCGAACAGCTGCTCGGCTGTGTCGGCGCGGAGGATGCCGGCTTTGGCAAAGGCGGCGTCGAAGGCGTTGTCGGAGGCGGCTAAGGCTCCGGTGTGCGAGGCGGCGGCTCTTTGTCCAGACTCGAAGCGCCCGACTTTGAGGGCAATGACCGCTTTGCGTTGGGTGACATGGCGGGCGGCGTCCACGAATCGGCGTCCGTCTGAAACCGATTCCATGTAGAGGGCAATGACTTTGGTATGCGGGTCTTCAGCCAGTACCGCGAGCATGTCCGTCTCGTTGACGTCTGCCTGATTGCCGAGGCTGACGATTTGCGAAAAGCCGAAGCCTTCGCCGCGCGCCCAATCCACAATGGAGGCGGCAAATGCGCCCGAATGTGAAATAAAGCCGACGCCGCCCTGCGCGGGCATGGGCGGCTGGAGGAAGGTGGTATCGAGGGGGAGGTGGGTGTCAATGACGCCGATACAGTTGGGACCGAGCAGGCGTATGCCGTGCGCGCGGGCGGCTTCGAGACAGTTTTGTTCGAGCGCTGCGCCTTCGGCTCCCGCCTCTCGGAACCCGGAAGAGACGATGATGGCGGCGCGGATACCCCGTCTGCCGCACTGTTCGAGCGTTTGCGGCGCGGCGTGCGGAGGAACGACGAGAATGGCAAGGTCAACGGAGTCGGGAACCTGGGTGAGGTCCGTGTGAAGCGGGCGCCCGAAGAGTTTGCCCTGCCGCTGGCTGACGAAGTGAATCGCGCCGGGGTAGCCGCTTTGCACCAGGTTGCGCGCCACGCCATAGCCGAGTTTTTCAGGTGAGGTGGATGCGCCGACGACCACAACACCTTGGGGCTTGAAGAAGGGGAGGAGGGAGGTATCCATGGGGCGATTAAACCACAGTTGAGAAGATGAAAATTACCGGCTCCGCACTGGACGTGAACCTCAACGCGAGACACGTTAATGAAATTCTATCCCCTCCTTGCTACAATGAATTTACCTCGAGAGAAAGGAGGTCTGGTATGTTCGACGCCAAACTTGTTGCAGACCTCATCACTGCCGCGCGCGGACTGCTTGGGGTGATGATGGTCTGGCTGGGGCTGACGTATGGCAAAGAAGCGCTTCCCATTGTCGCCATCCTCATGCTCCTCGATTGGACGGGCGACTTCGTGGACGGCGGCATCGCCCGGCGCAGCCGCAACCCGCGCCGCACCTGGATCGGGGACAGTGACCTCTACATTGACTTGACAGTTTCCATCTGTTTGGGGATTTACCTCGTAGCGGCGGGATTTGTCGGACTCACGTTCGGGCTTCTCTACCTCCTCGGCTGGATTCTCCTCCTCTGGCGCTTCGGTCTGGACCGTAACCTGCTCATGCTCGTCCAGGCGCCCATCTACCTCTGGCTGATTCTGACCGCTCTGCGCCTCCTGCCAGAGATGGGAAACTGGCTTGTCGTTTGGGTTTTGGTCGCCACTGCCATCAACTGGCGGCGCTTTTCGCGGGAGATCGTCCCCAAATTTGTGAACGGGATGCTCTCCCTCTGGCGTCACCGTCACTCGTGAAGTATGGTTGGATGCCGAAAGTTGTGTAAATTCGTACCGCGAGATTAATCTCGCGCCACTTTTACACAACAATTGAGATACTATCTGAATCATCGAGGGCTGTGTGTCTGACAAACAGGATTTGTTCATCGAGCCGCACAGCGACGAGCATCCCGCGTTTTTCAAGTGGCTTTGGGCGGCGGTGAGACGTTTCCTGCGCCGCATCGGGCATGACCGCCTGCCCAATTTCGTGAAAACCGCTCTCGCGGTGGCGGAGCCGGCGGGACGCGTCACCTTTCAGCGGGAGCCGCATCCCATCCCGGCGCAGGAATGCGGCGAGTACATTGTTTTGAGCGCCAACCTCTGGCACGACTGGCCCCGCTTCAAGGATTTGGAAAGGCGGCTGGAGGCGTTTGCCCAACTGGTCGAGGCAGAGCGGGTTGACCTGCTTCTCCTCCAGGAAGTGGCGCGCACCTCAGCCTTCAGCGCGGATGAATGGCTGGCAAAACGCCTGAACATGGCATACGTCTATTCGCGGGCGAACGGCTCGCAGAAAATCGGCTTTGAAGAGGGGTTGGGCGTGTTCAGCCGCTTTCCGTTGAAACGGCTCCCGTATCTGCGGCAGATGCGGCAGGCGCACAATCCTTTCTCCCGCCGGCTGGCTTTGGGCGTGGAAGTGGATATGCCCTGCGGCGAAATTCTGGCAATCTCCGCCCATCTTGGCTTGATGCGCAAGGAAAACGCCCGGCAACTGCGCTCCTTGCAGACCTGGGCGCATCACCTGGCGGGCGGACGTTCCGCCATCATTGCCGGCGACTTCAACGCACCCGAACACACCCGCCAGATCCGGCATGTCCGCGAATATTGGCTGGATACCCTGCGGGAGGTAGTCCAAAACGGACACGCTCCCACCCATCACGTTCGCTATCCGTGGGGCGGCGTCTTCCTCAGCCACCGCCTCGATTACATCTTCATCCAGCCCGGCAAACCTGCCTGGCGCGTGCTGGAGGTGCGGCATGTGGATGCGCCCAACCTGCCGCACTCCGACCACCTCGCCGTGCTGGCGAGGCTGGCTCCCGCCGCTTGAATTACCACCTGTCCCAATGCACCACTTCCTCCAGCGGTCTGCGCCCGCCCTTCTTCGGCGGCGCGGATAACTTCTCCTCCTCCGCCGGATAGCCAAACGATAGCGCAATCCGCAAATGCCACTCGGGCGGGAAGCCCAGAATCTCACGCGCCTTCTCGAAATCATAAATCGAAGCGGGCACCGAACCGACGCCCAACTCCCACGCCGCCAACTGCATGAACGCCGCCGCCTGACCGGCGTCGAACATCGTCTGGAATTTGGCGGTTGGGTCGGGAGTCAGGATGGCGACTCCCAGCGCCGCCCCGGCGAGATGCCCCGCCCACGTCCCGCACTCCGAAAGCGCCTTGAGAACAGACTTATCCCGAATAGCAATGAACTGCCACGCCTGCTCGTTCTTCGACGACTGCGACCTGCGTCCGGCGTTCAAGATTGTCCGCACCACCTCATCTGGCAGCGGCTCATCCTTGAACTTTCTCACCGCCCGCTTTGTCCGTATCGCATCCAAAACATTCATCATTTCACCTCTTTCAACTGTCCAATTACCAATTACCAATCTACCATCTACCAATCTACCATCTACCAATCTACCAATCTACCCAATTCCCCATTCCCCTTCCACTTTCCACTCCCACAGTATAATTCACCCCAATGAATGAACCGCTAAAATTCAAGCCCTTTGGCATTTCAGCGCTACTTCTCGTCCTCGTTGGCTGGGGGGGCTTGTATTACCTCATCACCCAAACCCTTCCCTTCGTCTGGTCGCGCTGGGGGTTTTTCGTCCTGACGCTTCTGGCGCTCACAGGCGCCGCCCTGCCGGTCGTCTACTTCTTCCACAAGCGCTTCCCCGATGAAAAGCCCGTCGAAGCCAACGTCATCGTGCGGCAGGCGCTGTGGTTCGGCGTGTACGGCGCAACCCTCGCGTGGCTTCAGTTGGGACGCCTCGTCACCGTCTACGTCATCCTTGCGCTGGCGGGCGGTCTCATCGCTATCGAATACTTCATCCGCCTGCGTGAAAAATCGCGCTGGAAGCCCCCCGCCCACGAAGATGAATAGCCTGCGCAGCCTGCCCTCCATTGAGCAACTGCTTCAGACGAAGCGAGCGGCTCACCTCCTTGAGACGTATGGACGCCCGCTGACTCTCGACGCGCTGCGACAGACCCTCGACGACGCCCGCGCACGCTTCAAACTGGACCCTGAAACTGTCCTGCCCTCCGCAGACCTGATCCTCGCCGGAGCCGAATCCCGCCTCGCCGCGTGGACGGAGCCGACCCTCCGCCCGCTCATCAACGCCACAGGAGTCATCCTCCACACCAACCTCGGGCGCGCACCGCTTTCCTCCGCCGCCATCCAGGCGATGAGCGAAGCCGCCGCAAACTACACCAACCTCGAATACGACCTTGCCGCAGGGCGGCGCGGCTCGCGGCTCATCCATGCCGAAGCCATTTTGCAGAAACTGCTCGGCGTTGAGGCGGCGCTGGTGGTCAACAACAACGCCTCTGCGGTTTTGCTGGTGTTATCGGCGCTGGCGCATCGGAAGCGCGTCCTCATCGCCCGCTCGCAGCTAGTCGAAATCGGCGGCGGATTCCGCGTGCCGGATGTGATGAAGCAATCGGGCGCGAAACTCGTCGAGGTGGGGACGACGAACAAGGTCAGGCTATCCGACTACGAAAGCGAACTCGCCGATGCTGCGCTGGTCATGCGGGCGCACCGCAGTAACTTCAAAATCGTCGGCTTTACCGAGGAACCGCAACTCGCTGAGATTGTTCGAGCCGCACACAAGGCGGGCGTGCCAGTGGTGGACGACCTCGGTTCCGGCGCGCTGATTGACACCGCCCGCTACGGTCTCGCCCACGAACCGACCGTGCAGGAGTCTCTCGCGGCGGGGGCAGACCTCGTCTGCTTTTCGGGCGATAAACTGCTGGGCGGTCCGCAGGCGGGACTCATCGTCGGCAAAAAGGACCTGCTCGACAAGGTGAAGCGGCATCCGCTGGCGCGGGCTGTGAGAGCCGATAAGACTTCTCTGGCGGGCGTCACAGCGACGCTGACGCATTACCTCAAAGACGAGGCGGAGCGGGAAATTCCCGTGGTGAGGATGATGTCCTTGAAAGCGGAACAGGTCAAGGTCAGGGCGGAGGCGTGGCGGGAGGCGCTGGGCAGGGGCGAGGTGATTCAGTCCGAATCCACAGTGGGCGGCGGGAGTCTGCCCGAAGAATCCCTGCCGACGTTCGTCCTGGCGCTGGATGTCCAATCCCCCGATAAATTCCTGAAGGAACTGCGTGAGACGAAGCCGCCGGTCATTGCGCGGACGGAGAACGACAGGGTTTTGCTCGACCCCCGCACCGTCCTGCCCGGGCAGGACGAAGCCTTGCTGGCTGTGTTGCGAAAGACAATCCAAATTTAGGAGTTGAGGAGACCCATGGCTTACACATTGACCGTCCCCATCCCCAACCCCAGGAAGCCGCCCAAAGTGGTTTTTCCCGAGACCTGCCTGCATTGTGGAAAACCCAAGGCGGGCACGCGGGGAATCCTTTTCACGCTGGCAGAGAATTCGAGGAAGTCGTTCGTTCTTGAACTCGAACCGCCCCTGTGCAGCGACTGCATCACGCTGGAAAACCGCCTTGAGTGGTTTTCCCTGCTTCCATTCACCATTGTCGCATTTCTGTTGGGCGCGCTGACTTTCCTTTTGCTGTGGCTTTTTGTCCTGCCCAACCTCGCCTTGTGGAATTTTTTGGGGATGGATTGGCGGCAAACAAATCAGGCAGTGATGGTGCTGTCTGGAGCGGGCGCCTTGCTGGGCGGAATTGTTGGGGCGACATTGGTCGAGATGATTCTGCGCGTCGTGACCAAGCCTTATTTTGGCGACCTGCTCACCAGCCGACCTCTGACCCTTGTATCGCTGTTTCGTGACCTTCACGATGTGCTCGGTCTGCGCGCCCAGGTCACCAGTGATAAGAAGATCCTCACCCTGACTTTCGAGCATGAGGAAAGAGCCAGAGAATTTGCCATGTTGAACAATTTGCAAGAGTTTTGAACATCTACAATGGAGACCCCATGAAATCTGACCTTGACGCCATCATGCAAGCCAGCAATTTGGACGCCTTGATTGTGTTCGGAAACGCCGAACACAACCCGCCTATGTATTATCTGACGGGCGGCGGACATGTGAGTCACGCCACGCTGATTAAGAAGCGGGGCGAAGGGGCTGTGCTCTTTCACGGCGACATGGAACGCGACGAAGCCGCCAAAAGCGGATTGAAGTGCGTGCCGTACAGTAAATATGATTATGACGACCTGCTCAAAAAAGCGGGCGATCACGGCGGGGCGGGCGCCCTGCGGCTGGAGTTGATGCTCAAAGAGTGCGGCGTAACCGCCGGACGCGTGGGAGTGTATGGACTCTACGATGTCGGCGCGGTGTTTGCTCTGCTTGGGCGAATGCAGAAGATCATGCCCGGCATCGAGTTTGTCGGCGAAAGAAGCGAAGGCTCCATCTTCATGAAAGCCATGGAGACCAAAGATGAGGGGGAGGTGGAACGCATCCGCCGCATGGGGAAGATTACCACCGAGGTCGTCGGGCTGGTGCGGGAATATCTGACCTCCTGCGCGGTAGGCGAAGACGAAGTCCTCCTGAAAGAGGACGGTATGCCGCTGACAGTGGGCGATGTCCACTCGAAAATCCGTTTGTGGATTGCTGAGCGAGGCGCGGAATTTCCGTCTGGCTTTATCTTTGCCATCGGGCGCGACGCGGGAGTTCCGCATTCCTCCGGTACCCCCAGCGATCCGATACAACTTGGCAAGACCATCGTCTTCGACATCTATCCCGCCGAGGCGGGCGGCGGTTACTACTACGATTTCACCCGCACCTGGAGTTTGGGGTACGCCACCCCCGAAGCGCAGGAACTCTACAATCAGGTAAAGGAAATCTTCGACCGCCTGCTGGAAAACTTTGATTTGAATGTGCCGTTCCGGGACTATCACCGCATGACGTGTGAATATTTCGAATCGAAGGGGCATAAGACGCAGTTGAACACCAAAGCGCCGCAGGATGGCTACGTCCACAGCCTGGGACATGGCGTGGGACTCAACATCCACGAGCGTCCGTTCAGCGGCTTGCAGAGCGGGGACGACCAGCGTTTGCGGGCTGGAGTGGTTATCACTTCGGAGCCGGGGTTGTACTATCCCGAACGCGGCATGGGCTTCCGCATCGAAGATACGCTGTGGGTGCGCCCGGATGGGAAAATCGAAATCCTTGCCGAGTATCCCTACGACTTCGTCCTGCCGATGAAGAAGTGGAAGAAGGGGTAATTGGCAGGTTGGTAGATTGGGAAGTTGAATGATCCATCTCCAATCCATTACGCTCCGTCCAGCGCTGGAAGCCGAAGCGGGGGAATTCCCGTTTTCGGTTCCGGTAGTCCGTTCTCTTCGGGAGATCAAATTCACTTTCCCGGTGACCTTCCTCGTCGGCGAGAACGGTTCGGGCAAATCAACGATTCTCGAAGCGATTGCCTGTGCGGTGGAATCCATCACGGTCGGCGCGGAGAGCGTGAAGACCGACAAAACCCTCGCTCCGATTCGCAAACTGGCGGGGTACTTCCGCCTCGCGTGGACGAAACGCACGCGCAAGGGGTTTTTCCTTCGGGCGGAGGATTTCTTCGGGTACGCCAAGTCCATGCGGCAGACGCGCGAAGAACTGGAACAAGACCTGAAGGACGTTGACCGCGACTACAAGGGGCGCTCGAACTATGCCGCAGAGTTGGCGAGGTCTGCGTACCGGGGACAGTTGTCGGCGATGCAGAACCGCTACGGCAGAGACCTCGACAACTACTCGCACGGCGAATCCTTCCTGACCTTGTTTCAGGCGCGCTTCGTCCCCGACGGTTTGTACCTGCTCGACGAACCCGAAGCCGCCCTTTCCCCCATGCGGCAATTGACGTTCATCTCCGCGATGAAGCAGATGGTGGAGCAGAACGCCCAATTCATCATCGCCACACATTCGCCGATTCTGCTGGCGTTCCCCGGCGCGCAAATTCTCCAATTTGCAGACGGCAGGATTCAGGAAGTACAATACTCCCAGCTTGAACACGTCCAATTGATGAAGGACTTCCTCAACAACCCCGAGTCATTTTTGCGGTACTTGTGAATCCAATCATAGTTTGCCGCGCACCAATTACTGATTACTGCTCACTCAATCACTGATTCCTCACCTCCCCTGACCCATCATGACCTCCCTTCCTCCCGCCCGCATCCTTGCCATCGAAACCTCCTGCGATGAAACTGCCTGCGCCGTCATCGAAAACGGACGCGCGCTTCTCGCCTCCACAGTCGCCTCACAGATGGAATTACATGCCCGCTTCGGCGGCGTGTATCCTGAAGTTGCCTCGCGCCAGCATGTACTCAGCATCGTCCCCGTCGTCGAGCAGACGCTGGCTCAGGCGAATATCACGTTGAGCGAGGTGGATGCCATCGCTGTCACGCGCGGACCCGGGTTGGCGGGGTCGCTGGTGGTGGGTATGAACATGGCGAAGGGGCTGGCGCTCGGCTTGAACCTGCCCATCGTCGGCGTGAACCACCTCGAGGGGCACATCTACTCCGCCTGGGTGTACGACAGTCCCGCACTGCGGGGCGACGCCATCCCGCCGGAGCCGCAATTTCCGCTGATGGCGCTCCTCGTCTCCGGCGGACATACCGAACTGAATCTCATGACCGAGCATTTGACGTACAAACGCCTCGGTTCCACCCTCGACGATGCGGCTGGCGAGGCTTTCGACAAAGTTGCCCGCCTCCTCAGCCTTCCCTACCCCGGCGGACCGTCCATCCAGCGTGCGGCGGAGCGCGGCGACCCGGCGCGGTTCAAGTTCCCGCGCGCCCGCCTCGACTCGCCCTACGACTTTTCGTTCAGCGGCTTGAAGACCGCCGTCCTGTACACCGTCAATGACTTGAAGAAGGAGAGCAAGTATTTGCCTGTGGAAGACCTCGCCGCATCCTTTCAGGCGGCGGTGGTGGAGACGCTCTTCGAGAAGACCATGCAGGCGGCGCGCGAGTTCAAGGCAAGGGAAATTCTGGTGGCGGGCGGCGTCTCTGCCAACCGCGCTTTGCGGGAGGCGTTCCAATCGCAGACGGAGTTCAGGGTCAACATCCCCGCTCTTTCACTATGCACCGATAACGCCGCGATGATTGCCGCGGCGGGATATTACCGCTATGCGCTGGGTCACCTCTCCGGCCTGGAGATGGACGTCCAGCCGACGTGGGCGCTCTCCGATTAAAAACCCAAACCGCCTTTGGCTTGCCCGAGCCATCGGCGGTTTGATAGGAGAATGCATTTGTCATTATATGCAGGCGCTTTAGTGGAACCTGAACAAAACCTGAAAGGAGGATAAGAGTTTTGGTTCATGTGTAGAGCGCGTGTGCTTTCCAATTCCGACGCCAGAGAGCGTCTCTTATGTGAAGCAGAGTGAACTTTCTCGATGAGCCAGAGTTTTTCGAGCGGTATGGGAGGCGGAAATTGCGTCGGGGAGAGAAGGTTGGAGGGGAGGAGCAGGCTGAAGGTCCGAAAAAGAAGCGTCAGAGTCGAATTTCGAGCAGGCGGTCGAGTCCTGATAAGTCCTGGTGTACGTGGATTTCTTCCGCGTGGGGGAAGGTCGAACGGGCGAGTTCGAGCGTTTGTTTGCCGAGGGTGGCTTCGATTTCGAGCAGGATGAGGCTGTGAGGAGCCATCCACTCGGGGGCGAGGCGCAGGAGTTTGCGGATGAGGTCGAGTCCGTCTGCGCCGCCGTCGAGGGCGAGGGTGGGTTCGCGCACGTAGACCGGCAGGGCGTGCAGGGTTGCGGTGGGAATGTAGGGCAGGTTGGCACAGAGCAGGTCGAAGTGTTCCTCGGTGGGGAGGGAGTGCGGGTGGGGCGGGAGGATGTCGCACTCGACGAAACGGATGCGGTCGTCCACGCGGTGTTTGCGGGCGTTGGCTTGGGCGACCTGCAGGGCGGCGGGGGAGATGTCGGTGGCGAGGAGGCGGGCATCCGGGACGTTGGCGGCGATAGCAATGGCGATGATGCCGGAGCCGGTGCCCACGTCTGCCACTGTGCGGCGGACGTGGGATTTTTGCATCCAGGCGATGGCTTTTTCGACAAGCAGTTCGGTCTCGGGGCGGGGGATGAGGACGTGCGGGGTGAGGTCGAAATCTAAGCCGAAAAATTCCCAGTGAGCGAGGACGTAGGGAAGGGGCTCGCCTCTTTCCAGACGCGCGAGGAAATCTTCAAGTTGCTGCTGCTGGTCGGTGGTCAGGGTGAGTTCCGGGTGCGCCATGACCCAGGTGCGCGATTTGCCGAGGATGCGGGCGAGGAGGACGGATGCATCGAGGGCGGGGGTGTCGCTGATGGCGGCGAGGCGTGCTGTGAGGTCGGAGAGAAGCGGGGGCATGACAGTTGACAGTGGACAGTTGGTAGTGGATGGTTAACGGTATTTCAGCGCCAGCAGGGAGAGGTATTCGAAGACGATGTTGGCGGCAAGGATGGCGGTGATGTCGCCGTGGTCGAAGGGCGGCGAGACTTCCACGAGGTCGAAACCAATCAGGTTCAGACCGTGCAGTCCACGCACGAGTTGGAGCAGTTGGTAACTGGTCAGCCCGCCGACTTCGGGGGTGCCGGTGCCGGGCGCGTAGGCGGGGTCCACCGAGTCGATGTCCACGGTCACGTAAACGGGACCTTTCATCCGCTCGTGAATTTCTCTGAGGATTTCGCCGACGCCTTTTTCCATCACCTCGTGGATGGTGACAATGCGGGCGCCGAGTGCGCGGGCATCGTTGTAGTCGTTCTCGCCGCTGACCGGTCCGCGAATGCCGATTTGCATATATTCGCCCTCGCGGATCAGTCCCTCCTGCAGGGCATAGCGGAAGGGTGTGCCGTGACTGTAGGGGACGGCTTCGAACTCCGCTTCCCACGTGTCTATGTGCGCGTCAATGTGGACGAGGGAGACGGGTCCGTGTTTTTTTGCGTGGGCGCGCAGAAGCGGGAGCGCGATGGAATGGTCGCCGCCGAGGGTGATGAGGGTTGTCCCCGTTTCGATGATTTCGCTGGCGGCTTGGGTGATGGCGGTCATGGTGTGTTCGATGGAGGTCGGGATGACCGACACGTCACCGTAATCCACCGCTTTGAGTTTTTTCAACGGCGTGACGTTGAGCGTAGTGTTGTGTCCCCAAATCATCAACGAGGCTTCGCGAATCTTGCGCGGGCCAAAGCGCGTTCCGCTGCGGTAGGAGGTGCCGCTGTCGAACGGCACGCCTAAAATGGCGGCGTCCACAGCCTGCAGGTCGCGCGTGACCGGCAGGCGCATGAAAGAGGGGATGCCCATGAAGGGCTGAAGGTTTGCTCCGAAGGCGAGGTTGTCGTTCATCACTTCCTCATTGGACTTTATCCGTCATAAGTCGAAAATCCATGTCGGACGCTGATGAACGCAGAAAACGCAGATTTTTTCTATTCGTATCCGCGTCAGTCAGCGTTGATCTGCGTCCCAATCTTATTTCGGATAAAGCCTATTCTTCGTCACAAAAGGCGCAAAGTACACAAAGTGGAAAGCCCGTCTGGTTTATTCCCCTGGTGACCTTCGTGCCTTTGTGGCGAAAATCACTCCTCGTCGTCAATTCCGCTGGCGGCAAGACGTTCCGCCTCGTCGCGCGTGGACAATTCCTCGATGAACTCGTCAATCTTCCCATCCATCACAGCAGGCAGGTTGTAGATGGACAGCCCGATGCGGTGGTCGGTGACGCGGTTTTGAGGGTAGTTGTACGTGCGAATCTTTTCAGACCGTTCGCCTGTGCCCACCTGCGAGCGGCGGTCTGCCTCGAGAGCGGCGCGGCGCTTTTCCTCTTCGATTTCATAGAGACGCGCGCGCAAAATGCTCATCGCTCGCAGCTTGTTCTGCAACTGCGAACGCTCATCCTGACAGGTCACCACCATGCCGGTCGGCTTATGATACAGGCGCACGGCAGTGGAGTTCTTTTGCACGTTCTGCCCGCCCGCGCCGGAGGAGCGATAGACCTCGATTTCGATATCGCTTTCGGGGATGTCAATTTCCACCTCATCCACTTCTGCCAGCACCGCCACCGTCGCCGTGGAAGTGTGGATGCGCCCCTGTGATTCAGTCGCCGGCACGCGCTGAACGCGATGCACGCCCGATTCATATTTCAACTTCGAATACGCGCCCTTGCCGCGAATCTCGAAAATCACTTCCTTGTAGCCGCCCACGCCGATGGCGTTTTCCGAAAGGATTTCGGTCTTCCACTTTTTCTCGTCGGCGTAGCGCGTGTACATGCGGAACAAATCGCCGGCAAAGATGGCGGCTTCGTCGCCGCCGGTCCCCGCGCGGATTTCCATGATGACGTTCTTCTCATCGCGCGGATCCTTCGGCACCAGCATCCCTTTGATCTGCTTCTCGAGCGCCTCGATCTTCGGCGTCAACTCCTCGATGTCCGCCTCTGCCAGCGCGACCAGCTCCGCGTCCTTTTCGGACTGGAGAATTGCCCGCGCCTCCTCCAGGCTTTTCACCGCCTGCCGATATTCCCGCGCCTTCTCGACGATTTCCTCCAACTCCACGCGTTCCTTGTTGATTTCCGCCATGCGCTGATAGTCGTTCCCCACCTCAAGCAATTCTTTGCTGAGTTGTTCGTAGCGGTCTTCGATACCTTTTAATTTATCGAGCATAGTTCCTCATTCGCAGGGGCGGAGGTCATCCTGCCCCATGTAGTATCAGAATAAAACGCGGCATCCAGCGCCGCGCGGCAGGGATTATATCACCCTGTTGTCGAAGATTATCCCTGATGGTGTTTTTAGTAAAAAGACGCTACGGCTGCCAGAACCATCGAAAGCACGATCATTACCGAAAGGATGATGAAAACCACCCTCATCTTCCGCGCCGCCCTGACAGTTGGGTCTATTTCTCTGGGTTGGGGTTTGTTCTTGAATTTTTTGCCTGCCATACTCTCTCACAATTTCAGATGTTTGTAAAAGGCGGTTGCCATTGCCTTTTCCAGTTCCTCGAGTGTGACCGGTTTAGTCACATACGCATCGGCGCCCAACTGCATTGCCCGGTCCACCATCACATCCGCCGTCTCCGAAGAAAGCATCACAATCGGGAGGTCTTTGGTATCGGGACGCCGCCGCAGAAATTCGACCATATCCAGCCCGGTCACCTCGGGCATATTGATATCCAGAATGAGCAAATCCGGCTTCCTGCCGGAAACGATCATCTGCGCCGCCGCACGGATGGTGTGAAACGCCGTCACCTCGCAATCGAGCAGTTTCAGCATCAGCCCGATGGCGCGGTTCATCTCTTCGTCGTCGTCAACAGTCCAGACTGTTCTCATTCCAGGTGCGCCTTGATGGCGTGCGCCGCCTGTTCCGGCACAACCGCCTTGAGCTCCTCGAGGGAAGCGTCCCTAATCTTATCCACAGAGCCGAAATGTTTCAAGAGCGCCCTGCGCCGCGCCGGACCGATGCCCGGAATCGCATCCAACTGTGAAGCCATGCCCAATTTCTGCCTCTTTCTGCGATGCGCCGTGATTCCGTAGCGGTGCGCCTCGTCGCGGATGCGCTGAACGAGGTACAACCCCTGCGAATGACGCGGCAGCAACAACGGTTCCGACTTGTGCGGGAAGAAAATCTCCTCCCGCTGTTTTGCCAGACCCACCACCGGCACCTTGTCTGCCAGCCCGAACTTTTCCAGGACTTGCACGGCGCGACTCAACTGCCCCTTGCCGCCGTCAATGATGATGAGGTCTGGCAGGAAGGAGAAGGACGCGTCTTTCTTCGCCCCAACCTGATCCTGCGATTCCTGAGCCGTACGCCACCGACGGAATCGCCGCGTGAGCATTTCCTCCATCGAAGCGAAGTCATCCGGCGCGCCGACCACGCTCTCGATGTTGAAGCGGCGGTACAGTTTTTTATCGGGTACCCCCTGGGTAAACACCACCATCGCCCCCACGATGGCAGTTCCCTGCGTATTGGAAATATCATAGCATTCGATGCGGTTGGGCGGTGCGGGCAAATTCAACGCGTCGCGCAGTTCTGCCAGGGCGGTTTCCTGTTTGTGTGTATCTACCTGCCACTGCGCCCGCAGGGCTTGCAGGGTCTCAGTGGCGTTTTCGGCTGCCATCTGCACCAGTTCGTGCGGCTGACCTTCCTTCGGCACGAAAAACTCCACTTTTTTCCCGCCGCGCTTCGAGCGCAGCCATTGACTGATGATTCGCGCCTCCTCCAATTGCTGCGGGAGCATCACTTGCTCCGGGATGTTGGCGGCTTCGGTGTAGAACTGCGTGACGAATTGCTCCATCACCTCGCTGTCTGCCGCGTCCTCCGTCCCTTCGAGGATGAAATATTCTCGCCCGATCAACTTCCCGCCGCGGATGAAAAAGACCTGCACGCAGGCTTCCCCGTTACTGCGCGCCATGGCGAGCACGTCCGAGTCGAGATAATCCGTTGCGAAAACGATGCGCTGTCGTTCGATGATGTTTTGGATGGCTTTGAGTTGGTCGCGCAAAGCGGCGGCTTTCTCGAAGCGCATCTCCTCCGAGGCTTTGAGCATGTCGGCTTGAAGACGCTGGACGATGCCCTCGCTGTGTCCGCTGAGAAAATCCATCAGGTCGGAGATCATCTGGCGGTATCCCGCCTGGGTGATGGCTCCGATACAGGGAGCGGTACACAGTTTGATGTCGTAGTAAAGACACGCGCGCTTGTCGGCGCCGGTGATTTCGCGGTCGCAGGTCAGGTAGGGGAAGACCTTCCGCAACACGTCCAGAGTCTGGTAAACCGCCCACGCCGAAGTGTATGGACCGAAGTAGCGCGAACCATCCTCCACCATTTGCCGCGTGACGGTCACCTTGGGGAAGGGGTCTGCCCAGTGAACTTTGATGTAGGGGTAGCGCTTGTCGTCCTTGAGGCGGACGTTGTACTTGGGGCGGTGCTTTTTGATGAGGTTCATCTCGAGGATGAGCGCCTCGAGTTCCGACCCGACGACGATCCACTCGATATCCGCAATCTCGCGCACGAGACGGCGCGTCTTGTTATCGTGGCTGGAATCGGCGTGAAAGTACGAGCGGACGCGGTTCTTCAGGTTGACCGCCTTGCCGACGTAGATGATTTTCCCCTCGGCGTTCTTCATCAGGTAACAGCCGGGTTTGGTGGGCAGGGTGGCAAGGATGCCCTGAATTTTTTCGGTGACTTCCATAGGGAGCAATTTTACTGCAAGTATATTGTTTGCATTACATCCACAGTTTGATGATTGTAATTGATTCGGATTTATGCCATAATAAGCGAAATCATCTCACGGAGGAACCCATGAACGAACAAAGTAATACCCCAATGCCGCCCGAACCCGCCGGAGTTGCAGGCTGGTTCTCAACCTGGATGGATGCGGTTACCAAGCCCAATGAACAGACTTATGCAGGTTTCGCTGCATCCGCAGGCGGAAAGTTGTCCATCGCCTTTTTGTGGGTCTTTCTTGGTTCATTGTTGACTTCATTTACTGCCACCCTGATTCAAGGACCGATGATGCGGCAGATGATGCAGCAGTTTCGGCAGATGGGGATGGACGTCCCCGCCCTGCCCTTGGGAGGGGGAGGCAGTTTTCTTTCTGCCATTTGCGGCGCGCCGGTGGGGGCGGTCATCACGGTTGTGTTTTTTGCAATCTCAGTGGGCATCACGCAGTGGGTGGCAAAAATGTTCGGCGGCAAGGGAACGTTCGAGCAATTGGCTTATGCATTTGCCGCCATTTCGTTCCCCCTTGGCATTGTCAGCGCAGTGTTGACGCTGTTGGCGGCAATTCCGTACGTCGGTTTGTGCTTTGGGATTGTCAGTCTGGCGGTTGGTCTTTACAGCATTGTGTTGAGTGTGATGGCGGTCAAGGGAGTTAATCAGTTCGGCTGGGGCGAGGCGCTAGGCTCCTTCTTCCTGCCCGTGATTCTCTTTGTCTGCGTGTGCGCGTGTGTAGTGTTCGGGCTTTCAGCCGCGTTGGGTTCGATTTTCAGCCAGCGTTTTGCTCCCTAAACTTTGCCCTCAGTTCAAAGAAGACTCTCCAGCCTTTCGCGCTGGGGAGTTTTCTTTTTCCTCTCTCTGGCGGGTATAATCACCCCCCGAACATATTAGACTTCTTGCGATGCTCTGTTGCAATCATTCAAAAATCTTGCATATTTTGCGTTCTCTAGTACTACTTTGTCAGATCGATGAGGTAAACTTGTGGCATGGCCCAAAGAAAGCGTATTCCCCAGGCGCCGCGAGAGCCGCTCCCGGAGTTGGCGGAGTTTC
>JABRVZ010000167.1:0-11367 GCA_039961775.1 Chloroflexota bacterium
AGGATGTGTTTTGAAGCGTACTGGGCGTTCTCTAACGCCCAAAGTTGCGCTAGAGAGCGCAAAATACGCAAGATTTTTGAATGATTGCAACAGAGCAATTTTCGATTTTCGATTGACGATTGAGGAAAAAACATGTCTGCCTTAGGGAACAAACTCATTCGTAAACGCCTTGCTCAAATCCAACTCCTGCGTGAGCAAGCCCATATCGAGCAAAACGGATTGCATGTTCGCCCACGCCTGCGGGTCGGAGTAACCGAGGCGATCCGCCTTCCACTGCTCGAGGGAAATGGCAAGCACCTGCTTCTGCACCTCGGCATCGAGATCGGCAAAGTTGGGGATGTACGCCGCGCTCAGCGTGAACGCTTCATCGGGATGGTCGAACGTGTATTGCAGTCCCTTCAGGAACGCGCCCACGAACGCCCGCACCATTTCGGGATTCTCGGTAATCATCTTTTCGCTGGTGAGCAGACCGTTCGCGGCAAGTTGTGCGTAATCTGCCACGCGGATTTCGGTCACGGCGATGCCGCGCGCCCGCAGTTGAATCGGCTCGTTGGCGGAATACCCCACCACAATATCCTGCTGCCCAGCCGCCATCGTCTCCACCTGATTGAACCCGATGGCATCCAGGGTCACATCCGCCTCGGTGAGTTTGCCCGCGTTCAACAGGGCGCGCAAGCCGATGTAATTTGCCCCGAACAAACCAGGCAGACCGATCTTCTTTCCTTTCAAATCCTGCGGCACGAGCACGCCCGCCTCGCTCTTCGCCACCACCGAAACGGGATACTGCTGATACCACGCCGCCACATACGTTACGGGCAATCCCTGCGCGCGCGCCAGCAGAACCTGTTCGCCCGAAACCACCGCAAACGGCAATTCGCCCGCCGCCACCAGTTCCACGCCCTTGGTCTCGAAGGAATAATCGAACTCGATTTCGAACCCCGCCTCTTTGAAATAGCCCTTTTCGACGGCGGCGTAGAACGGGGCATACTGGATGTTGGGGATGTACCCCATCGGCAGGCGGACCTTCGTCAACGCGCCCGCTTCATTCTGGACCTCGGACCTGGCGCACCCCGAAATCACGATTGCCAGCCCGAGCATGAGTAAAACAAACTTGCGGAACATTTTTATGAAACTCCTTATGATGTTTTTCACGTTCACACGTTTACACGTTGGAACGTTCCTGCCATTTCAAGAACTTATTCTCCAACGCTCTCACCATTCCATACAGCGCCAATGCCAGCGCAATCAGCGTGAAGACTGCCACGAAGACCATCGGCGTATCGTATTGGAAGTCGCCCACCTGCAGCAGAAAGCCAAGACCCTCCTCCGCATCTACCAGTTCGCCGACGATGGCGCCGATGACCGAGAGCGTCGCGCCGATGCGCAAGCCGCCGAGGAAGACAGGCAGGGAGGCTGGAACCTCCACCTTCCACAAAATCTGCGCCTGCGTGGCGTGGAGCGAGCGCATCAGGTCGTATAAAGCCGACGGCACCGCCCTCACCCCCACCACGGTGTTCACCAGCACGGGGAAGAACACAATCAACGCGCAGATGACCACCTTCGAGAGGATGCCGTCTCCCAGCCAGATGACCAGCAAGGGCGCAATGGCAATGACGGGAATCGCCTGGCTTGCCACTAGGTACGGGGAAAGCGCCTTCTCCAGCGAACGCGACTTGGCGAGGAGATAACCGACCACTGTGGCAAAGGTCACGCCTGCCAGCAAGCCGAGCAGAATCTCCGTCAGGGTGACGAGGGTGTGGCGCTGCAGGCTTCCGTCGCCGAGGGCGCGCAGGAAACGCGTCCACACGCTGAGCGGCGAGGGCAGGATGAAGTTGGGGATGCCGCTGTAGCGCGTCAGCAGATGCCATCCGAAGAGGAAGGCGAGGATGGAAAGCAGAACGGGTAAAAAGCGTTTGGTCATATTCGTTTCTCTCCCATCGCCCATGAGGATGGGGTGGGTCGAGGTCAAAACAAAAAGCGCCGCGAAGGTTCGGGGCGCAGAATCAGGACTCGGTTAAGTCTGAACCGAATGAAAGTCCCGAAAACATGGCGCGTTTTCAGGACAGTCGAATCAGACTCGTATAGAGCGTAAGCGACCTTCTTCTATCCAGACTATTACTGTCGGCTCCGGAGTTTCACCGGATCATGCCCGCTTTCCCAAAGAGGAAAGACGTTCCACCCAAACAGGCTCGTGGGCTGTACCACCGATCGGGAATTGCACCCTGCCCCGAAGGTTTGTATTCAGTTGTTTGCGGGCAATTGACCATGAAGAGCGTCAATTGCGCGGCGCATGGATTATAACATCTACAGCGCGTACAGTGCGCCGTATTTGGTGCGGAGGTAGCGGATGTACGGTTCGATGGTGAGCGGACTGCCGCTGGCGCGTTCGATGATTTCGGGCGCGGTGTATTTGCTTCCGTGGCGGTAGATGTTTTCGCGCAGCCAGCCGTGCAGTGTGCTGAATTTGCCTTCCTTCATCTCGTCGGGGATGGAAGGGTGCGCCTTGAGCGCCGCTTCGTAGAACTGCGCCGAGAGGATGTTGCCGAGCGTGTATCCCTGGAACGAGCCGCCGATGACGCCCGCGTACCAATGCACGTCCTGCAAGACGCCGTCGCGGTCATCGGGCGGGACGATGCCAAAGTCCTGCTCGAAGCGTTCGTGCCAGGCTTCGGGCAGGTCGCGGATGGAGAGCGTCCCTTCGAGCAGTTGCAGTTCGAAGTCGAAGCGCAGCATCACGTGCAGGTTGTAGGTCACTTCGTCGGCGTCGGTGCGGATGAGGGATTTTTCGACCTTGTTGATGGCGGCGTAGAACGTGTCGAGGGAAACGCCTTTGAGTTGTTCGGGGAATTTCGATTGGAGTTTGGGGTACATGTACTCCCAGAAGCCGCGGCTCCTGCCGACGATGTTTTCCCACAGCCTCGATTGCGATTCATGCACGCCTGCGCTTGTTCCGCCGCCGAGGGGCAGTCCCTCGTACGACGGATCGATCCCCTGCTCATACATGGCATGACCTGCTTCGTGCATGTTGCTGAAGAGACAGTCGCCGAAGTCGTCCTCTTTGACGCGCGTGGTGATACGAACGTCGCCGAGCGAGAACTTGGTCATGAAGGGGTGATGGGTCTTGTCAATGCGCCCGCGGTTGAAATCGTAGCCGAGTTGCTTTACCACCTCCGCGCCGAACGCCAGTTGGTCGGCTTCGGGGTAATGTTTGCGCAAAACGGAGTTGTCGGCGGGCGGCTGGGAGGTGATGGCGCGCACGATGGGCACGAGTTGCTCGCGCAGTTCGGCAAACAGGGCGCGGACGCTGGATGCCTTCATGCCGTAATCGGCAAAGTCAATCAGCGGGTCGGCGATGTGTTCGTAGCCGGGGAAGAAATCTGCCAGTTGGCGGCTGAGGTCGAGGGTCTTTTCGAGGTTGCCGCGCACGCGGGCAAAGTCGTTGGCGGGGCGCGCCTCCGTCCATTCCTGGTAGGATTGGGCGGCGTGTTCGTTCAACTCGCCGATGAATTTGGGCGGCATTTTGAGGGCGCGTTCGTATTCGCGGCGTGTGACGCGGATCAGGCTGGCGTCGTCCGAGTCGTAGGGCAGGCTTTCCTCGTAGGGACGCAAAGCGTCGAGCAGTTTGCCGATCTTCTTGTCAATGAACTTTTCCTGCGCCATCCGCGCCATGAGCGCAGATTGGCGTCCGCGCGCTGGGGCTCCGCCGGGCGGCATGTAGGTTGCCTGATCCCAGCCGAGCAGGGCGTTGATGTGGTTGAGGTCGCCCACTTCGAGCAGAAGGCTTTTGAGTTCCTGCAGTTTCTTTTCGGGCTTTGTCATGGGGGCTCCAGTCTGTGAGGGGTTGGGCTTATTGTATCAATAGTTGTCAGCCTGAAATCCCTCCCGGGTAGCGAAAAAAAGCAGGTCATGCTCCGCACATGACCTGCTCATTCCTACGCCAACTGCGCTTTGATTTTTCCTGCCGTCTCCTTGTAAGCGGCGAGTTTGTCGCGCTCCTTTTGAACAACGGGAGGCGGCGCTTTGACGGCGAAGTCGCTGGCAAGGAGTTTTTCGAGGCGGGCAATGTGCGCTTCGGTCTCTTTGAGTTCTTTTTCCAGCCGCGCTCTTTCCTCCGCCGGGTCCACCATGCCTGCCAGCGGGAGGTAGATTTCCACCGCGCCGACGACGAGAATGGCGGAGTCGGCGGGCTTTTCATTTAGAGATTGGAGAATAGAGAGTTGAGACTGGTCGAGACCGGCGAGCGAAGCGATGACAGCCTTCTGGCTTTCGAGCAAATCAAGTTTGTTGCCCGCTGAAATCGTGGCGGCGATTTTTCTCGCCGGCGCGACGTTCTTCTCCGCGCGCAGGTTGCGGATGGAGCGCACAATCTCCTGAATCAACTCGAAATCGGCGATCTTCGCTTCCTCCCAGCCTTCCGGCTCGCGCGGTTCCGGGAAGCGGGCAACGATGAGCGCTTCGCCCCAGTCTTTGGCAAGGTGCGAGAGCGGCGAATCGAGAAGCGCGCTTCGCAAATGTCCCCACAACTCCTCGGTGACAAACGGCGTGAAGGGATGCAGCAGCCGCAGGCAGATGTCGAACACGCGCGCCAGCGTTTCGGCAGTCTGCAATCTGGTTTCAGCGTTTCGCAACTGTTCTTTGGCAATTTCCACATACCAGTCGGCAAAGTCGGACCACAGGAAGTCATAAATTTGCTGCCCAGCCTGCCCGTATTGGAAGTTCTGAAATTGGCGTTCTACGTCGCGGATGAGTCCCTGAAGGCGCGCCCAAATCCATGAGTCGGCGAGGGTATAAGCTGGGGGCTTGGCAGATTGGTCCCCCATTCCCCATTGACCATCTCCCAATGTACCAACTGCTGATATCACAAACCTTCCCGCATTCCACAACTTATTGGCAAAGTTGCGGTTGGCTTCCACCTTTTTCACCGAAAGGTTCATGTCGTTGCCGGGCGTGGAACCCACCAACAGCGTGAAGCGAAGCGCATCCGTGCCGAACTCGTCCATCACGATGAGCGGGTCAATCACGTTGCCTTTGGTCTTCGACATCTTCTGCCCATGTTCGTCGCGGACGAGACCGTGCAGGTACACGGTGTGGAAGGGAACCTGCCCGGTGTACTCCAATCCGCTCATGATCATGCGCGCCACCCAGAAGAACAGAATGTCGTAGCCCGTCTCCATGTAGGAGGTGGGATAGAAATACTTGTAATCGGGCGTCTCTTCGGGCCAGCCGAGCGTGGAGAAGGGCCACAGCCCGGAGGAGAACCACGTATCCAGCACGTCCTCGTCCTGATGGATGTCCTTCGACCCGCAGGTGGAGCATTCGGTCGGGTCTTCGCGCGCCACGGTCATGTGACCCTCGGGACAATACCACACGGGGATGCGATGTCCCCACCACAGTTGGCGGCTGATGCACCAGTCCTTGATGTTCTCCATCCAGTTGAAATAAACCTTCTCGAAGCGTTCCGGCACAATGCGGATGCGCCCGTCCTTCACCGCCTCGATGGCGGCTTTGGCGAGCGGCTCGATTTTGACGAACCACTGCGTGGAAATCATCGGCTCGACGATTTCGCCGCCGCGCTGAGAACGCGGGATGGTGGTGCGGTATGGCTCTTCCTTGATGACCAGACCGGCGGCTTTCATATCTGCCCACAGGTTTTTCCGCGCCTCGAATCGGTCCTGACCTTTGTACTTGCCCCCGTTTTCGTTGACCTTTGCCTCGGCATCGAGCATGGAGATGATGGGCAGTCCGTGCCGCTGGGCGATGGCATAGTCGTTCGGGTCGTGACCGGGTGTAATCTTGAGCGCGCCCGTTCCAAACTCCATGCTGACGTACTCGTCTGCGATGACCGGGATTTCGCGTCCCAAAATCGGCACGATGGCGGTGCGCCCGATGAATTTTTTGTAACGCTCATCTTCGGGGTGGACGGCAACGGCGGTGTCGCCCAAAATCGTTTCTGGACGAATTGTCGCCACAGGGATGTACTCATCTGAATCCTTCAACTTGTATTTGAAGTAGTATAGCGTGGCGTCTTCCTCCTCATATTCCACCTCGAGGTCGGAGACGGCGGTTTTGAGTCCCGGTGACCAGTTGATCAGGCGCGGACCGCGGTAGATCAGTCCCTTTTCGTAGAGGCGGACGAAAGCCTCCCGCACCGCGCGACTCAGCCCCTCGTCGAGGGTGAAGCGTTCGCGGGTCCAGTCGCAGGAGGCGCCGAGTCGGCGAATCTGGTTGGTGATGATACTGCCATACTTGCGCTTCCATTCCCAGGTGCGTTTGATGAACTCCTCGCGTCCCAGTTCTTCGCGCGTCACCTCCTCGTTTTTGAGCAGGTCGCGTTCCACCATGAGTTGCGTGGCGATGCCGGCATGGTCGGTGCCCGGCACCCACAGGGTGGGGATGCCCTTCATGCGGTGATAGCGAATCATCAGGTCTTCCACGCTGACGAACATGGCGTGACCGAGATGCAGTTCGCCGGTCACGTTGGGCGGCGGAATGGAAATGACGAACGGTTTGATGGACGGGTCGAAGCCCGGCTTGTTGGGGTCGTTCCACGGCTGAAAGTAGCCGCCCGCCTCCCACATCGCGTAGATGCGCGACTCGGTGGCTTTGAAGTCGTAGGCTTTTGGCAGTTCTTTTGTCATTCTCACTCCTTATTTGCTTGGAATGTGTTTGCAATCTGTTCTAAACCACAGACGAACGCGGATAAAAAGGATTTAGAAGCATTTTCACGGCAGTTTTCTCAAAAAATCAGTGTTCATCCGTTTTTATCTGTGGTGAATCTTAATTTTCCAAACGCTCTCTTACCGAAAAAGTATCTTTGATGGATTGTTCCAGTGTTAGAGTGGGTTCCCAACCCATCTCACGGCGAATCTTTTCGGACGAGCAGGCTTTGTCCACGTTGATTTCCGTGAGGCGGCGGATGCCGGGGTTGAGTTTCACCGCATCCAGCGCCCAGAGGAAGGCGTCCATGAGTTTCACGCCCCGTCCGGTCAGCGGGAGGATGCGCGTTTTTTTGTCCGCCAGCCGCAGAACGGTGCGCGTAAACTCGACCATGTCTTCATTCCAGGCGGTGACGATGTAGCGTTCGCCGTTCCCGCCCCGCGTCAGCGCCAGAAGCACCGCCCGCGCCGCATCGCGTACATCCACAAAACTGTTGACGTATTGCAGCATCGGCATGACCGGTAATAGTTTGACGGCGCGTATTGCCATGTCAATGCGGTCGGAGCCGGGACCGAGAATCACGCTGGGGTTCAGGATGACGACCCGCATGTCGTTCGTCATCCTTTTCAACTCCGTCTCGCTGACCAGTTTGCTGTAACCGTAGGCGTCGGTGCGGCGTTTGGTCTCCAGGTCGGGGTACATCGTCTCGTCGGTCAGACCGTTGGGGTTGAACCCGACCGAAGAGATGGAACTGACGAAGACTAAGTTCGGACAGTCTGCCGCGCGTGCCGCTTCAGCCAACAAGCGGGTGCCGTTCACATTGGACCTGATAATTGCCTCCGCCTCCGCTTTGCGGAACGACACCTTCGCCGCGTTATGCACCACCACGTCCACGCCGCGCAGAGAGTCGGCGTATGTTTCAGGCTGGAGCAAGTCCCCGCGCACCCAGCGGACGCGCTCCAGCGCCTCGATGCCGAGGAAGGTCTTCCGTTGTGTGCGGACGAGCACGCGCAGTTCAGCACCCGGGTCGTGATCGTGAATCGCCTTCACGATGTACTGCCCAAGAAAACCCAATCCGCCGGTGATGAAGTATCTGGTCATTTTGGCATAAACGAAAAACGCTTCGTCCTCGATGAGGACGAAGCGTATCCCTTCAAACAGATTCAGGGCGCGCGGCTCCGCGGTACCACCTCGATTTCCCGCATGTGCGTGCGGGACACTCTGTGACCGACCATCATCGGTCTTTGCTGTAACGGGCATTCCCGTGCCGTTCTACTAGTCACCAATTACTGGATTGACGTTCTTCGGCATTCGTATCAGACGACTTCGACGCTGTTTCCCTGCGGAGACTTCCACCTTTTTGGTTTCGATACTTTCGTACTCAACCAACGTCTCCTTCTCTATCAGGCAACCCCGCGCCTACTCCTTCTGAATGGCGCGGATTATACAATACTGCCTGCCTGGTACGCAAGGGGGAGACGCCGGGCGATTCGATTTGGTTGCCTTTTGTCTTAATTGGTTGTACAATGTCTCAAATCCCAACCCAACTCATTCGGAGGAATAAGCCATGGAAACCACAAGCGACGACAAACTTTGGGCAGCCCTGAGTTATGTCTTTGCGCCTCTCATCGGCATCATTGTCCTGCTCATGGAAGACAAAAAATCCCGTCCGTTCATCAAGTTCCATGCGGTGCAGTCTATTGCGGCGAGCGTCGCCTTTTGGATTATCGCCACGATTTTCACCACAGTAACCATTGGCTTTGGCGGTTTTTGTGTGCCGGTCTTATGGCTGGTCTTCCTGTATTGGGCGTACAAAGCATATCAGGGCGAAATGGTTGAAATCCCTGTTGTGACCAATTTCATCAAGGGGCAGGGCTGGGCGTAGCCAACAGGTTTAGACGAAGGCTCACGCTTTGCGTGAGCCTTTTTTCATTTCAGTTTCTTACACGCTACGCCGCGGGTTTTGCTGCCCCCTCCACCGGCAGGAGGAAAGTGAACGTCGTTCCCTTTCCCTCCTCGCTTTCCGCCCAGATACGCCCGCCGTGCAACTCGATCATGGATTTGGCGACCGAAAGCCCCAGCCCCATGCCGCCGTGCTTGCGCGTGAGATGCGATTCCACCTGAAAAAAGCGCTCGAAGATTTTCGGCAGTTCGCGCGCCGGGATGCCGATGCCGTTGTCGCTGACGGTTACTTTCACGTAGCCGCTGTCTTCCTCGATGTTGAGCCGCACCACCCCGCCCGGCTCGGTGAATTGAAGCGCATTTTTGATCAGATTGCTCAGGGCGATGTTGATTTTGGTCTGATCTGCCTCGATGAAGTATGGCGCGCCGCCCCACTCGCGCTGCAGGGTAATGTTCTTCGATTTCGCCTCGTCCTGAAACGTCAGAATGACATCCTCCGCAATGCGCGACATGGAGACCTTATTGCTCCGAACACGCGCCGCGCCGGTTTGCACGTTTTCCATATCCGAGATGTTTTCGATGATTTCCTTGAGCCGCGTGGCATTGCGAATGATCGTCTCCAGCTGCGCCTGATATTCCTTGCCGACCAGTTCCTTGAGAAACGTGGCGTGACCGAGAATCAAGCCCAGGGGAGTCCGCAGTTCGTGCGAGGTGATGGCAATAAAGTCCGTTTTGAGGCGTTCGAGGTCCGCCAGTTGGATGCGCACGGCTTTGACCTTCCGTTCCAGATAGGCGTTGCGCATTGCCTGTCCGGCAATTGCCGCCAGCGTGATCAGGATGGTGAGGTCGTCCTCGGTATAATGAGCGTTGTCCTGTTTGTTGAGCGCTTCCAGCACGCCGATGGTCTCCCCCTGGACAATGATGGGAACCGCCGCCAGCGAATGCGTCTCATGTTTGGTGATGCGGTCAATCACCTTGAAGTGACGCTGGTCTGCCCGCGTATCCTGAATGATGAGCGGATGTCCCTTGCGGAAGACCTCGCCCGCCACGCTCCCCTCCAGTGGAACCCCCATGGGACGCAGGATTTCCCGGTCAAACCAGACGGTGGAGAGAAAGCGCAATTCCTTTGCCTCGGGGTCGTATTCGAGGATGGAGGCGAGCTCGCTGTCGGTCATTTCACTCGCTTCGGCGATGATTGTCTGCAAAAAGGACTCGATGTCTGGGGCGGTGGTCAACCCCCTCACCACTTCGAGCAGACGCTCCAAATCCTCGATGCGCTCGTTGGCTGGCATGACCTGAATTATACAACACCGGTGCGTGGGCAGTCCGCCGCCTGAAAACCTTCCACCTTCCCATCTCGCAAAAGTGGGTACAATCCTGTCAGAAATCACAAACACACAAAAGGAGTCTCGAACCAAATGTCCAATAAAAAAGTACGCGTCGCCATCATTGGTGTGGGAAACTGCGCCTCCTCCCTCGTGCAGGGAGTGCAATTCTACAAAAACGCCAAAGCCGATGAAGTCATCCCCGGCATTATGCACACCCAACTGGCAGATTATCACGTCGGCGACATCGAATTCACCCTCGGCATAGACGTGAACGCCGCCAAAGTCGGCAAAGACCTTTCCGAAGCCATCTTTGCCGAACCCAACAACACCTATAAATTTGCCGACGTGCCGCACCTCAACGCCCCGGTAGTGCGCGGCATGACCCACGACGGCCTCGGTAAATACCTCAGCGGCGTCATCCAAAAAGCGCCCGGTCCCACCGCCGACATTGTCCGCCTCCTGCGCGAAACCAAAACCGACGTGGTCGTCAACTTCCTGCCCGTCGGCTCCGAAATGGCGACCAAATGGTACGTCGAACAGGTCATCGAAGCGGGCTGCGCCTTTGTCAACGGCATCCCCGTCTTCATTGCCTCCTCCGAATACTGGGGCAAACGCTTTGCCGACGCCGGTCTCCCCATCCTCGGCGACGACATCAAAAGCCAGGTCGGCGCCACCATCCTGCACCGCCAGCTTGCCACCCTCTTCATTGACCGCGGTGTCAAAATCGAACGCACCTACCAGCTCAACTTCGGCGGCAATACCGACTTCCTCAACATGCTCGAACGCGAACGCCTCGAAAGCAAAAAAATCTCCAAAACCAACGCCGTCACCAGCATGATCCCCTACGACCTCGACCCCGATAACGTCCACGTCGGTCCCTCCGACCACGTGCCGTGGCTGACCGACCGCAAATGGGCGTACATCCGCATGGAAGGCACCACCTTCGGCAACGTCCCCCTCAACATCGAAGTCAAACTCGAAGTGTGGGACAGCCCCAACTCCGCCGGCGTCATGATTGACGCCATCCGCTGCGCCAAACTCGCCCTCGACCGCGAACTCGCCGGCCCCATCGTCGGACCTTCCTCCTACTTCTTCAAGACCCCGCCCGTCCAGTTCCGCGACGAAATCGCCAAACAAAAAGTCGAAGACTTCATCTCCGACAAATCGGAAGAATAACCCTCCTCACCTCACTGATCACTGATCACTGATTACTAACTGACGTTACGCAGTTCATTCGTGCCGCGACATTCATGTCGCCTGAAACCACGAGATAAATCTCGCGCCACCGCGTAAGGTGAGTTACTAAATTACTGATTACTAAACCCACCCTCATGCTCCCTCGCCTCCTCCTCCGCCTCAGCCTGCTCGCTGTTCTATTGGCTGCCTGCACGCCTCAAGCCTCCGCCCCCACCCTCGACGTGAACGCCCTCTCCACGCAGGCATACCAAACCGCCCTCGCCGCCCTCCAACCGACCTCCAC
>JABRVZ010000168.1:0-15465 GCA_039961775.1 Chloroflexota bacterium
GCAAGGATTTTTTTGAAGCGTACTGGGCGTTCTCTAACGCCCGAAGTTGCGCTAGAGAGCGCAAAATACGCAAGATTTTTGAATGATTGCAACAGAGCAAAAGCAACTCATTTTCGGAGGCGACCATGTCCAACATTTACGAATCGAAACATCCGCTCGTTGCCCACAAACTTTCCCGCTTGCGAGACAAAAACACCGAACCGAAGAAATTCCGCGAACTGGTGCGCGAAATCTCCGCCCTGCTCGCCTACGAAGCCACTGCCGACCTGGCGGTCATGCCGCGCGAACTGGAAACGCCGCTCGCCAAAATGACCGGCTATGAACTCAAGGAGAAAATCGGACTGGTTCCCATTCTGCGGGCGGGGCTGGGCATGGTGGAGGGCGTATGGAGCCTGATGCCGAGCGCCGAGGTCTGGCATATCGGCTTATACCGCGACGAACACACGCTCAAACCTGTGGAATACTACAACAAACTACCCACCGAGCCGCGCGTTTCGGTCTGCCTGATTCTCGACCCCATGCTTGCCACAGGCGGGTCGGCAACCGCCACCGCCGACGTGTTGAAGAAATGGGGCGTGAAGAAAATCAAGTTCGTCGGGTTGATTGCCGCGCCGGAGGGAATCAAAGCCATGCAGGAACAGCACCCCGACATCCCGATTCACATCGCCGCCATTGACAGTCACCTCAACGACAGAGCCTATATCGTGCCGGGTCTGGGTGACGCGGGAGACAGGCAGTTTGGGACGGGGTAGGTTGGTAAATTGGGAATTGGTAAATTGGTAAATTGGTAAATTGGTAATTGTTGGGAAGTTGATTTTGACCGGGAGCGATTGACCGATTATGAAAGCCATGCTTCTGCGGAAGCTTGCATCTTTCAAAGAGAATCCAACTCCGCTCGCGCTGGAGGAAGTCGCCGAGCCGAAACTCGACGAGGGGGAAGTGTTGCTCCGCGTCATACGCTGCGGGGTCTGCCACACAGAATTGGATGAAATCGAAGGGCGGACTCCGCCGCCGCGCCTGCCTGTCATTTTGGGGCATCAGGTGGTGGGAGTGGTGGAACACGCTCCGCACAGTGAGCGTTCTCAAATGCCGGCGCCCGAAATCGGTCAGCGCGTGGGGGTGGCATGGATTGCCTCCGCATGCGGGAAGTGTCATCACTGCCTGGCGGGGAACGAAAACCTGTGCGCGGACTTCAAAGCCACCGGCCGCGACGTGGACGGCGGTTATGCCGAGTACATGAAAGTCCGCGCGGAGTTCGTCCATCCCATCCCTGATGCGTTCAGCGACTCGGAAGCCGCGCCGTTGTTGTGCGCGGGGGCAATCGGCTACCGCTCTCTGCGGTTGAGCAACATTCAGGATGGGCAAAATCTCGGCTTGATGGGCTTTGGCGGGTCGAACCATCTGGTTTTGAAAATGGCGAAGCATAAATTCCCGAACGCGCAGATTTTTGTCTTCAGCCGGAATCCCGCAGAGCGCGAATTTGCCCTGTCGCTGGGGGCGGCTTGGGCGGGGGCAATTGACCAGAGTCCGCTCGAGGGGTTGGATGCGGTCATTGACACGACGCCGGTTTGGGGTCCGGTAAATGAGGCGCTGAAGGTCTTGAGTGCGGGCGGGAGGCTGGTGATCAACGCCATCCGCAAGGAGGAGTCTGATAAAGAAGCCTTGTCCCGCCTGGATTATCCGTCACAGTTGTGGATGGAGAAGGAAATCAAGAGTGTAGCAAACGTCACCCGCGCCGATGTGCGTGAGTTCCTGCAATTGGCGGCGGAGGCGGGCATCAAGCCTGAATTCCAGGAATACGAATTGAAGGACGCCAATCTGGCGCTGCTGGAGTTGAAGCAGGGTAAAATCCGTGGAGCAAAAGTTTTACTGCTCCCCGCATAAATCACTGAACTGATGCAGCCAAAAAGCAAGAGAAGCCGACGATTTTGTTCAAACATTTACGCAGTACTCTGTAACGATTGGAGATTGAATGACCGAACTCAAAACCAAACAGAACGACGCCAGCGTGGACGATTTTCTCGGCGGCTTTCCTGAAGAAACACGCAGGGATTGTTACGAGATTCTCAAGATGATGAAGCAGGCGACCAAAGCCGAACCGAAAATGTGGGGGACGAGCATTGTGGGCTTCGGCAGTTACCACTACAAAAGCGAGCGGAGCAAACAGGAAGGCGATTGGTTCCTCGTGGGCTTATCCCCTCGCAAGCAGAATCTCAGCATCTACATCATGACGGGTTTCGAACGCTACGGAGACCTGCTCCAAAAACTCGGCAAGCATTCTCTCGGCAAGGGCTGTCTCTACATCAAACGCCTGAGCGATGTGGATAAAAAAGTGCTGAAAGAACTCATCACCGATTCAGTCAGGGTCATGAAAGCAAGCCATAAAAAAGGTCAATGATCGAATGACGCCGCAAGCGCGTAAAGACCCCGAAGGGAACGAGACAAAGCATCTGCATAAATTTGCAGACTTTGCAGGAAAGCGCATCCTTGAAATCGGATGCGGCGAGGGACGCCTGACCTGGCGCTACGCCTCCGCCCCCTCCCTGACCGTTGGGCTGGACCCTGACCGAAATGCCTTGCGCGTCGCCCGCCTGGACCGACCCTCCGACCTGGCAAACAAAGTCCACTTCACCAACGCGCACGCCGAGCGCATCCCCTTCCGCAAAGAGACCTTCGACATCGCCATCCTTGCCTGGTCGCTCTGATGAATTGCCCACGCGGGCATGGTGCATGCCCTGGGTGAAATTCATAGAGTCCTCGCGCCCGACGGCGTGTTAATTGACCTGCGTCCGCTTTGCGACCGCTGGAGCGTTGAGGTAGTCTCCGCCCGTGAAACGCACGTGACAGGTTACGTCACCGACCTGCCGCTCGGCTTGGAGGACGACGCCGCCGCCAACCGCGCCATGGCGCAAGCGGAAGCCAACGGCTGGTTCACACGCGAAAAAGAGACGTTCTTCCCCCTCAACTACCTCTGGGATACCGCCAGCGACATGGAAAAATGGATTGACAAGGAATGGGAAAACTTCATCGGTCTCGACGAGGAAACGAGGCGCGCCACCCGCTCTGCCTGGGCGCTGGGCGACGCCGACAGCCGCGTCCGCGTGCGGGTGAAGATGCTGATTACAAGGTGGAAAAAGCAGCAGGGCTGACCTTCAAGTCACATCCAGCCCGGTGAGACGCGTCAACAACTTGTGGATGAGGAGGGTCGGCAAAAGCAATAGGGCGTGAAACGCCGAACTCAACCCCAAAATCACTGCCACCGAACTGAGAAAACCGCTCACCAGCGGCGCGACGTTTTCCAGCATCCACGGGCCGGCGCCCACCAGCAGAGCAAGCGCAAACAACACCCCCACCGAAATCACCAACTCCAGCCAGGCATGACGGTCTGATTCAGATGGCATCATCGTACTGCTGACAGCAAAGGCAAGATAGAACCACAGGTAAAAATCCCCTACCCTCGGCAAAAGCCGAAGCCCCAGCCAGAACAGATCGAACTGACCGTTGCGGAACGTATCCCACAGCACGCGCATCTCCAACCGATAAATGGCAACGTAGGCAACGAACAGCGTCCCAAAGATCAACGGCGCGGCGCCAATCAGCGAATCGCGCAGCATGTCCGATTTGGCGGTTTCGACATAACCAAGTTGCAGGCGTCCGTCGGGCAGGGCGCGCGGGATGACGGAAAATCCGCCTGTGCGCACGCGCAGGAGTTTTGCCGTGATGAAATGGCTCAACTCATGCAAAAAGACGCCGGGCAGGAAAAGGATTTGAAAGAAGACAATGGTCAAACGCGCGTCGCGGGTGAGGAGCAAAAACACCGCTTGAATCTCGCGGTGCAAAAACCGCTGGAGAAACACCAGCGGCACGAGCATCGCAACAAACCAGAAGAAACCGGCGAGTTGATTCATCAGTGGGGGTGCACAGACACACTGCGGTTTGAATTTGCTTACCCCACAGCCGCCTTCGTAATCGCGATAAACTCCCCCGCCTTCAGGCTGGCGCCGCCGACCAAAGCCCCGTCAATTTCGGGTTGTTGGAAGAATTCGGATGCGTTCGCCGCCGTCACCGAACCGCCGTACAGGATGCGAATCGCCTGCGCATTTTCTTCGCCGAACAAACGGCTCAGGGCTGGACGAATGACCTGTCCATGCACGAAATGGGCGTTTTCTGCGCTGGAGGCTTTTCCCGTGCCGATTGCCCAAACCGGCTCATACGCGACCACGATGCGTGAAGCGCTGGCAGGAGCGACGTCGGCGAAGCCCAAATTGATTTGGCGCAGAACCACTTCCGAGGTCCGCCCGGATTCGTATTCTTCCAGCGTCTCCCCCACGCATACGATGGGCGTCAGGTCGTGGTTGAGGGCGGCGTGCAGTTTCTTGTTGACGGTCGAGTCGGTTTCGCCAAAATACGTCCGCCGCTCGGAGTGACCGATGATGACATAGCCGCACATTTCCCGCACCATACCCGGCGACACTTCACCAGTGAACGCGCCTTTCTCCTCCCAATGCATGTTTTGCGCGCCGAGACCGATGCCGCTCCCTTCCAGCATGGAGGCGACGGCAAAGAGCGATGTGAACGGCGGGCAGAGCACCTTTTCCACGCCGCCGATGTCCATCAGCGCACCGAGCAGCTGCGAGACCAGTTCGCGCGCCTCGGCGGCGGTTTTGTTCATCTTCCAGTTTCCGGCAACGAAGGGGGTACGCATGATTCCTCCAGGTTGTTTTAGGGATATAAATTGTGGACCGCACGTTCTTTACGGTCCACAACCATCTATTTATTCGACCATCAGACCGGGCGGTTATTTATCCATCAGCGCCGCTACGCCGGGCAGTTCCTTCCCCTCGAGGAATTCGAGCGAAGCGCCGCCGCCCGTGGAGACGTGGGTCATCTTTTTGGCAACTCCCGCCTTCTTGACGGCGCTCGCCGAATCGCCGCCGCCGATGACGGTGGTCGCGCCGGAGTCAGCCAGCATGCGGGCGAGGGCAAACGTTCCCTCGGCAAATTTCGGCATTTCGAACACGCCCACCGGCCCGTTCCAAACGATGAGTTTGGCGCCGGTGAGCGCCTGCTTGTAGAGGTCGAGGGTCTTTGGTCCCACATCGAGCATGCGCCAGCCGGCGGGGATTTTGTCCACATCCACGATTTGAGTGTTGGCGTCGGCGTCGAATCTGTCAGCAATGACGGCATCCACCGGCAGGAGGAGTTTATCGCCAGACTTCGTCATGATGGCTTTGGCAGTTTCGAGGGAGGCTTCCTCGACGAGACTGTCCTGCATGTTGAAGCCTTTTGCGGCGAGGAAGGTGTTTGCCATGCCGCCGCCGATAATCAACCGGTCACATTTCGAGAGCAGGGTTTCGACGACCAAAATTTTGTCGCTGATTTTTGCTCCGCCCAGAATGGCGATGTAGGGGTGTTCGGGGTTGGCAACGGCTTTACCGAGATACTCCAGTTCCTGCTCCATCAGGAAGCCGGCAACTGCCGGCAGATAGCGGGCGATTCCCTCCGTGGAGGCGTGAGCGCGATGCGCCGACCCAAACGCGTCATTCACATAGACATCTGCCAGCGCCGCCATTTGCTTTGCCAACTCTGGATCGTTCTTCTCCTCCCCTGGATGGAAGCGGGTGTTTTCCAGCATGAGGACTTCGCCAGGCTTGAGCGCCTTCGCCATCGCTTCCACTTCGGGACCGACGCAATCGGGCGCCATTTTGACGGGAATCCCCAACAATGAAGATAAGACTTCGGCTGCTGGGCGCAGGCTGAATTCCGGGGCGGGACCGCCTTTTGGACGTCCGAGGTGGCTGGCAAGCAGAACTGCGGCTCCCTGTTCCAGGCAATATTGGATGGTTGGCAGGGCGGCGCGGATGCGCTTGTCGTCGGTGACTTTGCCGTCTGCCATCGGGACGTTGAAGTCCACGCGCATGAAGACGCGTTTGCCTTTCAGGTCAATGTCTTTGACTGTCTTCTTGTTCATATTTCCGCCTATGGAATTGGTAATTGGCAAATGGTAATTGCGACTTACCAATCGCCAATTACCATTTGCCAGTTTACAAGCTCTTCGCCATCAACGCCGCCAGGTCGGCAGTGCGGCAGGAGTAACCCCATTCGTTGTCGTACCAGGTGACGACTTTGACGAAGTTGCTCTTCTCCTTGCCAAGCACCATGGTGAACTGCAAATCCACAGAGGACGAGTGCGGGTCGCCTTTGAAGTCAATGCTGACGAGCGGTTCGTCCACTGCCTGCAGAATGCCCTGGAAACGGGGCTGTTTGGCGGCATCGCGGAATGCCTGACGGAGTTCTTCGGTGGTGGTTTCCTTTTCGAGCTCGGCGGTGAAATCCACAATGGACACGGTGCTGGTCGGCACACGCAGAGCATAACCGTCGAACTTGCCCTTGAGGTCTGGGATGACGAGCGCAACCGCCTTGGCGGCGCCGGTAGTGGTGGGGATGATGCTCATGGCAGCGGCGCGGGCGCGGCGCAGGTCGGAGTGCGGCAGGTCGAGAATCTTCTGGTCGTTGGTGTACGCGTGGACGGTGGTCATGAAGCCGCGCTTGATGGTGAAGGCGTCGTGGACGACTTTCGCGGCGGGCGCGAGGCAGTTGGTGGTGCAGGAGGCGTTCGAGACCACATGATGCTTTGCGGGGTCATATTTGTCTTCGTTCACGCCCAGCACAACGGTCAGATCTTCGCCTTCGGCAGGGGCGGTGATGATGACCTTTTTCGCGCCGCCCTTGGTGATGTGGTTGACCGCGCCTTTGACCGCCTTCCCTTTCTTGTTCACACCGTCTTCTTTGATGGTAAACAAGCCGGTGCCTTCGATGACGATTTCGACGCCGAGATCGCTCCAGGGAATTGCCGCCGGGTCGGTCTCTTTGAAGGCTTTGATCTTTTTGCCGTCAATCAACAAGCCGTCATCCACCACTTCCACAGCGCCGTTGAAGCGCCCGTAGTTCGAGTCGTACTTGAGCAGGTGCGCCATGGTCTTCATGTCGCCAATGTCATTGAAGGCGACGACTTCCAATTCGTTGGGATATTTGTCGCGAATCGCCTTGAGAACCTGGCGACCGATGCGTCCAAATCCATTAATGCCAACTTTTACAGCCATAATAAACCTCCAGGTTTGATTTGTGATGAAGTTTACAAAACGATTGTATCACAGAGGCTGTGCGGACAAATGATGACAAAAGTAACTTATTCCAGCGGACCGGTATGTTCCGCCAGAATGGTCATCAATGCCTCGGCTAATTTCTTCGAGTCGTGCCGCCAGGGATACGCCGCATCTGCCAGGTCTGTACAGCGGACGCGCCCGTCTGCCAGCGATTTTTCATCCACCTGCACCCATTGCGCGTCGTCGAGCAATTGTCCGCTGTAATTGTCGTTGCAAAGCACCACGTCGAAGAGACGGTCGCCTACATGCTCATCCAGTACACGCACATGATCATGGCACGAAAACAAATCGGTTTCGCCTTTTTGCGTGGCGATATTGCTGACATACACCTTGATTGCCCGGCTCGCCCGGATGGCGCCCAGCAAATCGTGAACCAGCAGGTTGGGCAGGAGACTCGTGTAAAGACTGCCCGGTCCGACCACAATCATGTCGGCGTTGAGCAGCGCGCGGATGACCGGCGGATACGCCGAGGCGTCGTTCGGCTCCAGCCAGACGCGCTGGACGCGCCCGCGCATTTGCGGAATGCGGCTCTCCCCCTCCACCCGAACCTGATTCAACGAATGAGGCAGTTGCATATCGGCAACCAGTTTCACGTTATGCAGTGTGGAGGGAAGCACGCGCCCGCCCACCGACAACACCTTGCCCGACTCGGCAATGGCGCTCTCGAAACTGCCGGTAATCTCCGCCAGCGCTGTGATGAACAGATTCCCGAATGAGTGACCGTCCAGATTACCCGCGCCGCTGAAACGGTACTGAAAAAGTTGGGTAATCATCTGCTCATCGTTCGAGAGCGCCGCCAGGCAGTTGCGGATGTCGCCCGGCGGCAGGATGCCGAAACTCTCGCGCAAACGCCCCGAAGACCCGCCGTCGTCTGCCACAGTGACGACCGCTGTCAGGTTGCGGGTGTAGGCTTTCAGTCCGCGCAGAAGCGTGGCAAGACCATGCCCCCCGCCGATGGCAACGATGCGCGGTCCACGCTCGCGGCGGCGGAAGTTCGCCAAATCCTCCACAACCGCGCGCCCCGGGCGAAGGTAGGGGCGCAGAAGCGAACGGTTCAACTGCCAGATGCCATACGCCACCAGCCCAATGCCCAAACCGGCAAAAATTACCACACGCAAGCCGCGCGGCAAAAAACGCAGGGAAGCGTACGAAAGAAGCGTCAGCAGGACAGGGTTCGTTGAATCGGTGCGGTACAAATCGAGCAGGAAGATGGCAAGCCCCACGCCAAGCAGAGTAATTCCCAGCAAAACCAGCAAAAACCAGCGCTTCACCCCCAACCCCGGCACAAACCAGCGCCCCAACCCTTTAATATTTTTCAGAAAACCGTTGATGTTTCGACTGTAATTCTCGTTCATTTGAAACGAGTGTAGCAGGGAGAGCGCGCAAAGTCAATCGGAGCCGCACCAACGGCGAAACGAATGCCGCGCAGGGGTCTCGGTTATAATTGCCGCCATGAGCCTGATCATCGCCATAGACATCGGCGGCACACACATTCGCACCGCCGCTTATGCCCCCGACAGTATCACCCCCCTGGCGCACCACAAGACCCGCTCGCTTGCCCAAACCCCCGGCGTATTCGACCGCCTGGTCAAAGCCGTCGAAGCCGTCTGGCAGGAGGGCAAAGTTTCAGCCATTGGGATTGCTTCGCCGGGTCCGCTCGACCCTCACACCGGCACCATCCTCGATACGCCTAACATTCCCGAATGGGCGAATTTTCCGGTTGCGCCCAAACTCTCCGAACGGTTTGGCGTTCCCGCCTTTCTCGATAACGACGCCAATCTGGCAGGGCTTGCCGAATGGCAGTATGGCGCCGGCAGAGGGCACAGCGACATGGTCTATCTGACCATCAGCACCGGCGTGGGCGGCGGCGTAATCAGCAACAACCGCCTGCTTCAGGGGCATCGCGGCATGGGCGCGGAATTGGGTCACATGACGATTGACCCAAACGGTCCGTTATGCGGATGCGGACACCCCGGACACGTTGAGTCGTTTTCTTCGGGACCTGCCATCGCGCGGTATGTCAACGAGCGGATCAAAGCCGGCGATAACACTGCGCTTCGCCCCGACCCGAATCTGACTCCCGCCCAAATAGCCGACGCGGCGCGAAAAGGGGATACGCTTGCGATCTCCGCTTACGCCCGCGCCGGTGAATATCTGGGCATTGCGGTGGCAAATTATCTCGCCATCTTCGACCCGTCCATTCTGATTTTCGGCGGAGGGGTCTCGCAGGCAGGCGATTTGCTGTTCAAGCCCTTCGAGGCAAGCCTGCGGCGGAACGTCTTCCACCCTCATTATCTGGACAATCTGACGATCACCCGCGCCGCGCTTGGAGATGACGCCGGTCTGCTGGGGGCGTTGGCGTTGGCAAGGCTTTCGTTGGACAAGCAGGAAAAATAAGAGCAGGCAAGAATGTGCAAGTTGAAATTGTTTACGCCTCCCTTATGGGCGGCGACCAAATGGTGGACAGCCGACCGGGTGGGGTAAAGGCTGGTTTCGTAGAAGCAGGTTCCGGCGGAGAAAGCCGCGCTTTGTCCTGTTTTGGCAAAGCGAAACGTTGTCCAATTCCTTTTATTTCATTTTTTACCAGAACAGGGAGTTTGCTATCGCATTTCCGATGGCAGGCTTCTTTAGATAGGAGTTTCCCATGAAAAAGTTGAACGTACCGGGTCCCAAAGCCCGGGCATTAATCGAGCGCGACAAAAAGGTGGTTTCTTCGTCTTATCCGCGCGGCTATCCCTTTGTGATGGATCACGGCAAAGGGGTGGAAGTGTGGGACGTGGACGGCAACCGCTTCCTCGACCTGATGGGCGGTATTGCCGTCGTCTCGACCGGACACGCAAACCCAAGAGTGGTAAAGGCGGTTCAGGACGCCGCCGAAAAGTTTCTGCACATCTCGTCCGATTTTTATCACGAGAATTGGATTCGCCTGAGCGAAAAACTGGATGAGATTGCCCCCTTCGAGGAGAATGCGCGGACGTTTTTGACCAACTCCGGCACCGAGTCGGTGGAGACCGCCATCAAACTGGCAAAATACAAGACGAAGCGTCATAATTTCATCGGCTTTTTCGGCGCGTTTCACGGGCGCACGATGGGGTCGGTGGCGTTCACTGCCAGCAAGCCGCACTATCATCGCGGCTTCTACCCGCTGATGCCCGGCGTGACGCATGTACCCTTCCCCGATCCATACCGCCCCATTCTGCACCGCAAAATGGGAGAGGATTACGGCGAAACGGTTGTCCGCTTTATCGAGGAGGAAGTGTTCGCGCACAACGTCCCCGGCGACGAGGTGGCGGGCGTGCTGGTGGAACCCATTCAGGGCGAAGGCGGCTATATCGTTCCGCCGGATGGATTTTTCCCCGCTTTGCGGAAATTGTGCGACAAGTACGGGATTTTATTAATTGCCGACGAAGTGCAAAGCGGCATGGGACGCACCGGGAAATGGTGGGCGATCGAACATTGGGGCGTGGAGCCGGATATTGTCACTTCGGCAAAGGGCATCGCTTCGGGACTTCCGCTGGGAGCCTGCATCGCCCGCGAATCGGTCATGGACTGGCCCAAGGGCGTGCACGGCAACACCTTTGGCGGCAACCCCATCTCTTGCGCGGCGTCGCTGGCAACCATCGAACTGCTGGAGGAACAATACCTGGCGAACGCCGCCGAGGTGGGTCAATACGCTCTGGATGCCCTGCACGAGATCCAGGTGCGTCACACCTCTGTCGGCGATGTGCGCGGCAAAGGACTGATGATCGGCGTCGAGTTTGTGAAAGATAAGGGAACAAAGGAACCAAACGAAGAATTGCGCAACATGATCGAAACGATGGCATTCGAGCATGGCTTGCTCCTGCTGGGATGCGGCAAATCCGTCATCCGTCTGGCGCCGCCGCTCTCCATCACAAAAAGCGAAATGGATGAAGCGCTGGAAATCTTCGAGAACGTGATTGGAATGGCGGAAAAAGCGCAGGGGATGAGGTAAGAAATCCCAAGCGCCTGGGTAACAGCAGAATGGCTGCTACATAAAAAATCTGCCCCATCTCTTTCAAAGGATGGGGTAGATTTTTGTTTACGCTAGATTCTTCTTCATCGAAAACTTCATCGCGGCTTTATACACCTTGCTGAGTTTTTCGCTCAGCGCCCTGGCTTCGGGATTTCCCTGTTCCGCCGCCTGATCCACCTGGGCGACCAGTCCAATCAGCGTTTCCATGAGTTGATCGGTGACCAGATCTTTATTTGCGGTGAGCAAGTTCTCCAACGCGGCGTCATCGGGAGCGTCGAGAAGATGTTCGATGAACTCCACTTCCGGCGGGGTGGTTGCCTGACGCAGGGTCTCGATCATCTTTTGCAATTTGCCCATGCGCACATAATCATTCCGCTCGGATGCCTGCCTGAGCATCTGGGTGGCAATATCCACCACATCCTGCGTGATGTTGGGTAAATTATCTTGCACTGCTTTGACGACATCTTCCTGCGCAAGGATTTTTTCCACCAGTTCCTGCGCCTGTTTGTAACGCGCCTCCAACTGCTTATCTGCTTCGTTGACCAGTTCCAGCAGTTTTGCGCGCAGGCTTTCCAGCCTTGCCCTTTCCTCGCCGGAAGCCTTCTCGATCCGCTCGGTGAACAACTGGAAGAATTGATAATCCATGCCGCCGCGAATCAAACTGACGTACGCCCGCAAACGCGCATCGCTGGGAGAAGCAAGCACGAGTTCCAACAATTTTTCGCGCGTGAGGCTCTTTCCTGCCTCTTGCAGCGCCCTGCTTGCCGCCTCCAGTTCCCCAACCGATTCCTTCAATTGACGACCGAATTCAGTTTCATCGAGCAATTGTTCCTGCACTGCCAGGAGCGTCTCGGCAATTTGTTTTTGTCCGCTTGCCGCCGCGCTCTGCGCCAGACGGCTGAACAGGGCAAAGAACTGCTCATCGAACAAGGCGGCGTTTTGTTTGATGATTTCACTGCGCACATCCTTCGAACTTGCCTGAAGCAGTCTTTCCACCAACTGCACGCGATCCTGTTGCTCCTTGAGCATCTCCGCCGTGATACCGTCTTTTTCCAGAATGAGTTTAATCATCGAGTCATACGACAAATTGGCAATGGGCTTCAGCAAATACCCCTTGCGCTTTTCGGGAGGCAGGCTATCGGTCACTTTTTTAATGAGCGGACCGAGGGTCTTTTCCTGTTCATTGAGCGGCACGTTCAATTCAGGCGGGAAGAACGTCAGAAGCAATTCCTTTTCGTTGTCGTGATAGACGATGGGGGTGGCAATGCGCCCCTGAAACCCGCAATGCGGACAACGCGCCATGTTCGAGACGCCCCCCAACAATCTCTGCTTGGCTTGCGGGTCTTGCGTCACGTCGAAAAGCTGCTCGATGTTTGCCGAAATCATTTGACGGCAGTTGGGACATGCAATTTGAGTCTGAGCCATGTGTAATTTCCAATCCGAAGTTTTATTTGATGAATTTCCGCTTCCTTACTTAACGGACGTTTGATTCTGTTTCGACGAATTTTACCACCCCGACAACGCTCCCCTTACGGGCGGAGGGTCAACGCGGCAGGGAGAAACAGATCCTCGCGCCAGAATCAGGCTTCGGGTCCGCCCAGATGCGCCCGCCGTGCGCTTCGACAATGGCACGCGCCAGGTACAATCCCAGCCCGGCGCCTTTGGTATTCTTGACGGCTTTGGTCGAGCGGTAGAAGCGATCGAAGATGTGCGGCAGGTCTTTGGCTTCGATGCCGGGTCCCTGATCCGAAACGCAAATGATAACCTGTTCAGGACGCACCTGCCCTCCGATGCGGATTTCGCCTGAGGGGGCATACTTGATGGCGTTAGAGACGAGGTTGGAGATGACTTGTTCGATGCGCGGCTCGTCGGCGAGGACGACCGGGAAGTTTTCAGGAAAGTCGGTGATGATGGTGTGCCTGCTGGTTTGCGTGGAGAATTTTTGGGCAACGCGGCTGGCGAGGGCTGGAAGCGAGACATCCGCCCGGTTGAGGCTTAAGCCGCCCGCCTGTAGGCGCGAGGCGTCGAGCAGGTCGTCAATCATTTTGCTGAGGCGGTCTGCTTCTTCTTCGATGACGGCAAGCGATTCGTTGATGGTGGCTTTGTCCCATTTGGCGTCGTCGCGCCGCAGGGTGGAGGCATAGCCTTTGATGAGCGCCACCGGGGTGCGCAGTTCGTGGCTGACGATGGAGATGAAGGTGGACTTGATCTCGTCTGCGGTGCGGAAGTGGGTGATGTCGCGTACGCTGACGAAGATGTTGCGCAGTTTACCGTCGGAGGACATGAGCGGAGCATAGGTGATGCCGACGGGCAGAGGGGATGGAAACTCGCGGACGAGGTCGCCTTCCACATAAAGGGTAGCGTTGGGGGTGAGGGGCCAGCCGTTGGCGATGGCTTCTTTGAGGGTAGAGCCTTGAGGTTCGTTCGCCCATTTGATTACTGCGTCGTGCGGGAGCCCGGCGAGTTCGTCGTGCGTTTTGCCATACATCCGTTCAAAGGCGTCGTTGACGCGTTCGATGGTCAGGTCGGCGTGGAGGATGAGGATGCCGTCTGCGGCGGAGTCGAGCAAGGCATCCAGCCTTTGTTTTTCGAAAGAAACCTGCCCATACAGGCGGGCGTTGAAAACGGCAATTGCCGCCTGGTCGGCAAAGGATTGGAGCAGGATGCGATCGTTTTGGGTGAAGAGGTCGGGGTAGTTGCGGAAGATGAAGATGACGCCGATCACCTGTCCGTGGGCGGCGAGGGGCAGGGCGGTGCCGTTGAGGAGTCCCATGCTGGCGGTGTAGGTCAGTTCCTTGAGCATGCGGTTGAGTTCACGCACGTCCAATTCGCGGACGTTTTCTTCGGCGAGCAAGGGGGTGAGGTAACTCAAAAAGGCTGGCGCAATTCCCTGGGCGGCGGCGACCCGCCAGCCGTCCTGGTCTTTGAGCGCGATGAGTCCGGCCTGTCCAGCCAGCATTTCGATGGAAATTTTCAGGATGCGCGCCAGCAGTTTTTCCAGGTCCAGTTCCTGGGTGAGGGCGCGGGAAATTTCAAGCAGGTAGTCGCGTTGACGGACGCGGAAATCGGGAAGCATGGCGTGATTGTATCACTGGCATGTATGTAAAGCGTAAGAGGGGCAATTCATTCTGATATTTCCCTGATTGTGTATAGACAAATTTTTGTAACTTTTTGTGCATTGAATTGGTCATGTAACTGCCTTACAATAATGAAAGGTCTTGTTTTCAAAAATATTAAGCTGGAGAGAGGTGTCCCGTGAAAAAACTATGTTATACGTTTTTTGCTTTGAGTTTACTTGTTTCTCTTTTCTTGCCAAAGTCCATAATAGCAGTTCAGGCGGCACAATCGAGCGTTTCGTCTGGTTCAAGCGGCGGTGCCACAGTCCGGTATAGCGACTGGCTTACAGGCACTCACAGCACACTTGACATTTTTGTAAGTAACATCACAGATGAAACTTTTCTTTCGAACGGTGTGTATGCTGGTTGGTGCATTCAGCCTCGAGTTACAGGCTTACTGCACGGTGATACCGCCACTATCTTTTCAAGTCTCGATAAGGACAATCTTCCTGCTGATCTTGCCGGCCTGCCCTGGGATAAAATCAACTATCTCTTAAATCACAAAATCCGCGGCGAGAACAAAACCGACCTTGAATACTTCAAGGATGTTCAGACTGCTGTATGGATGCTGCTTGGGGATGAAAATCCAGAATTCGGCATTAGTCCCGAAGCTCAACAAATGCTTGAGGATGCCAATGCCCATGCTGGTTTTGTGCCGCAGGATGGCGATATTGTTGCTTATATCGTGTACTCTGATGGAATGTTGAAGGATGAGAGCAGTGTTCAAGAGGTCATTATCGAAGTTATTTTGCAACTGCCGCCGACTGAAACGCCTACCCCCACTGTGACCGAAAGCCCAACCCCGACGGAAACATCCACGCCCGCACCAACGGAAAGCCCCACACCAACAGCACCAACTCCGACGGAAACATCCACGCCCGCACCAACGGAAAGCCCTACACCAACAGCACCAACTCCGACGGAAACATCCACGCCCGCACCAACAGAAAGCCCCACACCAACAGCACCAACCCCCACAGCGTCTGTAACGGTAACGCCTTCGGCTACTCCGCCTATCACACCCACGGCAACATTAACGCCAACCCCTACAGTGACATCAACACCAGCCTGTGTGCCTCAGATAATAACTGTCGATTTTTCTGGAATTGCTCCGGGCGAGTCGGTGGAAGGAATGGGGAAAGTGGCAACCGGCTTGAATATTGACGCAAAAGGAACAGCGGTGAAAATT
>JABRVZ010000169.1:0-20319 GCA_039961775.1 Chloroflexota bacterium
CTCCACCCCCGCCACCACCGCCGCCTCCGCTGCCGCTCGTCGTGGCTGTGGCCGTTACCGTCGGGGTCGGTGAGGGGGATTGCGTTGGCGTGGCCGTCCAGTTCGGCGTGGATGTCGGGCCGGGCTGCAAGGTCGGGAACCGCAGCATCACGAAGCCCGAAAAATAGACGCCGCCTTTGTCATCGTCGAAACGGAAGATGTTCATCCCGGCATCGCTGTACTGAAATGTCCACTGCTGGTCCTGGTGCGCACAGGCAGAGACCTCGGCGTGGTAATTCAGCGAGCCGTTGAAGATCGTGCTCACCCCATACGGCGTTCCCAGACGAAACCTCGCTGTGTCGTTCAGGTCGTTGTCCCAGGTCGTTACCATGCGGCACATATCGCCGGAGACGATCAGTTCGGCATCCAGTCCGTTCAGCGAGGCGTCCGCCAGGTACGAAAGGATCAGCGAATCGTAGATATGGTCCAACGTCCACATGATGTAGTTGCCGCCCGTGTAGCAGCCAATGCTGTCGGGCAGGACGATGGAGTTCAGATACCCCTCCCCTCCTCCGGCGTGCGCCACCGCATCGGCGCGGTTGGTGTGCAGCGCGGCATACGTCAGGTATCCCGCCTCGCCCACCGTGCAGTTCAGCGGCGAACCGTTGAAATACGGCAGCCCCGGCTGGGAGTCCTGGATCTGAATTTCGATCACCCCGCTGATCGTGTTCTCCTCCAGGGTGGTCAGGACGGTGGTGTCGAGTTTCAACTGCTTGTTGCTGCCCGGCTGGATCAGGGCGTAGTAGGTGATGTCGTCCTGAAATGTCTTTACGCTGTCGTCCGCCGCCTCCCCCAGATACGGGGAGTAGGTCGGACCGATGTAGCGGATAAAGCCCGGCAGATCGTAGGTGTTGCTGCTGACATCCACCGCATAGTAGTGCACGCCAATTTGCCGCCGCCTGGGATTTTCGCTGACAGACTTCTTGGTGTACGTCATGTCGAAGCGCACCAGGGCGTGTTGAGGCGCCGTGGCGCTCAGCGCATAATTGGCTGCGAATGCCTGCGGGCTCATCGGCACGTTCGTCAGGGTCCAGCGGATGTAACCCGCCCCTGCTTCGCACGAGATGCCGCTGGCAGGCGTACTGCTGCCGCACGAAAACACGCCGCTGGCGGATGCGTTCGACACGCCGATCGCCACAAACAACAGGACAACAATGAGCAGGATGGTTGCGATTCGTTTCATGAGTATTCCTCCACAGCGGCAAAACGCGCCGCTTTTTCTTCGAGCCGTTCGATGCCTTCAACCTGTTCCCCAAACAGCACGGCGAGAATCCAGGCGGCAATGCCCGCGTCATTGCCAAGTGCACGTTGATATACCGTCTCCGACTGTGTCTTCTCCGCCGCCAGGCTGTACCGCTGGGTCAGCCCCAGCCCCAGCGCCCGCGCACGCGCCGCCGCCCGCAACTCGTCCGGCATTTGCGCCAGGAACCGAAAATCCGCCTCGGCGCCCGCGCGCCTGTACGCGTTCAGGCTCCAGGCAATGGCGATGCGCACGGGGTCCACGTTGCGCATCACGGCTCTGGCTTGCAGGAGCCAGGAGATAAAATCCACCGCAGGCACGCCTTGTTCACGCAGCCGCTTGCGGCTGGTTTTGTTGACGTTCAGGCGGCGCAGGATTTGCTCGAAATCCCAGCCCGCGCTTTGTCCCCCGGGCGCAGACTGCGCCGCGTTTGCGTTTTGTGAATCCCTGGATTCTTCCGACAACAAAAACAAATCCAAATCTCCAGCCTCCCCCTCCCGACCGACCGACGGAGACGCCGCACCCTGGACGGTTTGCGCGTTTTGCGGCTGGGGTTGGTCGGTTTTACCGGAGCTTAAGGGTTTGGTTTTAAGGGTTAAGGGTTTTAATACACTGAAAATCGCGTTACCAAATACTGAAAATTGCGTTACCGCACCACTGAAAATCGCGTTACCAAATACTGAAAATTGCGTTACCGCACCACTGAAAATCGCGTTACCGGACTCTGAAAATTGCGTTACTTTTGCCAGTCCCAGACTGAAAATCGCGTTACCGCCATCCGGAAACTGCCACTCTGCCTGAGTTGCCGCAGCCTGGACGATTTCGGCTGGCACGTCATTCAGCAGGACGCGGCAGGTCAACGGGTTTTCCCATTTGCCGTTCCCGCTCCCCGCCCGCTGGATGTTCAGGTAGATTTGCGGGATCGGCGACCGCAGCCAGTCGTACACCGTCTGCGGCCGTTTGACGCCCAGCCAGGAGGCGATTTCCTCGTAGCCGCCCTGCACGCTGACCGTGTCCCGCCCGCTTCCCGCGCGGTCCACAAAGCATTGATCGCGCAGCAGGACATAAACCCAGGCTGGACCCGCTTTCAGCCAGGGCAGGATATGTTCCAGGAAGAACAGCGAGACGACGATCTGATCTCCCTGCGGCATCAGGTGCAGCCGCAGCCGCTCGGCATAGGAGTTCCGCGTCGTTTCAGGCAGATTGGGGAACATTGTTTGAAGCAGCTGAAATATCGTCATGGGCTGCGCGGCAGCAACGGGTTCGTCCGCCGCAAGCAGTTCGTCAACGGGCGTCTGACAGGCGGCGTTCAGCACGCCCTCCGCTCCGCCGTACTCTTCGAGATGTTCCAGCAGCCAGCGGGTCAGGGATTGCGCGTCCGGGGCGGTCAGCGGCAGCGACATGGCGACCGTGTAGCGCTGTCCGTCCCTGCGGATCAGTCCGCTCAGCCGCTTCCAGGTTTCCTCCCGCCCCACCCGGTTCCAGAAGGTGCGCTCAGTGACCCCGCACAACGCGGCAACCTGCCTGCCCGACACCCGTCCGCTGTGCTGCCCGCTCTTCCTCCCGCCGGAAGAACGGTACGCCGCCTGACGAAAGCCAACGTAGAACCAACCCAGATCGGGCCCGAGCAGCGCCAGCCAGCGCCGAAAGTAGCCCGGCAGATACACCGCCCGCTCGGGGCGCACGGCTTGCTCGTACAGGGAGGCGTATTCCTCGACCGAGACTTCAATTTCATCTTCCGCTTTTTCTTCGGGTTCAGGTTCAGGTCCAGGGTCAGGGTCGGGTTCGGCGAAGTCTTCCGCATCGCCTTCATCGCCTTCAGCGACCGTGAAACGCAAGTCGGTCACCGCATCGCCCAGCATCTGTCTGGCTTTGAGCCAAACGTGATCTTCCAGCCAGCCGCGGGCGTAACTGTTGCGCGTCGAGATGGTCAGTACGCCGTCCGCCAGCGCGACCGCACGGGTGTCCCGCACCCAGGTCTCGAATGAGGCTTTGGGAAGTTCCCTGCGCAGTGTGTTCAATACGTCTGTCCAGAGTTGTTCCGCGTCGTCCATGTCCATCGTCGCTCCGTTGAGTCGCTCCGTTGAGGGGAATTTCTGGTTACCAGAAATTCGATGTCATTTTCTGGTTACCAGAAATTCAAAAGTCCCATGTTCCCAGGATGTTGTCTGCGGCTTCCTGTACATCCAGGTCATCCTCGTCATCCATCGTGGTCGTCCCCACCCCGCCGTTGCGCAGCGCGCGCTTCAAAGATTTCACCCGCTCACCCCTCGGGATGCTTTGCAGCCAACTCAGCAGATCTGCATCCAGATCGGGATCAAGTCGTAAGTGGATGATGATCTCCACGCTCTCGCGCCGAGGACGACCGCGCATTTCAGCCCTTCCGTTTGCGGTTTTCCTGCATCCGCGCCAGTTTGTACAGCCCGCGCGCCGTCGCCAGCACCGGCTGATCCGGAACGTAGGCTTTCGCTCCAAAGCGGTCCGCCATGCCCTTCGCCAGCAGGATCGCCCCGCCCCCCACCACGATCACCCGCTCGAAGCGCAGATACGCCCGCCCCCAGCGCTTTTCGATCTCTCCGCCGACCTCACGCTCCCACACTGGCAGGGCGTCCTTGTAATCCAGTTTTCCCGCCCGCAGCTGCGCGTCCAGTTCGCCCAGCGAGTACAATCCCTGGCGGTTCACCAATTCCAGCAGCCGCCGCACCCCGGAGGTGTTGCCGGTGGTGAAGCGCTCCACCGGTGCTTTGTCACGGATTACCAGCAACTCAATGGTGTTGAAACCAATTGAGATCACGCCGGTCTCTTTCGTCAACGCGCCCTTGCGCTCTTTGATGAAATTCCCTTCCTCGTCCAGCACGTAATCGAACAGCGCTCCCACCGGCTGCGGCGTGACCAGCACGCCTTCGATGTGCGCCTTCCGTTCCCGCCCGTCCGTCTGCCAGACGTGATCCCCCCTCAGCCAGTCGCGTACCGCCGCCACATTCGCGCCCGCCTGCTCTCCAGACAGGGTCTCAATGGGCAGCCCCACCGCCAGCGTCAGCGGTTTGTGGTTCGTGCCGTAGCGTTGAGCGTATGCTTCCAAAGAGCCATACAGCAGCGCCCGCATTTCCGGTGAGCCCGTCAGGCGGTCGTAGTCCAGGTTTTCCACAGGCCGCCCGTAGTCGTGCGCTCCCAGCCCAACGTAGAACGAGCCGTCTGCGGTGTGGATTTCCGGCGGCGCCGTCCGCCGCGCCAGACCCGCCACGTGCGTCAGGCGTTTTGTGCCGTTCGTGGCAACCTGCGACGGCAGTTCCACGCCGCCTCCCGCGCCGCCTCCCGCTCCATACAATTTGATCGCCCCCATCCCGGGGTCGAAGCCAATGATGTTTGCCATACTGTTCTCCTTTTTCAGCTTCCTTGCTCTCCAACCACTTTGAGAGCGGTTTGTGCGGTTTGTGCGGGCGTTTGTACGCCGTTTGTCAGGTTTGTGCGCGTTTGTCGCGTTAAACGGTTTGTCAGGATTTGTGCCGTTTCGGGGGTGATGCAGTAGGCGTTGTTCTGCTGCGGGTCCTTCCGGATCCAGCCGCGCAGCGCCATCTGTTCCTGCCACTCCCGCGCCTGCCGCTGCCCCATCCCGCTCCATTGCATCAGGTTGAGCAGCGTTACTTTTCCGTCTTGCGCCAATGCCTGCGATAACAGCCCGGCGGTCCGCTCGTCCAATTCCAGATTGAAATCACTTCTTTCCGAGACCAGCGCTCCCTTGTCCAGGAAATACGTTTGCAGCGGACCCCAGCGATTGGAGACCGCCAGCCCCGGACGCTGCGCCGAGATGCGCTCGGCTCCCGGACAACTCAGACGCCGCGCCATGTCTGCGCTCTGCACCCGCAGCATCACCACCGTCCGCACCTGGTCGCGCAGCAAGCCCACCTGCTCTTTGGTGAACTCATGCGCCGCAAACACAATCGAGACGCCGAACTTCCGTCCGCGGAAGCCAATCGCCGCCAGCAATTGCCCGGCGTCCCCTTTGCCCCCGCCCAGCGCCGAGAGCGTGGCGCTGAACTCGTCCAGCACCAGCAGCAGCCGCGGCAGCGGTTCTTTGCCGTGCTTCACCGCCATGCGGTTGTACTCGTCCAGGTTCTCCGGGTAACCCGGCATGACCTGGTACAGGGCTGCCCGCCGGTCGCATTCCGCCAGCGCCTGGCGAATTAGTGCCAGGGCTTCCGCTGTGTTCTTCGCCAGCGGCGCCTGAAGCGCGGCGTGATTCGCCAGCATCGGGAAGGTCGCCTGGTCAATGTCCGCCAGCAGTAGTTTCATCCCGTCGCGCATCGCCTGGTGGACGATCAGCCGCAGCAACATGCTCTTGCCCGAACCGGTCATTCCAGCCACCAGGACATGCCCGAGGTCGCCCCACTCCACGCTCACGCGCTTCCCGATGTAGTTCACACCCAGCGACAATCTGCCCCGCTCCGCGTCCAGCGGAAATTCAATCCGCTTCGGCAGCGCCCGCGGTTTGGAAAGCGGAACGACGTAACGCAGCCCGGTCGTGTTCGAGACATACACCTTCGTGCCTTGCAGATTGGTGCTCATCTGGTGCAGCAGGTCGTCGTCGGTGTATTTCTCCAGCCGCCCGATCTTGTGCGTGTTCAGCTCGGAGATCAGGATGAGTACGCCCGCGTAGCGGGTCAGGTAATGACCGTAGAAGGCAGGTTCCAGCCCTCTCGCGGTCATGGTTTCAATCATTCTGGCGGCGGCGTTCTCGGCTTGCAGCATATCCCGCCGCAAAATGCCCAGATCAGGATTGTTCATCGCTCACTTCTCCTTCCACCGCATCCATCAGCAGCGGCGGCATCACGTCCTGCACCACCGGCTGCACCTTATCCGGGGAGACCACCTCCACCTTCGGCGCAGGCGCAGGTAACGCGGCGGACCGCACGCTCATTTCGGCAGCCAGCCGCTGGCGTTCGCCGCCAGAACTGGGCCGGGACGCCAGGTCCACCAACTGGTCGCGGGCGGTGATCTCCGCCTGCTGCTCCGGGCTGGGCGGTTTGAACAAAAGCAGGTCGCTGCGCCGCACTCCGCCCTGGGGGTGGAACATCCGGTCCGGGTCGGTCACGGTTCCGTCCACAATGTCGCCGATCAGTTTTGCGTCGCCGCGTTCGTCCTTCGGGATGATGAGTATCCGTCCGCGGTAGTAGGTCAGGTACAGCAGCAGGACAAACGCCGCCACTAAACCCGCCCAGGGCAGCACGGCGCGGAAGGTGTTGGTCTTGCGGTCGCGCTCCAGAGCCAGTTGCACGCTCTCCGCCTGCGCCGCCATGGCTGTGGCATAGGCGCGTGCGTCCGCCTGGTTGGCGCTGGCGGTCGCGTCCAGGGCGATGCGGGTGGCTTCAATGCTCACCGCCTGGGCGGTCTGCGACACGCTGGCGGTGCTGGTGGCGCGGATGCTGTCTGCTGTGGCGGTGGCTGCCCACACTTGGGCGGTGGCGGTCGTCTGCGCCGCCACCTGGGTCTGCTGCACCAGCCAGGCGCGCTCGGTGGCGGTGGCTTGCTGCGCCGCTGCGGTGGCGGTGATCATCTGCTGGTAGTATTCCGCCGTCGCCTGGGCTGCCTGGGCGGTCGCCTGGTTGCTGTGCGCCCCAACGTAAATCTCCAGCGGGTCCCGGCTGGGAGCAGCGATGATCGGCTGTTCGGTCGCGGCGGTTCCGCATCCGATCAATCCGATCATCGCCAACAGCAGCAGCGAAACCAGCAGCCAATTTTTCATCGCCATTGTTCGTCTTCCACTTCGCCGCGCATTGCCAGAGCTCGCGGCGGCGGCAGTGTGTCCCGCCGCTGCATGTCCTGAAGCGTCTTGACGATCATCAGTTGGGTCAGCTGCGTCAGCGGGTCGGCGGGCAGGGCGGGGACGCTCGGCTGCGGTCGTTCTCCTCCGCGCGGAATCCGCTGGCGGGGCGCCTGGGCCTGGGCGCGCAGGTAGATCAGGTAGCCAATCGCCGCTGCCAGCGCCAGGACCACGACCGCCAGCGTGGCAATCACAATGACATTCCCCAGGCTGGCGATCTCCGCAGCGTGCGCCGCGGCAATCGCGGCTTTGGCTTGCTGCGCTGCGGCATACGATTGGGAGATCGAGGCGATCCCCCACAAGATCAGAACCACCAGCAGCAAAATGACGAGTGCGATCATGCTTTACCTTCTTTCTGGCGCTCGCGCCGGTCTTCGATTTTCCAGCCATAGGCCCGAAAGGTGTTCAGCGCCAGCTCCATCTTGCGGGCGCGCTCCTCTTCCGGCAGACGCTGGAAATTGACCACCACCTGCCCGCTGTCTTTCAGGCGGGCAATCGTATTGCTCTCGACCACAACCGTCGTCATGTCTCACCTTTTTTTCGGGGTCAGGATGCCCCATTTCCGATCCTGTTCCCGCCAGATGCGCACTTCGCCGCAGCGCTCGTGCCAGACAATCATGCCGTCGGGCCAGGGCTGGACGGCGAGGTGCAGACTGACATCTTCTGCGCGCAGGCGGCTGCCCTGGAAGTCCCCGCTTGGATCGTGCAGCACCAGCCAGGGACTTCTGGGTTCGCTCCGCCGCGCGCGGGCAGCAGGCTCCCAATGCAGAACGCCGCTCATCGTCATAGCAGATCCTCCAGCGGCGTTTGTTCCAGCACTTCCAGCGCCTTCTGCCGCGCCTGGGGCAGCGTCAGCCCCTCGGCGAAGACGAGGCGCGGTTTGGCGGGGATGACGATCTCGCCGCGCACGTTCCAGGCGGCGCTTTTCTGCGGACGCACCACCCGCCAGGTCTTTTCTCCCGCCCAGCGCTCGATTTCCAGCACGCTGACATGCCACCCCCAGCGTGGATAGAATTTGCTCACCTGGATGGTTTTTGTCCCGCGATAGGTGTATGGCTTGTCGAATTGCACGTCGCCGCTCATGCCAGCGCCTCCTCCGCCACACGGACCGGCGTTTCCTGAACGAACAGTTCCGCCATCTCCTGCTCACGAACCGCCTCCTGAAGGGCGGGGATTTCGCGGCGCATGATCAGGTTGACCCGTGCCATGACCACGCAGTAGGGGTCAATGTCCTGCCCGTAGAACTCAACCAGATCGCCGTAGCCGCGCTCCTGCGCCACTTCCCAGGCGGCGCACAGCATCACGCCCGAGCCGCAGGCCGGGTCGAAAATGCTGATCTTGCCGTCTTCGCGGCGGCAGGCGATCTCCAGCGCGGCGGCGCGGTCTTCCGGCAGCTGCATCTCTGCCATCAGCCGCGCCAGATGGTATGGGGTAAAGAATTGTCCCCCGTCGCGGTTGGGGTAACCGACCGCCATGTACAACTCCCCCAGCACGTCGTCGTACTGCCCGCGCAGGATGCGCAGGTTCAGCCAGGTCATGACATGGAAGTACAGCTCGATTTCCTGCGGGTCGCGGGGGCGTTCGGACCATTCCAGCACGTCGCCCTGCCGGTACTGGTCCGCCAGATAGGTGATGAAGCGGCGCACGTCGTTGATGTTGTACCAACCCGCGAAGGCGCGCGCCACGTCTTCCACTGTGCGCCATTTGGCGAGACGTTTCAGGTCAACCTCCATTTCCCACCTCCGCCGTCTCCGCCAGCCGGATGCCGTCCCGCCGCGCCGCTTCCTCCAGCGTCAGTTGCGTGAACTTTTGGAAGCACTCTGCGCAGACCGCATATCCTTCCCACAACAAAGGCACCGGCTGCGCCGTGATGGAGGCGTTGCACAGGTCGCAAGCCACATCTTCCATGCCCAGCGTTTGCTCATACACAGGCTGCGCCTCACCTTCCACCCAGACGGCAATTTTGCGCGCGGCGGGCGTCCACCAAGTCCAGATTTTGGGCGCTTTGTCCAGCAATGCGTCCGGCTTCAGGCGCAGGGTTTCGCTGTCCGACGGCAGCCACAACCAGGCGCTCTTACTCTCTCCGCAGCCGGGACATTCGCTGATTTCCATGCCAGTGCGCCCGTCCTGGAAGACCGGGATGTACGCCAGACCGTTCCAGCGTGTGTCCACGGTGATGGGGTAGCCGCAGGGGCAGTATTTCGTCTTCATGCCATGCCTCCTCGCAGCAGCCAGAGCACAAAGCGGGGTATCTCCAGCAGTGACAGGTTGCCGCGCAGGATGTCTTTCAAAATGTCCTTGATTTCTGCGGTATAATCATGCAAGCGTTCAGGACGTTCGCGTCCACTGTTCCCCTTGCTCCCGTTGCCGCGGGAGCGTTTTTGTTTCGCGCTCATCGCGCTGCTCCTTTCTCCCTCCTTGCGCCACGCGGGGAGGGTCCTCATTCTTGCGCCGTGGCCGCGCTGTCCGGCAACTGGCAACATTAAACACACCCGCTGAAGCCTCTTCTTCAGCAGCGAATGCAATGTTCACTGCGCGGGTGTGTTTTGGGTCTCCCTTGCGCCACTGGGGGGAGCCTGTCTTACCGCCTCGTCTGCTCGTGGCCGCTCGTCAATAACGGGGTATGAGGGATAGGTGGGAGTCGAACCCGTACTCGTAATGTGGCGCCGCGCCGCTATCCCGAGGTGAGGGCAGTATAGCACGTCCGTACATTTTTGTCAATAAAATGTACGGATATTAACACAAAAAAACGGCTAAAAGCCGTTTTCAGTTTTGTAAGTGCTGTGGTGCTAAAGGTCCTGTTTTAGGTGTATAGGGTAACCCATCATCATCGAAAAGTCTGCGCCCTTGTTTAGTTTTGCGACTATGATAAATTTCTGCACAGTATGCAATATCCGCTTCATCAATTAGGTTTTTGTTACCATCCATTCCTAATTGTCCAATAATCCCGGCTCTCACCCATCTCGATATTGTAGGGTGGGGAATGTCGTATTTCCGTGCAGCCTCACTAATCCAAATGGGCGTCCCCTTCAAATGGGCGTGCTTCTTGTATTCCGGCAGGTCTTCCTTGCGCGTCACTGCCTGGCTGCGGACTTCGTCTTCGTTCACGACAATCTCTTCTCCTATCATGGCTGCATTGATTTTACCATTGTCAATCAATGATTTCAGCCGCGCCTGACTCACCCCGTACTTGCGGGCGGCTTCAGGAAGGGGAAGAAGGTGAGGAAGGGCTGCCATCAGTAGTTCCAGAAAACACAACGCGCCAAGGGACCAAGGCGCGTTGATCAATCAATACAGGGTGGTCCCTCATTATGAGCGCGCAGAGATTCGAACTCTGAACCAATGGCTTAAAAGGCCACTGCTCTGCCGTTGAGCTACGCGCCCTTGTGAAAGCGGACTGCATTCTATCACGGGAAATACTCATCGTCAACGTAAGAAGCGCGCCCAACACCGCGTCCGTGTCAGCGGAGGTTCTATGGCTGAAATCGTAAATGTAAACGAAGGAACATTTCAAAAGGAAGTGCTGAACACCGACAAGCCCGTCCTCGTGGACTTTAGCGCAGTCTGGTGCCAACCCTGCAAAATGCTGGATCCGGTCGTCAAAGAATTGGCGGGTGAATGGGAGGGCAAGGTCAAGGTGGTCAAAATTGACGCGGATGAAAACCCCAACCTGGTCATGAAATATGGCGTGATGGGCATTCCCACTCTGCTGTTCATCAAGGACGGCGAGGTCAAAGAGAGAGTGACCGGCTTCATGCCCAAAGAAAAACTGATCGCCCGCTTCAGCCCCCACTTCAACTAATCTCTGTTCTGAAGCAAAAGACGCCGCAGTCTTGCGGCGTCTTTATTTTCACCCATCGCGCATCAATTTGTCGAGTTCGCCAAAATCCACGCGGGAGGTGAGGTCCAAACTCAACGGCGAAACGGATACCCAGCGTTTTTTGCGCAGGACATACACATCGGTATCCTGCGGCTCATCTTCCAATCTGCCAGCCTGACGGTATCCAACCAAGGCAGGCTCACTCCACGAACGTCTCTGCGGCGCTATCGGCTCGTAATATCTCTGTCGGGAAACGCGGGTCAACTGCCAGGGTGTATCCGGCGACGCGCCCCAGGGAACATCCACTTTCAACAAATCCACATCGGCGGGAAATTTCTTTTCCAAAAGCAGACGCGCAAAATATTGGGCAAAGCCCGCAGCGACCGAAAAATTGACATCTTCGGAATAGGAAAGGTGATACTTCGAGTCGGTTTCCAGGGAAATTGCCAGAGATGGAATCCCCAAGGAGGCGGCTTCCATTGCCGCGCCCACTGTCCCCGAAATCGTAATTCCCGAAGCGACATTTTCCCCATAATTGATTCCCGAAACCACCAGATCGGGCTTGAACTTCAGGACTTCCAACACCCCATGCAGAACCGCCTGCGCAGGGCTGCCCCCCACAGCAAACACGCTCCACTCCTGACCGTTGACCTGCACCTGTTCCTCCCGAATAATCCCATCTGACGTGTTGGGCAGGCTGCGTCCCATGCCCGAAGATTGGTCACGAGGCGCGGCGACGGTGACAAACCCCAGGTCCGAGAGAGAGGCGGCGGCTGCCCACAAGCCCGGGGAACGGATGCCGTCATCGTTAGTTAAGAGTATCTGCGGTTTTCCCATAAGTTTGTCGAATAAAAAGGAGCGGGATCTCCGCTCCTGATTGGTACAGCGCCCTCGGCGCGACTCGAACACGCGACCTATTGCTCCGCAAGCAAGCGCTCTAATCCACTGAGCTACGAGGGCAGGCAGGGCAGTATTCTATCTTAATTAAATTTGACGGTCAAGTGGCGCTCAAAAGCCTCTGGCTCCAACAAGGTTCAAAAATTCCGGTACGAGATGCGGGTCAAAATGTTTGCCGGCTTGATTTTCGATGTAGTGGATGGCGTCCTGCTTCGACCATGCCCTGCGGTATGGACGGTCGGACGTGAGGGCATCGTACACATCCACCAGGGCAAAGAGCCGCGCCGAGAGGGGAATCTCTTCGCCGCCAAGACGGTCGGGATAGCCGCTGCCATCCCATTTCTCATGATGCCAGTGGGGAATTTCAGTGGCTTTTTCGAGGTAAGTGATGGGGGTGAGCAGGTCTACGGCATACGTTGGGTGCTTCCGCATGATTTGCCATTCATTCTGATCGAGCGGACCCGGTTTGAAGAGAATTTCATCGGGTATCGCCACTTTGCCAATATCATGAAGGGTGGCGCCGCGGCGAATATGAAGAAGTTCCGAATCCTTTACACCCAGGGCGGTAGCAAAACGGGTGGTCATATCGGTCACGCGTTGAGTGTGTCCTTCGGGTTCTCTGTCGCGTAAATCCAGGGCGCGCGACCAGGCGTCAATGGTTGCGTTATATGCCAGCCCCAGTTCGAAATTAGTTTTCTGCAATTCCTTGAACATCATCGCGCTGTCTATTGCGATGGCGGCTTGCCCGGCGATGATGTTCAGGAAGTCGGACCAGTCTTCATCGGCTTGGAGCGGTGAGCGGTGGAAGATTTCCAGGACGCCCAACAGCCGTCCTTTGGCAATCAGCGGTACACCGATATAAACGACAAATTTTTCACTGGGGAACAATGGCAGGCGCTCAAAGTCGCTGTTGCTCTTTGTGAGATCGAAGATGGTTACAATTCTGCGCTCCAGCGCAACTTTGCCGGCATGACCTTGTCCGGGGCGCAGGCGGGTATGCTGGAGGATGTTGGTGCGAAATCCTTTGCCGGCGGCGTAAGTCAGTTCGTTTAGTTTCGGGTCGAGCAGGAGGACATCGGCGGCATCTATGTGCAGGGTTTCGATGACACGGTCGAGCAAAATGGAGAGGAGCAGGTTCAGTTCCAGCCCCGACGCGATGGCGAAGTCTATGGATCGTAAAGCGTTGATGCGCTGTAACTGGCGTTTGAGGCGGTGTTCGGTGTGTTTGTATTTGGTGATGTCACGGGCAGACAAAATCAATTGGGTGTTCGAGACACCCACCAGTCTGGCATCGAACCACAGTTCTCGCCCTCCCAGAATGAGCGGGAACTCAAAGGAAGCCGGTTTGATCGCCTGTCGCTGTTCAGAGAGATATTGCTTGAGTTTGTCCCTGGCTTCAATGGATAAAATGTCTTCCAACCCCTTGCTGCGGACTTGTTCACAGGCATCGGAGTAAGCGGCTGAGTCGCCAAAGCGGCAGTCGAGGATGGTTCCCTTTTCATCCACCACAAAAAGCAAGTCGGTTAACGCTTGCAGGGAATCTCCGAGCCTTTGTTCGATGCCTAACGACAGATCCAAGTGGGTCACTCCATAAAAATCAGGAAAGTCCTTTGGAATCGGACGGGTTTCTTGCCGCAAATCGTAAAACGCGCTTTCTGAATGGATGGAAGTGCCCATCGTTACGATTTCAGCAGTTCGCATCATCCGATGCCAAAGAACCATCAAGACCAGCGGACGCGGGGCGCAGTGATTCCCTTGTCACTGCGTCCCCATTCCGCCGCGTCACCTGGTCTGACATCAGCACCGCAAGCCGGCGCCGATGAACTATCAGGTTTATAAGGCTTTGAGCGCCTGGTTGACCTTCTGGGCAAAGTCGGTCAGGTTACTGGCACGGACATTGCTGATGATGGTCCGTTCCTGGTCGGTCAGGACGAAGGTCTGCCCCAGGTAGCCGCCTGCCAGAGCCATTTCCGGCTCGCGAAGGAGTTTCTCGCGAAACTGGCTGTTGACAATTGCGGCAGTGAAAACGCGATGCAAGCCGGAACTGTCCATGGTACGTTGCTGATGGGTGTGAGAAGTGGTTGCCCGGGCTTCCAGTGTGAGAAGTGCCATTCGTGTCTCTCTACTGAGCTTGAACGAAATTAGCGAACCGGACCAATACTGCCGTCAATGGGACCCTGGATGACAATGGCAACGAAAAGCGCGAGGGCAAGATGGGCAAACTGAATGTAGCGGCGGTCAATCTTGCTGACAAAGCACACGAGTTGGGCGAGTTTGTTGTTCATGAAACACCTCTTTCTTTTGGTTTGAAGTTGACAGCATGATACATCCCCCCAGGATGCAAAACAGGATGCAAAAAAATTATCCCACCAAAGATGACGAAGCGACCGACCGCTAAATATGGCGATTTTTACCAAGAATCAGACAATATGCCCCATATATACTGGATTAAAAAAGCCTGGACGAAAGGTTCAAAAAGTCAACTGCCGGTAAATTCTTTCAGTTTCGTCCGAAACAGGGACCCCTAATTCCTGCATCGCCTCCCTGCAAGCCTGATAGCGGCGCACGAGCGCAGGACGGTCGCCTAACGCCGCGAGCGCGCGCATTTCGATTTGATAGATCACTTCGTGAAAGCGGTTATGTTTGAGCGCCAACTGACAAATAGAGAGACACTGCTTCAGTTGGTTGGTATCCAGGTAAAGATATGCCAACTCCTCAAGCGCAGCGGCATACGCCTGATTCAATCGTTCTCGCTCAGTTACCGCCCATTCGCCGGTTACATCCGCAAGGTATGGACCACGCACCAGATCCACCGCTTTTTGCAAATATTCGATGCGCGCCGATGGTTCTGTGGCTTTATGCGCCCGCTGGAGGTGAGAGTCAAATGCCTCCACATCGTACTCGTAATCCAATTCACGGTTGAAGCGGTAATACTCGTCTTCAAATACGATGACGTCACGCCCCACGGCACGCCGCAGGCGGTAGATTTCGTTCTTGAAGCGTTTTTTCAACGCCTGAACATCTTCGACCTCGGGCCAGAGCGCCAAGCCAATCTGTTCTTTTGTGACCGCTTCCTGCCGGTAGAGGAAATAAAAGAAAAGGTCGCGCACTGATTGCGTGCGCCATTGCGACATGGTTACGGCGCGGCTGCTGACGCTTACTTCCGGAATGCCAAAGGCGCGAATCATGAGCGTGGCGGAAGGCACCTGAATAGAATTGGTGTGCCGCCGCAAGGTTCGGCGGATGGCTGGCAGTTTCGAATTCAGGCGTTGAGCCTTTTCAACCAGGCTGCTGAGGCGGCGGCCAAAGATGGGGTCAGTCTGCAAATTTTCCAGCCAGGAGAGCGCCTGCCGCACAACCACCAGGAGGGTGTGACGCGGAGACACATTCGCAGAAAGCACCTCGCGCATCTCGCTTCGCGCCTTTTCTTTTTCGCCCGCCGCTTCACAAGCCGCCGCCAGCCAAACCATGCTTGCTTCCGCTTCCAAGCCTTGTCTATCTTGAATGAACAGGCGTTTGGCTTCTTCGAGAGATAAAATCGCATCCTTCGCCTCCCCTTTGAAAAGATGGTATTTCCCCAGAGCCAGCGCCAGCAACTTATGTTCATATGCCGACTGGCTTTCCTGAATCCGTTCCTGGAATTCCTGAATGAGTTCCCCTGCCTCTTCCAACTTTCCCTGAGCCAGCAGCAGATTGCAACGGGCAATAACCAGATAATTGGAAATGTATTGCTGCCCCGGCAGATTGCCTACCACCGCTTCTGCCTGGACGTACGCCTGGGAGGCGGCGTCGAAGATTTCCACCTCGCTATATAGATCGCCCAAACCGGCGAGGAGGAGCGCTTCGGTACGGAGGTTGCGGCTTTTGCGGGCGCAGGTCAGCCCCATTTCGAAGGTTTCCGCCGCAAGCTCATATTCTCCCATTTGATGATACAGCACAGCCAGGTTATTGAGAATATCCGCCTGGTAAAAAATATCGCCTTCCGCTTGTTTGATCTGAATAGCTTTTTGATAAGAAGTTCGCGCTGCATTGATATCTCCCAATGTATAGTACACCATACCGGTTTCCATCAGCACAATGGGAATGCGGGCGACTTCCTTCATTGCAGAATAAAGCGACAAAGAATGCTCCAACGCTTCAATTGCCTGACGGGGACTTCCCAACCAAAACAGGCATAATCCCTTCAAACGCAATGCTTCTGCATGATAGAACTGTAAGGCAGTATCGGCGCTGGAGAGGTGCAAAGCATTCTCAATATCCTCCAACGCCGACGAATAATTCCCCAGCAAACGAAGCGTGTTGGCGCGGCGGATGAGAGCAACAGTAAGTCCTTCCACCGAGTTGGTCTGGCGAAAGAGGGAAACCGCCCTGTTGAGCAGTTCCTTCGATTCCTGCAGATTGCCCTTGACGGCAAGGAGGGGTCCCTGCAGGGAGATCAGTCCAGGTCGGGTTTGGAGCATGGCAGGCGGCAGACTGTTGAGCCAGCCTTCCAAAGTGACCAGCGCGTTTTGCAGCATCGGCGTGCCGGCATGTTCGATGACTGTTGCCAACGCATCGAGGTCGTTCAATTCGCGGCAGGTATGGTAGGCTTTTTCCCATTCGCCCAGTTTTTCGTAGGCTTTGACCATTTCTTCAAGGATGGGGCGCACTTCGTGCGGGCGCTCTTCGCGCAGTCGCTTTTGCAGGAACTCGCGGAACAATGGATGGTAGCGGAGCCAGCGCCCGTCCGAATCGAGGGGGAGGACGAACAAGTTCTTTTCGAGGATGAGGCTCATGAGGTCGTACCAGTTGGGAGGGTCAGGGTAGAGCGATCCCAATACCATCGCGCAAAACTGAGCGTTGAATTCCTCCGGCAGAGAGGTGCGCAGAAGAAATTCGCGGATGTGAGCCGGCTGACGATCCAGAACTTGCTGCCCAAGGTAGGAGAAGGTATCCACCCCTGAAACGCGCGGCATGCCAGGCAGGTTGGAAAGCACCATGCCGGTGATCCAGCCGCCGGTTTGCGCCACAAATTCCCGCGCGGCTTCGTCGGAAAGACGCTGGCGGTAGTTTTGGGCATAGAGCGCCTGGAGTTCAACAGGCTGAAACGCCAGGTCAATATGACTCAACCCCGCCACCTGTTCACGCGCAACCATGAGGGTGACATCGGGCAGGGATGGCAGGGTACGCGAGGAGAGAATGACGTGACAGTTTTCGACGACCAGGTTGAGAAAACGATTGACCAGCGATGAGATAACCGGCACATCGTCGAGCAGGTGGTAATCGTCCAAAATCAGGAGGAAGTCTTCTTCGACGTTGTCGTAGATTTCGTTGGTGAGCAGAACCAGAATCGCTTCCATATCCTGCTCGATGGAATTGGAGCGTCTCAGGCGGCTGCGGGAAACCTCACCCACTTTGGGAAAGCGTTCAGCAATGCAAGCAATCAGATAGGCGAAAAATCTTTGCGGGTCGCGGTCGAGAGGGTCGAGGGAGAGCCAGCAAACCGGCATCTCGACATGATGAGCCAGGTCCACCAGCAGGGAGGTTTTGCCGTAGCCGGCAGGCGCCGAAAGCAGGATGAGTTTATTGTCGAGCAGAGACTTGAGATTCTCCAGCAGGCGCGGACGTGAGAGCAGTTCCGGGCGGCGGCTGGGAACGATAATCTTGGTCTTGCTGATGGGAATGGGCGGGGGCATGACTCAGATGAACCTGTTCCTATTTTACCGAGTTACAGGACTTTTTCATCCGGTGTTTGTAATTTGACGGGTGACAAATCCCAAGCGCAGCCTGCAGGCAACGCTTGGAAAACAGACGCTCATCCGTACAGTTCACGAAGAAACAAGAAATGCTTTTTTGCGGCAATTCGCGTTCTTCGTGAGATTGGTTTATTTCGATACTATCGAACAGCCGAAACGCTAAGAACGCAGCACGTCCAGCATCTTTGCATGGATACCCGGTGCGGCGGCGACCACGGATTGAGGCGGCGAGACGTAATCCGCCTCGCCCCGAACGTTGGTAACCTTTCCCCCCGCTTCTTCGCAGATCAAACCGCCTGCGGCAACATCCCAGGGCTTGAGCGCCAGTTCCCAGAACCCATCGAAGCGTCCCGCCGCCACATAGCACAAGTCCAGAGCGGCGGAGCCGAGCCGGCGCACGCCCTGCGTCATCTTTGCAAATTTCACAAAGTTGGCAAAGTTGTCCTGCTCGGTGTTCCAGGCATCGTAGGGGAAGCCGGTCACCAGCAGGCTTTTTTGCAATTCATTCACAGCCGACACCTTGAGAGGGCGTCCGTTGAGCCGCGCGCCTTTGCCGCGTTCCGCCAGAAACATCTCGCCGCGCATCGGGTCATAGACGGCGCCCAGGCTCACGGTCCCGTTGGAAGCGTAGGCAATCGAAACGCTGAAGATGGGAACCTGATGGGCATAGTTCACCGTCCCGTCGAGCGGATCAATATACCAGATGTGGTCATTGTTCCCCTGAATGACACCGCTCTCCTCCGAAAAGATATGGTGGGATGGGAAATCGCGGCGCACCTCCCCCAGCAAAAACGCTTCAGATTGATGATCCACTTCAGTGACCAGGTCAATCACGCCCTTGTAATCCACCTTGTGTTCCTTGTTGTACCCCTCGCGCAGGATTTCGCCTGCCCGGCGGGCAAGAGACTCAAGATATTCCAGTGTAGGTTGCATGAAAATCACCTCAAACGTCGTCCCGAAGGCTGGACAGACGCAAAACCTTCGGGACGCTCCTGACAGATACGCATTCCTCCCCAAGGAGAGGAAAAGCGGGTTACTTTTTCAACGCTTCAATGGTATTGTAAATATCGTACAGTTCCGCCTGGATCTCGTCTCGGTCGCGCATGGATTGCTGAAGCAGAGCCTCGAAGGCGGGTTTCTGGTCTGGCGGAAGGGTGGGGAGCAGGCGTTCGGCGCGCGCAATCTGCGAATTTTTGTGGCGCAGTTTCTCCTCCAGCCGCGTGCGGTAACCGTTGTAGAACTTTTCCATGTCGAGCGGCTGAGGCTGGGTGAACGGCTGTTGGGTCACCAACTCTGCCACCGTGAGCAAAAAGTCCTCGGTGTCAATCGGTTTTTCCATGAAGCGCGCCGCCCCCAGGCTCAGGGCAAACTGTTTATCCTCCGGCGTGACATAGGTCGCCGACAAAAATACCACCGGAATGGAGCGCGTCTCAGGGTTGATGCGCAGTTTCTGAACAAAGGCATACCCATCCATCTTGGGCATCAAAATGTCAGTGACGATCAATACCGGGCGCGTCTTTGCCACCACTTCCAGCGCCTCTTCCCCATTATGCGCTGTAATCACCGAATATCCCTTGAACCGCAGTGTCACCTCCAGCAGTTCCAAAACGTTCGGGACATCTTCCACAATCAGGATGGGACCATACGAGGTTGTCATGATGCTATTGTAGCCGTATTCGAGATGTGAAACAAGACCGCTTCGACCTTAACACGAACCTGCCACTGTCCAATCAGCCGCCTCACCGCTGACGCATGTCACCCGCTCCACACCCGCGCCCCCAGCGCCGAGGCGATGAAGCGCACTGCGTCAATGGCGGTCTGATTTTGGACATCGAGGATGGGGTTGACCTCCACCATGTCCATGCCGATGAGTTTGCCGGTCTCGGCGATGACCTCGCAGGCAAGGTGCGCCTCGCGGAACGTTAACCCGCCGGGGACCGGCGTCCCCACGCCGGGCGCGTGGCGCGGGTCGAGGGCGTCCATGTCGAAGGAGAGGTAGATGCCGTCCACGTCGCGGCTGACGCGGTGGATGGCTTTTTCCAGCGCGGCGACCATGCCAATGCGGTCAATCTGCTCCATGCTTTGCACCATCACGCCGGCTTCGCGCAGGTTGCGCTTTTCACCGGGGTCGAGGTCGCGCGCTCCGAGAATGGCGACCCGGCCCGGGTCAATGACCGGAGGCGTTTCGTCCCAAAGTGAGACGAGGCGCGGGTCGCCCAATCCGCAGAGAGCCGCAAGAGGCATCCCGTGAATGTTGCCGGAAGGGGTGGTTTCGTGGGTGTTGAAGTCGGCGTGGGCGTCAATCCAAATCACACCCAGTTTGCGGTGTTTCGCCGCGCCTCGAATGGAGCCAACCGAGAGGCTGTGGTCGCCGCCCAGCACCAGCGGGAAATGCCCCGCCTGAATGGAGGTTGCCACTGCGCCCGCCACGCGCCGCCCCATGGGAATAATGCAATCAATATACTTGAGTTTGGGGTCGGTGATGCGGCACATCTCCTGGATGGGCACTTCGACGTTGCCTTTGTCTTCGATGGCGTAACCGAGGTCTTCGAGTTTTTGGTGGAGGTGAGCATAGCGGATGGCGCTGGGACCCATATCCACGCCGCGGCGGTCTGCGCCGAGGTCAATGGGGACACCGATGATGTCAAGTTGCATGTATATCTCCTGAAACGTGAGTTCGGGTTAGGCAACCAAAGCGGGCAGGGTGCCCAAGCCGAGAGAAGGTTTCTTGGGCTGACGACAATACGCTATCACGCCGCAAAGCAGA